>JARYMB010000020.1 GCA_029907345.1 Methanolinea sp.
GAAAGTGGAAAAACGGGAGTCCCGCCTGCACAGGAAAAGAAGGAGAAACAGCCCTTTTCCCCGTCTCCCCCCTCCATGCATGCCACGGATTCCGGTGGAAAAGCTGCAGGTATCGGGGGGCTTTTCTCAAGGAAGAAGCCTGCAGGCATAGACCTTTCCCCGGCAGAAATCGGGAAGTTTGCCCGTGAACAGG
Organism: Methanolinea sp.; assembly: GCA_029907345.1. Classification (GTDB taxonomy): domain Archaea; phylum Halobacteriota; class Methanomicrobia; order Methanomicrobiales; family Methanospirillaceae; genus Methanolinea_A. The sequence continues at coordinate 194 of JARYMB010000020.1, forward strand.
AAGAAATCATCAGGAAATTGGAGAAAGTCCGTGCAGAGCGGTCAGGGGTGATGCGTGTCATCAAGCACCCTGTTGCAGTCCTCCTCGAAAAACCCCTCAATATCCTTATTGTCTCCCTCCCTGCTTCAATCATCGTTTTTGTACTGGGCACGGCGCTTGCAATCAGGGATTACGGGATGGGTGTGCTCTTCTCGACAACCCTCGTGGACGATGTCGTTGTTTTCTCCATCCTCGTTGCGATAGTCCCCGTTGCATTGATGGATTTCCGGGAGAATCGCAGGATAAAGAACCTTGAGGAAGCACTGCCCAACTTCTTCCGCGACCTTGCAGGAATGAACGACAGTGGTATGACTCTCCCAAACGCCATCCACCTCGTTGCCCAGGGGGAATATAGCACACTGACACCGTTCATTCGGCGCCTCGACAATGAGATGTCATGGAATACAACGTTTATAGAGGCAATCCAGAGGTTCCGGACCCGTCTTGGGACCCCTCTTGCAGACAGGAGCATCGACCTCATCGCAAAGGCGAGCAAGGCCGGGGGTGATGTGAGCGAGGTTCTCCGGGCAGCGGCGCGGGATACATACGAGGTGCTTGCTCTCCGAACGGAACGGCGCAACAACATGCTCATTTACGTCATCATCGTGCTCATCTCGTTCCTCGTCTTCGTCTTTGTCATATTCATCCTGGTGAGCACGTTTCTGAGCACGATGGCCACGGCGGGAAGTGCCGCGGAGTCTGCCGGTGCCGGTGCTGCTTCGTTCATCGGAAACATCGATTTATTCTTCTATACACGGCTCTTCTCGCACGCGGCAATGATCCAGGGAATCTTCTCCGGCCTCGTGGCAGGTCAGATGGGTGAGGGACGGGTCACTGCGGGATTGAAATACTCCGCCATCATGCTCCTGATCTCATGGATAATATTCAGGTTCATGATCGGATGACGAGCCCCATCTCCGAGAGCCGCCGCGGGAGGTACTCGCGGGTGACGAAGTCAAGACCCCGTGCTGCAAAAGCCTGCTGTTCTGACTTGAGATTGAGGGCCAGTTGCAGCCTGATCTGCTCTTTCCAGTAATCGGATCCGAAACGGGGATCCGTGAGTTCGCTCTGGAGTGCGGCAACGTCTTTTTCCGTCAGGGCATCTGCAGGAAGGTTGTAATCCCTGATGTCGCTCGGTTGGACGCCGATGAACTGGGCTTTCGGCGTCGCCAGGAGTTCGGACATGTGTGCGCTCTTGATGGCCCCGTAGGCGACACTGGCATAAATCCGGTAGGACCAGGGATCACCATCGGTAAAGACGTAGACGGGAAGGTTGAACTCGTCAGACAGCCTGTGGAGCATGCGGCGGGTTGAACGGGCGGGCTGACCCTTCAGGTGCACGAGGATGGCACGGTACTCCTCGTCGAACCCGTTTTCAATGAGTCGTGCATACATGCCCCCCGTCTCGATCGCGATGACGCAACTGGCGTCATGGTCAAGAAGTTCCACGTTCTCCACGTTGCATGGAATCTGGTATCCTGCCTCGCCCACATCGTCCCGGCAGTGGATCACTCTCTCCCCCCTCCGTGTCATCTCCTTGAGGCGGAGAGGGCCGAATATGGTTGCACCATCCTCTTCCGGCCGCAGGTGGAATGCTTCACGCTGGAGATCCGTCAGTATCTCGAGATCTTCGATGAGGTAGTTGCTCTCGTCCTGGGCCGAGAACTTTGCTTTTTTCCAACCCTCGGAGATGTAATACAGTTCCCTCAGGGTTGAAGAACGGTTTTCGCGAAGCTGGGTCTTTAAGAACCCGATCACGTACGACATCTTGAGGAGGTGGAGTGCACTCCGCGCAGTATGTGCTGACCGGACGCTCTCGCGGTCACCCAGTTTCCAAACCTCGGACTCATCGTCGTAGGCGATGTTCTGCTTCGTCCGGGTCGGCAGCGTGATGGAGGGGATGTTCCCCCCGGCCATCTGCCGGTACCACTGCATGGCTATTGCCATCAGCCTCTCGTATGCCCGCTTTTCGAGCGCCTCACTCTGTGTCAAGATCCACCACCGCGATGTTCTCAGGCGGTATTCCCCTGACCTGGACGGTACCTCCGCCTGTTCCCGAGTATTCAGCTGTCCATACGCCACCGGGGGGAATTTCGAGCTGCCACACCCGCGTGTACTCCCCATCCAGTTCTGTTACGAAGGTAGGTGCGGGCCGTGCGTCTTCTGCGGGGTTTCGCGAGATGTCATAGAGAGAGAGTACATTGTTTGTCATCGTATGGTTCCTGACTTCGATGGTGACACGTCCGTCCCGGCTCATCTTCTTCACGACGACCCTGCGCATGAGCCTGCCCTCGATCAGCGATGTGTCAGGGACCGGGAGCTCCACGATTTCCGCAACCTTCGATGCAATGTCCGGGATGATTGCACAGACGGCCCTCGCCCGGTCCTCCGCGAGCCGGCTTTTGTCCCTCCGCGAGAGGTACGTCTTGAGCTCGCGGCCGAGCTCCTGGAGGACGAGGGTAATTTCTCGTTCAATCTCGGGGATACCGGCGATTGCATCCTTGCTCTCGCTCGTGAAGGGCACGTTCGTGGACGCGACGTGGACCATGATGAGAAGCGGGCCGGTGGGAAGACCGGCCTGGGCAACATTGTAGTTTTTCCAGGTGACCCCGGCAATACACCCTGTAATCGCGCAGGCCCCCTGCTGGTACATAAGGGGGACACGGTTGGCGAAGCGGAGGATTATTGCATTTCCATCGGCGGGCAGTTTACCCCCGTAACCGATGGCAGCTTCGACGAGAAAGGGGTGGCCGGAATAGACTGAACCGGGCCGTGTTCTTGCTTTTACGAAGTCCATCTGGAACTCCTTCTCGAGGGACCGGACGATGAGATCTTCCCCGATGGGGGAGAGACAGACCTGGGTCGTTGGTGCAGGGACCTTCGCATTCTGCATTGCAGAGAGGAGTTTTTTCTGCTCCGGGGGGGAAAGAGCCGTGACCGGAGAATCCGGAGATATCCCTGCTGCCCTGCAGATCTCGTGGGCTGTCTTCTTTCCGACGCGGGAGAAGCTGGTTACCAGGAATTCCCCACAAGTCCCCCTGGATCCGGCAATCATCCTCATCAGCTGGCCGATCTCTATCCCGTGCGGGTGAGGCATGATGGTCTTGGGGCACGCGATGGCCTCGTCACTGATGCGTTCGAAGAGGACCGTCTCCCCCTCCATCTCGACCATTATCCTGGCGTGGGGGTTGACGATGGACGTGTATTTGAGATACTCGAGGAGCTTCTTTTTCGCGGCAATCGTGCTCCGGAACTCTACCTGGACGAGTGTCCCGTGCGTCCTGTCCCAATCGACCGCTTCCTTCCGGATGATGACCGGTTCGTTTGTCTGGATGTCTATCTGGATGAGGAACCTGAAAGCCTCCTCCTCCGGGCCCGTGCGGGATATTACAAGCGTTGGAAGCCCTGTCGTCAGCTGTGCATAGAGAACGGCTGCACTGATCCCTATCCCCTGCTGTCCCCTGCTTTGCCGGATCTGGTGAAACCTCGAGCCATAGAGGAGTTTTCCAAAGACGTACGGCACCTGGTCCGGGACGATTCCCGGACCGTTGTCCTCGACGCTTATCCGAAAGGTGTCCGGGCCTGTCCGCGTCACCCGGATGTAGATGTCCGGGAGGACACCTGCCTCCTCGCATGCGTCGAGTGCATTGTCAACTGCCTCCTTGATCGTTGTGATGACTCCCCTGGTGGGAGAGTCGAAACCGAGAAGGTGCTTGTTTTTCTCGAAAAACTCTGCAACGCTGATGCTCCTCTGCTGTCTTGCCAGTTCATCGGCAAGAGTCATCGCCATTCACCTCGGCGATCGCCTCTGCAAGGGACAGTTCCTTCTGGGTCCCGGAGCGGAGGTCCTTGAGGGTCACGGATCCTTTCTCCTGTTCGCGGCGGCCGATAATCAGGGCAAAGTCTGCAGTCCGGGAAATGGAGGAGATCTGCTGGCTGAGGGTCTTACCGGAAAGGTCACTCTCCGTGCGGATCCCTGCAGTGCGAAACGCCGCTGCGACATGCAAAGCCCAGTCGCGTGCTTCAGGTGTATGCGCGACCCCAACACGGACCACCGGCGTCGCCGGGATGTCTCCCCTTGCCACCATCACCCTGTCAAATCCGATGGCAAAACCACATGAAGGAGTGTCCTCTCCGCCGAAGAGGTGGGCCAGGCGGTATGTCCCCCCTCCGGCGATCTGGTTTTCTGCCCCCAGGTTCTCGGCGAAGGCCTCAAAGACCAAGCCGGTATAGTAATCAAGGCCACGGGCAATACCGGGATCGAGGGTATAGGGAACACCTGCCTGGTCCAGGATTGCAAAAAGTTCGCGTATCCTCTCTTTTCCCGGTATGTTGCCCGTGATTGCAAGGGCATCATCGAGGTTCCTGCTCTCCACGAGTGCTGTCAGCCTGTCAAAAAGATCGCTCTCTCCCCGGGAGGAAAGGAAGGCGGACAGGCCGTCATAATTCTTCTTATCGAGGAGTATCCTGACCTTTTTCTGGTCTTCCGGTGACAGTCCTTCGAGGAGTGCCCGCATGAATCCAAGGTGTCCTACATGCAACGTGAATGCAATACCGCTCGCAGAAAGAAGGTCTTTTGCGAGCATGATCACCTCTGCCTCTGCAAGGGGTGTGTCCTGGCCGATCAGTTCAACCCCGAACTGCCAGAACTGCCTGTAACGCCCCTTCTGGGGTCTCTCGTACCGGAAACAGTCAGCAAAATAGTACCAGCGAAGTGGTTTTGCGAGGGTTTTTCCCACGTTCACGTACGCACGGAGCACGGATGCAGTGACCTCGGGCCGGAGGGCGAGTTTCCTTCCCCCCTTGTCCTCGAAGACATACATCTCCTCAATTATTCCCTCACCAGACCGGAGAGTGAAGAGTTCCAGTTCTTCGAATGTCGGGGTACAGACTTCCCTGTAACCCCAGATATGGGCTATCCTGCGCATCGCGTTCTCAACGCTGCGCCGCTGTTCCATTTCAGCAGGGAGAAAATCACGTGTACCTCTTGGTCTCTGGAGCATGGGAAATATCACCCCTCCTGCGTGCGGTTTTTCGTTGAACGCGGTGCTTTGCCCAGGAGGCGGTCCCACCAGTCACTCCCGGCAAAGACCCTCTCCCGTTCCACCCTGCCCTGCAGGTAGAGGGCGGCAAGGATGATCCCAAGGCCGATGAGTTCGGTTGGAAATGCAGGACCTGACGTGTACGTGAAGAAAAAACCAAGGAGGGAAAGGGCGCTGTACAGGACACCGCGGTATGCAGCCTTCCTGTAACCGGGAAGGGCAGTCCGTGTAAATATGCGCATGTCACGGAACCACAGGAAAAAAACCACGCCGCAACCAAACGCGGCAACGTATACCAGGTAGCTCATTGCTGTTACATCACTTATTATACCGGGGCCCATATCTTAATTATCACATCATGGTGCCGAACCGCAGGCTCAGGGAAGTGCTGACCGGTTTTTCGGAAGGGTGCCTCACGCTCGAAGAGGCAGCTGCTGAAATCGAGGGGCTGCGGATCGAGGAGGTGGAGGATCTCGCACGGCTTGACCTGGGGAGGGCAGCCCGGTGCGGGATACCCGAGGTCATCCTTGCAGAAGGGAAAGCGCCGGCCGAGCTCGTGGAGATCGCCAAAAGAGCAGTCCAGGCATCCCGGAGGACAATCATATCCCGGATGTCACCGGATCATGTCAGGGTTGTCAGGGAGGCATGCAAAGAGATCGGGGCATTGTTCACATGGCACGAGAAGGCTGCAATGGGCGTACTGTCAGAGGGATCTCCCGTTGTGCCGGGAAAAGGGATTGTTGCGGTCATCAGCGCAGGTACATCAGATTTGCGGGTCGCAGAGGAGGCACGGGTCATTGCAGAGGAGATGGGGTGCACTGTAAGGACGGCCTATGATGTTGGCGTCGCCGGCATTCACCGCCTCTTTCCCGCACTCAGGAAATGCCTGGATGCCCATGTCTTCGTTGTCGCGGCAGGGAGGGAGGGGACGCTCCCCGCCATCGTTGCAGGTCTCGTCGATCGACCTGTCATTGGTGTTCCGGTGAGCACGGGGTATGGGTACATGGGAGGTGGCCAGGCAGCCCTAGCGAGCATGCTCCAGTCCTGCGCGGTGATCGCGGTAGTGAACATCGATGCCGGGGTTGTCGCAGGAGCGTTTGCGGCCCGGATTGCAAACATGGTGGGGGACACATGATCAGGGGACTGTATATCGGAAGGTTTCAGCCATACCACAATGGCCACCAGCACATCCTCGAGAAAATTGCCCGCAGGGTCGACGAGATCATCATCGGGATCGGGAGTGCCCAGCTCTCGCACGAACCGTCCAACCCGTTCACCGCGGGGGAGAGGCTGCTGATGATAACAAGGGCTCTTGGTACCATCGGAAACCCGGTCTACGTGATTCCTATCGAAGATCTCCACAGGAACGCCCTCTGGGTCGCACACGTGCGATCGATGGCACCCCGCTTCGATATTGTCTTCTCGAGCAATCCCCTCGTGGTCCGCCTCTTCGAGGAAGAGGGAATCGCAGTCGAGTCCCCGTCCATGTACGAGAGGGCCTCCCATAGCGGGACGGAGATAAGGAGGCGGATTATCGCAGGGGAGGAGTGGGAAAGCCTTGTCCCGCAGGTAGTTGCCGACGTAATTCGTGAAATAGACGGTGTCGCGAGGATCCGGCAGATAGCCAGGGATGATGGCGATGGCCGGTGCCTGTGAGGGGTATCCATGTTCAAAAAGGTCAGAGACCTGTTGGCACCAGGGAAAAATATCCCGCCCAGGGAAATATCCCTTGACGAGATCCCTGCCATCATAGGGGAAGAAGAGCGTTCCTGGAGAGAGGAGCTCCAGAAGAGGATGGACCAACCCCGGGAAAAGTTCACCGAGGTGAGTTCCACCCTCCTCATTCGCGTGACCGCCCTTGGCAGAAGCGAGCGTGATTCCGTATACCACCCCAAAATCGAGAAAATCACGCGCAATTCCATCCCACAGTTCGAAAAAGCAATAACGACATCCCTTTCCCGGCAGGCCCCCCCTGACCCCGCCGCATTTTACCAGGTGGCGACAGAGTCGCTCAAGGGCTGCGTCAAGGCCCTTGCGGGTCCCGGCCGGTACCTGGGAACGGTATTTCCCGATCAGATGAAGGAGGTTAAGGTCCTCATCGATGAGCTGGGTCACCAGGTTAACGCGATGACACCCCTGATTGCCGAAGACAAGAGGCGCAGCCGGTCATATTCCCGGGCGCGCGAATCTTTTCTCTCTATCCGGGAGAAACAGGCGGCGCTTGCGGAGGCAAGGGAGAAGCTTTCCATTCTTGAGGCCCGGGAAAGAGACCTGGCGACGAAACAGGATGAACTGGCGAGGGAAAAGGAGGAGTGTGACCGCCGCGCAGGGATGGACGGGGCATTGCAGGATGCGGTAAGAGATAAGGGGTTATTCTCCGAAAGGGTGGCAGAGATCGGGAGGGAGATCCATGGCACGACATCACCCCTCATCCATGTCTTTGCAAAGGCAGAAAAGATACTCCAGAAGAGGAGTGGTGGAGAGAAGGAGATAAAGAGGGTTATCGACCTTCTCTCCCTGGAAGGAGGGAAAATTGACGAGGGTCTGGTTGAAAGAGTCAAGAATGTACTGCCCCTTGTCATATCTATGGTCAATGCGGGGGACATCCATCTCAAGAACCAGGAAGAGATCAACTTTTTTTCCAATCCTGACAGGATATGCCCTGCCCTCGCATCGCTTGTAAACAGGCGGAAAGAGGCGGAAAGTGACCTTCGGAAAATAGAGGAGTTCATCCGTTCCCACCCGGCAGTAAAAAGAGCCGGGCAGGTGGAGAAGTTTATCAAAGAGATCGTCAATGACAGGGAGAAGATAGGAACCGAGATCGTGAATACCAGGGAAGGTATAAGGATGATGGAAAAGGAGATCCCGGAGAGGATCCATGACCTCGAAGCAGTGCTACGGGAATTATTTGCCGGGAGTGTCAGGCTGAAAGTATGAATAAGGCCAACCGGTGTGCCTGGCTGTGGCACCCATATCCGGGCGCCCTCTGTATTTTTTCCCACGTGAGGGTGTACCCATGGAAAATCAGGGAGGGGGTGCAGGCATGAGCGATGAGAAATACAGGGTGCTCGAGGTCAGGTCTGGAAAGGTCGACTGCCTTCCCGGGCGGAAAGAACCGGTAGAACATTGCCGTTTCTGTGTACATTCACGTTATTTCAGGATCAGGGGCCAGTACAAGAAATCTCCGGCACTGGTGTACTGCCTGCGCCACAGGGACGCGGAAGAAGTGGATCTTGCCCTTGTGGAAGCGGTAAAATGCGGGGACCTCAAGGGGGAGGGTTACCGCAGCATGATGAATATTCTGGGGTAATAAGAGCGGATGGGAGACGATTCCCTTTTTTTATGTCTTCCAGAACTCGTACCATTTCCTGCTCTGGTAGGGAACCGCCCTGTTCTCTTTTAACCACTCTGCCTCGATTGTGTGGTGCATGACCCGGATCTCTTCGATGAGGTTTCCCAGTGTTGCCTTGATATCGTTGAGGGTTGCCCTGATCTCCTTATAATCCTCGAGGCGGGTGATTTGAGATGTGTTTAGCTGTTCCCCTGCGCTCAGTCTCTGTATTCCGGCACTGATGCACTCCAGTATTGCCCGGTTCCGGTCGAATCCCTGTTCCTTGGCAAACTTGTCCACCTGGTCGATTATCTCGGAGTCAATCGTGATCGAGAGCCTGATAGGCATGATACTGTCCCCTTTTTACTCTGGATGAAAATTTGGATCTCCTCCCTGAAATACCATCGCCATCGGTTACTTCTGGTAAAATCATCCCAGCACCGGTTCTCCGGTAAGTCACCGGAAAAAAGAATAAATGATGTCCATGCTGACGTGCTGCAGAAAAGCGTCTGCCAAATTATCGTAGGGGTCGGATGTATCTTTCCAGTCTGTGTAGGACAGTCCCTTTTTCTCGTATAGGTATCTGCAGAGTGCATCCACGGCAGGGGGATTTGAAAAGAGCCCGTGCAGGTAGGTCCCAAAGACAAGACCCGAACTGCTGGCAGCCCCCTCCCCCTCGAAGGCCTCTTCCTCCCCCTCGTTGGTGGTAACCCCCATGTGGATCTCGTACCCTGATACCTCTCCCATAGTTCCCAGGATGGGACCAACGGGCCGTGCCCGGAGGGTAACCTGTTTTGTTTTCTTCATGTACCGGTCAAAACGTGTTACGACACCGAGGAGACCGAGTCCCGGGAAAACCCCGGCGCGCGACTCCACCCCTGAGTCGATTATCTCCCTGCCGAGCATCTGAAACCCTCCGCAAATTCCTATAACCGGCTTTCCCTCCATGGCAGTTTTTCGGATCTCCTCTGCCGTGCCGGACTGCCACAGATCCAGGAGATCGTTCACGGTGTTCTTTGTACCCGGGATGATGATGCAGTCGTATCCGGACAGGGAAGAACCCAGGGGAACATAGTCCACTGCAACGCACTTTTCGAGAGCCTCGAAATCGGTAAAGTTGGAGATATGGGGAAGCCTGATGATTCCGACCCGTACGGGAAAGGAGCGCGACCTCTTGTCTCCGATTGAGAGCGAGTCCTCACTGGGCAGACCAATCTCCATGTAAGGGAGGATCCCGATGACCGGGACTCCCGTCAGGTCCTCGATGATCTCTTTTCCGGATGTAAAAATCCCTGGGTCACCCCGGAACTTGTTGATGATGATGCCGCGGACCAGGGGGGCGATATCGGGGGGAAGAAGAGAGAACGTTCCATAGACCTGCGCAAAGACACCGCCTCTCTCGATATCTGCAACAAGGATGATCGGGTACCGGAGGGCCCGTGCGAGGAGAATGTTTGCGATGTCACGGGAATAGAGGTTGACTTCCGCGGCACCCCCCGCCCCCTCGACGACAATGTGACCAAACCTCTCCTCGAGTGTTCGGGCTGCAAGGAGTGCCTTGGAGAGAAGGAAGTCTGTCTCCCTGTAGTATTCCCGTGCAGGAACGTCTTTGTATGGTTTTCCCAAGAGAATCACCTGCGAGACCGAGTCCCCTTTGGGTTTGAGCAGGATGGGGTTCATCTCTGCCATGGGTTCCAGCCGGGCAGCCCGGGCCTGGATTGCCTGGGCGATACCTATCTCGGATCCGTCCCGTGTGACATAGGAATTGAGGCTCATGTTCTGGGACTTGAAAGGTGCGACGCTGATATTGCGGTTGCTCAGGACACGGCAGATGGCAGCAACAACCGTGCTCTTGCCTGCATGGGACGAAGTCCCGAGAACCATCAGGGACATGTGATCATACATTTACATGATTTTAAATAAAGTGCAATCACTCAGTCTCCTTGATGGAGCTGTGTAAACCCGCGGAGGCTCTCCTGGCAAGCCGGTACCTCTTACCCGGTGAAACACCAAAAGACCTGTTCCGGAGGGTTGCAAGGGCAGTCGGGACGGGTAAAGCCGATCTTTTCGCGGGGACCATGTCTGAATTAAAGTTCCTCCCGAATTCCCCGACGCTCATGAATGCGGGGACGCAGTGCGGCCAGCTCTCGGCATGTTTCGTCCTGCCGGTCGAGGACTCGATAGAGCAGATCTTCTCGGTTCTCCGGTACATGGCCCTTATTCACAAGAGCGGAGGAGGAACAGGTTTTTCCTTTTCACGGGTACGCCCGAAAGGGGACATGGTCGGGGGCAGTGCAGGGATTGCGAGTGGTCCTATCTCTTTTATCAGGGTTTTTGACGAGGCCACCAATGCACTCCGCCAGGGTGGGAAGAGAAGAGGCGCGAACATGGGGGTTCTTTCGAGTCACCACCCTGATATCATGGAATTCATTCATTCGAAGGAAACCGGAGGACTCCAGAATTTCAACCTCTCTGTGGGTTTTGACGCGGAGTTCTTTTCGTGTCTGGAGCAGGGTCGCACTTACCCGCTCGTGAATCCGCGGGATGGAGAGGTGTGGAGAGAGATAGAACCGCGGGACTTGTTCGATGCCCTGTCGACGGCAGCCTGGAGCTGCGGTGACCCCGGCGTGCTTTTTCTCGACCGCATCAACGAGAAGAATCCTGTCCCGGCGCTGGGAAAGATCGAGGCCACGAACCCCTGCGGTGAGCAGCCACTCCTCCCGTGGGAGAGCTGTAACCTGGGGAGCCTCAACCTGTCCCGCTTCCTGAAGAAAGGGGATATTGATTGGGATTCCCTCCGGGAGTGTGTCTGGCTTGCCGTTGAATTCCTCGATGCTGTCATCGATGTCAATCGGTTTCCCCTTCCCATTATACAGGACCGAACCCTTCAGACACGGAAGATTGGACTTGGAGTGATGGGATTTGCAGACATGCTCATCCGGCTGGGAGTCTCCTACCAGTCAAAAGAGGCCCTTACCATTGGGGAGAATCTGATGCGGTTCATCCAGGAGGAGTCCCATGCTGCATCCCGCACCCTCGGTGAGGAGAAGGGGTCGTTCCCGGCAATAGACAGGAGTATCTATTCCGGGCCGATGCGCAACGCCACGGTGACCACAATCGCACCGACCGGGTCCCTCCACATCATCGCCTGCACGAGCAGCGGAATCGAGCCTCTCTTTGCCTGTGCCAGCGAGAGGGTTATCGACGGGAAGCGTTTTGCAATCGTCCACCCTGAACTCAAAAAGCACTTCCTTGGTCTCCCTGATGGAAAAGAACTTCTTTTGGAAGCTGAAAGGAAAGGATCGGTCCAGGATCTGCCCGTTTCCCGCGATATCAGGGAACTGTTCAGGAACGCCGGGGAGATCGACCCCCGGTTCCACGTCAGGATGCAGGCCACGTTCCAGAAATACGTCGATAATGCAGTTTCAAAGACCGTAAACCTCCCCATGGAGGCATCACCCGGCGACATCTCCGGGATATTCCTTTATGCGCGGGAACTCGGGTGCAAGGGTATCACCGTTTACCGTTACCGGAGCAGGAAAGACCAGGTGATCTCACGGGGTTGTGACTCATGCAGGGTGGACACCCTCGTTGCATGAGACAGCCATATCATCCTTCGATGGCAATGTTATCATACCAATGGAGGGTTTTTACCCATGCCAACAAATATATAAAGAGAACTGAAAGGTACTTGTAATGAATGGTGGGATATGTCCGACGTGCGGACTGCCTAAAGAACTCTGTATCTGCGAGGAAGTCGCAAAGGAACAGCAAAGAATCAGTGTGAAAGTAGACCGGAGACGGTATGGAAAGGAAGTAACGGTCATAGAAGGGTTGAATCCGACCGATATCGACCTTGAAGACCTTTCCAAGTACATGAAGGGGAGACTTGCCTGCGGAGGGACGGTCAAGGGGACATCCATCGAGCTCCAGGGGAACCACAAGGAAAGGGTCAAGGAACTCCTCGTCAGCAAGGGATACAGCGTGGACAATATCAATTGAAAAAGGGAATAACTACTTTTTTGTCTTTTTTCGCCTTGGGCGGACCATCGAGAGGAGGTCAACGAGGTAACTTCCCTCCCCTTTCCCGATGCCCACTACTCGTTCGTCCGAAGTTGCAAGCTTTTCGATATTCAGCTCGTAGGTCCCCGGTGATACGATCCTGATACTCTCGAGCCGGTCATTTCCAAGGAGTGGGACATCAGGAGTATTATCAGGCTCTTTTTCTTTATCCTGTGCTTCTGACGATGCCACAGGGGTGACAGGAGTGACATGCTCCTTATCAGGCTCTCTTTCGACCTGCGGAATAAAAACGAATTTTTTCCCCCCGCATTCCCGGCAACCTTTCAGGATTTCGCACTCGTTTGTCCGGTATTCTTTCCCGCAACGGACACACTTGTGAGGCATGGGATCACCTGGTCGAGACCCAGGCACTGAGAATATCTTTTTCTTTCCGGATGAGCCGGAGCTGGTTTGCCGGACCAATAACCGTCAGCCGTGATTCAGGGGTTGCTTTTCCAAGGAGTTTCTGGAGAAATCCCGGGCTCTGCTCTCTTGAAGGGTAAGTCTCGATCTCGATACCGTTGAACCCGTCGGGGAGGATCTCCCGCATTGTCATTTCGATCAAGGTACTCTGTTCATCGGGGGAGAGGCCCTTTTCGAGGATGATGATGGTGCCCTGACGGACATGGTCGAGGATGAGGTGGATCTTCTCCATCGATGTCAGCTTTTCAAGTTTTTCTGAAGATATCAGGTCTATCTGTACTCCCTGCATCATGCACCTCATCTACCCGAAGTACTCCACCATCTTTTCATACAGGTCCTCAATATTCTTCCCCTCGGTGCACGATACAGGGACAACGGGATGCTGGGGAAAAGCGCTCCTGATACGCTGCGGCACGGCATCGGGGAGATCTATCTTGTTTGCCACGATGATGACCGGCAGTTTCCTGCTCTCGATAATCCCTATCATCATGATATTGACCTGCATGAAAGGGTCTTCTGTTGCATCGAGCATGTAGATGACCCCGTCGATGTCTTCCCGAAGCCAGTGCATGGCTTCCGCGACCCCCTCTGTTGCCTCTCTTGCCCTGGTCACGGCAGTCTCTTTGTCCATTCCATACTCGAGGAAGTCCCGGTAGTCTATCTTGGTAGTGACACCAGGCGTATCCACGATGTCGATGGTGATATTGCTGCCGTTTGACCCCATGATGCTGATGTCCGCCTTCCGTGCAGCCCTGCGGGTTTCATGCGGTATCTCGCTTACCAGTCCCACGTCCTCGCCCGTCCAGTCCTTTGCGATACGGTTGGCAAGTGTGGTCTTGCCAGCATTTGGAGGACCGTAAATACCTATCCTCGCCCTTTTTTTCCTGAAAAATGCCGAAAGAAATCTCGATATGCGTTTCTTGGTCTGGACCAGTATATTCATGGTGCACCTCAGACTCCGGCCCGCGGGATTTGGAGAATGATACCTCTGGCCGCGTGCCTGTTCACCTATTCCTATTGGGGAAGGTGGTTATTAGGTTTATTATACCGTTTTTGATGGGAAGGGGTGTAGTATCCCGAAATCATTTGACACCACGTTTATATTTTGATGTGAGCAAATTATCCAACCAGGATATCAGAGGAATCATAAATCAGTGGAAGCGGCGAAGACCGGTTCGGGAAATTGCAGAGTATCACCAGGTCACTCGACAAAGGATCTATCAAATCATTTCCTTTTACAAAAAGAACAGGTTTTACCCCTACCCACGACAGCCAGGGAGAAAACCAAAACCAATCCCATATGAAACAGAGACACTCGTCCTCACTGCGCATGAGACCTATTCTCTTGGACCCACGCTCCTTGAGAAGAAGATCGAGGAAGAAACAGGAGTCCACATCCCCCACAATACTATCTATCGGATTCTTCTGCACTATGATAGAGTGGAGCCCTGTATGAAGAAACGCACACAGAGGAAATGGGTCCGATATGAACGTAATCACTCCATGTCACTTTGGCAGGGAGACTGGAAGATGATTTTACTCGACGGCCAGGATAGGTGGCTTATCGCGTTTATGGACGATTCATCCCGATTGATTACCTGTTATGGGGTATTCGATCGACCTACAACTGAACATACTATCCAGGTTCTCGAAAAAGGATTCCAGGAGTATGGGGTACCCCGGGAAATCCTCACCGACAACGGTTCACAATTCGTTTCATCACGAAATCCGGAGACTGCTGACCACACTTTCCGAAAGTTCCTTGAATATCACGGAATTCGACATATCAGAGCGCGGGTAAATCATCCTCAAACTAATGGCAAGATTGAGAGATTCTTTGGCGAGGTAGAACGGAGAACTCCACGATTTGGTTCTGTTGAAAGAGTCGTACACTGGCACAATGAGATCAAGCCACATTGCAGTCTCGATTACGATGAACCTGCTCATGCTTTCTGGTACCGACTGCCCCCTGAACGGATCCTGGGATATGCCCAGAGGTGGATGTATGCGAAAGGTTGATCTATGTAAAATTAATTCGGGATATCACATTTGATGGGAAGGGGAGAAAGGTATTTAGATTTCACTTGCAGTAATGGTAACTGCAACAAACCCTATACCAGTCAGCACCATGGAGGTGATCGAATGAGCAAATCATCCGGGAAGATCCACTTCAACACCCGTGTGCCCGTACGCGAGGTCATGCGGCGCAACCCCACCACTATCGGATACGAGGGCACAGTTGCCCGTGCGGCCATGCTCATGTGCCGGGACGAGGTGGGAAGCTGCATAGTCCTTGGTCCAAACAATCTCCCTATCGGTATTGTCACCGAGGAGGACATCAACTGCAAGGTCGTGGCCAAGGACATTAAACCGGGGTCAGTCCTTGCTCATGACATTATGAGCACCCCACTCATTACCATAAACGCCGACAAGTCTGTCGGTGATGCGGCACACATGATGATCAAGCACCGGGTCCGGCGACTCCCCGTGGTTGACGACGAGAACAGGGTTATTGGGATTGTCACAGTTCGCGATATTCTCACGGTATCGACGGAGATCAACGAGTTGATGGCAGACCTCGTTGAAATCAACCGTCTCGAGGAGGTCGAGGTAGGCCTGTGCAGCCGGTGCGGCCAGATGTCGGATGACCTCCGGAGGATCGACAACAACCTGTTGTGTCCCTCATGCCGTGAGGAGGAACTGTTACAATGAAGAAAGCCCGCGATTTCATGGTGGAGGTCCCGTATTTCAGGCACGATGAGAAGGTCACGAAGGTACGGTCCGTGCTTCGCGATTCTTTCATCCGGGAGGCTTATGTTCATGATGGGAAGGGCAGGCTCCTGGGTTACGTCGATATTACCGGGGTGCTCCGCGTTCCCGCAACCAGGTCTGATGTTACTATTGAGGGCTTCGTGAGAGAGACCACACCTGCCAGTCCGGATGACTCAGTCGAAAAGGTTGTGCAACTCATCCGGATGAACGGTACTGACAGTGTCCCGGTTGTCGATGAGCACGAGAGGATCATCGGGGGTGTACGACTGCCGGACATCTTCCCTGTCATTGCATCACGACATTCTCTTGGGGGCAAAGTGGCGGATTACATGTCCAGGGAGGTCACCGCGTGCGATGCAGAAGACACTGTACAGAAAATATACAACCTTATCGTAGAGAGTGGATATTCCGCGATTCCCGTCATGAAGAAGAGGCGCCTGGTAGGGATAATTTCACGCAGCGACCTCCTCCGGGATGGCAGGTGGCGACCCGCGCGGGAAGGTTCGGCTAAGACGAAGGTAGAGAACGTGATGACAACACCCGTGATCACGGTATCTCCCGGAGATGAACTGCAGCAGGCTGCAGGGATCATGGTGAAGCATGACATCAGCCGCCTCCCCGTACTTGAGGGAGACCGTCTTGCAGGTATACTGGACCGGCATGATGTCCTGAAAGCAGTCCCGCAGGAAGCATGAAAAAACCCGTGATTTTTCTTCGGGTTACGTATGTGTGAAAAGGGTTTTGGCATGGCACACCACGGTGATAAGTCCTACAAGCAGGGGGACAAGCTCCTGAAAATGCCTGGGAAACTTGACCGGGGCCCGGTTGAGTTCAAGTCCAGGATCGTGGAACAAAAGGGCGAGATAATGGCGATTGCCACGAGGGATGTTGTTTCTGTCCCTCAGACGATGACGATCCTTGGGGCAGTCAGCACAATGACAGAATGCGGGTTCCGCAGGCTTCCTGTTGTTGATGCCGGATCAAAAAAGCTTCGCGGAATCGTAACATCCGGAGACATCATCAATTTCCTTGGCGGTGGTGACAAGTTCAACCTCGTCCAGGTCAAGCATAAGGGGAACCTGATCGCTGCAGTCAACGAGAGCATCCGAACCATCATGACGACGAATGTGACGACCCTGCCGGATTCGGCATCCCTGGATGACGCCATCGGAATTATAAAGGAGAAGATGACAGGAGGCATCCCTATCGTCGACGATGCATCGGCACTGGCAGGGATCGTCACAGAAAGGGATGTCATGACAGTGCTCGCGGGAGAGCGTGTCTCGTCAACTGTCGAAGACATCATGAGCACGTCACTCCGCGTGACTGAGCCTGACTGCCCCATCGGCCGGGTGACACGCGAGATGACCCGCCACAGGTTCCGGAGACTGCCCGTGGTATCCGGTGATGTGCTCTATGGCATCGTGACGACCACGGATATCGTGAAATATCTCGGGAGCAGGAAGATTTTTGACCAGATGGAGAGCGGAGACATCGCCGAAGTGATGGCCCTCCCAATCAGGACACTCGTATCTGGAAAGCTCTACACCATATCTCCAGAAAAAGGTGCGAATGAGGCCGCTGCCGAGATGGTGAAGCGGGGTGTCGGGGCCCTTCCCGTCATCGAGGGGGCAAGACTCATCGGCCTCGTGACCGAGTTCGACCTTGTCAGGGCTTTTTCAGGAGCGTGAGCCACCATGCAGGCAAAGGACATCATGAGCTCACCCGTCTACGTTGTCAGCCCGGGTGAGAATGTCGCCCATGCGCGGAAGATCATGCTCAAACACAGGATCTCCCGCCTCCCTGTCATCGGGGAGGGAAATCTCGAGGGAATCCTGACAAAGAAGGATATCGGGTACCGCCTGCGGCAGAGCGAACCGGTGTGGAGGCGGCGGCCGATTGATAATATACCGGTCAGCCTGCTCATGACGCGGGATCCTTTCACGATATCTCCGGAAACCCCGACCCGGAAGGCCGCCGGTCTCATGATCGAGCACGATATCAGTGGTCTTCCCGTTGTTAACGGGAGTGGCGTCGCGGGGATCGTGACCAAGTCGGACCTGATGAGGTCGGAGGCAGTAAGGAAACTCAGCCTGACCGTGGCGGACGTTATGGAAGATGCGATCACAGTCAGCCGGTACCACTCTCTTGACCACGTCATCGACCTGATGAAGGAGAGGAATGATAAGGTCATCGTGGTCAATAATGATGGCACACTGGCCGGGATCATCACCGAGAGCAACCTTGCATTCTTCCTTTACGAGGATGAAAAGCGGGATATTCCCATAAAGGACGTGGTGATGCTCCGCCGCGGCGAGTCCGGTGGAAGGAAACAGTTCCGGTATGTCATGGAGGCTGCTGCAATTGCAGAAGACCTCATGTCCCGGCCTGTGATAACCATTGCCGGGAGTGCAACACTCAAGGAGGCGGTCCAGATGATGCAGTCGCACCGCATTAACAGCCTCGTTGTCGTGGAAGACGATGAAATCAGGGGAATACTAAAAAGAGATGATATAATTCGGGAAGTGGCCAAATGACTGAAGAGATACTTATAAAGGATATCATGTCCCGGCCGGTGACGATATCGAAATCCGCGCTCATCACCGAGGCCTTGGACAGGATGCTTGACGAGGGGGTTGACCCCCTCATCGTTGTCAACCACGACTCGGTGGTCGGCACCGTGTCCCGCCAGAGCGTTGCGGAAAAACTCGGCACAAAGAGGAACTCGTCCATCTCCCCGACCTCGATCCACGTGGCGAGCACCGTCGAGGAGGACTTCACCACGGTTTATCCGGACCAGGACCTCGACGTGGTCATCCCGCTCCTCCAGACATACAAGCTCGTCGTGGTCTATGACGAGGATCACAGACTGGTCGGGCAGGTTACTGCCAGCGACATCCTGCGTGTCATGCGCCCCCAGGGGAAGCTCGAGGATGTCCTGGAGCCGGCATGCACCATCGACCAGGACGAAAGGGTCGTGCACTGGCGCAGGAGAATGATCGATGACAACCTTCACAGGTGTCTTGTGACGGAAAACGGCCGCCTGATAGGAATTGTGACCGAGACGGATGTGGCAGTCGCGATGCGGAAGTTCCGGGAGATCGTCGAGGACAGGCACCAGGACCACCGCATCCGCAATCTCCTTGTCAAGGATATCATGACAACCCCTGTCATAACTCTCGGCATGAATGCAACAATCGACGAGGCGGCAGACCTCATGCTCTCGCGGGGTATCAGCTCCATACCGGTTGTAAATGGGGACAGGATTGTCGGGATGGTCACAAGGTCATCACTCATCCGGGCTCTCTGACCATAAAACCGGCCTCTCTCCACCTCATTTCTCTTCTTTCCGGTGTACTTTTTTTCGCTCCTCTCGTGAGGACGTTACTATCCCGTCTGACCGGCGGGTGTTTGGTTCATTCGAATGGAACCTGCGGATTTGCAGAAATTTTTATGCACCACGTGCTGATTACTCTCCTTCCCGGCGGAATTGTGCGCATGTTACTTATCGATTGCCCGACCACTACTGATCAATGGCAAAGAAGAACGACGATCTTCTTGGAAAAGTCGGAGGGGCAGAGGCAGTCCTTGGTTGTGCCCTGGAAATGGAGAAGAGAGAGAAGATGAGAACCACGGAACCTGTCGTGCCATCGGAAAATGTGGCAGTGTTGCTGCGGAGGATGGCACGCTGCGGGTTCCAGGGGAGGAAACTGGGAGAATCCGTCGAGGTATGGAAGGAGATGGTTTCAGACCCGGAGTGCACTATCTTCTTCGGCCTCTCGGGTGCAATGTTGCCGGCAGGTATGCAGAAAGTCCTCATCGAGCTTGCCCGCCGGCACTACATTGACGTTGTCGTCTCGACAGGGGCAAATATATTCCATGATGTGTGCGAGCACCTGGGTGTCTGCCATTACCTGGGACATCACCACGTCAGTGACAGTGAACTCTACGAGAAGGGTATCGACCGTATTTATGATATTTTTGCATACGAGGAGGATTTCAGGTGGGTTGACCGGGGAATTGCAAATTTCGCTGAAAAAATAGCGCCTTTCCGCGGGTCTTCGCGGGAATTCCTGAGACTCTTTGGTAAATGGCTGATTAAGGCTGTTCCGGACGGGGAGTCGTTTCTTTCGACCTGTGTGCAGGAGGACATCCCAGTGTTCGTCCCCGCACTCTGCGACTCGTCCATCGGAATCGGTGCTCTCATTGCGCGCCGGAGGGGTGTCCGGATAGATATCGACCAGGTCGCGGATACGGACGAGGTCACGTCCCTCGTGGAGGAAGTGAAGAAGACGGGAGTCATCTACGTGGGTGGTGGCGTACCCAAGAATTTCATCCAGCAGACTCAGGTGATTGGCTCCATCCATGCGAAGGATCTCGGCGGACACGACTACGCGATACAGTACACGACGGATTCCCCCCACTTCGGCGGACTGTCGGGGTGCACGTTCGAGGAAGCCATCAGCTGGGGCAAGGAGTCAGCCCGTACCAGGCATGTTCAGGTTCATGTCGATGCAACGATTGCCCTCCCGCTCGTTGTCTCCGCTCTCATCGCAGACGATGTCCGCCGCGTTGCCCCTGCCCCGGCGAAAAGGGAAAAGGTCCTGCGCCAGGGCATTGACTAAATCACACCATTTCATTTCCGGGTTAGTCCCGGTCTGAGAAGATGGAGGGAGATCAATCCTGGCGCTACTCTTTCAGGCCACCATGTACACGTCGGAGATGAGGATTGCAATGCCCCGCATTGGAACAGGTACCCTGTCGCGATTAACCGGGATGAACAGGCAGGTCTTTTTAAAAGAGATGGTGTGATATCCCGAAGAGGGGGAAGAAAGGATTTTTATAACCTGCAGGCCAATTAATTAGCACCATTCATGGAGTGGCACCATCTGGTGCTGCGAGTGTCTGAACGATGCGAGATTCTCTGTTGAGGTAGCCAAGCCCGGTATGGCGCAGGTTTGCTAAACCTGTGTCCCCTTGGGACTCGAGGGTTCAAATCCCTCCCTCAGCGCTGAAAAATGGGGGATTCTCACAGGAAAGAGGGATTGAATGGCTCAGGAAGAAGACATACGGTATTTCGTCAGGATCAGCAACACCGACCTGGACGGGACAAAACCCGTCACGACGGCGCTCACAGGAATCAAGGGCGTGGGAAGACATACCGCGCTCGTCATAGCCCAGATGGCAGGTGTTAACCCCCGCGAACTGATGGGGAAACTCTCCGAAGCAGACGTCGACAAGCTGCGGGAAGTCGTGGAGACGTACGAGAAAAAAGTTCCCGCATGGATGGTCAACCGTCCCAAAGACATCTACACGGGAGAACCCAGACACCTTTTCGGTACGGAAGTGGTCACCACGCTCGAGGAGGATATCAACCTCATGCGCAAGATCCGCAGTTACAAGGGGATCCGCCACGAGACGGGCCAGAAAGTAAGGGGCCAGAGGACAAAGTCCACGGGACGGACAGGGGCAACTGTGGGCGTCAAGAGAAAGAAGGAGTAGACGCAGGTGATAATACATGGGATATCCCGGTAAAAACCACAAGCAGTACCAGACGCCTAAGAGACCGTTTGAGAAGTCCCGGATCGAAGAAGAGAACAGGCTCATGATCGAGTACGGGCTGCGTAACAAGCGCGAGGTATGGAAGGCGGCAAGCCACCTGAGACGGTTCCGGCGGGCTGCACGTGACCTCCTGGCGCTCATGTCCACCGGAAAGGACCAGTCCCTCTTTGAGGCAAAGAAGAGCGACCTGATCGAACACCTGCAGCGCATGGGGCTGCTTGGCCCTGATGCAGGTATCGACGATGTCCTTTCCCTGAAAGTGCAGAACCAGCTCGAAAGGCGCCTGCAGACACTCGTCTACCGCAAGGGCCTTGCCCGTTCACCCAAGCAGGCAAGGCAGATGATCACCCATGGCCACATCGCAATCGGTGGCAAGCGCGTCAGCATCCCGGGTTACCGCGTCTCGAGGGCCGAGGAGAGCGAAATTGGGTACTATACACGGTCACCCGTGGCAAATCCCGACCATGCTGAAAGGGCCCGGATAGCCCGGGCCGGGAGGTAAACACAATGGCAGGCGAGAAGGAGAAGTGGGGTATTGCCCACATATTTGCCTCGTTCAACAATACAATCATCACCATTACGGACCTTTCCGGGGCCGAGACGGTCTGCAAGAGCAGCGGTGGAATGGTCGTCAAGCAGGACAGGAACGAGAGTTCTCCCTATGCAGCCATGCAGATGGCAACGAACGTGGCCCAGGCAGCGATGGAGAAGGGCATCGTCGGTGTCCACGTGAAAGTCAGGGCACCCGGCAGGGGAAAGCAGCGGAGTCCGGGACCGGGAGCCCAGGCTGCAATCAGGGCTCTTGCGCGGGCGGGGATGCGCATCGGGCGGATCGAGGATGTAACGCCTGTCCCCCATGATTCCATCAGGCCCAAGGGTGGCCGGAGAGGAAGGAGAGTCTGATGCAGATAGAGATCCTGCGCATGGACGATTCCCAGGCAAGGTTCTGCCTTTCAGGACCATCCCAGGCATTTGCAAATGCGTTCCGCAGGGCGATGATAGGGGAAGTTCCGACCCTTGCGATCGAGGACGTGCGGATTTACGACAATACCAGCGCCCTCTTCGACGAGATGCTGGCACACAGGCTGGGTCTCATTCCCATCAAAACGGAGCCCGGACTCTATGTCCCTCAGGACAAGTGCAGTTGTGGAGGAGAGGGATGCGACAGGTGCGGGGTTGCATTCACGCTCTCTGTGGAAGGTCCGGGGATGGTCTATTCGCGTGACCTCATCCCCCAGGATCCACGCGCAGTCCCGGCCATCGATACAGTCCCCATCGTGAAACTGGGGAAGGATCAGAAGGTCGTTCTCGAAGCACGGGCAGTTCTCAACTGTGGCAGGGTGCATGCCAAGTGGCAGCCGACAACCGCATGCGGGTTCAAGAATTACCCCGTCATCGAGGTCAGCGACCGCTGTGACGGGTGTGGCCGGTGCGTGGATGAATGTCCCCGTTCCATCCTCGAGGTCAGGAACGGCAGGGTAATGGTGATCGAAAACCGGCTCGAGGATTGCTCTCTTTGCCGCCTCTGCGAAAAGGCGTGCATGAGCACCGGAATCGGTGAAGAGCCCGCGATCACGATAACGTCGGAGAAGTCACGTTTCATCTTCGTCGTGGAAAGTGATGGCTCTCTCCCCGTGGGTGACATCATCACGGGGGCACTGAAATACTTAAAAGACCAGTCGGATGAGTTGCGTGCGCAAGTGAGTGAATTATCGGGAGTGACCGGAGATGAAGAAGAGAGCGATTAAAAAGACCAATCCACGCCTGCTGAACCTCATCTCGCTCTTGAAGGATGCATCGCGACAGAACGAGGCAATGGTCTGGCGCGATATCGCGAGCAGGCTGGAAGCGCCGGGCCGGAACTATGCCGAGGTCAATCTCAGCAAGATTAACCGTTATGCCGGCAACGGGGAGACCATAGTCGTCCCAGGGAAAGTCCTGGGCAGTGGCATGCTCGAGACATCGGTGAGGATTGCTGCGTTGAACTTTTCCCAGTCTGCAGAAACGAAGATTCGGGAGGCAAACGGCCAGTGCATGACCATCGAAGAGCTGATCAGGGACAACCCCGGGGGCAGCAAAATCAGGATTCTGCGGTGAGCGGGATGACGACAATCATTAATGGTGATGGACTTCTCCTGGGAAGAATGGCAAGCATCGTGGCAAAACGCGCCCTCAACGGGGAGAGCATTGCCATTGTCAACGCGGAAAAGGCAATCATATCAGGGAGCAGGGCCCGGGTGCTTTCCCAGTACGGGCAGAAAAGGAGCCGCGGGTCACGCGAAGGCGGTCCGTTCTTCCCCCGGAGGCCGGATCATATAGTCAGGCGAACCATTCGCGGCATGCTCCCCTACAAGAGACCTGCGGGAATGGAGGCATTCAAGAGGATCAAGGTCTATGTCGGGGTCCCGTCCGACCTTGCCGGAAGCCCGATGGAGACACTTGAGGAAGCCCATATGAACAGGTTGAACTCTCCGAAGACCGTGACGGTCGGTGCCGTGAGCACATTCCTGGGGGCCAGGTTCTAAGAAAGGTGATGGAATGGGAAAAGTGATCAATACCAGTGGAAAACGCAAAACTGCCATCGCACGGGCCACTGTCAGGGCAGGGAAGGGGATAATCAGGATCAACTCCGTACCCCTCGACCTCTATCCCAACGAGATGGTCCGTCTCAAGGTCAGCGAGCCCGTTCTCCTCGCACCAGCTGCACTGGAAGGCGTCGATGTCTCGATCGATGTCCGGGGAGGCGGAATCATGGGCCAGGCCGAGGCCATCCGCACGGCGCTTGCCCGTGGACTCCTGAAGTGGCACAACGATCCAAAGATAAAGGATATCTTCCTCTCGTATGACAGGACGCTGCTCGTGAACGATTCGCGGCAGAAAGAACCGAAAAAGCCCCACGGAAGGGGTGCGAGGAAGAAGTTCCAAAAGTCTTATCGTTGAGATACTGAAATAAAATGGGAGATCATACCGGCATGATACCCGTGCGATGTTTCACCTGTGGGAAGGTCATCTCACCTGCGTACGAGGAATTCAAGCGCAGAAAGGAGGCTGGCGAGGATCCAAAAAAGATCCTCGACGACCTCGGCATGGTGAGGTACTGCTGTCGCAGGATGCTGCTTGCCCACAAAGAGATAATTGATGATCTCAATCCGTATCAGTGAGGGGTCGTGGGGTAGCCTGGACCATCCTATGGCGTTCGGGACGCTGTGACCTGAGTTCGAATCTCAGCGACCCCATTCATCATACATCAAAGCATTCCTGAGGGTATATGAAGGAGACTTATACTCGGTATGAGAGGGCAAGGATCATCGGGGCGAGAGCCCTCCAGATATCAATGGGGGCTCCGCTTCTCATCAAGACGGACAAGATAGATCCGCTTGAAATTGCCCTCGAAGAGTTCCAGCACAATGTCATACCTATCACAGTGAAGAGGAAGTAGAGAGCATGTCGGCCAACCGCAGCCTTCACCTGCGCATGGTACTGGACGGGAGGATGGCCAAAGTCCTCCAGGTAAGCAACAAAGAACGCAATGAGAGAGAAAGGAACTGATAGCATGCCAGAAACAGAGATGGAAATTGAATTGAAAGAGCCCCTGGTGCCCGTGGAAGAGTACCTTGCAGCAGGCATCCACATCGGCACCCAGCAGAAGAGCAAGGACATGATGAGGTTCATCTACCGTGTCAGGGGAGATGGCCTTTACATCCTGGATATCCGGGAGACAGACGAACGAATCAAGACGGCGGCAAAATTTTTGAACCAGTTCGATCCTGGGCACATTCTCGTGGTCACGTCCCGCCAGTACGGCCAGTACCCGGCCAGCAAGTTTGCCGAAACGATTGGCGGGATGGCAGTGACGGGCAGGTTCATTCCAGGGATGCTCACGAACCAGAACCTTGACCGCTACATTGAACCCTCGGTCCTCGTTGTCACAGATCCGATCGGGGATGCCCAGGCCATCAGGGAGGCGGTCCAGAGCGGGATCCCGATCGTTGCTCTCTGCGATACCAACAACATGACCAGCCTTGTTGATCTCGTTATTCCCACGAACAACAAGGGGAGAAAAGCACTCTCGATGATCTATTACCTGCTCACGAAGGAGATGCTCCGGCTGAGGGGAATCTCGACGTCTCTCTCCCCTGAAGATTTCGAGACCGAAATCTAATATACGTGGGATACGAGAGGGTAGATCCGATGATGACCCGGAAGTGTGCGGTCGCGGGTATGTTCTACCCGAGGGACCCCGATCACCTCGAGCAGCTCCTGGAGAAGTTCTTCAGGAACAAGGACTCGGGTCTTGATGCACGGGGGATAGTCTCTCCCCATGCGGGCTATCCCTACTCGGGAGAAGTCTCTGCAGTCGCGTACGGGGCAATCCCCTCCACTTTCTCCGGCACGTTCATCGTGATTGGCCCCAGCCACAGGGGTTTCTGTACATGTGTATCACTCGTTCCCTGGGAGACACCACTCGGTCTCGTGGATAACGATTCACATCTTGGGTCCCTGCTCGGGGTCGAGGTCGACGAGGTCTCACACCAGTACCAGGAAAACTCCCTCGAAGTCCAGATCCCCTTCATCAAGTACCGGTTTCCCCGCGCACGGATCGTGCCTGTCCTGATGGGTGACCAGGATCTGCCGTCGGCTGCCGATCTGGCGGAAAAAATCGTTGCAGGGATAAGGAAATCCGGAAGGTCAGATATCCGTATCGTTGCCTCGAGCGATTTTTCCCATTATGTCCCGAAGGCGACGGCAATCGAAAATGACCTCTATGCCATCGAGCCGCTTTTGACACTCGATGTGGAAGGGTTTTACCGCCGGCTGAGAGAAAGACGGGTAAGTGCCTGCGGGTATGGACCAATAGCAACGATGTGCCTTGCATGCAGGAGTCTTGGTGCGAGGGAAGGGAAGCTGCTCCGTTATGCGACCAGTGGGGATGTAACCGGTGATCCGGAAGTGGTCGGTTATGCGGCCATCGCGGTGATGTAGGGTGGCGACCTGGAGTGCGCCAGGCAAGGTCTTTCTGTTTGGTGAACATGCCGTCGTCTATGGAAAACCCGGAGTTGCAATGGCCATCCGTCCCCGGGTATTCGTAACGGTGAGGAAAAGCAAAACGGCCCACCATGCACGTTCACCGTACATCGACAGCTGCTTTGAC
>JARYMB010000021.1 GCA_029907345.1 Methanolinea sp.
CGGGCGCGGGACCGAAAAGACCCGGCCGAGCATCCGCTCGCACGGGAACCTGGGCAAATAACTAAAATCCTTCCCTGCCCAGATCTTTTCTTCTCCATGCAATGCACTGACGCCTGCGTCTTTCCCTACCCCGGGGGAGACTCTTCCCTCCGCAGGATGGCCCTTTCGGCCCGCGAACTCGGTTTTGACAGCATTGTCGCGGCTTGTCCCGCGAACGGGACATACTGCGGTGTGGAAGTTATTGGCATGAAGGTCATGGGACGGACGGGGGCAGGGGCAAAAGAGGTATCCCACGCGGAGCCGGGTCAGGAAGGCCGGGCAATTACCGTGGCCCATGCGGGTGAATACGCAGCAAACAGGGCACTCCTCCGCACCGGCAAGATCATGATCCTCCGCGGTATCCAGTGGACTCCCAAGAACTCGTTTGATCACATCCTCTCCCGGATGGCAGCAGAGAGGGGCATTGCAGTGGACATCGAATTTTCGTCCCTCATCTGCGAAAGGGGGTCCTCCCGCCAGCGTGTCCTCCAGCGTTATGCCGACATTGTCCGTCTGCACCGGAAGTTCGGGTTCCCCCTCACGCTCTCGTCCGGTGCCCGATCCGTGCTCGGGATGCGGTCACCGCGGGAGATGACTGTGCTGGGGAGGTTGTTTGGGCTGGAAGAAGAGGATGCAGCAAGAGCGCTAGGGACCGTCCGGCAGCTGCTCTTCCCCCGCCGCCCTGTCGAGGTGGTGGAATGAAGCCTCTCCCTCCGACACTCCGGGAGAACAGGCGATACGTGCTCGCGCGGGTCGAACCCCCTTGGTTCGAGACGGACAGCCGCACACTCTACGGTGCCCTTTCAGAATCCGTCATGGCGCTTTTTGGTGATACCGGGGTGGCACGGATCCAGCCTGCTGTCATATCGGCAAGCCGCGGGTACGCTGTAATCAGGTGTATACGGTCGACGGAGGACGAACTCCTTGCGGGGCTGGCGGCGATCCACCATGTCGGGACTCAGAAGGTCGCCATCAGGAGCGTCCGCACCTCCGGTACCCTGCGTGCCCTCCGGAGGATCATCCGGGAAGGCCGGTTCTGCCCTGCCCTCGAGACGGGAGAGGCCCGGTTCGCGGGGAAAACGTACGAAAGTGTCAGTTACCAGCTTGAAAAGGTTGATTTATTTGAAAAAGGATTTAAAAGCCAGGAACCATTGTTTCTCACAGCCGAGGATCTGGAGGAATAACGATGCAACCACAAGCATACCAGATGGGATATGACCGGGCGATAACCGTATTCAGCCCGGACGGCCGCCTTTATCAGGTCGAATATGCCCGGGAAGCGGTCAAGAGAGGGACAACCGCGGTGGGGATCAAGTGCCGCGACGGGGTCGTGCTGATCGTTGACAAGCGTGTCAGCTCCCGTCTCCTCGAGGCCTCCTCTATCGAGAAGATATTCAAGATAGACGAACATATCGGGGTCGCTTCCTCGGGGCTCGTCGGGGACGCACGGGCCCTTGTCGACAGGGCCCGTATCGAGTGCCAGATCAACCGCATCACGTACGACGAGAAGATCGATGTGGAGGCCCTTGCAAAGAAACTCGGGGACCACATGCAGACGTATACACAGTTCGGGGGCGCAAGGCCGTACGGCACCGCCCTCCTCATTGCAGGTGTGAGCGATGGGGAGTGCAGGCTCTTTGAGACCGACCCGAGCGGGACCCTCCTCGAGTACAAGGCCACGGGCATAGGGATAGGGAGAAATGCCGTCATGAAGGTCTTCGAGGAGGAATACGATTATGACACGGGCATCAATGAGTGCATCCTCCTTGGGATCAAGGCGCTCCACGACGCGACCGAGGGAAAATTCGACGTTAATACCGTTGAAATCGGTGTTATCGAGCGGGAAAACCCCCTGTTCCGCAAGATGAGCAAGGAAGAAGTCGAGGCGTTCGTCGAGAAGTTCGAGAAGTAGGGGGGACGGCCGGATGATACCCCTCGAGAAGGCAGTCTGTGCAAGGCTGGAAAGTCACGGCGAGAAGTTCGAGATCCTCGTCGATCCTGACCTTGCCGTCCGGTTCAGGCAGGGAGAGGATGTGCCCCTGGAGGAGATGGTGGCAGCCCTTTACGTCTTTTCCAATGCCTCGCGCGGAACGAGGGCCTCTGAAGAATCGCTCGAGAAGGTTTTCCAGACTACGGATTTTTCCGAGATAGCCCCCCGGATCATCCGCAGGGGAGAGATCCACCTCACCGCCGAGCAGAGGCGGCAGATGATTGCGGACAAGCGCCGGCAGGTCATCCACTTCATCGCAAGAAACGCCATCAATCCCCAGACAGGGCTGCCACATCCCCCCCAGCGGATCGAGATGGCGATGGAGGAGGCGCGTGTCAACATCGACCTCTACAAGAGCCTCGACGAACTCGTGAAGGAGACGGTCAAGGCACTTCGTCCCATCCTGCCCATCAGGTTCGAGGAGCTCCGGATAGCGGTAAAGATACCGGCGGATTTTGCCCCCCGGGCATTCGGAGAGATACAGTCTGCGGCAACCATCGAGCGGGACGAGTGGCAGAAGGATGGTTCATGGATATGCATCGTCCGGATCCCCGCGGGTATCCAGGGTGACTTTTACGGGCTTGTCAACAGGATATCGAAGGGACAGGGAGATGTGAAGATCCTCGATTAAGTATATCAGGAAATACTGCGAATAATAAAAGACCAGAAGAGAAACAGGGGAAGGAACCATGAGCAGTGGACAGCAGAAGGCAAAGGGAAGGGTAACGGGCAGCGCAGGGCGTTTTGGACCGAGGTACGGGAGGTTCATCCGGAAGAGAGTCACCGAGACGGAAAAGATCTCCCGTGCAGCCCACCGCTGCCCGCGGTGCGACACCATGGCTGTAAAAAGGGTCGGCACCGGTATCTGGGCCTGCCGGAAATGCGGTTTCAAGTTCGCGGGCGGTGCCTACACCCCGCAGACACCTGCACTCCGCATCGCCCTCCGTGCCATCGACAGGACGGCAACCGACATCACGGAGTGATAGCCTGATGGCTGCCAACTACAAGTGTGCCCGGTGCAAGCAGAAGGTCGAGATAGATGTCAACGTCCGGTGCCCGTACTGCGGTCACCGGATCCTCTTCAAGGAACGTGGTGCAGCAATCAAGGAACTGAAGGCGCGCTGACGGCTCACCCTTCCTCTATTCCTGTTCCGATCGTCCTTTCTCCTTTTTGATAAATTTACACGGATTCTCGTTATTTTCTACCGGGGAAATAACGCTGCCTGTCCGACTGAAGGGTGCGCATCACTGCCGGGCCGTTATCCGGTGGCGATGCACTCCCGTGAAGAGGGCCCTGCAGGAGCAACTGGTTTTAAGGTGCTCGCGTCCACCTAAATACAGTACAAATGCAGGAGCAGGAATGCGGACTGCCGGGTTCCGCGGAAGCGGTGGAAAGACCGGGCTTTCGGCAGGCGTCCATGGAGCACGAAGCGATCTTTTGGTTTACAGATGCCCGTGCAAAAACGCTGTTTTGTGCCCTGGACCCTGAGGTATCTGAAGAACTAAACCCCCGCTCCCATGCGGAATGCACCCTCGAAGACCCCCGGACACTCGTCCTGAAGGTCCGGGCAAGGGACATCCCGGCACTTCGGGCATCCCTCAACATGTGGCTGCGCCTGGTCAACGTGGCAGACGAGATGCAGGCGTTCGCCCCACGGGAGACAGAGGAGAGATCATGAACACCCTATCGCCCAAAATCCAGAACCAGATCGCCCAGCTGCAGCAGATGCAGCAGCAGATGCAGACCATCGGGGCGCAGAAGAGCCAGTACGAACTCGCCGTGCGCGAGGCAAGGCGCGCAACAGAGGAACTCAAGGACGTTCCCGATGACAATGCCGTCTTCATGAGCGTCGGTTCCGTTCTCATGCAGAAGAAGAAGGAGGAGGTCCTCGCCAAGCTCAACGAAAAGATCGAGACGCTCGAGCTCCGGATAAAGTCACTCGAGAAACAGGAAACCCTCCTCCAGGGTAAATTCGAACAGCTTCAGGCACAGGTCAAGCAGGCACTCGAGGGCAAGCCCGCCCCCGGTGCCGCCTGAAAAAGACTCCTGTGAAAAAGGGAACTCTTTTCAATTCCCCTTTCCGGTCGGCGAATCCAGCCGGTGAAGCAGGTTCAGGGCATTGATCATCGCTTCCGTGGAAGCGAGCACGATATCGTCCCCGGAGGCACTCGCGTCGAAGACACGGCCGTGTTCGTCCTCGACAGCGATCGTGACGTGCCCAATCGCGTCAGACCCGCCCGAGATCGCTTCCACGTGAAAGTCCTTGAGGTGCACCCGGACGGGAAGCATCCCGAGGACGGCTTTTAATGCAGCATCGACGGGGCCTGTTCCCGTCGCGCTGTAGACGGCCTCCTTCCCCCCGATCCGGGCCTTGATGCTGGCCGTCGGGATGACATGGTTGCCTGTCATCACCGCGAACTCGTCCATCTCGATGAACCGTCCACCGTTGCCAACGCCCATCTCGCTCTCCGCGATCTCGTAGAGGTCGGCATCGGTGACTCTCTTGCCCTTGACCGAGATGAACTTGATTTTCTCCACGATGCGGTCAAGCTGCCCATCGGTCGGGTGGAGATGCACTTCCTCGAGCATCTGGCGTACCGCGTGTCTCCCGACGTGCTTGCCGAGCGTGAGCCGCCGGCGGTGTCCTACCATCTCCGGTGTCATGATGCCGGGCTCAAACGTTGCCGCGCAAGCGATTACGCCGTGGGAGTGGATCCCGCTCTCGTGCGAGAACGCGTTGTCCCCGACGATGGGATACGTGGGGGGGATTGCAATGCCCGAGTACCGGGATATGAGGCGGGATGTCTCGACGAGTTTCTCCTTGCGGATCCCGGTCCCGATTCCGAAGATAGATTCAAGGACCATCACTGTCGCAGAGAGATCCGCGTTTCCGGCCCGCTCACCGAGACCGTTCACCGTCACCTGCACCTGGGAAGCCCCGGCTTCGACAGCGGTGATCGTGTTTGCGACGGCAAGCCCGAAATCATTGTGACAGTGCACATCGAGCGGGCAGTCAATCTCGCGGGCAAGGTGGAGGATGAGGTCTCTCATCGCCATCGGGGTGGAGACACCGACAGTGTCAGGGACGTTCAGGATAGTCGCACCTGCATCTGCAGCAGTCCGGAATACCTCGACGAGGTAATCTCTTTCCGTTCTTGTCGCGTCCATTGCAGAGAACATGCACAGGTCGCAGTGATCCCGGACGTAGGAAACGATCTCGCCGGTTATCCCGAGCACCTCCTCCCTGCTCTTTTTGATGGTATGCACCCGCTGCACCTCGGAAGTCGGGATGAAGACGTGAACCATGTCCACTCCGCAATCGATACATGCATCGACATCCTCCCGCCGGGACCGGGCGAGCCCGCAGATCTTTGAGTCAAGGCCGAGGTTGGCAATGGCCTTCACGGTCTCTTTCTCGCCCTGGGACGAGGCCGGAAAACCGGCTTCGATGGCATGGACGCCGATAGAGGACAGCTGGCGGGCTATCTCGAGCTTTTGTTCAAAGGTAAACGAGATGCCGGGCGTCTGTTCCCCGTCCCGGAGGGTGGTGTCAAAAACAGTCACTCTTCTTTGGCCTTCGCTAGCGACAAAGAAGACAATTCCCCACATCAGTGGTTCTGGAGGTCATACTTTAAATTTGGTGTCCCGACCACTTAAATGTACGTCCCATTTGCAGGGAAATCCCGTTGTATCGATACGTTTAATAGGTTTATTACCCCTATAGTATGAGCGCAAATCCCGCCTTAACTCAGACTGGTAGAGTGCGCGGCTGTAGTATGATCTGCCGGTATTCGGCAATTGCGCGGCTACCGCGATGTCCCCGGTTCGAATCCGGGAGGCGGGATCCCCAACCATTGCGCAGTATCGGTATGCCCAGGTAGTGTAGTGGCCTATCATGTCGGCCTGTCACGCCGACGACTCGGATTCGAATTCCGACCTGGGCGTTACTTTTTCATGTTTTATCGATGGTATACTTGCAGATAGTGACAGGAGTATGAACATATTCTGATTGCTCCCCTTGAAATGGTGATTACACTGAAAAAGAAGACATCCGCATGATTTTTTCCATTGCACATTCCCCGGCGAGGCGGACATCGGGTTCGTCGTCTTCGGCAAGTCGCTCCAGGAAGGGAATTGCTTTCCTGTCCCCGATATTTCCAAGGGCCCATGCGGCAAGAAGCCGGCAGCCTGCATCATTGCTGTATAAACACCTGATCAGGGCGTCCACTGCATCGGTACCCCGGGTGGAAATCATTCTTGCTGCTCTCCAGCGGACGTTTATCCCGGCTGCAGTCAGATCCCTGAGAAGGGTTTCAAGGGGAGGACCGGGACTGGAATCTTCCATCATCAATCTCTCTCCAACCATGCTATATGTTAACACTCGGCAATAGAGTGACTCTTTATTTATAACTTTCGGAGTCGGAAAACCCCTTTGAATTGGTTATCTTCGAACTATTATCGGCACCAGAAAGCCGGGAATCAGGTCAGTTCATGGGACAGGTTTATCAATTATCAAAAACACACGTCTGACGTGTTTTTTGCCATTACAAAATTGGAGAACTCTTAATTTCAGTTTTTAACCCTTCTTTATCCAGAAAATATAAATAGTTCCAGTAGGTAACAATGTCTTGATTACGCATTCCGATGCGAATCAAGGTGGCATCATGAAAGGAAAGACACGCATATTTCTTACTGCGGTAATTGTCCTCATCGCAGTGGTGGGATGCATTGCATCAGGAGCAAGGACCCTTCCACCTGCCAACGAGACCTCCCAGATCACGGTAGTGACATCCGCGTCTGCCATAGGCACTCTCCGGGCGAATACCGAGATTGTGTATGTCCAGGGCAATGACAACCTAACAGATAATCCCCCGCTCCAGGATAATGGAGAGGGCCAGTCGACGATCAGTTACACCGAGGATACACTGGCAGTCAACGGAGCGGTCATGTATGATAAGTACATGAACCTGGACACAGGTCCAAAGACCCAGAACAGCGATAACCTGGAGACACAGAGGCAGATAACCTACGACTCGAGCGGTGATGGAAATTCGACCGGCAAGATGATCTCATCGGAAAGCATCCTTGTGGAAGCGGTTGCAACGGGTGAGACAACGGGTGATGGTTGCTGCCCGTGGGGAACCGGTGAAGGAACCGAGCTTGGAGCAACAAACGACCTCGTGATTGCCGGTTCCAACATGGTTGTCAGTGAAGCTGCCGTGACATCCGAGAGCGGTGCCCGGATAACTGCAGACGCCATCAGTACACCCGTCGGACTTGATTACGGCATCCAGATAGAAGGGCTTAACCAGACAGTGGGTGACCCAAGCACCGGTGCAGTTGGTACGGCTACTGCTTATGTGAGCGCCAACCTGCAGGAAGGTCTTGGGAATTCGACGGCAGTTGGAACATCGGTCACATACAGTGACGTCACCTCGGCGAGCGGGCTCTTTACCCTGGCAAAGGAAGTGAGTTACACTTCCGGCTGATACCTTTTTTTTACCTTTCAAAAATTCAGTAAAACTACCTCTTCTGGAAAAAAAAAATCGGGAAATCTTTGGATTGCAGGTTACGATGGGTCTATGGGATAGATGGTCGGCAAGGTTTGAAAAGGAGGACAGGGGAATTTTTTGGATGGAGGAAACCTGTTCAACCGTGTTTCGATACTGTTCTCCCAAGGATAGGAAACCTATTAAAAACCGGAATGACAACACATATTCAACCTGATCCTAAAAGGGCCAATGATAATCAGGAAATAGTTGTAATTGTCATGAATTCGGGAGATGAAAAACAATGAAAACGACCAGAATCGCAATCATATCGGGAATCTTTCTCGTGCTGTTCGTTGCAGTGCCGGTCTCTTCGGCTGCCCTGGATTCCAAGGTTCCAGCCCGTTATGGCAGTGCCAGTAAGGACAGCGTATTGGAGAAGATTTCCACGATGAGGGAAAATAACCTGTATTCATCATACCAGGCAAGGCTCATCCAGTCCCTCATCAGGAGCACTTCCCAGACACCGATAAGCATTTCGGAGAGTATCATCTCCGGGAGTGGAACATGCACAACCTGTTCCGGCGTGACCCAGTATACCTTAATCAACCAGTACTCGTCAGTGCCTGCCTATTTTCCGGATGCAACACAGTCATCGAGCAGGGGGTTTGGGACACTGGTCGTCGTGGGTCCCGATGACGGCAACACCTATTACCTCTGGATAAAATCGCAATTCTTTGCACTGGATGTGGCCGAAGGGTACAACATGCGGTGGCATGGGTGTAATTCCCTGCCTGTGATCTACGAGAATAACATTCTCTCCGGCACATATTGCCTGAAGGTGACGACTGGCCCGACAATCGATTCGGGTGTGGTCTGGTGCGGGACTGCAGAAGTAGCATCCAACATGACAACCACTGTCCGGGTGCTCCTCACACCGTGCCCCATGGGATGCAGCTGCTGCTGAAGGGGAACCTTCCCATCCCTGCACAATTTTTCGCTTTTTAAAGGTTCATCAAAGCCCCTCTTCATAATTTTGGGGGGTAAGATGAATGAGTGCAGGACATTCTTTCTCAGTTTTGAATTGGTTTATTCAAAGAAGAAACATAGACTTCCTATGAAACCCTTCGTGAAACCGCCGCCGGGGCGCCCTTCGGGGGCGGCGGAACCATCCTCATGTGGGGGTGTGGGGGCGACCAGCCCCCACATTGGGTTCTCATTACCCACTCAGATTAGCGAAGAGCCATCAAAGCACAGTTCCTTTGTCCTTCTTTTATAAGAAAGTTGGTTTTTTTACAAGACCGGGCTAAGATAGTACCGGCAACATAGTATCAGAGATGTCCCGGCAAACTTCTGCCGGGGCGTGGCCTTCGGGAACGGTGGAACTATCCACACGTGGGAGTGTGGGGGCTTGAACCTGCGAGAGTCTGAAAAGCACTCATTCTAAAGACACCACTTGAAATGATGAAGAGCCACTTTTACTGGTAGACCCTGAACAGTCCTGCCGTAAGTTGTCGAGTAACCCTGAACTCCTCCTTCACCTGGAAAGGTTGTCCGGGAATGGTGGATGGGGCTGTCGCCTTAAAGGTGGGGAAAGGGAGAATGGGAACCGGCCGGTCGTATTGTAAACTCTATCATGCTATACCATGGATGTGATGGTGGTGCAGAGAGCATGGCCCTTTATCTGCACAGAGAACCCACGTCAGGTTGCTGACAGGGATAGGGAGCCGGAAAGAAGAATGTGTCCTTCATCGGGACTCTCAAGGACTCATTGCCCGATCTTTGGCGTTGCTTCCGGAGCCCCAATCACCGGGCAGGGTCTCCTTATCATCCTTTTTGGGGGAGTCCTCCTGCTGACGGGGCACTCTCCCGATGTAACTCTTCCCCCTGCCCTGGTGTTCATCGGGTTCGGTGCAGTCCTCATCGTCTTTGGCATCAGGAGATGATGCAAAAACCGTATCCGGAAGAAGGCCCCAACCCTTCAGGGGAGAAAATGACTCAGGATCCCGTAAATCAATCACAAGTCGGTGCAGACAACGGAGCACTGGAACTGCTCGTTGAACAGGCGACACAGTCCAAGGATCCGCATGTCAGGAGATACGCACTCTCCGTTCTGGGGAGGACAGGGGACCTCCGGCTGAAAGAAATTTTTCTGTCAGCCTTTCGGGATACCGACAAGGCCTGCCGGGCCCAGGCAGCGGCTGCCCTCACCGGCCTTGGCGAAACTGTCGTTCCTGATCTTGTCTCCCTGCTCTCGGATGCGGACTGGAGGGTACGGTACAGGGCGGCAGAGGCACTCGGAGAGATCGGGAAAAGGGAATCAGCCGGGGCACTTGTCATGGCACTATCCGACGAAAAGGACCACGTCAGGTATATGGCTGCAAAAGGTCTCGGAAAAATTGGGAACAGCGGGGCAGTTCCGGCTCTCGTGGGATGCCTTGGGGACGAAAACGCGTATGTCCGGAAGGCAGCAGTCATCTCCCTCGGAAAAGTGGGGGACAGCATGGGGAGAGACGCGATCAGGAGGCATCGGGACAGGGAGGAAACAGAGCTCGTGAGGGAAGCTATCAGGAGTGTCCTTTCAGGAGAATAAAATAGACGAACATTGCGAAGAAAAAAGCATAAGCATCCGGGAAAATGACACGACAATGTCGCTTGAGAAAAATACTTTCTTCCCGTCCGGGGCTTGACCCGCATTCCCGGACTATTCTTCATGAGAAAATCACATGGTTCTTATCAGGACATCGGAAAAATGAAAAGCGCAGAAGCGATTTTCATGGTTAGAACGGGATAGGACAATTTTCCTGTAATCCTTGGTGTACTTTTGCAACAGAGATTTTGCTCCGGGTGCATTGGACCAGCAGGAAGAAAAAAAGGATCTAAAGGCTATGGAACGCCGGGATTACCTGATTTTTGTCCCGGGTGGCACGTCTTTGAAAGGCATAAGGAGCGATGCAGAATCCCCGGCAGCAAGGATCATCCCCCTGCTCTCGATTCCAAAGATCCGGGCCGGCTGCAGATTCGCGACAATCACCACGTTCTTTCCTACAAGATCTTCCGGTGCATAGAAGGGCGCTATCCCTGCAACAATCTGCCGAATCTCGGTACCGATATCGACCTGCAATTTGAGGAGTTTTTGGGACTTGGGAACCGGCTCGGCAGCAATGACCTTTCCCGTCCGGAGATCAAGGCGGGAGAATTCTTCGATAGAGATGGTCTCCGATTTTTTAGCGCGTTCGCCGGCCTCCCTTACCCTCTTCTGGAGGAGGTCGTCCATCTCGCGGATGAATGAATCCTCGAGCTTCTGGAAGACCGGGTGCGGGGGCGAAAGGGCCCGTGCCGGAAGGTCGTTGAGAGCGCTGTCAAGGGCGACGTTTTCCATCGGCCCGGTGTTCCCCACCATATCCCAGATTTCGCGGGATTTCTGCGGGATAGCAGGTTCGAAGAGGAGGGCCAGGGCATTGACAAGGACGATGCAGTCCTTTACGACCTGGCATGCAGAGTCCCTGTCGGTTTTGATCAGCTTCCAGGGCGCATTTGTCTGGATGTAGTTATTTCCAAAAGCTGCAAGCGCCATTATCTCGTCTACTGCGACCTTGAAATCGTACTGGTTCACTGCCCTCGTAACCGAATCGATTGTTTCTTTTATCCGGGCAAGTATTTCGGGTCTCACCGGAATATCCGGGATTCCGCCAAATTCACGGTGAGCAAAGTAGAGGCTGCGATAGACAAAGTTCCCAAGCGTGTTGACAAGCTCGTTGTTGATCCGCTCGGAAAAGACTTTCCAGGAAAAGTTGAGGTCCTTGGTGTGGTTCGTGTAGGAGAGGAGGTAGTAGCGGAGGTAGTCGGCAGGAAGGCCCCGGTCGAGATAGTCCTCGTTCGTCCAGACGACGTACCCTCGTGACTTGGAGAACTTATGATCATCCACCTTCACCATCCCGCTTGCGACAATCGCATGTGGTGTTCCATATCCTGCCCCTTTCAGGAGTGCCGGCCAGAAGATGCAATGATGGTAGATGATGTCGCCGCCGATGAAATGCGTCACGCGGTTATCCCCGCACCATAAGTCTCTCCAGTCTTTCCCGGTCTCATTGGCCCATTCCTCGGTGAACGAAATGTACCCGATGGGTGCGTCGACCCACACGTAGACAACGAGATCATCCCGTCCGGGAAATTTGACCCCCCAGTCGAGGGTTCTCGTGATGCACCAGTCGCGAAGACCTTCCCTGACCCAGCCAAGCGCATAGTTCCGGGCGTTCAGGGTTCCCTGGAGATTTTCGAGGTAACCGAGGAGGAAGTCCTTGAACTCCCCGAGACGGAAGAAATAGTGTTCCTGGTCACGGAGTTCCGCCTTTGTCTTGCAGACCATGCAAACCGGTTCCCTTATTTCGCCTGGCTCGAGGTGACGTCCACACCCCTGGTCACACTCGTCGCCCCGTGCAGGTGTCCCGCAATGGGGACACAGTCCCTCGACATAACGGTCAGGAAGGAATCTCTTGCACTGCGGGCAGTAACTCTGCTGGATGACCCGGGAATAGATATGACCGTTCTCTATAAGCCTCCTGACGATTTTCTGCGTGCGTGCATGGTTCGTGGGGTCATCTGTCATCCCGAAGTGATCAAAGTTAACCAGCATCCGCCTGAACGTCTCTGCAAAGTGGGCATGGTAGCGTTCTGACATCTCGCGGGGAGAGATCTTTGCCTCTTCAGCACTGACAACGATGGGTGTCCCGTGGTTGTCAGATCCGCAGATGAAGACGACCTCCTCCCCCATGTGCCGCAGGCAGCGGACGTAAAAGTCTGCGGGCACATACGTCCGCAGGTGCCCGATGTGACAGGGGCCGTTGGTATAGGGGAGGCCGCAGGTCACCAGGATGGGCTGTTTTCTCATCATTATGCTTTTGATGGTGATGCTATAAATAACTAAAAGAAACATGGGTAAAATGACCGTCCTGAAGACGTGTTCGCTCGGTGCGGAACCGGGTATGCCACCTCCCCAAAGGCTGGCGGAGTGGGCCGGGGATCAGAAGGGGAGGTGTGCCGATCTCACGTCTTTTCTCGTGGAAGAGAGCGTTCTCCCCCAGGTGGATGCAGGCATAACCATCCCCTGTGCGGGGGGGAAGTTCTATTCAGCACGGCTGCGGGAGTCGATCGTGGGCCTTGA
The DNA here is from genome assembly GCA_029907345.1 of Methanolinea sp. Taxonomy (GTDB): domain Archaea; phylum Halobacteriota; class Methanomicrobia; order Methanomicrobiales; family Methanospirillaceae; genus Methanolinea_A. Next base: position 12,684 of record JARYMB010000021.1, read on the forward strand.
AGGTGACCGGATCCGCGGGGAACTGGCAATTTTTCCTGATTTTCTCATCGATGATGCAGCAAGGGCAGGAATACTTGCCGATCCCTGCTGGTTCGCCGTCCCGGCACCTCATATCGTTGTGAAAGGCGATGAGTATTACGGGGACTCCGATGAAGCATGCAGTTCCCTGTATGACCAATACCGGCACATATTCAGGACTATGAGAGATGCAGGTATTTTTGGCCATGTCTGTATCTGTGAACAGGCAGTGCCGGAAGAGATGGAGTCTCTCGCCGGAAGGCGGGTACTCTTTTATATCGAAAAAGCGACTACTGCCATGCTGGAAGAGGTCCTCGAGTACCAGAAGACACTCATCATTGAAGGGTCTGGCATCCGGGAGATCGAGAGGCTCCGCGACGAGTTTGAGATCTCCCGTGTCCTGGTCATCGATCCAGAAGTGGATGAACTCAGGGCGGCAATCGGGGTATTCGAGCCGGATCGTGTCCAGGTCGCAGGATACTGTACCAATGGAGACCCGGATTACTGGAAATCCATCGTGTCTTCTGCAACTGTAAAGCTTTGATAATGCCCGGAAAAATCCTGTTACGTCACCTGTTAACAATGCCACTTTTTACGGGAGGGACTCGGCAGTCTCCACGAACCGACTGATATGGGGGCACCGCCCCAGCAGACGGAAGAGGACCCTGTCCCAGAAACCGAATGGAAAGTTCCCGCCCGCGGCATGGGGGTGGCCTCCACCGCCGAAGTTCCTTGCAATGATGTGGCTGACGGGAGGGACCGACCGGAGGGAGAACCGCCCCGAAGTCGAGATGAGAACCTCCATGTCCGTCCCGAGCGTCTTTCTCATCGCAGCAGCGGTCTCGCTCGGATAGCCGAAGAGTGGTGCGAACCCGATACGGTACCTCCTCCCCTCGATCTGGGTCTTCCTGATGCTCTTTTTGATCAGCCGTTCCATCTCCTCGTGAATTTCCCTGTATTCACATTCAATGGTTGCGTCCGAAAAGATCCCCTGCACGAGACAGTTCCTGACATAGTCCCGGTTCTCCCTTCTCTGGAGGACCTGCCCGAGGATCGCCGACCGGGGATCTGCATGGATCCAGAGGTCATAATCGCAGACAACGGATGCAATTTCGCGGGCGACGGGATCATCAGGGAGGAGGTCACGGGCACAAATCCCCGTGGCACACGTATCCACGTTCACGTGGAGGAGATCACAGGAGGCAGCACACATCTCCAGTTCTTCGGAACGCCACCTGTGGTGGTCCCTCCATTCTACCCTCCACCCGTTGTCCCTGATACGCGAAACAACGGATTCAGCACCGGAATAGTACCCAAGGTCCGAGATACTGAGCGTATCACCCTCTCCGGGGATTCGCGAGACCGAATCCATGACATGGGGAAAACGGCCCACGGAACAGAAAATCGTTGTCACGCAGGGAAATGCCCTCCGGTGGATGGCATCGCACCCCACGGCGTCCAGGTCGTTGTGCGTGAGGTGAACGATACCCCTCTCCCGGCCTTCGAGGAGGATGTCTTCGTCTCTTTTCTTCCCGCGTGCGGAGAACCATGGAAATGTCAAGGAATGCACCGCCTTTTCTCCACAGGATTCCGACCTTCCTTGTTTTTCATCCCGGAAAACACATCATTTATTAGTCGGGACTGACAATATTGTTTTCCTGCCTCAGTAGCTCAGTTCGGGAGAGCGCCAGACTGAAGATCTGGTTGTCCCCGGTTCAAATCCGGGCTGAGGCACTTTGGGCAAGGTTCACATTCTCTTTTTTTACCCAGTTCCATGCCTTTCAACAACGAACAACAGTGGGGTAAAATCGGGTTTTTTCACACCATCATGGAGCACTGGTGGGATACTACGACCAAGGGTTATCCGTTTTCTTTCTCCCACCAAACCACAGCGGTCGGCCGAACTGCCCTGTAGACCAGCGGACCACCCGGTTCTTCCCTGTGCAGCACCCTCGTGAAGAATTCCCTCACCGGCGTCGTGTCGGCCAGGTCCGGAGAGTGCAGCGAAACCCAGCTCTTCACCGCTTCGTCCACGGATTCATGCACCGTTTCCCATATCGCGGGATAGACCCTGACATTTGTATAGATCCCGGAATCGTGCAGGATGTTGACCGGGAAGATGTAGTCCGGGTATCCTTTCTGCATGGCACCCTGCTCACCAAAAACGGCACGGTAGAGGTCCATCTCCTCTTTTCCCCTCCATTCACCGGCATGCCAGAAGAGATAGACAGCCCGGCGTGCAGCAGCGTCCAGTTTGAAAAGGGCATCCGCAAGGTCATAGAAACCCTGGGAAAATGCAGCGATTACGACATCGTGGGGCTCAATGTCCCTCCCGATAACGACGTCCTCCCACTTCATCCGGATGCAGGAATAGTTCGAGCGGCCCTCTTTTTTCATATTTTCCTCGAGGATTCTGAGCATCCCCCCCGATGCATCAAGGGCAGTCACGTATGCAACGCGGCCGGCGATCGGGACAGCGAGCCTCCCCGTGCCTGCACCCATATCGAGGACGGTATCCTCCGGGCAAAGATGGATAAACTCAAGGTCCCTCTCTGTCCCTCTCCGCTCTCCCCTCGTCACTTTCTGATATGCTGCTGCTTTCTTATCCCATATTGACGCAGGATCGCGGTCTTTTTTCACCCGACCCGGTGAAGCGACATGGATTGCCTTCCACATCTCGTTCCAGTTGATGATCCGGTGCATGCATTGTATTCTCCTTACAACCGGTATATAACCGGGTGCGGGAGATGAAAGAGAAGGACACCGTCAGTGTCAGCATAGCATTATCGTATCGTGGTAAATAGAAAGAAGGGAGGTCACGTTTCCATGACGGAAGTCTCCACCGAAGAATCGCTATGCAGGATGAAATGGTCCACGTTTGTCCTGACCGGGATCATGTCACTGGTCTTTGGAATCCTGTTTTTCCTCTTTCCTGCACTGACTGCAGAAGTCGTTGTAACGCTGCTTGGAATTATCATCATCGTCCTTGCGATTTTTGCCATCGTCCTTGCCCTCCGGAGCCGTGTCGGGGACACCTATTCGGGCCTTCTCCTCATCGGGGGAATAGCCGGCTTCTTCGCGGGAATGACTGCAATTATATCCCCGGTCCTTTTCGGGGCATTCCTGACGATTGTCCTCGGCGCAGTACTGCTGGTGACCGGGGTCGTCAATATTGCCATGGGTTTCTCCGAGAAGGACCGCCGCGGCCGCTGGAGCATGTTCTTCCTTGGGTTTATATCCATCCTTTTTGCCGTCCTCTTCATGTTCTATCCCGTCTTTGGTTCCCTAATCCTCTTCGGGTACATGGTCGGAGTGTATTTTGTGCTGTATGGGATTCTCCTGATGGGAACAGGGTTCATTGTAAAAGAAATTGCCCCCGAAATCTGTTCGCCCGATTAAAAATTCTTTTTTTTTCCAAAAACAGGATTATCCCGGGACAGAATAATTTTTATGCTCTTTTGGTGAATCCTTATAAAGAGCCATTTCCACCCTCGATCAGATACGGATGAAGTTTACACAGATGCAACTGGAAGCTTTGAAGGAGCTTGCCAATATTGGCTCAGCCCATGCGGCAACCTCGCTCTCGTGTATCATCGGGAGCACCATCCATATGACTGTGCCTGATGTCAGACTCCTTGATATATCAGATCTGGGAACCGTAATGGGCGATGAAGTGGCCACGATGGTTGTCTTTGAGCTCCAGGGGGATCTTCCCCGCGGGGGATTCCTCATCCTGCACTTTTCCCGGGAATCCGCATCAAAGATGGCAGCGGTCATGTGTGGTAATACCCCCTGCGACTCTTCCATGAATGAACTTATGAAGAGCGCACTGGTAGAGGCTGGAAATATCATGATCTCATCGTTTCTGAACGCCTCTTCCCAACTGCTGGGTATCATGATGCTCCCATCGCCGCCTTACCTCGTCACCGACATCCTGCATGCGACAGTCCAGTCGCTGGTCGTGGGGATGGGTGTCGATCTCGATGATATCCTCGTCTTCCGTATCCAACTGACCTCGCCGGAATATGAGATAGAGGGAAATATCGTCATCCTCATCGAGGAAGGCACCCTGCAGAAAGTGGCAGGGATTCTCGAGTCCATGGTTGGAAATCAATGAGTTCTGCCTGGGAACCGGTTTCCGGAAGACCCATGGATGCGGGCACGACCGAAAGTTAGTTCATATCCGTAATATGACAGGTGTTCATTCCATGGTCGCTGGCAAGTCATTTCCCGTCTGTCTCGTATCGTGGCGGGATGCCGTGCAGCTCTCCCGTGCCCTCGCCGAGATGATAAGAGGTTCTTTTTCCCCCGATCTCGTTGTTGCCATCGGCAGGGGAGGTTTTGTCCCGGCACGGATTGTCTGTGATTCCCTGATGCTATCCACGCTCACATCGATACGCGTTGAACACTGGGGTGTGGCAGCCCGGAGCCTCGAGTCTGCAACCATCAGGTACCCCCTTTCGATGCCTGTCCGGGGTATGGACGTCCTTGTCGTGGATGACGTGACCGATACGGGAAAAACGCTCGAAGTGGCGGCCCGGTACCTCCGGGAGCAGTCCCCGGCGTGCATCAGGACAGCGGTCCTCCATCACAAGACATGTTCGGCGTTCGTCCCCGATTACTACGTCGTTTCGGAAGAGTCCTGGAGATGGATAGTTTACCCCTGGGCTCTCCACGAAGACCTGGCCGGATTTTGCGAGTCCGTGATGGGAGGAGAGCCGGTATCAGTGGATGATCTCCTCTCCAGGCTGAAGGAGAGGTATGACATGGTTCCGACCCGCCGGGATGTGAAATCTGCACTCCGCAACCTTATCCACCAGGGCAGGGTTGAGCCGGTCGGAAAAAGGTTCCTGTCGAAAAGGGCATGGGACTAGGGCAGTCCGGTGTTACCCGCCGTTCAGGCAGAGGTCGGGGGCACCGCCGGTCATCAGCTCCCCGAAGATCTCAGCCCAGTCGCGTGACTCCGGGGGAGTGTAGGGTCGGGACGGTGTCACAAGGATTTTTCGCATCGCCTGCGACGTGTCCTTTGGCCGGAGACGGACAAGGACCATCTTCTGTTCCCGGATTACTTCCGGGGTTGCAAAGAACGACAGGCATGCCGGGCAGAGAACGAGGAGTGCGTTCTGGGGGTTGGATTCAGAGTGTAACGGACTTCCTTGCGGATTTAGGATATGGACAGAGAGAAGGTTTACGGGATAAGAAAACCCGCAGTGCTCACAGCGGCATCCGCACGCACGCGCAAGCCTCCTTGTTTTGACCGGGTGTGCCCGGAGAAAGCAGGAGAGGTCTTCTTCTCCCCGGTTTCCTTGTCCCGACCCGCCTGTACCTTCTGCGAAATTTTTTGTCAAGGTCCCTGCTCCTTTTCAGCCACGTCCCGCCAATGCAGGCCCTATGACCCTGAACTTTGCAACTGTGCGTTGTATAGGATTCGTCTCCCATATACGTTTGCCCCAATCCCTCTGATGATGAGAGACCGGAGAAAACACGCCAGGAAAAGGAGCAAGGGATAATACCGGTCGTGACAAAGAGTGGACTGTCCGGGAGTCCTGAAAAAAGCAGTGTAGGGGGAAGGAACATGCGCATCGTGATTGCACTCGGGGGAAATGCACTCCTGAAACGGGGGGAACCCATGACTGCTGACGTCCAGAGGGAGAATATCCGGTCTGCTGCAGGTCACATCGCACCCCTTGCAGAAGGGCACGAACTCATCATCTCCCATGGGAATGGTCCCCAGGTCGGACTCCTCGCCCTCCAGGCTGCATGCTATACCCGTGTAGAGCCATATCCCCTTGATGTCCTGGATGCCCAGACGGAGGGGATGATCGGTTACATGATTGAGCAGGAGCTTGTGAACCATCTCCCGCTTGGACGCCCGTGTGCAACTCTCCTCACCATGGTCGAGGTAGACCCCGAGGACCCGGCGTTTTCGAACCCTGCAAAGTTCGTGGGACCGGTATACGGAAAAGCAGAGATGGAGAGGATTTCCCGGGAGAAGGGATGGGTTTTTGGGAAGGACGGGGACTCATGGAGGCGGGTCGTTCCATCTCCCGATCCATGCAGGATTGTTGAGATCATGCCTATCCGCCTTCTCATTGAAAAGGGAGTGACAGTCATCTGCGCAGGTGGCGGAGGTATCCCGGTTGTCCGGGCTCCCGGGAACCCACGGAAGTTTTCAGGAATCGAGGCAGTCATCGACAAGGACCTTGCAAGTGCCCTGCTTGCCCTGCAAGTCAATGCCGACCTTCTCGTCATGGCTACCGATGTCGACGGGGCCTATCTCTACTGGGGGACTCCCCGGGCCCGGCGGATCAAACGAACGACGCCGGGAAATCTACGGAAGGTTGACTTTGCGCCGGGATCCATGGGTCCGAAGGTGGAAGCAGCCTGTCGCTTTGTGGAGGCCACGGGAAAGAGAGCTGTAATCGGTGCACTGGCGGATATACATAAGCTCATCAGTGGAGAAACCGGGACGCAGGTTACGCCGGGCTGGGATGAGGGAGGTGACAGGATACCGTGATAAGAACCGGGGTATACTCTGAGGTGGGGAGGCTTCGCGCCGTCCTTGTGCACCGTCCGGATTTGAGCATCAGGCGCCTGACCCCTTCGAACTGTCGAGATTTTCTTTTTGATGACATCCTGTGGGTCGAGAAGGCCCAGAAAGAGCACGATGCACTTGTCGATGTCCTCCGGGGAGAAGGTGTGGCGGTTTACTACCTGCAGGACCTCCTGGCGGAAGTCCTCAAGGAGAGTGCATGCCGCCAATGGGTTGTGAACAGGGTTGTCAGCCCGATGACAGTCGGGATATCCGCATGTGCCCCGGTCCGGTTATGCCTGTCCGGGATGGAACCCTCCCAGCTTGCCATGCACCTCGTCGGGGGTCTGACGCGGAGGGAACTCGAGTGCATTTACCTGGAGGGGATGAACAGGTCGTCCCTGCAGGTTGCCTCGACGCCGCCCGACTCTTTCATTCTTCCGCCGCTCCCGAACACTCTCTTCCCCCGCGACTCGTCATCGTGGATCGGAAACGGGTTCACGATCAACCCCATGCACTGGCCTGTCCGAAGGCTCGAAGCGGTCAATATTGCGGCAATATACCGGTTCCATCCCCTCTTTCAAAACAGTGGCGCACGGACATGGTACACGTGTGTCGACGGTAAGGGAGAGAACCCATACCCGTTTTTAGGTATCCCGTCAATGGAGGGAGGCGACATCATGCCAATCGGGAAGGGAACCCTCCTTGTCGGGATGGGTGAGCGGACCCAGAGTCCGATGGTCGAACGGCTGGCAGGAACCCTCCTGTCAGCAGGCGTGGTGGAACAGGTGATCGTAGCACAGATGACCCCCGATCGTGCCCATATGCACCTTGACACCATCTTCTCCATGCTTGACGCCGGGATGGTCACTGTTTACCCGAAGGTCACGGAAACGCTTCGGATCTTCACCATTAAACCCGGCGATGGTGCCAGCCCGTTCCAGGTGTCAGAGGAAGGAGACTTCCTCTCCCAGGTGGGATCTGCGATGGGAACGGAGAGACTCACCGTGATCCCGACCGGGGGAGACGAATACGATGCGGCCCGGGAGCAGTGGGACGACGGGAACAACGTCCTTGCCATCCGGCCTGGTCTTGTGGTCGCATACGACAGGAACTCCCATACGAACAGGAATTTCGAGAAGGCAGGAATTGACGTGGTTGAGATCGAGGGATCCGAGCTCTCGCGGGGCCGGGGGGGTGGTCACTGCCTGACCTGCCCCCTAAGCCGGGACGGGATCTGAACTGACAGATTAGGATAAACCCCCATCAGTCACCTTTTTCCCCCCCGGGGAACACCATTGTAACTCCTGCGATGTCCCCGGCGCTGCAAAACGATCTCCTCACGAGGCGTCTCCGGGAGAGGGAACGCGAAAAGGAGGCCCTCCTGAAGTTTCCGATGGAAGAACTCGTGGATATCATCATGGACGTGGGGTTCTCATGCGATCTGTGTGCAAGGTGCTGCACGAGGGCATTCAATGGTCACGTGCTCCTCCTCGATGACGAAGCTGCATGGATAGCGGATTGGGACCCTGCCGCACTCGAACCCGTTCCGGTTTTTGATTTTTGCGACCAGGAGGGAACATTCTACGTGTCCGGTTATACCATCCGGACCCTGCAGGATAGGGACGGTTCATGCTGGTTCCTTGACCGGGAAAGATGCAGGGTATACGAATTCCGACCCCGTGTGTGCAGGATTTATCCTTATATGCTCCATCGGGAACCCGACGAATCAGGCATAGTGGACTGGAGGCAGATAAGCGGGCTGAATCAGCATGGTCAGTATCATGGAGAGATATCCCGGGACAATGCAACCCTGATCGCACGGGACGTGATTGCTTTCGAAAAGGCTGTCCTTGAACACGAGATAGCGTTCCTTGAATATACAAGGTCATTTTTTGCCAGGAAGGGTCTCCGCCATGTGAGAAAGATGTACGACACCCAGATCAGGCGCCTTGCGCAGGGGATTTCCGTTCCCGTCAGGGTTTATTCCCACGGTACATTCGATCAGTGGGTAACAGATGGGAAAGTGACCAGGCGCATGGGGGTTAAGTGATTCTTTTTCTATGAGTGTGCTCTCACTTTTCCGGAGGGTTGTCTTTGGGGACGAGTAATCGGAAGGGTGCAGCGATTGGAAAACGGGAATGGGTCAGGGGCGTGATACCTGCCGATCCCCAAGTTTGGTAATCTGCTCTTCCAGAAATTTCGTATAAGTGACATCTTCGACTATACCGTTGATATGTGCGATCGTCTGGTCCGGATTGAATGTGGCAATTGCCGTTACCAGTACATGGATGACCCTGCCGTCAGGCCTTCGGAGCTGGATTTTTCGGTTCTTCACAAAACCATCCCTCTTCAGCGCAGCCAGGAGTTCTGTCCTCCCCCCGGCCTCTGAAAAAAGAGAGCTGACAGAGATGTCTTTCAGAAGGTCCATGGACTCAAAACCGAGTATCCCGACAAGGGAGGTATTACCCCAGACGAATTTTCCTTCGGGGTCACCGGTAGACCGGTAGACACCGACGTTGATATCCCCGACACTCTCACGGTACTGGCCCTCTGCGCTTTTGAGCCTCTCTTCAGCCTTCTTTTGGGAAATATCCCTGACAATTGTCGATGAACCGACAACCTTCTGCTTATCGTTGCAGATGGGGGACACTGTCAGAGAGACATCGATAACTTTCCCGTCTCTTCTGACCCGCCGGGTCTCATGGGCAACGAGAGGTTCTCCGGTCATCACCTGCCTCAGAATCCGGTGGACCTCTCCTTTGAGGGACGCAGGCTCGAGAATGGCAATGTCTTTGCCGATTATCTCTCCTGCAGGGTAGCCGTAAATCCGTTCCGCAGCCGGGTTCCACGAAAGGATCCGTCCATCAGGCGTCACGCTGAATATCCCGTCCTGGGAGGACTTAAAAAGGTCATCGAGAAGGTTCTGCCTCAAGGCACCCTCGAGGATCGGGGTCATGTCCTGGTATATGACGATGTGATCTCCATTGGACAGCATAACAGGCAGGAAGAGAATCTCCAGGAATTGCCCGTTCTTGCACCGCACCTTGAACTGGCGTGGACGGACTTTCCCTGGGGGAGAGGAGGCGAGATCTTCCCTCCACAAACCCCTGGCACGTCTCTGCTCTGAAAGGTCCGGGAATGCCTTGATGAACCATGTCTTCCCATCCGGGATATCATCGATCGTATACCCGAAGAGATCGGAAAAACATGGGTTGAGGTAGATATACCTGCCATTCCGGTCGATGATGGAGATGGGATGCGGTGAGTTGAGGGCAATCGTCCTGAACTGTTCCCCGGATACCATCTCGGACTGCAGGAGCGCGGCCTGCCGGAATACCAGTGCAACGAGTTTCAGGTAGTGCAGCAGGAATTCTTCGTGTGCCAGGATGGCGTTGCGATCCGCAAAGATCTCCACGACTCCGCAAAGCCTGCCGCTCTCCCCGATTCCTGCACAGCAAACATCGTTGGCATCTGCTACCCATGCCGGGATGTCTTCACCCGGTTTCAGGTGTGCCAGGAATGACCTGGAGAAGCGGGCCCCGGTCCAGATGTAACTGCCCGGTTCGGGCATCTTTTGGGGGACTGAAGGCACGTCCTGTATGACAAAGGAAAGCGACGGGGTCTCCAAAGCATAGTCCCTGCTGAATGGATGGAGCAGCGCCTGGGATTCCCTGTCCATTCCTTTAAAACAGCAGGTTCCTGTATCCTGATGGACCTCGAAAACAGCGATACGCGATCCGGGAACCAGGGTACCGATATGGAGGGGGATGCAGGAAAAGATATCTTCACTGGCATTAACCCTCTGGAAATCCGCAATTGCGTTTGAAAGGAGTTTTATATTGTTCTCCATTTCCCGGGTACGGTTCCTTGACACAACGGCATCCGTGACATCGGACCCGATGCCCACGGAATAACGGAGATGCAGGCCATCGTCGAAAAAACCATGAAATTTCCATTCAATCAGAGACTTCCGGCCGGACGAGTCAACCATGGAGAATATGTGCGTGGTAACCGGCTCCTTGCAAGAAAGGCCTTCAATGCAGGATTTCACGAAACTGGCATCCGCGGGTGCCAGAAATAAAGAGAACTCTGTATCATCTGTTCCCTGGAGAGAGGGGCAGAACCGTGAGAGAAACGGGGCATTCCCGGAGATGAGCCGGCCTTCGGGGCTTAATTGGATGACCAGGAGAGAGAGGTCTCCTGTGATTGCGTCAAGAACCCATCTTTCCCCATGGTTCAGCCTCCGGAGGTTTTCGATTTCTGACCGGTCGTGTACAACGATCATGCGCCCTTCATTCCCATCCTCGCAGAGAACGGGTCTTGACGTGACATCGTAATGGGACTGATCATCCTGGCTGTGAAACCGGGTCGTGGTTCCGCGGAGCCATTCTCCGGGGATCTCCTCTGATGATTTCCAAGAGATGAGTTTGGAAAGCAGTGGAAATTCACATACATTGTGGCCAAAGATATTCTCGCGCCCTTCTCCCAGGAAACCAAGGAGGGGTGCATTTGCAGTGAGAATGGTACCTTTAAGGTCGAGTATAAGAACCATGTCACAGATGGAATCAAGAACTGAAAAAGTCTCATCTCTCCGGACAAGGGTAAAAACGCGTGTTGTTCCAAACGCGTGGTCCTGGACCTGCCCCGAGACGAGGAGTGCATGGAGGTCCCGCGAGACGGAGTTCCGGTGGCGCGCAAGAGCTCTTGCAATCTCGTTGATACAGAGCCCCTCAGGGTAATGCGAGAGTAATTGTTTTATCCTGGCAAGGTTTTCCGACTGCGAATGATTCACTTTTCCTGCTCTCCCCGAACAGAAGGGTTCTTGGGTCACCCTTCTTTCGTGATGCCGGTAGTCAGTCATATTCTGAATGAGTATATATAATCGTGGTTTGCAAGGGGTTTTTGCACAACATCTGCGCATGACAGTGATAATGGCACAAGTGCCCGGGGGGTTGCCGTTCGCACGTCCAATGCGCTTTATTCTGGCAAATCGTTATTTTAAGGCACCTTTTGATATAATTTCAATCCTGATCAGGAGATCAGGGTGAAGGGAGGAAAAAGAAATGGAACAAAGAATACCAGCCTACCAGTCCCCGGATGTGGTGTATTCCCTCCGGATGGCAACAGACGCACTCCAAAGCGGGAATTATTCCCGTGCGCTTGAGTTCATCGAAAAGACGCTCGCGATTGACCCGGATTCTGCGATGGCATGGCACGAGAAGGCAAACTGCCTGGATGATATGGGACGCTGCGAGGAGGCACTGAGCTGTTACGAGACCGCGATCAGACTCGACTCCAACCATGCGGAGGCATGGTTCAACAAGGGGCTGACCCTCAAGAAGATGGGGCGTGAAAAAGAAGCATTCGACTGCATGAACCGGGGAGTCGATCTCGCCCTCGGGAAGTAGAGCCTGTTCCCTCATATCCCCCATTTTTCATACCTTTGCTTTTTAATCCGGCTGACTGAACCGGTTTTATCCTTCACAGGCAAATGAGGTCATCAACACGCCATCGATTGCTCGCAGGAAGCAGCTGTGCTGACCGCATGCGGCCTGCAATGTTATAATATGGTTCACCGGGCTTTCTCTCTTATTTAAAAAGAAAAACGTGAGATTTTATTCTGTGATATACGGTCACTGTGGAAACAATACCCATGTTCACCTGAACACGGTAGAAAAACGTCTTTCGAGTCCCTTATAAGAATGTGCGATGCAGTATCTGCACGCAAAAGTGCATGGCACTTTTTATATTAACCATATTATATTGATAATTTAAATTTGTAATATATTTTTCCTTTTTAAGAAAAAGCGTTTAGATACTTTTATTTTGTGCCGGTCAATACACGGCACCGTATACAGGTGTTTAAATGAATGCAAAGTACGTACAGACAACCTGTCCCTATTGCGGGACCGGGTGTTCCTTCAACCTCGTGGTGATTGACGGTAAAGTCGCCGGGACCGCTCCCTACCACCGGTCACCCGTCAACGAG
>JARYMB010000022.1 GCA_029907345.1 Methanolinea sp.
AATTTCATTGCAATGATTTATCTCAGGTGTGGAAAACTTGAATTCAACTTACCCACTTAAAATGACGAAGAGGGTAAAAAAAACGTACCCGCGATTCGTGATGTGTCTCTGTAGAGATCGGGGGGGATGCCGTGATTTATGCACAATATCCGGTCATCAAAGACAACTTTAAACGGGCGGGAAGAGAGAAGGATGGTGTGAACCATCATGAAAGAAGGTTGCCTTGAGACTGACAATACCATCATAACAGCAATATCCGAGATCGAGGATGCATTCTTCGACATCGAGAGCATCAAAACCGATATCCGCAACATCCAGTATGAGCTCGCAGAACTCGACCGGAAACTTCACGCTGTGACCTTGCGCCTCAAGGAAGTCCAGTCATTTCTAGGGACTGTCTGTGCAGTACCTCCTTCCGAATCAGGAGGTGCCCCTCAGGAAAAAACATTCAGGCTCTGATTATTGATGTCGATATTCTTTTTTTTTCAGGATAACCCGGCATGGGGGATCAAATCCCCCATAAGGGCCCGGGTATTTTTTTCCCCTGCATATTCCTCTGACGTGAACGGAATATTTCCAATGCATAAGAAAAGGAGGCCGGAGGGGGTTTTGTATCCCCTTCCCTTCAGGGCTGCTGGTTATTCACCAGGAGCACATCACTGATGTTATGCTGGCGCTGGGCCAGTTTTTTTGCCTTGAAAATATTCTTCCCTTCCTTGCCGATCGCAAGGCCACGGTCTTCTTCCCTTACCTCGACCTGGGCAACCTGTGTGTCCCCCTCACCCTCGAAGACCACGGATGTCACTTTTGCCGGGAGAAAACAGTTCCTGATGAACTGTTCCGGGTTCTGGGCATATTCCACCACTTCGATCCTTTTGCCCATCACCTCCATGGCCTTCTTGATGCTGGCACCGCTCTTTCCAATCGCAAGTCCCATTTCACCGGGGTTGATGACAAAAATGATGCGGTTGTTGCGGTCATCGATCACGCAGTCCCTGCTTCCTGCGCCGGTCAGTTTCTCGAACTGGGACATCAGGCGCATGCAGTCTTCGTTAAGAAGTACTTCGACCATGGTCGTCATGCCCTCTTGAGACTGAGAATGTCAGATTCACCGGGATCGACAACGACGAGCGCACTCACCATGAAAGGCTTTCCGCATGCCTTCCCCAACTGCACACTTGACCCGTCAAACGTGTGAACGAAAAGGTTTTCCCTGGATTTCAGCATTTCCAGAAATTTTTCCGGGCAGTTCCGGGCGACAACGACCATCCGGGCCGATCCGCTCTCAATACACTGCGCTGTCACGTTCTGTCCGAGCAGAACTTTTCCCGTTTTTATGGCTCTTCGCAAAGAGGCATTAAAATCCATTATGATTCTCCTAGTTTGAGTGGTTTTGCAATGAGTTTCACGTCGCCGGTACCCAGCTGGATGGGCTGACCAACGATCACGTTCTCGGTCACTCCCGAGAGCTCGTCAACCTCATTGGCGATTGCAGCGTCAAGGAGGTGGTTCACGGTGACCTCGAACGCAGCACGGGAGAGGACACTCTCTTTTTCTCCTGCAATCCCATGGCGGCCTATCTGCTTGACCTCCCCATCCATGCACATCATGTCGGCAACGAGCATGATGTGCCGGACGTCGACGAGGATACCCTGTTCGCTCAGCGTCGAGAGGGCCTCATGGATAATTGCATTCCGTGCTGCCTCGATACCCAGGACCTGGGCTATCTCGCTGATGTTGTTGGTGCGGGTTCTCGTCGTATCCACACCCTCAACTTCAAACACGTCTTTTAGGTTGGAGCCTTCAGTATAAAGGATATACTCCCCGCTTTCCTTGCGGACGACAACGCGCTCGATGTCATCGATACCCTGTACAATCACGTTGCGCACGTGTTCGGCAAGCTGGAAGAGGTTCTGGTAGCTTTCCCGGTCCTTGGGCGAGAAGATCATGGTGGCGTTCTTTTCGTCAACCTCGCATTCGAAGTCACGGTAATGGCGCCGATCCCTGATCTTGCGGGGTGCAGTGTCGATGATGTCCGAGACCGCAATCCTCCTCTTTTCGCAGACCTGGGTGTTCAGCTGGACCACGATCTGCATGTTCTCCATATCGATGACGATGTCACCGAACTCGTGGAGCGGTGCCGCCTCAATCTGCCAGCTCACCTCCCGGGCACGGTCCCTGTCGGTTGCGTACTCTCCTTCCAGGTAAATCGTCATTGTAGGGGTACTGGGTTCTTTCCTTGCATCCATGATCTCGATGAGCCGGGGCAGACCCAGTGTGACGTTGATTTCTGCCACTCCCGCATAGTGGAACGTCCGCATGGTCATCTGTGTCCCCGGTTCACCGATTGACTGGGCTGCGATGATCCCGACCGCCTCGCACGCCTCAATCCGGGTATTTGCATATTCCCTGATAACGCGGTCGAGGATGGTGTCGAACTGTTCCTTCGTGATCTCGCGGTCAGCTATGTATGTACGGAGCTGTTCCTTCGTTTTTTCAGGGAGATCTGCAACCCTGATTGCCTCTTCGAACTCAGGCCGCATGTCACACCTCCTCCTTGAGGATACTCTCCACGATCCCTTTTACGTCGACCGGGTCACCGAAACTGCTCTTCATGGGATCCGTCCCGTCCTCACCATAGCAGAACTGGATGATCCGGCCACCTGTCGTCCGTACCGTGCCATCATATGCCACCTTGAGGTCCTGGAGTGCATTGATCATTCTCCTCTGGAGGTACCCGCTCTGAGATGTCCTGACCGCAGTGTCCACCAGCCCTTCACGGCCTCCTATGGCATGGAAGAAGAATTCAGTCGGGTTGAGCCCTGACTTATAACTGTGGGAAATGAAACCATGGGCAGCTGCTCCCCTGTCTCCCTTCCTGAAGTGGGGAAGGGTACGGTCGTCGTAACCCCTCATGATACGCTCCCCGCGCACCGACTGCTGACCCACGCACCCTGCCATCTGGGTCAGGTTCAGCATGGACCCCCTTGCACCCGAGACTGCCATCACGACGGCACTGTTCCCAAGCCCCAGGTGGCGGCCTGCAATTTCACCGGTCCGATCCCTGGCCTTCCCGAGGACCTGCATGATCTGCATCTCCAGGGTCTCCTCGGGTGTCCGGCCCGGCATCGCCTCGAGCTGTCCGTCCTCGTAGATCCTGATCCTGCGCTGGACGTCTGTTATGGCGTTCTGGAGGACTTCTTCGATCTGGCCGTACTCGGTCTTGGAAAGGTCTTCATCGTCGATTCCAAATGAAAACCCGTTCATCATGATTGCCCTGATGGCAAGGTGGGTGATATCGTCGATGAAGTCTGCCGCCCTTTTCATGCCATACTGCCGGATGATACGGTTCACGATCTGGCCGTCGAAGGCACCAATCGCTTTCTTGTCGATCGTTCCCGACTCGAGAATTCCGTCGATGATTCGGACGTAAGCGTCCCGGTCGCATTCCTGTCGCTTGCAAGTCTCGCAGTTCTGGCACGAACTCGCCCGGAAGACCATGTTCAATTCCTTCGGGAGGACAATCGAGAAGATCTGCTTGTTGCTCCAGTAAGGTACACCATCCTTCACCATCCCCGGGGATGGGAGATGTTCTATCTCGATGTTCTTCAGCAGGTAGAGTGCCTCCTGCTTGGTGTGCCACTTCAGCTGGTTCGTGAGCATGAATATGCCGGAGACGTGGTCATGGATACCACCGATGATGGGTCCGCCGAACCTTGGTGAGAGGATGTTCTCCTCGACCGCAACGAGGATTGCCGCCTCGGCCCTTGCCTCCTCCGTCTGGGGGATGTGCAGGTTCATCTCGTCGCCGTCGAAATCAGCGTTGTACGGCGGGCAGACCGCGGGGTTCAACCGGAACGTCCTGCCATCCATCACCTTTACACGGTGCGCCATGATGCTCATCCGGTGCAGGGACGGTTGCCGGTTAAAGAGCACAATATCGCCATCCCTTATCTGGCGCTCCACGACCCAGCCCGGCTCAAGCATCTCGGCAACCGTCTCGAGGTTGCCCTCTGCAAGGCGCATTCTCCTTTTATCGGGCCGAATCACGTAATTGGCACCACAGGGCTGGGAGAGGGAGCGCCTGGCCGGACCGTTCCGCACCATCTGCCTCAGTTCCTCGATGTTGTAAGGTGTTACAGTGACTGGCAGGGTCATTTCGTTTGCCACGGCGAGGGGTATTCCCACCTCCATGACACTCAAATTGGGATCGGGGGAGATGACCGTTCTTGCAGAGAAATTAACCCTCTTGCCTGATAGGGACCCGCGGAACCGTCCATCCTTTCCTTTCAGTCTCTGGGAGAGAGTCTTGAGCGGCCTCCCGCTCCGGTGCCGGGCAGGAGGACACCCGGCGACCTCGTTGTCGAGGTACGTCGTAACGTGGTACTGCAGGAGTTCCCAGAGATCCTCGATGATCAGCTGGGGTGCACCGGCGTCCTGGTTCTCCTTGAACCTCTGGTTGATCCTGATGATGTCGACCAGCTTGTGAGTGAGGTCGTCCTCGGATCTCTGGCCGTTCTCAAGGATGATGGATGGGCGCATCGTGACAGGCGGAACGGGCAGGACCGTAAGCACCGTCCACTCCGGTCGGGCCACCTCGGGATTAATACCGAGGTGCCTTAAGTCCTCGTCAGGAATCTTCTCGAGTCTCGCCCGGATGTCCGCCGGCGTGAGCTTGTGCTCAATCTTTCTCCCATCCTCGATGATGATCTCCGAGAACGTCGTCGGTTTCTCGAAGTTTATCTTGAGCTGCTGTTCACCGCAGTAGGGACAGACCCGTTCCTTTTTGATGTCCTTTTCGGAAAGAATGTCTCCGGTGAGGTCATCCTCGGTGCCCACGACCTTCTCGATTTCTTCCGGTGAGAGGAGGAGCCTGCTGCAGCTCCGGCAGGTTACCCTGAGCAGTTTCCGGATCAACCTTGTATAACCAACATGAATGACTGGTTTTGCAAGTTCAATGTGGCCGAAGTGCCCCGGGCAGTCACTGGCTTTCTGGTCACAGGTCTTGCAGCGGAGGCCCGGGTCGATCACACCGAGGTTCAAGTCCATCAGGCCCTGGGGATAGGGGAATCCGTCGTCGTCGTACGTGTCTGCCCAGATGATCTTCCTCACGCTCATCGTGCGGATCTCCTTGGGTGAGAGGAGTCCGAATTCTATCTTTCCGATTCTCTTTGGGCTGGGCATTGTTGTTCCTCCTAGACCACGTCCTCCAGCTTGAGGCGGGGGGCGATTCCCATGCTCTTCATCTCGTCGAGCAGGAGCTTGAAAGCATAAGACATCTCGACCTGGTAGATGTCGGTCTCCGCCCCGCAGGCAAGGCAGCGGGTCGTGTTGGACTTGCGGTCGAGCATCGCCACCATTCCGCAGCGTGCGCAGACGTATTCCTGAACCTTGTCGGATTCGTCGAGAAGCCGTTCCTTGAGGGCCATTGCTGCACCATGGCCAATCATGACGTCCCGCTCCATCTCGCCAAACCGGAGACCTCCTTCACGTGCCCTCCCTTCTGTCGGCTGGCGGGTGAGCACCTGGACCGGCCCGCGCGAACGGGCATGCATCTTCGAAGAGACCATGTGGTAGAGCTTCTGGTAATAGATCACACCCATGTAGATGTCTGCGGAAAACCTCTTTCCGGTGATGCCATCGTACATGACTTCCCTGCCGGTATGTGCAAAGCCCTGCTGCTTCAAGGACGCCCGCAGGTCCTCTTCCCGTTCTCCCGAAAAAGCCGTGCCATTGACACGACGCCCTTCGAGCGCTCCTACTTTTCCTCCGATCATCTCGAGCATGTGCCCTATCGTCATGCGGCTCGGGATGGCGTGGGGGTTGATAACGAGGTCGGGTGTGAGCCCGGACTCGGTGAAGGGCATGTCCTCCTGCGGGGTGATCAGGCCGATCACACCCTTCTGCCCGTGCCGGGACGCAAACTTGTCGCCTACTTCCGGTATTCTCTGGTCACGGGTCTTGACCTTGATGAGGCGGGAACTGTTCTCTCCTTCCGTGATAATGACGGTATCCACGATCCCGCGTTCGTTGCTCCGCATTGTCACCGACGTGTCACGCCTCTTCTCGACAGTGATGAGGTCACTTGTGGGCTCTTCGAGGAATCGGGGAGGGGACGTCTTTCCGATCAGCACGTCCTTTTCGTTGACGACGGTCTCGGGGTTGATGATGCCGTCGTCGTCGAGGTTCTTGTAGCTCTCCGCCCCGTGTGCCCCGGTTACCTCCTCGTCAGGGATCTCAATACGGTCGACCTGTCCACCAGGGTACCGCCTCTCCTCGCCCTCGTACGTCCTGAAGAAATGTGAGCGCCCAAGCCCCCTGTCAATCGAGGCCTTGTTGAAAATGAGCGCGTCCTCGATGTTATACCCCTCGAATGACAGGATGGCCACCACAAAGTTCTGACCTGCAGGGCGATCGTCCGATCCGATCAGGTCTGAGGTCTGGGTATGAACGAGAGGTTTCTGAACGTAGTGGAGAAGATGGCCCCGCGTGTCCGGACGGATCTTCATGTTTGCCGCACCGAACCCAAGCGCCTGCTTGACCATCCCTGCACCCATCGTCACCCTTGGGCTTGCATTGTGCTCCGGGAACGGGACATGCGCTGCACCTATCCCGAGGATCAGGGAGGGGTCAATCTCAAGGTGGGTATGGTCCGGAGTGATATCCTCAGGGTTGATGGCGATGTAGAGATCCTCTTCCTCCTCCGCATCGACAAGTTCAATCAGTCCTCTCCTGATAAGGTTATCAAAGTCAATCTCCTTTTTCCGGAGTTTCTCGATGTCTTCATCGGTCAATAGGGGTTTTCCCTGGGAAAGGACGATGAGGGGGCGGCGTGCCCTTCCCCTGTCGGTATGGATCACAACATCGTTATTGAACTCCTTGTGGGAGACATTCACCTCGGTCGAGAGGAGTCCCTGTCTCCGCATCGCCCTTATCTGGGAGACGAGAGATTTGGGATCCTCGACGAGCCCGATCAGTGCCCCGTCCACAAAGACTCTTGCTTTCTTCATATGGCATCTCCCTTGATGTGTTCAACGCCAAGCGAGTAGAGCATGTGAATCACCTCTTCCTCGTCAGGGACGCCCCTGCTGATCTCGACCATCTGCGCAAAGTTCTTCACCAGCCCGCAGTTGGGACCTTCTGGTGTCTCGCTCGGGCAGATCCTCCCCCACTGGGTGGGGTGAAGGTCACGTGCCTCGAAGTGCGGCTGGGACCGGGAGAGCGGGGAGATGACCCTGCGGAGGTGGGACAGGACACTCATGTGGTCAACCCTGTCGAGGAGCTGGGATACCCCTGTCCTCCCGCCGACCCAGTTGCCTGTGGCGAGCGGATGCAGGAGACGTTCCGTCAGGACGTCGGCTCGGACCGCTGTCCCGATCGAGAGGTCACGGTGGCGCATGCTCGCCCTTTCCAGCTGGTACTTGATATCCCGCGTGAGCCTGTTGAGCGAGATGCGGAAGAGATCTTCCATCAGGTCACCGGCAAGTTTCAACCTCTTGTTTGAGTAGTGGTCTTTGTCATCAATCCGCCGTTTTGCAAGGACGAGGTCAAAGCATGCTTCCGCCATGCGGCCGAGGAAATGGGCCTTTGCCAGTCTGACCTCTGCAACAGCCTCCCTGTATCCATCCTCACCTTCCTTGAGGTTGGTGGGCATGAGATAGTTGAGGTGGGGGAGGAGGTAGTTGTCAAGGACGAACTCTGCCCTTTTCCGCTGGTAGTCACGCGTCTGGTTCGGGGCGAGTTTCTTCCCGACATACATGATCCCGGCTTCGACGCTGTCGCACTCGCTCTCCTCCAGGTTCTGCATCATGAACGTGAGGATGTCCTCGTCGGTTGATACAGCACTGACAATATCGTGGTCACTGACCATGCCGAGTGCCCGCATCAGGTCCACGAAACGGAGGTGCCCGGCAACAGAGGGAAAGGACACCTCGAGGAGGTTCTTCCTGTTCCTCTCCACGACAACCAGAGCCCTGTATCCCCTGTACTGGGAAAAGACCTTAGCCACGTAGATGCGCTCGTTGTACCGCTCCGTATACTCGGTCATGATCTTGTTCGAGGCCAGGTCCTCCAGTGTCATGAGGACCCTCTCGGTCCCGTTCACGATAAAATAGCCGCCGGGATCAAAGGGATCCTCGCCGTGTGCGACCCTTTCATCCGGCGACAGACCATAGAGGTTGCATGCCACCGATCCAACCATGATGGGGAGCTGCCCGATGGTGGTGATGACCGGTTCCTGGCGATCCTGCCCCTGGACAAGTGTCAGTTCCAGCTGGATGGGTGCGGCATAGGTTAGGTTACGCAAGCGCGCCTCGCTGGGAAAGAGGTCCCCCTGCGAACCGTCCGCCTCGCGGACGAGCGGTTTTTTCACCTCGACACGGCCAAGCTCCACCCAGACCGGTTCATTGCTTCTTCCCCTTATCTCAATGTCAGTCTCGATGACACGCTGCTCGTTGACAACCTTCTGCAGGTTCTGCGTGAGAAAATTGTTAAAAGAGTCGAGCTGGTGGCGTGCCACGTGCTCCTGGGAAAAATATGCCTTTGATAATACGCTCCTGTCAATCAGAACTATCAGCCCCGCCTGAATGTGTTCTTACTTCTTCGGCCTCTTTACGACCAGCCGAAACGATTCGGCCCTTCCAGCTGTGTGGGACGTGCGGATGATGCGTATGACATCCCCGACCTTGGCTCCGATTGCCTTCACCGCAGGATCGTCATGGTAAATTTTTGGCAATTGCTCGCTTGTAATGTGGTAGAGAGAATAGAGATGCTGGATTTCCTCTTCATTCATGATCTTATGGTCAGGAACCATGATGTGTTCCAGTACATTTAACTTGATGCTCACCGAAAACCCCCTTTCTGTCGTGAATTTTTCTTCCCGTCCTTCCCGGTAAAACCGCTGGTTTTAACCGCGGTAGCGGGCCCGGAGGGATTTGAACCCCCGACCACCTGGTTAAAAGCCAGGCGCTCTACCTAGCTGAGCTACGAGCCCACTGTCTTCTCACACGCAGCATTATTACAACGCGGGAAAACTATATAAAGATATTTACCCAACCTTTTAGCCTCAAATTAACTGCCTGACGTGGGGCGGGTCTTTTTCATCACCGTCATTGTTCCGAAAGGTGTTTTTCGAATCCCAGACTGATATGAAATTCTAAAAGCCTTGCATCAAGGTTCTTTTTTCCTTTTTTTTCAGTTTCCTTATTACGTTCTGGTTCTCGCTCTGCCGGTCCGGTCTCTTCTTCCTGCGCTATTTCTTCTATGTCCGTCGTGCCGGCCTTCTCTTCAGCCTTTTTACGATTTTCCTCTTCGGTTACATTTCCTTTCCTATCCACATCTGGAGGTCTCTCCTCCCCTTCCTCCTCTTCCCTCAGTCCGACATCCCCTGCTTTTTCTCCTGCTTTACTCTCCCTGGTTTCTCCTTCTCTTCCTTGACCTCCTGCTTCCTCCTCCCGGGAGAGGACCCTGGTGATGACCTCAAGCAGGAGGGAGGTATTGATGGGTTTTGTGAGAACTTCGCTGATATTGAGGTGATGATACGCTACCTCCTCTGAAAGAGTTCTCCGGGCGGAAAAGACAATCACAGGAACCCGGGTAAGTTCGGGGTTTGCCCTCATCCTACGAAGGGTTTCCCACCCGTCTATTGGTTCCATGGAGATATCGAGGAGGACGAGATCCGGGACAACCCGTGAGAGGAGATCGAGTGCCTCTGCACCGCTCAGGGCAGATATCGTCCGAAAACCCTTCTTCCGTAGAATTGCATGAAGGCCTTCGACGATGAACCTGTTGTCATCCACGATGAGGACAGTATGTTCCATGGTTCCCTTCGGCCTTGCCGGACAGGGGTTTCCTCCTCCCACCCCGGTTAATTACCATTTGACCGGAGGGGAAAAAGGTATTTTTGATCGGTTCCCCACCCCGGGGGATCCCTTACCGGCTGTATTAATAATTACATATGTTTTATATATAACTAGAGAATGGTCCAGTCAGCAGAGTGGCACGGGGAGCTTTCCCCTTCTTTTTCTCCAAAACCCACTACTGTACAGAGGGCTGCCCGGCATCTCTCCAAAATGGAACGCGCCAAATTGCTCTCGGCAGATATTGACAAGATGAGGACTGCCGAAGGTCGGTGGTACGAGGCAATCATTTACGAGACTTTCATCGATCTCGCGACACGCAGTGATTCAATCAGGTACCTTGCCCTGAAAGGTGCGGATGCGCCAAGACGCAGGAGAAATGCACGACTGGGCCAGAACGGGATATTTTACTCCCGTTCCGGCGACATCACGATACGTGGAAACGGCCAGGACCTTGCAGAGTTTGACCTCCTGATGGTCGATGGAGAGAACAGGATCACCTTTGCAGAAGTCCTCACATCGCCGTCCGACTTAAAAGAGTTCGAAACGGAGATCGAGTACAAGAGAAACCTCCTGGGCTACCTTTTTGATCAGCGGGAAGTACCTTTCCTCCTCGTTTCCTCCTTCAACGTGGCAAACTACTCTGCCGGCCGGAGAATCATCAGGAGTCCCCATACCTCTTTTTTCCAGACCGAATCGTGCGAAATTATCAAAACACGGATCGATACCCGGCAATTGACCAAGAAACCGGTCTGGGATTTCACACCTCATGCAAAAATGGTCGATGCAGCCGGGTTCTCATTCAGGCGCCCCTTCGATTACCAGAAATTCCATGACTGGCAGAGGAACTGGGTCTTTTCAAATGTCTCCAACGAGATCGATGTGAAGAAAGTCCAAAACCCTCATGAAACCGCACCCCTTGTCAAGAAAATCCTCTACGGCAGCCTGTATCCCTCTGCAGTCCGGCGGGTCTGTGAGGACTATGAATTCTCGATCCGGGGTAAAAAAGTCGCTTTCAACGATATCAGGAAGAAGTACTCGAAAGTCATTCTTGCAACCGACCTCCCGGGGTACGAACCTCTCATCTACCTGCGGTCAAGGGAGAAGAGAGAGTACCTCAAGATGGTCCAGGACCGGGATGGAAATTTCAAGTTCGAACGGAATACGCCACCGCGTGTGGGATTTTTCCTCTGGCTCGAATCGCTTACCCCGTCACTGGGTTCGCGGATAACGTCAAAGATTCTCGAGGCATTCTCCCCGCGGTGAAAATCACAGCCTGGGCGCTGTTTGCATCCCCTCAGAAAGCGATTGAAGGACGAAACTTCTACAGGATAATCTATGAGACAATTTTTATCCCCTTCTTCACATGGCGTAATTTTACTTTTAGTGAAAAAAAGGGATAGATGAATTCTTCAATCGAGGAGGACTGTAAGTGCCTCGTCTGCGTATGCATCCATTACGTAGGGGATGCCTGATATGCGGGAGGCCTCCTCGGTGAGAGCCATGACATCGCTGCGTGAGATCGAGCTGATGGCAAAGTTCCTGCTCCCGGCCATGATCTGCTGGAGCCCGATCCTGAACTTCTGTGCGTACGTGTAAATACCGATTGCCCCCATCGGTATCTCCTTGAAACGGGCACCGTACTTCTCGCGGAGCTCTTCCCACGTGACAAAAATCTCTTCGGGGGTTGAACCGAACTTCGAGACGGTCTTTGGAAGGTCTCCATCCTTCAACCACTTTTCGATGTTCTTGCCCACCATTCCCGGTATCATGAGGCCGCGGCCCATGCACACGGCCTTGAAATACGGGCTCCCCATTGCAAGGGCCTTGAAGACGCCCGGTTCATCCGAAAAACCGCCTGCCATCGCGAGGTCAGGTACACGCAGGCCCCTTTTCTTAAGCAGTTCAGCATACTCGAACGCAAGCGACTGGAGGTAGAAAGTCGGTATCCCCCACTCGTTCATCATGGGCCACGGGCTCATTCCCGTTCCACCGGGTGCACCGTCGATTGTGAGCAGGTCAATCTTTGCCTCCGATCCGTACCTGATTGCCATTGCGAGTTCGACTGCTGAGTAGGCCCCGGTCTTCAGGGTAACCCTCTTGAACCCGATGTCCCGCAGGCGGTCGACTTCCTCGAGGAACCCTTCCTTGCTGATGAAGCCAAGGCGTGAATGCCGCTCGAACTCCTTGATAGCACCTGCCTTGAAAGCCGCCTGCACGTCCGGGAGGGTCGGGTCAGGAAGAACGATGTACCCCCTCTTCTTGAGCTCAAGCGCCCTTTCAAGTGTCTTTACCTTGATCTCGCCGCCGATGCACTTTGCACCCTGGCCCCACTTGAGTTCGATTGTCTCGAGGTTGTGCTTCGAAGAAACATACTCAGCAGTCCCAAGGCGCGTATCTTCGACGTTCATCTGGACGAGCATCTCGCCGTACCCATCCCAGAACTTCTTGTAGAGCTCGATCCTCCTGTCCATCTCCGGTGATTTCTTGACCTTGCCCTTGTTGTCCAGCTGGAGTGCGGGGTCTACCCCGCAGACGTTCTCTCCGCATACGATGGTAATACCGGAAATTGCAGCCCCGATGGCAAAATGCTCCCAGTTTATCCGGGCTATGTCTGTTGATCCCAGTGCCCCGGTGAATATCGGGAGCTTCATTCTGACCTTTTTATCCCATCCATACTCTGTCTCCGTGTCCACGGAGTAAAAGACCGCGCTGTCTGGCCCGATCTCCGTCCCTTCCGGAAGACCGCGGGCACCCATGGCATACCCCTGGATGTTGAGGTGCGAGTAGTCAACAGGATAGTTCTTGTCTGCCCCGGCCGTGATCTCTCCGAAAGGTCCGGGATACAAAACTTCCCGCCCCCGGAATGAGGATAACCATATTTCACAGCTCCCCTTGCACCCGTCAACACACCGGGTGCAGATTCCTGACACCGGTGCAACATTGCGCGACCTGTTTGTTGTGCCGGTTGCCTCGTTTGCATTTGGCTGACGAAGGTTCATGATTGTCTCCTGCGTTCTTTGGAAATATTAATGGAGTGGAGTGAGTCCGGGCAAACAAGCCCAAACTAGGAATAATTTTATATTTCAAAAGTTTATAAGCGCTTGCCTTCCCCCATTATTTATATATTTCCAATTAAGTGTTATCTGCCGGTTTATACTCTGGGACATCCCGCAGTGGCCGGGTTCTTCCTGGAAAGCCCCTGAAAATATGGATTTATGGATAATGATCAGGAGAGGTTGACGAGTTCGTAGGCACAAGATCCCAGTCCAATCTCCTCTCCATACCTAATCTGCATGTATCCATCAGTATTTTTTCTTAATCCCCTGAACTTGTCTTCCCCCTCGCCGAGGTTCCCCTGGAGGAATGATCCTTCCCTTCCCTTCTCCCTGTTGACCAGGTCAAATGATGCGGCATCGATTGCAACAGGGTCCCTGGATGCAAGTATCCCGATATCGGGGACTATTGGCGCATCGCTCCAAGGGACACAATCGCAGTCCGGGGTAATGTTCATGAGAAAGTTCATGTACCCCACTTTTTCCTCCTTTCCCCAGACAGATCCCCGGGCATATTCCACCATGCGTTCCACGAACTCCGGTATCTCTGTTTCCCAGTCAACATCTATTGCATGAGACGGGCATACCGTCATGCACTCGAAACACCCTATGCACCGGGAATACTGAATCTTTGCAATTTCTTTTTTGGATTTCTTTTCGATGGTTATCGCCTCTCTGGGGCAGACCGCGATGCACCTGCCACACCCGGTGCACATCTCTTCTCTATGCAGGGGCCGGGCACAGTGCTGGGCCTGTTTTCCTGCAGGGGGGGCACAACCCATTGCGAGGTTCTTTATCGCACCGCCAAACCCTGCAACTTCGTGTCCCTTGAAGTGAGAGAGGACGATCATGGCGTCTGCATCAGCAATGTCTCCCGATACAAGGACTGCCGGAAAATGTCGCAAATGTACCTCCACACGACGCCAGTTCTTCCCGCGCAGACCGTCCGCGATGAGGAGAGGAGCCCTGACGACTGCATAGGCAAACCCATGCTCGATCGCCGTGACAAGGTGATCAACTGCATTGGCCCTGCTGCCCCTGTATAATGTGTTTGAATCGGTGAGGAATGGTTTTCCCCCCGCTTCCCTGATGCAATCGATCACCTGCCGGGCATGTACCGGGTTGATATAGGAATCATTTCCCCACTCACCAAAATGAATTTTGACCGCAGTCAGGTCACCCTGTGATATGAGATCCGGGAACCCTGCAGCATGGAAGAGCCTTTTTATCTTTGTAAGGGTATTCTGACCGGGATCACGTGCCCCTACACGTGCATAATAGACTTTTTGTGGCATATTTTTTCACACTCCGCTTAACCAGCAATCAGGATTGGGCAATTAATCCCATATAGGTATAACTTCCCCCCCTGCCCAGAATCCCTGCGGTTGTCATATGCCACCGGAATTCCATCGGGAGATAATTACCGGCCGACGGAAAACCAGTATTTGCTCTTACGTGTCCCTTCTAAAAAACGAATTGAATCTCTTCTCGAAGATATCTTATCTTGGATTGTTGCATCAGGAACACCCTGTGATTCCTCTCGTACCTCTTGTGATTTTCAGGAAATAATCGCAGTGTCCACACCAGGGCCTGATTCAAAGGTCCGGCCTGTTTTTCGTATCTTTCCCCGATAATCAGGGTAAAAAAATTATGAATAAGTGTCTTTTCCGACAGTCAAACCCTATTCTCTCTTGCCCAGTTCGTGGTCGAGCCAGAACATGTGTCCAGTGACATCTTTCAGCATCCTGATCTGGGCAAGGATCTCGCTTGCATTCGCCTCTTCTTCGACCTGTTCCTTCACGAACCACCCGAGGAAGTTCTGCGTCGCGTAATCCTTCTCCTTGATTGCAAGATCCATGAGGCCGTTGATCATCCCGGTGACCTTTTTCTCGTGTTCATAGACCTGCTCGAAGACCTCGCCAACGGATTTCCACTCGGCCTTGGGAGCATCGATCCGGGCAAGCTTCACGGTCCCCCCTGCCTCGATGATGTAGTCAAAAAACTTCATTCCGTGACCTTTCTCCTCTTCCGACTGGATCCTGAGCCACTTTGCAAAACCCTTCATGGGAATGGTCTCGCAATAGGCCGACATTGCCAGGTAAAGGTAGGCAGAGTAGAGCTCAGCGTTCAACTGCTTGTTCAGCGCTTCTTCGATACTTTTCTTGAGCATGGTTTAGTCCTCCTCAATAGGGATATGTCCACTCTCTTCCCTTTAATGCTTCTCTTCCGGAACTTTTCATGGTGGTCCGGGTCAACGTTCCGCGGAGACGGCTTTCTTTCGCATAAAAAAAGAGGAAAATTATTGTCCGATAACCACCCGGGCACTTGGATCAAAGGGATTTGTCCTCATCGCGAGCGAGAAGAGGTAGGGGTAATGCCGCTTCAGGTGGTGCATATATGCCAGCCATTCGAAACAGAGGAGACGATAGACACGTTCAAGATCTTTCTGGAGATGGGCGACGTCACTATCCGGGATGGAACAGAGATCTCCTCTCCTCTCGAGTTCTTCGCCCAGATGGGTCACAGCCCGCAGGAGCTCGGTGAAAGCCTGGTGTTCGAGGAGCATGGGATTTTCCAGGAGGCGCAGCAGGAAATTCCTCTTGTCCTTCAGGAATGCCCGCATCGACTCGAGGTCCTGCCTTCCGGGAAGTACGCGAAACGGATATGATGAAAAGACCTTTTTTGTCTTCTCAAATTCTTCGTCATTCCACTCTTCCCTGACTGTAAGCGCATCGGCAACACGGGTGATATCCGGGTCCCTCATGGTAATTGCGTGCAGGAGGTCGGTTCCCATTTCAGAAAAGAACGTCCCGATTACCATGTTCAACTTTTCAAGGCGTTCCTTCCGTGCTCTCGTGCTAAGCAGCTCGTTTAAAACGAGTGTGACAAGGAGCACATTGATAGGGAGAAAGCCAAGGGCATTGAAGACGTAGAAATACGTATTTTCCGGATCCCCGAGTATGAGAAACTTGAGGAGATAGACCGAGAATGAAAAGACAACGAGGAATATCCCAAGTTTGATCTGCCAGGAGTACTTCATGGCCACCTGCATACCTCCCATGGGCTCTTTTCCTGAGAGTATGAATACATGCTGGATTCTCCCTATTGCCTCCCTGTCGCCCGTGTCAGCGCCTCGACATTACTCCGGGTAAAGAACCCGTCAAATCCCTCGTATCTGTGGATGTACTCGTTGACTATCATTGTGTGGGGTGACGGCATGGAAAACGTCTGTTTGAGTCCCTCCTCGCGGGACCCGACAAGGGGAACGAGGAATTCCATACCGTGGACCCCCAGTTCGGCAAAGACTGCATCGATGCCGTCTGTTGAAAATGCCATGTGGTGGACGCGGGTTCCATACCAGTGGATGAAATTCTCGGTCGGCCCCGGGTCCTTCCCCTCGCTATAAGGTGCAATGCCGGATGTAAAAACCATGGCAAATGCATCATCATTCAGGCGTGCGACGCTCGTGATGGAGTTGAGGGATTTCACAAAGACTGCAAAGTCATAGTGATAGTTGGTCAGGGAGAGAAACTCGAGAATCGCTGCGTTCCGATCTTTTGCCCTTACCCGTGTTGCGGTATGGTCTAGCTTCCCTATGTTTTCAAGGTAGGAAAACCATGGTTTTTCAAGAGTGATGGGACGTCTCTCTGCTCCGGCTGGTGCAAACGAGCGCCCCTGGCCCGTCCATTCGATAAAACCAAGGGAGTTTCCCGTGTGGGGAGAGGGGACCGTCTGGATGAAGCGGAAATCGGGACCCGTGATGATCTCGTCTGCCTGGAAACGAACACCCCTCTCCCGCTGGATTTCACAATACGCATCGATGTCCCGGCATCCAAAGATGAATGTCTCGAGCCTGGTGTTGGGAAAATTCTTTGCTCTTTCGGCCTGGTTAAATCGCAGGAAAGGATTTTCTCCGGCAAGGCGGCACTGGACAATGACGGCAGGGGAGGACGGTGTCCGGAGCGTATATGCCCTGGCAAGAGGGGTGGAGAAGTGCTCGTCGATTGCCAGCCCCGTGAAAGCCAGGAGTTCGGTGACCGCGGACTCGAGCCTTTCCCTTTCCGTATTGATAACCACTGCCTCGAGGTCCCCGACAAGACCGTCAAGGCCAGATTCCTTTCTCGCCTGCATGACTTCCGGCAACCGCGCGGCAAGGTCTTCTTCCTGCCACTCCATGAAGCCTTCGTCCCCTCCTTCGAGGGACCGGAGAGTGTCCATCGAATCCTCCATTTTTCCGTACTCCCTGGAATCGTATGGGTTAGGTATATTCGCCCCGGTAAATGCTGGTACAGGGGGGGTCTGCACTATAGGCAGATCTTGTCCCCTCACTCAGGTTGCGTATTTCTCCGGGTCGGCGTCGAATTTTTTCTTGCAGCCCGGTGCACAGAAATAGTAGGTTTTGCCCCTGTATTCCGTCCTGAAACGAGCCGTCTTCTCATCAACTGTCATCTTGCATACCGGGTCAATGGCCATGGCCTTTTCCCCCTGGTAAACGATCTCGGAGAACGGGAGGTATATACCTTTTGAGGGTGAGGGAGAGGGAAACGACGGTCACGGAACTTGCAGCCATCGCCAGGGCCGCGATCTCCGGCTGGAGCATGTACCCCGTCAGGGGATAAAAGACCCCTGCCGCGAGCGGGATGAGGGCCACGTTGTATGCGAATGCCCAGAAAAGATTGCCGCGTATCCGGGCCATGACCTTCCGGGAAATCTGGAGTGCGGCGACCGCGTGGAGGAGGTCATCCCTGATGAGAACGATGTCCCCGCTCTCTATGGCCACGTCCGTCCCGCCCCCTATGGCAATACCGACATCAGCCTGCGCGAGTGCCGGGGCATCGTTCACCCCGTCACCCACGAACGCAACCGCCCTGCCTGATTCCTGCATCTTCCTGACTTCGCGCGCTTTTTCTTCCGGAAGTACGCCTGCAATGACATTTTCGATTTTCAGCTTCCCTGCGATCGCCTGCGCCGTGCGGATGTTGTCCCCGGTCACCATGCTGACTGAAAGCCCCATTCTTTTGAATTCTTCAATGGCCTCCGGAGACGTCTCCCTCACGGGATCCGCAATGCCAATCACCCCGGCAATGGTCCCGCCGGTCGCGATCGCAACGACTGTCTTTCCCTCCCTGCCAAGTCCCGAGATGATTTCCCCTGCTTCAGGCGGCAAATGAATCCCATTTTCTTCCAGGAAACCGGCATTTCCAATCACTACCTGCTCCCCGAGAACCCGGGCCGAGACTCCCTTTCCTCCATGGAGGTAAAATTCCTCTGCATCCAGGGGAGTCGCTCCCTCGGCTGCCGCCGCATCAACGATTGCCCTTGCGAGGGGATGCTTCGCATTTTTCTCGACCGCTGCTGCAAGCGAAAGCAGGGTTTTCCTCGCTGTGTTCAAGGGAACGATATCTGTTACGGCAGGTTTTCCTTCCGTGAGTGTTCCCGTCTTGTCAAGAACCACCGAGTTGACCCGATCCGCAACCTCGAGTGCCTCGCCATTCCTGATGAGTACCCCGAGTTCTGCGCCCCTCCCGATTCCCACCGTTACCGCTGTCGGGGTGGCAAGTCCCAGCGCACACGGGCATGCCACGACCAGGACAGAGACAAATGCTGTCAGGGAAAAGGTGAGGGGTGCGCCCAGGGCAAAGAACCAGACGAGAAAGGTAAGGGAGGCAATTGCCAGGATCACCGGGATGAAGTATGCAACCACGCCATCGGCAACCCTCTGGACGGGTGGCCGGGATGCCTGCGCTTCTTCCACGAGGGCAATGATGCGGGCAAGTACCGTCTCCTTCCCGACTTTTTGAGCTTTGATCGTGAGGACACCATTGGTATTGATAGTCCCACCGATGACGGTTGATCCGGGGGCCTTGAACACCGGCACGGGTTCCCCGGTGACCATGGATTCATCGACAGAGCTCTCGCCCGCGACCACGATGCCATCAACCGGGATTTTTTCGCCCGGCGTGACACGGATGAGGTCGCCCACCCTGACATCCTCGATGGGAACCTCCCTTTCTTCCCCCCCGGTGATAAGGGTGGCAGTCCTCGGGCGGAGCCCAACGAGTGCCTTGATTGCATCGGTGGTCCTCCCCTTGGCCCTTGATTCAAGGTACCGCCCCAGCATGAGGAACGAGGCCAGCATTAATGCCGTATCGTACAGCATGAAATCATGGGAGAGGCCAATTCCCGCCGTGGATGCCACGCTGGCGCCGTAAGCGACACCGGTTCCCATGGCATACATGACATCCATGTTCAGGGTCCTGTTCCGCAGCGCAGATACAGCCCCCCTGAAGATGGGATAGGATACGTAGACGAACGCAGGAGTCGTAATGGTGAGCATGAGGAGCGAGAGGGTGTGCGGTGAGAGGAAAGTTTGTGACATCATCAGGATGAATTCCGGGATACTAATACCGAAGCCCACCAGGAAGCGACGGGCCTTGTCCCGGAGGTCCCGGCGACGCGCCTCCTCCTCGGCACCGGTCGCCACCTGGTCCGCCGGTCCCAGGTACTGGTAGCCTGCATCCTCGATGGCCTTTTTCATCTCGTCCAGGGTCGTGAGGGATGAGTTATAGACCACGGAAGCTTTTTCTGTCGAAAGGTTGACCGTCGCACGTACCACACCGGGAAGAGCCTTCAGGGCGGCCTCGATCGTCTCGACGCAGGTCGCGCAGACCATTCCCCCGACCTTTATCGTGACCTGGTCATAGACAACTTCGTACCCTGCTTTCCTGACGGCGGCCTCGAGGTCTGCGAGGGTTGTCACCGATGGCTTGTAGTCAACGTGCGCGGTTTCGGAAGCAAGGTTGACAGTGGCCGATTCGGCACGTCCCTCTCCCTTTAAAGCCTTTTCGAGATTCACTGCGCACGTGGCACAGCTCATTCCTGCTATCTTGAGTTCAGCCGTCTTTTTCTCGTCCTCTTGTGTCATGGTTCCCTCCCCCTCGCCTGCAGCATGTGGCCGCCGTTTACCTTATGCAGCTAATGTCATGGAAAGGTATTTTAATTCCGGCACGGGTAACCTGCCACACGGGAAAAAAACGATGCCATTGTGTTCACGTGCATTCTGCGCAATCTCCTGTCCATAAAAGGATGCTCTTTTCCCTTTCGGATGGGGTGTCCTCCTTTTCTCACATGATGGCGAGAAAGACGGCGTAGATGATGATCTGGGCGAGCGTGAGGGGCAGGCCTATCCTGATAAACTCAAAGAACGTGATGGTATACCCCTTCTTCTCGGCGTTCTCGATAATGATGACGTTGCTTGCTGCTCCCAGGATAGTGAGATTGCCTGCAATCGTGCTCCCGGCAGCGAGGGCCATCAGGGATGCCACGGGCATTCCCTCTTTCATGATGAGCGGGAGAAAAAGCGCAACGAAAGGAACGTTGGAAATGAACTGGCTGATACATGCGCTTGTCGAAAGGATGAGGGGAATGGACGTGAGGGACCGGAAATCTATCCCCGACTGGAATATCCCCGTGTTGTAAACGCTCTGCATCAGGACAAACATCGCGGCAAAGAATGCAAGCGTGGGCCAGTCAATGGACTTTACGATACCCGCTCTATCCCGGGAAAGGATGATGACAGGAGCCGCGCCTGCTATTGCAATGACCGAGAGGGGGATGAGAGAGGGGCCTGTCACCACCCGGACGACGATGAGGAGGAGAATGAGAGCGAGGGAGATGCGGCTGATCTGCGTAAGTTTTTCGTCCCTGACCCCATCCTGCCCCTCGTCAAAACTGCACTCGCATTCCTCCTGGTCAAGATCGTACGTCAGAAGGAGATATGTGACAACAAGGCTGATTGCGGTCGGGAGGCCGAGATACACCAGGAACGTCAGGAACGGTTGGGAAAGCTGGCTGTAGGTGGCAACGAGAAGATTCTGGGGGTTGCCGATGGGACTGGGGACGCTTCCCGTGGTCACGGCAAAACAGAGGGCAAGGAGGGCTTTTCCCGGAGGGAGGCCAAACCGACAGGCATAGGCGATGACCACGGGGGTTGCAATGATTGCAACCGTATCGTTCATCAGGAGAGCTGAGAGGAGCCCCATAAAGACGAGGATGAACAAAATGAACTCCCGTCGGGACCGGGCCCTCGAAAAGAGCCGGAATGCAAGCACGCGGAGGTATCCGCTCTCTTCCAGGGCTTCTCCCACGATGAACATCCCGAGGAGAAAGAGCATGACATCAGGGTTGATCGAAAAGAGTGCGTCACGCGGGCTTATCTCCCCAATGAAAAGAACGGCAAGTGCACCCATGCACATGACCTGCCAGATGCGGAAACGGAATCTCCCTACCTGGCGAACAGCAATGAGGACGAATACGGCCAGGAGGACGATGATTGGTACCGGGGGAAGGAAAGTGCCCTGAGTCACGGCAGGTCAGGTCCTGCTCATTTTTTTCTCCACGACCCAGTGGAGGAGAATGCCGTTATCCATCCTGTCTGCGGCAAAGAGAGTGAGCCGCGGAAAATCTTCCTCCCGCACGAAACCCGGACCGTCCGCAGGTGTGGGGGCCTTTTCCCCCCCGATGACGATGTTGCCGATAAACGTGATGTATTCGTCGACAAGTCCGGCAGCAAAGAGCGCACCGATCAGCCTTCCGCCTCCCTCGACCATCAGGCGCCGGATTCCCCTCTTCCACAGTTCTTCCATCAGGGCAGGGAGATCAACTTCCCGCTCCCCGGCAACGATAACCTCTGCGAAGGCAGATAGTTCATCCCTCTTTTCCCTGTCGGAACCCTCGCAGCACGCTATGATCCTGCTGCCCTCCCCCCTGTGGAGGATGGCTGCATCCAGGGGCGTGCGGGCATGGCAGTCTACAACTATCCGCACCGGGTTTTCGGGAAATCCCCTTCCCACACGCGCTGCAACGAGATCTTGTGACTTGACGATGAGGGACGGGTCATCCGCAAGGACCGTCCCAATGCCGACCATGACGGCATCGCATTCGGCCTTGAGACGGTCCACCCGGGAAAAATCATTTTTTCCCGAAATTTTCACCTGCCGTCGTTCGTACGTCGAGATCTTCCCGTCGGCACTCATGGCAAGGTTCACGATGACATGGGGTCTTTGCATATTCCCACAAAGTGTGGACGGCATACCCTCTTGAATGTGGCGGAACCGGGAAATGGCCTGACTCCACTCCGTTCTCACCTTTCTCTCCACCCGGCCCTGTATAAATAACCCCCGACCCCTGCTGCACACTGGTTTGTTATGCCGGATGTCTCCTCCCGGATACGAGCGGTTTCTTCACCCGCCTTCCCGAAGTGCGACGTATCGCATGGACTTGTAGAAGAAAAAGCCGACGATGCCAAACGTCACGAGGGGGGAGAGCCAGTTGGGAATATGGGCCCCGAAACTGTCGAGGACCATGATAATCCCCAGAACGAAAATGGAATACATCGCCCCGTTTTTCAGGTATCTGTATTTCCTGATGTTCTCCACGTTCCTGACCGTCAGCTCCCTGACGACGAATGCACCTACCCCGTTCCCGACGATGATTAAGGGGACAGACAGGGTAAATGCGAATGCTCCAAGGACCCCGTCAATCGAGAACGTCGCATCAATAACCTCGAGGTAAAAGATTTTTGAGATGTCCGACATATCTCCCCCCATCATCTTCTTCTCCTGCTCCTCGGCATTCTGGCGGAAACCATGGACGATGAAGAATGCAGTCGACCCCACCACCGCACCGAATGCCATCATGGGGTTGACCTGGAGGGCTTCCCAGACGAGGAGGGAGAGCAGGACTGAGACAACGGCGAAGAACCAGACACCCTTGGTTGCGATGTACCGTTCCCCGCGGAGTCCATAGAACTTCGGCTCGAGGAATATCCAGTGGAAGAAGAGAAATATGAGGAATGTCCCCCCTCCCACCAGGAGGACGGGTGCAGACTCCTCAATGGCCGCCACGACCAACGGATCGCTGCTGAAGGTGGCCGTGAGTGCACCCCAGGGACCAAGGGTGGGCGTTGACATCCAGACGATGAGCCAGGGGAGTACTCCCCGCACTAAAAAAACGGCAATGATGAGTCCCCAGAGCAGGAACCACCTCCGTGCCCACTCCTTCATCGTGGAGAGGATCTCGGCATTGATGATCGCATTGTCAATGCTCGTAATGGTCTCAAAGAGGATGAGCCCGGCAATGATCAGGATCGCGGAAAACGGGTCCATGGGAGATTGTTCCGGGAAAGTTATACCTTATTCCCAAAAAAGATTATTATCCTGTTGGTTTTTTCTTCCAAGCAGGAATTATCTATTGGCCCTTGTCCAGTTTTTTCCTTAAAAGGTCCGGGGGGTCCCTGCCCCGGAAAAAAGTTGGTTCAATTGGAATACGCCGGTTTTCCCAGCTTCGGCTCGAAGGCAAGGTCGGCTTCGGCCCTGATGGCATGCGAGAACTTCGCAAGCGGGATATCCATGGCACAGAGTTCCTCGCACTGCCCGCAGTTGACGCAGGAGTCGGAGATATGGGCGAACCTGCGCAGGTGGAACATGGGGTTTGGCGGGACCTCGCCCGGTTTTACCACGGGATCCTTTGCCTTCAGCGCCCCTGCAGAGGGGAAGCAGACCGGACAGTTCTCGATGCAGGAGTAACACTTGATGCAGCGGGATGTCTCTTTCTTGATTGTCCCCCAGAGATCCTTCGAGAGTGCCTCGAAGTCCCTCCTCCGCCATTTCTCTCCCAGCTTGATCATCGCTCCCTCGACCTTGGCGCGCATCTCGAGACCCTTCGGGTCGGGTTTTTCGGTCTTGAGGGCACCATCCTTCACTGCACGGGCGAGGAGATCAGCACCCTTATCGCTGCAGACCTCGACGAACGTTGCCTTGCCGGCCTTGTCGCCGATGACCCCCCAGTTCCCGCAGGCAAGGTCTGCCTGGCGGGGGACCTTCATCTTGCAGCGGCGGCAGTTGGACCTGCGGCCGTACCCCTCGTCTTCCAGGTCATCGATCTTGATGCCCTTGTGGCCGCCCTCGTACTCGATGATGAACTGGCCCTTGTCGATCTCTTCCCTGTGAACCGTGTCCGGGTCGACGCCGAACTTCTCCCTGATCATCTTCCGGGCCATGACGGGGCTGACGGTACCCCCGCAGTTGACCCCGATCATCACGATGTTGTCGAGGTTGACCTGCTGGCGCTTGGCAAGCTCGTATAGTCCCATCGCATCGCAGCCTTTCACGGTCATCGCGACTTTCATCCCCTTTGACCGCTCCATGAACTTTTGCGCGACCTTTGCGAGCAGGAGCGTCCCGCAATGGAGTGATCCGGCCGTATCTTTCAACTGTCTGGGATCGGTGACAAGCACGGGAACCGCATCGTAGACATCCTGGCCCTTCCTTACAGCGATGACGGCATCAACGATCTTCTGTTCGAGTGCGTACTTCAGGAGGGTCGTGACGGCACCGCCGCACTCCGCTTTCTTTGCGATATCCCCGTCACTGGTCCAGGCATAGACCATGTCGCCCTTTTTCACGTCGGGTTTTCCCCCAAAGAGTCCCATCTTACTTCCCCCCCTCAATCTTCTCGATCTTCACAGCACATGCCTTGAACTCCGGGATCTTGGCGATGGGGTCGAGTGCGTT
>JARYMB010000023.1 GCA_029907345.1 Methanolinea sp.
TTCCGGAGTGGGGCCCCGCAGAACCCGCAGAACTGTGACCCCGGTTTCACGGGTTTCTGGCACGCCGGGCAGGTGAGTGGTTCTTCCTTCCGGAGTGGGGCCCCGCAGAACCCGCAGAACTGTGACCCCGGTTTCACGGGTTTCTGGCACGCCGGGCAGGTGAGAGGTTCTTCCTTCCGGAGTGGGGCCCCGCAGAACCCGCAGAACTGTGACCCCGGTGCGAGGGGGCGGCCGCATCTCCCGCACACGGAGGGACGCCCCGTTTCCCCCGGTGTGCCGGTGGAAGCCGGGGAAAGATCCGTCTTTCCGAATCCCGGGAGATATGCCGCAAAGAAGACCTGGAGAAAATCTGCTGTCTTTCTCCCGTCCACGGCCTGGAAAAGGATCCTGTCCGGTTTTTTCTCCTCGAATGCGATCTGCCAGAGCGCCGTTGCCTGGACCAGGTATATGCCGGCCGGGAGAGTATCCTCCCCTCCGGATTGGGGAACGAGAGCAAGGGACCGATCCCACCAGGCAAGGCACCGCAGGGTCCAGAGGATCGAGTGGCCGAGGATGTACCTTTCCCCCTCGTCGGTCACCCCGAGCCCGAGGTACCCCTCGTTGACGAGGAAACCGAGGAACCGGCCTGTCTCTCCCGGCGCCGGGACCGGGGCGGGCTTTGCCATAAGGGCTGAAAAACCCGCGACGAGGGATCCCGGCAGCGTGCCGAACCGGCCGGCCGAAACGATCCCCTCGAGTTCGCCCTCTGTAAAGGATTCCATCTCCTCCGGGTTCCAGTCCCGGTCCGGGTACGGGTACCACACCCTGAAGAGGTCGGCAAGACCGAGGAGCAGGGTGAACGCCGCAGGACTCATCGGGGGAAAAGTCACAAAGGGGATTTCGGGTGCAGGGATCGATGCAAGACCGTCCAGGACCCATCGGGACAGGTCCGGGCCCTGGAGGGGGAGGAGGAGGACATGCCCCGAAGGGTACGTCCTGACCGCGACTGCATGACCGGCATTCCTGCCATCTGCACAGAGGGTATACGTCTCCTGCACCTCCCGCCGGATCCCCTTCCTGACGATGAACCGGCAGGAGGGGCGGGCGACAGCCCCGAGACATGCGAACGCAGCCGGTTCGCCCAGTTCTGCGAGGAGCGGGATCATCCCCTCCGGGACCCGGTCCTCTCCTCCGGGATGTTTCGGGGGACAGGGTATCCCTGCGAGAGGGGATTCGGGCAGGATGGTGATCCCCCTGCTCCCGAGATATGCCTGGAGTTCCCCGGGTTCAAACCAGCCTTCGGGAATATCCGGTTCCCCTGCAGTATCTGCCATACCCCTTCACCCCTTCCTCGCGATCCGGAGCCATTCGAACTGCTCCCCGAGCTTGTCCGTGAAGTCCACAACGTCCCTGAACCCGAGTTTCTTTAACTCCGCATCCGCCTTCGCGACCGCCCCTTTGTCCCACGGCCTCTTTGATACCTCCTGCACGATCTCCATCCCCTTCTGCACAGGCTCCGGGACTGTGCCGATATCGTAATTCTGCTTCTGGTACCCCGCCCTGATCTTCTCGAGCCATGTGCACGCCTTTGAAGCCTGCTTGTAGGCTTCGCCGGGACTATCGGGGAAGAGATGGGCGGCATCATGGACCTTCGTGTGGAACATATCGGCAATACCCTTCGGGTCCAGCAGTTTTCCCCCGCCCGCAGTCACGCGGACGACGTTGGACT
Source organism: Methanolinea sp. (assembly GCA_029907345.1). GTDB lineage: Archaea > Halobacteriota > Methanomicrobia > Methanomicrobiales > Methanospirillaceae > Methanolinea_A. The sequence goes on from JARYMB010000023.1 coordinate 1,709, forward strand.
CGCCCGAGATGACCATCTTTCCATCCTTCACGACGTGGAGCTGGTCGGAGTAATCGAGGCTTGCCTCGGGGTGCAGGTAGTCCGTGGCCAGCTGCTGGTGCTGTGCGGCATGGTCCAGCGCAACGGCAGGATCGTTCCAGTTTTTCACCCCGGCCTCCCTCGCGATGATCTTGTACGCCTCGATGTCCCAGTGCAGTTCCCCGTCGCGGACATATTTCCCATCGGGACCTTTCTTATACGTCACGATCGTCCGTTTCAGTTCCCTGACGAGTGTCGGATTCCCCTTTGCATCGGTCTGGAGCACCTCCACCGCCCGGAAATCGCGGTCGGTGTTGAGTTTCTCGCCGGGTTTTGCCCCCGGTGTTCCGAACTCGAGGATCCTGATGTCCTTTTCCTTCATTCCCGGGACATTGTTTTTTATCCAGTCCACGATCAGGGGGTCGGTCCTGCCATAAAATTCTCTCCTCGTATTATCAAACGCCGTCTTGAAGGTCTCTCTGCCGAATTCATCGAGAATCCGCACATAGTCGGGCCGCTCCATGATCTTCCACATGTTCTCAAAGGACGTTTTCTGGTCCTTCGTAAACCGGTTCCTGTCAACTCCATCCAGCAGTATATCGTAGATAGTATCGAGAATGGCCTTTTCTTCGGCGGATGGTTCCGCTTTTTTCCTGGTGGCCTGCTTTGCCTCAGGTTTCTGCGGTGCACCCCGGACGAGTGCCTTTCCACCCCCTCTGTCGGCCGGGGGAGTCTCGCCCGGGAAGAGGTATGTCTTCATCCCCTTCCCCCTCGCATGCTGCCTTATGAATTCCCCGGCCAGCATATCGAACGACATCGTCGCCACGTCCAGCAGGGCGGACTCGACCGCCGCAATGATACCTTTACCCTCGTCCGTATCTCTCTTCCCGCGCGACCAGTGGTACGCGACCTTCCAGATGAAGAGGACGGCGAGCCTGTGAGCCCAGTAGGGTTCTGAAGGGTTATACTCGTGGAGTATGGCCGAATCCACGATGGTGACAGCGATCATATCCTGGATCTCTACCAGCTTCCTGTTGCAGAATTCGCTGAAGAGTGTCTCGTAATCGACATTTGATGGCTTATGATAGATTTCAACGGTGACTTCCCTCAGGTAGGTGTTGGCTATACTCACGAAAAGCGAGGCCTGCGGGCCGAAATTCGCGTATGCTGTTGCCTGGAATGCCCTGTCAGCCAGGAAAACGACCGTTTTGCACCCCAGTTCCGCCCACGAGAGCCAGTAGTCCCAGTTCTGCCAGGACTTTCCCTCCTCGTAGAGGATCTGGTATGCCTTCTCCCAGACCGCCTTCCGGTACTCGCACAGGTCCCGTGCGTCCAGATGTTTCTTGCGGATGTCGAGGTCGGTGAGGATCCCGGTCCGGGTGGCGGGATCGGAGATGTAATGCAGGACAATGCGGACACAGTTCTTGTATTCGATCTCCTTGTTCGTGCAGGGAGGTGTGCTGTCAAAGACGATAGCGAGGGGGAGCCGTTTTTTCGGGAACTGGGGGAGGGACGTGCTCCAGACGTCCAGGGCAGCCGGAAAGACCTGGCCCTTCCCGGGGATCAGGGCCCCGGCCGAAAGCTCCCAGATCGCGTGGGTCACCGGTTTTTCTCCCCTCCCGCGGAAGACCTTTTCGAGCGGTATCCGGATGAATGCGTCTCTGACCTGTTTTTCCGGGGACTCGGGGAAATTGGAGAATTCAAGCGCCCCTTCGCCTGCCGCCCCCGCGTCGGCATCAAGACGCCCCTCCCCGCTGTTCCACCAGAGGTACACGAACCGGGCGGGGGTGCCATGTCCTTTCTCTCCCGGCGGGATATCACCCCGGATCGGGAGGGGGGCTACATCTCCGGGCGAGATCCTGTCCTCTACCAGGTAGATACCCTCCCGTGCAAGGGTCACCCCGATGGATCCCTCGAGCCTCCCCTTTTCCGAATCCGTGGCCACTATCGTGAGGCGACCCTTCGCGGTCGCTGTATCCAGGGAAAGCGATGTCTTCGGGTTCTTCTCGGCCTCTTGCACCGTGAACTCTGCACGCGGGCCCTTCGCCGATTCAGGATTGATGGATACGCAGGAGTTCCCCATCCCTTCCCCGGGTTCGAAGGAGGCCTCGATCGTCCAGTCGTCGCGGGTTGTGGAAACGACCGTCGCGGTGACGCGGGCAGAATCCGTGGACCCCGACCGGAACGCGAGATACCCGGGTTCGATCGAGAGGGAGGGATGGTCCAGCCCGATCGTTGCCGAACGGGATGCCGGTCCTCCGGGCAGCCGCCCCGAGACGGTCAGGGTCGCGGTATGCGGGCACTGGTCCCTGTTCTGGTAGCAGGGAATGTTCAGCCCTTTCAACTCCCAGCATTTCCACGTTCCCTGGCATCTCTCCCATTCCCGGGCGATGCCGATCCAGCCTCCGTATCCCGTCGCGGTGATCCCCGGATCGAACGATAGGGAGAGATTCGCGGTGATCCCAAGGTAGGCGTCAGGGACCGGGTTGCCGGAAGACCAGCCGGGAGGAACGGCCATCGCGGCAACGGTGAGAGTATCCCTGCCGTCCATGACCAGCCTCCCCTTCGAGAGCCATAGAGCGATGAACCCTCCCCTCTGCATCAGGATGGTGAGGGGGATCTCTGCCATAATCTTCGTCCCCGCGACGAGAGCCGTTGCGTATACCTTCCCGGCCAGTTCCCCTGACGCAAAGAGGCGGTCGACTGCCCCGGGACCGGATGGGACAACGGTTGCGACCTTCCACGTCTCCCGGATCTCCTCTCCTGCGATCGCAACGTCCACGCTCCCTATCGAGAACGAGACTGACCGGAGGATATCGAGAGCCTCCTTTTCGGTGAGGATGACAAAGGGAGGGAGCCTCACCCTTGCAAAGACCAGGCACCCGGAAACCCCCTCTGATGCAGGACCGCTGCTGTCGACCCGGTACTCGATGAAACCGGCAGGAATTTCCGGGATCGCGATCCCCACGGTATCGGTGAGGGCAGGCCCCTGTGCAGGCACGGGAACGCCCATGGTCGGAATGGGGAGAGCCATGTCGGGAAAGAGCGTGACCTGGAGCATGACCGGCCTCCTCCCGAGGACCTGTTTTGCAAACTCCCGGAGTGTCAGGCTCCCGATGCTGACCGAGAACTGGTACGCCTTCTGGTCATCGATGAACCGCTGGTCGGTGATCGTGACCAGGTCTTCCCATCCGGAGCCTGCCACCGGCGAGACGAGGTACTTCTCCTTCAGCCTGACCCGATCCTTTCCCCAGACGATTCTCGAGCGGACAGTGACAGGCTCAAGGGAGAGGGTTGTACCGTCGAACCGGAAGGTATAGGGAAACTGTACCACGATCCTCCTCTCCTCCTAGTAAAACTCCATGCGGATATCCTGCTCAACGGTGATCCTGATGGCAGCGGACGTCCCGCTCTCTCCCGCGGTTGCTGTCACGATGCAGGACAGTTCCGTGACACTGACCTGGTCTTTGAGCTGGAACGCTGCCTGCAGTTTCCCCTGTCCCTCCGGGGGGACGATGCTGATCCCCTTCTCTTCCGGCTGGAGGGCGAGCGAAATTTTTGCCTCCGGCGCCGGAACCGGGGGCGAGTCCCCGACCTGTTTCCAGACCGTGATGGTGACGGCCGCCGGTGATCCTTTCGTGATCCTGACCGCATCCGCGCTGAGCTGGAGGATATAGACCGTCTTCTCCTTCTTCTCCTTCTTCTTCTCCTCTGCGGGTCTTTTCCCGACCGGAGCCTGTGTGTTTTGCGGGGGGACCTCCTTCTTCTTTCCCCGGGAGACTGCCACCGCCCCCCCTACCGCAACCAGTGCACCGGCGCAGACGACCACGATCCAGGTAATGTCATCGCCCGGGGGCCGGTTCGTCGATCCTTCCCCCGTCCCCCCGCACGCAATACCGTATTTCGCGCAGACGGCCGGATCGCAGGTGTAGCAAACGCCGGACGCTGCCAGCTCACATGCCCTGCGGTCCATCAGGTCATAGGCCTGTTCACAGGCCGCATCGCAGGACCCGTCACTCCCGCGTGACTGAACCGCCTGGATGTAGAGTTGTGCCATCTCGTCCTGGGCTTCGGGCGGGCAGGGACTGATACTCGTCATCGCCGATGTGGCAAAGCAGGACCAGAGGATGCAGAGTGCAATGACTCCTGCAGAAAAGGATACGATTCGGGGATCCATGTGCCTTCTCCCGCAGGTTCCCGGGTATTCTCCTGTTTTTCCCGGAACACTGCCGCGAGGCCGGAAGCAGATACCTCTCCGGGATGAACGATCACGATTCACAAAAGACCTCCTTTTGAGCACTCTTGCTACCCGATCTGATCAGAGAGTTCAATAAAATTTGCCATTCCGTGCTGCAGGAATGGCCTCCCCGGAAAATTTCCCGGACGGAAAGATCCAAAAAAAACCCTGCTTATGGGTAAGAGAAGCTCTCTGCCCGCAGGAACGGGCAAGCCACCCGGATCGTATCCGGAAAGGGGGTGGAAACGATCGGGTTTTGAAAGAGTCTTTTTCCTTCAAAGAAGACCCCTGCCGGGTTCGGATCGACATTCACCCGGGATGGAACGGTTCCCCGTGATCCCATCAGGTTGAAGTATCCCTGCGGGAGAGATGTGACTGATGATCCAGGAATATGCACGGTTCTGTGGAGAGTGCGGAAGTCCGCTGACTCCGGGTGCCCGGTTCTGCGAACAATGCGGATCTCCGGTCCCTGTACCCGCCCGGGGGCATGCTCCCGGGATGGATGTTCCCGCCGGGTCTGCAGTCACGATTATCCCCTTTGTCCAGGTCAAAACGGGCTTTTTTTCCCTTGTCGGCTGCACGATGGTGATCACGGGAAAAGACCTCGTCATCATCCCGTGGACAGCCGCAATGAAAGAGGAAATGGCCCAAATCCAGGAGAAGGTTCTGTCCGCCCTGGAAAAAAGCGGCCTGGATGCAAGGAGCTTCTGGGAGATCGCAGCGTCCGTTGTCCCCGGCATCCCCCGATCTTTTCTGAAGGCACCTGTTGTTCCCAAAGAGATCCAAAAGACCGTGATCCCTCTGATCACCGGCCCTGGGCTTTCCCATGCCCCCTGGACGGAGTACCAGGGCCGGCCCCCGGAGTCTGTCGGGGCTGATAACCCCGGGACGAGGAGGATTCCCCTTGCATCCATCGAATACGTCCGGGGAGAGGTTCAATCCGAAGATTTCGCCGGAAGCGACCTGCTTATGGTAAGGACCAAAGACCGGGAGGAACGATTCTTCATTCCGCTCGGACTCTTCTTTGCCGCCCGGCAGGCCCTCTTTTCCGCACTCGAACGACTCATGCCGGCCTCCCGGCAGGGCCCCGAAGCCATCATCAGCATCGTTCCCGCCTGCTTTGAACCCGGTCCCCCGGGCTTTGAATTCCAGTATTATTTTAACCTCGTTTTCACGGACCGGCGATTGATTTTGGCAATCACCCCCGGGACAGAGGACGAGGTGGAGGAGGCGTGGAAGAATTTCGATGCAGCGGTCCGGCAGGCCGCCCGGGAACGGGGGGAGAGCCCCGGGGACTATGCCGCCGCAAATGACATTCCCTCCGCGCCATGGCGTGTTTTCGAACGCATGGATACCGGGGAGATCCTCGATTACGAAGGTGTCAATTATTTCATCCCGTATGCTTCCATCAGGGAGATATCCTTTTTGCCAGGGTCAGGGCCGGCCCTTGCAATCCAATCGGCCACCCACACGATCGCCCTGAAACTGTCATCCCCGGATTACGTGGAGCGGCCGCTCCAGCTGGCAAAGTCCGCGCTCCAGGACAGGGTCCGCATAACCTTCTCCCCCGGGCGGTAAGTTATTCTGCGTTCTCCCTGATGATGAGTCCGAGAACGATTCCCACCGTTCCTGACACGGAAAGGAGGACTCCGGTGAACTCGAATACCCAGGCATACCGGCCTGCTGCATCACTCACCAGAAAAAGGATGATCCCGGTGGCAAACGCCACAACGCTCTGGGAAAAGATCTTTCTCATGGGATGACTACCATTTTTTTATTTTGAGTATTCCCGGCGGAGCATACTTCCGGACGAGTGCCAGCGCCTGGTCGTAGTTTTCCTCTGTGCAATAGAGAACAAGGGGGAATACCAGGATTTTGCGGTAAAAGACGAGGGACCGGTCAGACGTGGAGGACCTGATGCTCCGCATCTCCTTCCAGTTCATAAAATCCATCTCGCGGCTGATGTTGATGAGGCTCCCGCCCACACCCGGGAGGGAACCGCCGAGGGCCGTCCCGACGAGGGTCGCCCGGTTGATGGCCCTGGATTCCTTCCCTGCGCGGTATCCCACTCCTTCCGGTGTGATCGCAAATTCCCCCAGAGGACCTCCCTTCGTGAAGAACTGGATTGCCGCCGCAATGAGGAGAAGCAGGGCTGCAAAAAAGAGAAAAAGGGCGAAAATAACAGGAAGCGCCGGATATGCGCCAAGGAGAACCATGAGGACGGCAAGAAAGAGAGAGGCTCCGCCGAGCGCAAGGAGGAGTTGTTTGACGACGACGGGGCTTGTGATCACGGGCATCTTTGCGGTCCAGACGAGAACATCTCCGTCTTTTTTCGTCTCTCCTCCTTTCTTTTGGCCAGGGTGACACGAGGGGCAGGTATTACTGCCGGCGGGAATCGGCTTTCCACAGTAAGGGCAATACGGCATGGATTTTGGCTCCTTATTCCCTATTTTCTCCCGTTGCTCTTAAAAGTGTCCGGGTTCCTGCAGAGAGAGGGACGCCCATTTTCTGCCGGAATATTCTTCCGCCCTGCAGAGAGGCTGGTCTTTGTAGGGGGGATTTTCAGATTGTGCCCATCATCGTTTCATGGGCCCTTGCAAAGGAGGCATTCGCCTCGTCGTACAGTCCCTGTTCCCAGAGGATCCGGCCCCGGAACAGGAGCGAGTCAAAGAGGATTATGGCCCCGTCCCGGTCCCGGGGCGGCAGGGAGACGGCATGGTCCAGGCACTCGAGCGCCCCCTGCGTATCTCCCGTCAGGTTCCTCGCGAGCGCCTGGTAATAGTATGTCCGGGCGTTCTCCGGGTCAAGGGCATGTGCCCGGGCAAATGATTCCTCGGAGTCCCCGGGTCTTCCCAGGAGCGCGAGCGAGAGGCCCCGGTTTCTCCATGCCTCTGCATACCCGGGATCGAGGGCAAGGGCCTGGTCGAATGCAGCGACTGCTTCCCCGTACTGACCCGTGGCATGGTAGGCCTCACCCCTGCTGTTCCATTCCGCGGCCGTGGTCGTGCATCCTGCAGCAAGGAGGATGGTGACAAGAACGAGGAGTGCCGGGAGACAATTCCCCATACCCTGATTTTGGAGGGACTTTTTTATCAATCTTTTTCCCTCTTCGTCATTTTAAGTGGGTCGTGAGAAAAGAATGCGGGGATCGGCATCCCTGAAGGCCTTCCGCTGCCCAAGGGATCGTGGAAAATGAGTCCGGGCACGGTCCCCCGTTCCGGGCTGCAGCGAGTTTCTGCCCGTCGGGTTCACGTGCAAACGCCCGGGCGGGGGCGGCAGGTCCGGGCCTTCCGGGTCTCGTTTGCAACCGGTGCGGGGGTCATGGGAGGGACCGTTCCTGCTGCGGCGTTGATCACTGTTCTGACCCTGTTTCCGACCGGCAACGGGAAGATCCGGCCGGCTTTTTGACGGGCTGTCCCGATGGAAAACACCCCCGTGATCCCTTTCCCCCACAGGTAATTTTTATCACTCTTTGTTCCCTGACGATCACACGATGGGCATTATCACCTGGCTGCGGACGTTCCTTGGCCACCTCTGCAGCCCCCGCAGTCCTTCCGGACAAAAGGGAGAGGGGGGCGACGACAGGGAAGAGGAGGAGATCGAGGAACTCGTGGCCCTCGACATCATCTGATCCATGCATTGGATCCGTGGCCTCTCCCGGCGGTATTCCCTGCCGGGGGACGGGCCGGGTTTCCCGGTCACCGCTCCCCGATGACCATGACCCTCCACTCCGTCCCGTGGAGCCCGACGGTGTCCCAGAACGCCTCTTTCTCAACGACCACGTCCGTGCCCGTCCGGTAGAAGGAGAACGTCGCGTACCCGGAGCGTTCGTCAGCATACCGGCGGGCAAGCGCGAGGACTCCCGGGAACGAGGCAAAGGTCGTTTCGTTGAACGTTGGTTTCCCGATAAGGGCACGGTCCGGGTGGTACAGGATGCGGCCGTCCTGCTGGGCAACGTTAACGATCACGGGTGCATACCCCATGGCCTCGCCGGCATAGGGTGCGACCAGGCAGGAGGGCGAAAACGTCATGCTGACGGCGCCAAGGAACTCTCCGTTCGAAGAAAAGACCGGGTGGGTGATCGAGACCGCCTCTCCCCCCTCGGCGAGCGCGAAGTATTCACTCATCAGGGGTTCTTTCGTCGCGATGGCCTGTTGGACATTCTCCTGGTCAAGGAGGTTCGATCCGATGATCACCTTCACATCCGCGGGTTCGGCGGCACGGACCGTCCCGTTCGCATCGTAGGTGATCGCCGTATGGATGCACGGGTGCGAGGAGACGATGCTGCGGAGTATCCCGTCGACCTCCGGGCCGGACAGGCCGGTTGCCCCGAGATTGTGGGCGGCAAGGGAGACGGTTGCGTCGAGCTTGTCGAGATCCTGCTGGATACTGCCGGCAACTCCCTGCAGGAGCTGCTGCATGACGTGGTGGCGGGCGTCTGCCGTGTCGTTTTTTCCGGCGGGTGCATGGATGCACCCTGCCCCTGCCAGGACGAGTGCAAGGACGAGTGCACAGGGAGAGAGAAAACGGTTCATCGGGAAAAGAGGTTGACAGCGGGGATATATGGGATTTTTGAAACATTTTTGCCACGGGAGAGAGGGTCCATCGTCACAGGAGCACAGCACGGGGGTTGCCGGGAGAGAAGAGGATCTGTCTTCTCCGGAGCACCGCATGGAGGGTTTGTCGCGAGAGAGAGGGCCCATTATCTCCGAAGCACAGTACGGTGGTTGTCGCAGAAAAAAGGGATACATCATTCCCGAGCTCGGCACGGGGGTTATCGCAGGAACGGGGGATCCGTCGTTCCCGGAGATCGGCATGGGGGTTGTCGCGGGAGAGAGTGTCCATCGTCCCCGGAGCACGGTACGGTGGTTGTCGCAGAAAAGAGGGTCTGTCGTCCCCGGAGCTCGGCACGGAGGGGTTATCGCGGGAGAGATGGTCCATCATTCCCGAGCACGGCACGGGGATTATCGCAGGAAAGAGGGTCGATAACCCCGGAGCATGGCACGGTGGTTGTCGCAGGAGAGAGGGAGCAGGAGTCTCCGGGGGAGCTGTCCTGCTCCGGCGGACCGGGAGTGCTGCGGGACGCACACCGGCAGGTTCCGGCTCCCCTATCCTCCGGATATCCCGACCAGGACGTGGCGGTTGCGGGGGCCGTCGAACTCGCAGAAGTAGATGGCCTGCCATGTGCCGAGGGCGAGGCGTCCGCCGATGACCGGGACGGTGACCGAGGACCCGACGAGCGATGCCTTGATGTGGGCATCGGAGTTCCCCTCGGCGTGCCGGTAATCGCCGGTTGCCGGGACCAGGCGGGCGAGTCCCGAGAGGATGTCCCGGGAGACGTCGGGGTCGGCGTTCTCGTTGATTGTCACGCCCGCCGTCGTGTGCGGCACGTACACCGTGCAGGTGCCGCTCTGTATGCGGGCTTTGTCCACTTCTGCCGCAACGGCCGCCGTGATATCGATGAACCGGGTCCGTGTCCCGGTCGGGACATCGATCCGCGTCCACATCATGCCACCGTCACCCCCATGCCGCGTGATCCCTCCCTGCCGGCCTGCAACCGCCCCGACCTGTCCTCCCCCTACCGCACGTACACGTTCCGGTACGTGGAACTGTTGCCGTACGCGTTCTCCACGGAAAGCGTCACCGTGTAGACACCTTTTTCCGTGAACGTGTGGACCGGGTTCCTTTCCGCCGAGCTGTTCCCGTCGCCGAAGTCCCAGGACCATGACGCCGGGGCGTTGAAGGAGAGGTCGGTAAACGTCACCGTGAGCGGCGCCGTCCCCATGATCGGGCTCACCTTGAAAAATGCGACCGGGGGAGCGCCCGGCCGGGGCGGGATCGTGGGTCCGGGGCTTATCGTCGGGTGCGGGGATACGGTCGGGGCCGGCGTGATCGTCGGGATGGGAGCCCTCTCCCGCACCCAGACGGTGGACGAGGACGAACTCCTCCCTCCGGCGCTTAATACCGTCAGGGAGACCCGGAACGTGCCTGCCGCGGTATAGGTGTGGACCGGGTTCTTCTCTGCCGAGCTGTTCCCGTCGCCAAAGTCCCACCGCCATACCACGGGCGAGCCCATCGACCGGTCGGTGAACCGGACCTGGAGCGGCCTGTACCCAACCATGGGCAATGCCGTGAACCATGCCACCGGTCTCTGCCCGGAAGGCGTGACATGGATGAGCGGGGTTTTTTTCCGGGTGTCCTGGCCGCCGTCGTTTCCTGCCGTCAGGGAGACCAGGAAATTGCCGGGGAACGCGTACGTGTGGACCACGGACTGCGTCCCGTTTGCCCACGCGGTCGTCCCGTCGCCGAAGTCCCAGAACCGCCACGTGACGATTCCGATCGACGTGTCGGTGAACAGGACGTCGAGCGGGGCTTTCCCGTCGGTTATGTTGGCGGAGTAGTCTGCGAACGGCGGCTCCACCGGGAGTGTCCCGAGGGCATACACCCGGCCATCGTTGCAGCCGAAGTACACGATACCGCCAGCGACCGCGGGGCTCGATATGATGCCGTCGTTCACGGTAAAGTTCCAGAGAAGCCTCCCGTCCGACGCATCGAGGGCGTAGAGGTTGCAGTCATTGCTCCCGGCGTAGACAACGCCGTGTGCAACCGCAGGGCTCGAGTATACCTTATCCCCGGTCGTAAAGTTCCACAGGATCGTCCCGTCCGACGCATCGAGGGCGTAGATGCTGTTGTCCATGCTGCCGGTATAGACCACGCCGTGTGCAACCGCAGGGCTCGAATACGGGGAAACGACCGACGGGGTTTCCCAGAGGAGTGCTCCGGTCCGTGCATCGAGGGCCCGGAAGGGTCCGTTCAACCCGCTGCCGGTATAGACGACCCCGCCGGAGACTGCAGGGCTCGCGTATGCCCCATAGTCACCTGCCGTTTCGTATTTCCAGAGGAGCGTTCCCGTCGATGCGTCGAGGGCGTAAAGGTCAGCACCGTATGTCAGCACGTACACCGCACCGTCCGCCACCGCAGGGCTCGAAAAGATCTCCTGTTTATCGGTTGGCGTATAGTTCCAGAGCAGGGCACCCGTCTCCTCGTCAAACGCGTAGACGACACCGTCCATGTTGGCGATGAAAATGGTGCCGCCTGCAACCGCCGGGCTCGAGCTGATGCCGCTTCGCGAGGTGGTGCGGATCGGGACTTTGTATTTCCACAGGAGGTCGCCGCTATACGCATCGAGGGCATGGACCTTGGTCTTCAGTCCGCCGATGTACACGACGCCGTTTGCAACCGCAGGGCTCGAGCTCACGATGTCATTGCGCTCCATCGTGTCGTATTTCCAGAGGATCTCCCCGGTCGTCGCGTTCAGCGCGTACAGGTTCCGGTCCTGGCTCCCGATGTACACGATGCCGCCAGCAACCGACGGGCTCGATGTCACCCGGGCCCCGGTCTGGCAGCTCCAGAGGAAGGCGGGGACGGGCCTCCGTCCCCCGTCATCGTAGATGCCCGTGTTGGCAGGGTCCGACCGGAACTCCCGTGCCCGTGCCAGGGCAGGGTTGTCGGTGACCGGGAAGACGGCGGCGTTCGAGGTCTGTCCGGTCGCGGGGTCGGTGACGGTGATGCTTGCCCTGCGGGGACGGGCCACGAACCCGGGCGGGACGGAAACCGAGATGTGGGTTGCGTTTTCAAAGTGCGTCACCAGCTCCACGCCGTCGAAGTAGACGACGGACGAGGGGGAAAATCCCGTTCCGTACACGTGGAGCACGAACGACGGGCTGCCTTCGACGGCACCGGAGGGGTCGAGGTGCGTCACCGAGAGGGGACCTGTCGTTGCCGTGCTGGTGACCACGGTCTGGTTCACCCGTCCCGCGGTGTCCACCGTCTGGACGCCGATGGTGTACGCAGTCGAGGGTAAAAGCCCGCGTGCAGTCCATGTGCCCGTTCCCGCCGTGACGTTCTCCTGGAACACGCCGTTGAGGAAGATCCTGACGTGGGAGAACCCGATTTCCTTCGGGTCGGTCCACGCCCACGTGATCTCTGCCCCGTTGAGGGACGCCGGGTGGAGGTCTGCAACGCATGCCGGGGGTTCGTCTGGGAGCGTGGCAAGGGCATACAGGGTCCCGCCCGACCCCGCGATGTACAGGACACCGCCTGCAATGACCGGCGATGAGAATCCTTCCCCGGGGGCCTCCCATGTCCAGAGGAGGTCCCCGGTAAGGGCGTCGAGGGCAGAGACGGTCCCGTCCATGCTGCCTGCGTACACGATCCCGTTTGCAACAGAGGGGCTATTCCTGACCGGGCCGGCGATGGTTGAGTTCCAGATGGGTGTCCCGTCCGATGCATCGAGGGCAGAGACGGTCCCGTTCCCGTCCCCGATGAAGACCCTGCCGCCGGCAACCGCAGGCCCGGATTCCCCGGGGGCACCTGCCGGAGCAGTCCACAGGGGGACACCGGTGGACGCATCGAGGGCATGGAGGGTCCCGTCGCCGCCCCTGAAATAGACGGTGTTGCCCGAAACGGCAGGGCTCGACGAGACAGTCTCCTTCCCGGTGGCATACGTCCAGAGGAGGTCCCCCGAGGTCGCGTTGAGGGCACAGAGGGTTCCGTCCCGGCCTGCGATATACACGGCTCCGCGTGCCACGGCCGGGCTCGATGCGACCTCGCTCCCGGCGGCAAAGGTCCAGAGGAGTGCCCCTGTCCCGGCATCGAGGGCGTAGAGGTTCCCTTCCGTGTTGCCGGCATACACCACGCCGCCTGCAACCGCGGGGCTCGAGGAGAAGGCCCTTTCCGTCGTGTACTGCCAGAGGAGGGCGCCGGTGGACGCGTTGAGGGCATAGAGGTTCTTGTCATTGCTGCCGGAATAGACGACTCCTCCCGTGACCGCCGGGCTGCTCATCCCCCCTCCGTACGGGGAGGACCAGAGGAGTTTTCCTGTCAGAGCGTCGAGGGCGTGCATCTCGTAGATGCCGTTGACGAAGACGACACCGTCCACCACGGCAGGGATGGACCCGTAATAGTTCTCGACCTGGGACTTCCAGAGGAGGCTGTTTCCGGGCCGGATCCCGCCGTCATCGTAGACTCCCGCGTTGGAGAGGTCAGATCGGAACTTCCAGGCCTTCTGCCCTGCCCCCGGTGCGGTCCATGCCGTGTGGTTCACCCATGTCACGTTGACGCGGCCGGCGGCCGAGACCGTCCTCGTGCCGATCGTGTGGGGTGTCTCCGGCAAAAGCCCGGTCGCGGTCCACGTCCCTGTCCCGGCCGGGACGTCTTCCCGGAATTCCCCGTCGAGGAAGACCCGCACGCATGCAAAACCCGGCGTCGCGGGATCGGTCCATGCCCACGTGATGGAGTCGCCCGTTGCCGCGGCGGCATGGAGCCCGGTCACGCCTGCCGGCGGTCCCTGCCCTGACGATCCGAATGCAGAGATGCCGCCGCCCTCGCACCCGATGAAGACCATGCCGCCTGCGACCGCCGGGCTCGCCCACACCGGGTGATCCCCGAAGGTATAGTCCCAGAGCAGGTCCCCGGTGGACGCGTCCAGCGCAAAGAAATTGTTGCGGGGGCCGAGGCTCCCGGCGTACACGACGCCGTTTGCAACCGCAGGACTCGCATAGATCTCGCTGCCGGCCAGGTACGACCAGATAACGTCCCCGCTCCGGGCATCGAGGGCGTAGAGGCGCCCGTCGTAGCTTCCCGCGTACACGACGCCGCCTGCAACCGCGGGACTCGACCGCACGGGCCCGCCCGCCGTGAAGTTCCAGAGGAGGGCCCCGTCGGAGGCGGAAAGGGCGTAGAGGTTGCTGTCGTCGCTCCCCACGTACACGACGCCGTCTGCAACCGCGGGGCTCGAATGGACCGACCAGTGGGCCGTGTAGTTCCAGAGGACTTCTCCCGTGCGGGCATCGAGGGCATAGATGTCCCCGCTGTACGTGCCGATGAACACGGCACCGCCCGCAACCGCGGGGCTCGAGGCGACGATCCGCGGGCTGTTTGTGGCAAACGTCCAGGCAGGCTCGCCCGTCCCTGCGTCGAGGGCATAGACCGTCCCGTCGTGGCTCCCGATGTACACGAGGCCGCCTGCAACCGCGGGGCTCGAGATCACGCCTTCGCCCGTCGTATACTTCCAGACCTGCGACCCGTCCGACACGTTGAACGCGTAGACGGAGGCGTCCCAGGACCCGGCGTAGACGAGCCCGCCCGCGACCGCGGGGCTCGAGTCGATACCCCATTCCAGGGTCACGTTCCAGAGGATCTCTCCTGTCCCGGCATCCAGGGCAGAAAGGGTATGGTCGCGGGTCCCGACGTACACGATTCCGTCCACGACCGCCGGGCAGGTACGCACGTCACTGCCGTTTAAGGCCGTCCAGAGGAGCGTCCCGTCCGGCCGGGTGCCGCCGTCATCGTAGACGCCCGTGTTCGCAAGGTCCGACCGGAACTTCCAGGGCTGTTCCCCGAAAGCTGCACCGGCTGCCGCACAGAGAACGAGCATAACGAGTACTGCCATGATACAATGATAATGCACGATTGTCCCGACCTGATTGTGGTAATTAAGAAACTGAAAGGAGACTATTTATTGGTTGTCCAGGATCCGGGGAGAGGACGGGCGTGGATCTCCCGGAAAAAAACGGGGTTCTTTCCTCTCACGCTTTTTCCACGGTCACTTTCCAGTCATCGAGCATCGCAAACTCCGGGTCGGTATCGCAGGTGTCGCAGACGGCCTTCGGCGACTGGACGACCATGCCGAACATCACGGCATCGCCCGGGTCGGGAACGAGCGGGATATCGACATCCTTCTGGATGATGTAGCGGTACGGGTCGAGGTTGCTTGCGTAGTATGCCTTGTACTGGTACCGCTCGTCGTCCGTTGCATTGTAGGACCACTCGGCGCCCTCGGCAATCGTCACGTCGTTGGGGATCCAGCCGTAGCCCGGCAGGTAGTACTCTGACCAGAAATGGGTGCCTTCATAACCCGGGACGAGCTGGTAGCCCCCGATAGCCCTTGCCGGGATGCCGAGCGAGCGGCAGAGTGCGGCAAAGTACATGCTCTGCGTGCCGCAGTCCCCAAACCCCGTTTCGAGCATGTAGACGGATTCGGGCGTGCCTGCCGCGTTCAGCCTCACGTGGGGGACGTTGCTGTAGGGATGGGAAACGACATGCCAGTAGATCTTCTCTGCCTGCAGGTACGGGTTGGTCTCGTTCCCGACGATCGCAAGCGCCTTTGCCTTCATCTCCGGCGTGAGCGCGATGTTCCTTCCGGGCGCCGTGTATTTCCTGTATTCGGGGTCGTTCGTGTCGTAAGTGCCGACCTTTGCCGGGTCGATGAGAAATCTCTGCTCGTACTGGGTATAGGCAAACTGCGCCGTGACATTGAGGTAATCACCGGTCACTTCGGTGAGCGGGATCTCCAGGTATGCAAGGCCGATGTCTGCGCCTGTTCCGGTCGTCGATTTGACGTACCGTGCCGGCTCGACAGCCTCTATCGTCACGTTTCTCTGCGATTCCGTCTCCACGGGCAGGGGGATCCAGAGGCGGAGGGTCCCGGTCCGGGGCAGGTCCTTTGCAGGAATGCTCAGGACTTCCGTCCCTTTCCATGCCACAGGGTTCTGGTAACTGCCTGCACCTTCAACCGGCGGGGCAAGCGCGACAGGCTCCAGCTGGTCAAAAAACGGCGTCTCGCCCTTTTCCGCAGTTGCTTTGCGCATCAGGTCCATGTTGTGGGATTTGATGTTTTGGATTGTATGGGAAAAGTACCAGACTTCCCCGTCACTCGTGATGCACTGGCTCCGGTTGCAGGGAAGGAAACCGGCTTTCCGTTCGGCAGAGAGATCGGGGAAAGCCTCATCGATGAGGGCCGTGATCTCCGTGCGGTTGTAGGGAAACTCGATCGTCATCCGGGCGGCTGTCGAGGCCCTGTTCAGGGCTTTCCTTGCGCCCGCAGCGTCCCCCGCGGCCTTGTACTCTGCGTAAGCTCCGGTATACAGCTTTTCGGCGGCGTGGAAGTTGCCGGCTGCAAACTCGCCCTCTGCCTTCGAAAAGAGGGTATCGCCCTTCGAAGCGGCGGGAGTTGCTTTCTCGACGGATGTGCAGCCGGCTGCAAGGACAAGGGCAGCAAGGATAACCAGTATCGTCGCGGGGAGTCGTCGTTTCATGGGATCACGCAAGAGAAATGATTGTAAGTATTCAGGATGCGGGGCAGTGTATTAAAGGGTGGGGTTTTGGTCTCTTCTCCGGAGCACGACCCGGGCAGCACCTGCCGGTGAAGCTTTTTTCAGCAGATGCCGGGGGGATGGACGCGTTTGTGCTCACGATGCATCATGTGCCCGCCAGGGTCACAGGGGTAACAATGCCATATCCGGATTCACGGGAAATGCCCCGATGATCAGGCAAGCGGGAACAGTCCATGCCGGCTGAACCCGCCATCCCGGTGCACCGACCCCCGCAGGTCCCGCATCAACAATCCACCCCTTGTCAGGAACATGACGACCATCATCCGAAAAACCGTCGATACCCCGTGCGCAATGACAATATACTTAATCATTCATCCGTACATTCCCTGTATCACATAACTCCCTGTTTGCCGGTACCCCGACCGGTTTGAGAGGGTAGTCCCATGAGGAGATATTGATGGCTGTTTCTGCCGGATGGAAGATTTTTTTTGGTATTATAGCAATCGGACTCTGCATCCTGGCTGCTTATAGTATATTTTTCGCTGTGCCCCACGATCGCGTTGTCATCGTCATGAACGGCACCATCTTCACAGATCCTGACCACCCGGTACAGAACCTGCTCATCGGCACGTTTGCCATGCCCCTCTCTTTATTCTAGGATGTTTTGACAATTATCCAATTTCCTTTAATCCATAACGCAACGCGATTTTTTGTCTTCCTGACTGCATTTCCGGTTTTCCGGATTACTCGTTCAATAACAAATGAAACAAAATTTCAATCCTATTTTAGTCCGATTCAAACTGCGTTTGATTCTCTCACTTTCTTTCTATACATGTATCATTTCAATCCTATTTTAGTCCGATTCAAACACTATATTCATGAACATTTGATATCGGCGTATAATACATTTCAATCCTATTTTAGTCCGATTCAAACGATTTTCCGTTGCCACTGATCCCAAAACGTGTCTGCATTTCAATCCTATTTTAGTCCGATTCAAACGCACAGCAGGACTGGGGAGCAATCGGTTTGCCGAACCCATTTCAATCCTATTTTAGTCCGATTCAAACTGATGAATAATTTGTTTTTCTTCTGACAGCTGTGATAATTTCAATCCTATTTTAGTCCGATTCAAACACATCTCCCCGTAGGTGCGTCCCACCAGCCACCACTCATTTCAATCCTATTTTAGTCCGATTCAAACATCCTCCATCAGCGTCGTAGACTGTAACGACGAGTTTATTTCAATCCTATTTTAGTCCGATTCAAACAGAACCCGCGGACCTGATTCTGCCGCCCGAGTATCCGAATTTCAATCCTATTTTAGTCCGATTCAAACATTGACCGAATGTCCCACGTGTATTCGATGTTCCCGGAATTTCAATCCTATTTTAGTCCGATTCAAACTCTGATCCGGCAACACAATGCAACCAGTTACTCCAGATTTCAATCCTATTTTAGTCCGATTCAAACGCGATGTTTGGTGCAGTGGGGAATACGCCCAGCTCAATTTCAATCCTATTTTAGTCCGATTCAAACTTGCGTTATATCCCGCCTGATACCCGATAAACGTGTATTTCAATCCTATTTTAGTCCGATTCAAACGCGAGAGCTTGGACATGACCTGGTTCGCAATCTCCTATTTCAATCCTATTTTAGTCCGATTCAAACTCTCTTCCGTGATCGCATTCGTGCCATTCTTAAGCATTTCAATCCTATTTTAGTCCGATTCAAACGTCTATGTCGTTCACGGTCTCAACACCACGAAATGGTATTTCAATCCTATTTTAGTCCGATTCAAACGAAATCCGCGATCCTTGCAGATATTGCAAGATATAATTTCAATCCTATTTTAGTCCGATTCAAACCGTATGAGATGGTCGTGCTCAAGCAGCTCATGGCAATATTTCAATCCTATTTTAGTCCGATTCAAACAAAGACTACGCGACAGAGCATAACCTGAAATACAAACATTTCAATCCTATTTTAGTCCGATTCAAACGCAAGATCTTGAGGTCATAGCAGCTCTCCCATTTCTCCATTTCAATCCTATTTTAGTCCGATTCAAACATGGGCGAGTTCATAGTCTACGGCATCTGGTTCTATATTTCAATCCTATTTTAGTCCGATTCAAACCTCCACGTCTGGCCCGGCGGCACCGCCGATCTTACCGGATTTCAATCCTATTTTAGTCCGATTCAAACCCGAAGTTCCAAGCATCCAGCCGTTCAGCTGAATAATTTCAATCCTATTTTAGTCCGATTCAAACCATACCCTCTCCGAGTGCGATCTTTGCTGCGTTCATCATTTCAATCCTATTTTAGTCCGATTCAAACAGCATCAAATACGCTCTCTATCTCTCCAGTGAGATCATTTCAATCCTATTTTAGTCCGATTCAAACAAGAATGGAAAGAGAAGAGGTTAGCATTCATCCAGGCACATTTCAATCCTATTTTAGTCCGATTCAAACGGAGCTGGTCAGGGTCTCCCCGATTCCCATTGTCGCATTTCAATCCTATTTTAGTCCGATTCAAACTCTGTGCCTTAGTTGAGACTCCATCACGGACACTCCAATCATTTCAATCCTATTTTAGTCCGATTCAAACACAATGTCGATTATGGCCGCTCCGATTGACCCAATATTTCAATCCTATTTTAGTCCGATTCAAACAGATTACCTTCAGCATCCCTGGCATGGTGGAGCTCAATTTCAATCCTATTTTAGTCCGATTCAAACTAGGTGTCGGGTGTCGTCCAGTATAGTGCAAGATCTTGATTTCAATCCTATTTTAGTCCGATTCAAACGGAGCGAAGTGGAAGAGAGACAAGACGGGAGTGTGGATTTCAATCCTATTTTAGTCCGATTCAAACGTCCCGAACGTCACTTCTTTTCCATGTCCGAAATACATTTCAATCCTATTTTAGTCCGATTCAAACAGAACACGGGAACTGAGCCCGTCGATGCGTTTATCATTTCAATCCTATTTTAGTCCGATTCAAACCCATCCGCGCGTCACGTGGGTAATCGTCCACAATCATTTCAATCCTATTTTAGTCCGATTCAAACGGGTCAATGACCTCAAGTCCCCTCCCGCTCACGTTATTTCAATCCTATTTTAGTCCGATTCAAACGCACACAATCTGCGCAGACGATTCGAGAAGAGTTCATGCAATTTCAATCCTATTTTAGTCCGATTCAAACATACAGACTACATCGTCATCCGGCAGGAGTTTACGATTTCAATCCTATTTTAGTCCGATTCAAACTGCCATTGTGTTTCGCCCGGCTATGTAACCGAACCTGATTTCAATCCTATTTTAGTCCGATTCAAACCGAGCGCCTACCGGCGGCGTCCTGTCACGGACAAGTGGATTTCAATCCTATTTTAGTCCGATTCAAACTTCTCGATAATCTCAGCGAGAGTATTATCATTGTTATCCATTTCAATCCTATTTTAGTCCGATTCAAACTGATAATGACCGAATTATAATCGACATTGATAACCATTTCAATCCTATTTTAGTCCGATTCAAACCCGGATAGTCCGTTCACTTCTAATCATCCTTAACAAATTTCAATCCTATTTTAGTCCGATTCAAACTCGTGGTCAGCCACCGTTCCCGGAACCTCATCCGAATATTTCAATCCTATTTTAGTCCGATTCAAACCAGTGGAGGGATAAAACACCACAAAAAACCCTTTTATTTCAATCCTATTTTAGTCCGATTCAAACGTTCCACCATTCAATCCAGAAAGTTTTAATCTCTTCATTTCAATCCTATTTTAGTCCGATTCAAACAGCGCCCAAAAATGGGTATTTTGAGGTTATATGCAAGCTCAAGTAATCATAGTAGATGTATGTGTCGGGGATGTTAGATAATGTATTCGATTTATAAAGATACACGAGATAAGTCAGATAATAGTACAAGTATCAGCCTTTTCGACGCCGAGTTTTATTATTTTCACTTGATCCTGCGTTCGAAAAGTGTAAAATCTCACGGAATCACTTTTACTATCAATAATAGTCTTCAGACCATGTGTAATCTCTGCAAATTGTTTCTCCGTAATATCACCTTCGAATACAGAATTCTGTACCCAATTTAGATATCGCCTTAGAAAATTACATGCCTTGGAGACCCGACCTACCGCAATAT
>JARYMB010000024.1 GCA_029907345.1 Methanolinea sp.
TCTTTCCCGATCCGTTCCTCCTCCCCGCGGCAGGCTTCGAGCGTGCGGGAAAGGGAATCAAGTTCCTCGTCGATGCGGGAGAACCGGTCGCTGTACTCCTGCTCGATGCGGGGATAGAAATCACCGAGGGTCTGGTGGCACAGGGGGCAGGTGCCCTCCCGGCCCGACGACCGGATGCGTTCCCAGTCTGCCGAAAGGGCTGCCCTCTCCTGTGCGAGGGCTTCAGCCCGGAGGGCACATTCCGCAGATGCCCTGCTCCGCGATTTTGCCAGCTCCTCGAGTTCACGTCTCTTTTCACGGAGACCCTCCAGTTCCGCCTGTTCGGCGGCAAGGGCCCGCTCCTTTTCGTCGCATCCGGCAAGCTCGCGGGCGATCCGCTCCGCGAGGGAAGATAAGTCGGAGAGCGACTGCCAGATGAACGAGGCCTTGTCGAGGTCGGCAACGGTTTTCCGGGCCTTCGCGAGGCGCCCGGGGACGTCCTGCAGGGCCTCGAGTTCCGGTGCCTCGGCAGAATACGTATCGATCTGGTCGGAAAGGTCCATCAGCCTCTTTTTCCCGGCCTGGACCGCTGCCTCCGCCCTTCCCATCCGGTCCCGGAGCTCCCCGTACCTCTGCTCCTTCTCCTTTTGCCGGGCGAGTTCTCCTTCGAGTTCGCCAAACCTCCTCACGGCGGGTTCCAGTTCCGCGAGCCTCCCTGCCGCGGATGCGAGCCGCAGGAGTTCCGATTCCGCCTGTTTCTGCCTCCCTTCGAGGGCGGCATCCGCCTGGCCGAGTGATGCGGTCTTTGCAAGGATGCCGGCCGCCTCTTCCAGCCGCTGCCTTTCTGCCTCTTTTTCCTCAATCATCCGCCCGATCCCGGCAAGTTCCTCCGCAAGGGTAGGAATCTCCGAGACGTCTCCCTGACCGGAAAGCACCGCGAGCCTGTTTTTCTCCCGCTCGACTGCCCTTTCCGTCTCGTCGATCCATTGCCTGACGGCTTCGTCGCTTTGGGTCCTGAGTCTCTCGATGCCGAGTGCCTGCATGAACCACTCCTTCCGGGTGCCCGGGCGGCTCTCGAGGAGGGCGGGGAGGTCCTTCTGGGCAGCATAGACCGTGTTCCTGAAGTCCGACGGTCCCATCCCGCAGAGTCGCCCGACCTCTGCCGCGACCTCCGAGACTCCGGAGGCAAGCAGCCTTTCGCCCATGTGCAGCCGTGCCTCGTGGACGGTCTGTGCCCCCTTCCGGAATGTCCGCGTGATGGTATACCGCATTCCCTGGACCTGGAAATCGAGCCTCACTTCGCATTTTGCCCTTTCCCCGGCAAAGGACGAGACGATGTAGTCGGACTGGACGCCGGTCCCCTGCACCCCGAAGAGCGCAAAGAGGATGGCCTCCACGATGCTGCTCTTGCCTGTCCCGTTGTTCCCGACGATACCGTTGATTCCGTCGCGGAAGAGGATCTCCGCATCCTCGAACCGCTTGAAATTGCGCAGGACGAGCCTCTCAATCAGCACCGGATCCCTCCTCCTCGAGTGCCCGTGATATCGCATGGGAACCGTATTCGCCGACAAAATCCCGATCCCCCTCCGGCAGGTTCTTCCCCGCCACGAAACGCGAGAACTCCGCGAGGTAATCGATGGACCGGATGTCCCGGCTCTCCCCCCCTTTCCTGTACTCGCCCGGGATGCTGATCCGGATCTTGAGGTCGAGCAGTTCGCGTCGGATACCGGCGAGTTCCTTTTCGGCCAGCTGCCTCTGGTGCTCCCGGTCGGAAAAGCAGAGTGTTACGCCCGCCATGGAGAGGGGACCGACCCGGTTCTCTTCGAGCCTCTGCCGGATGAGCCCCGGCACGTCGCGGGGCGGCACTTCCCGGGCATCGATGGTGCCGAGATCCGCCATGGGCGTGTGCGGGAGGGGGACGTGGTCCACGGTGCCCCTGCCCAAATCGACGCAGAGCCCGCCCTTGACGTCCCCGATCTCTCCGTACGTCAGGTACTCGCACGAGCCCGAGTACCAGGCCCGCTCGCCGACCCGGACCTGGCCGTGGTAGTGCCCGAGGGCGATGTAGTCGAACATGCCCCCGCCCGAGACCATCGTTGCATCGATCTCGTGCTCGGCGACCGTGTTCAGCCGCTTCTCTTTCAAGGCTGACGCGAGCCCGTGCGTGACGAGGACGTTGTACCGGTTCCCGTCGGGCGTTATCCTGTCGTAGGCCTCCCTGTAGTGCTCGGGCCGGAGCATGTTCGGGACCAGGTGGAAGACCGCATCGCCTATCTCCACGCGCTCGTACCTGTAGGAATATGCCGCGTGCAGCGTGCCGGGGTGGAACTCGAGGACTTTGAAGGGGGACGGGGTGTACCGCGTCTTGGGCATGCTGTGGTTTCCCGAGATGAGGACGAGGGGAATTCCTGCTTCTGCAAACCTTTCCAGTGCCTCGAGGGCGGTCGTGTATGCCATCGTCTTGGGCCTGACCTGGTCGAAGAGGTCCCCTGCATGCACCACGACATCCGGCCGAAGCGACAGGATCCGGTCGACGGCGGCAAGGAAATTCGTGTAGATCAGCTTTTCCCGGAGGTTCATCCCCGTATCCGGGTCCACTTTCTGGAACTGGGCAAGGCCGAGGTGCGTATCGGCGATATGGACAAACTTCATCGATCACCACGGTATCCGCTCTTGTTTCCCATAAAGGGCTGACCGTGCAGGGTGAATGTGATTGCCCTGTCCATCCGGTATCTTATAGTCCTGCCCCGCATATTAGTATGGTGATTTGGTGTCCAAAGCCGCGATTGTTGCCCTTTTTGAAGCGATGTTCATTCTCACCGACATCCGCGTGATCCTCCGAAGGACCGCACCGAACCACAGGCTGGGACCGGGCGAAAGAGAAGAGGTCGAATCCCTCATCGCCGGGCTGGAAAAGCAGGTCGGCGTGCTGAAACGGGAGCTCCTTTTATGAAGTGTGCCGGAGATATAGATGTCCGCGCCGTCGAGGAGGAGAGCATCAACATCGACCCCATCCAGGCGGGGGGCCGCCTCACCGCCGCGGCGATGAAGGCACTGATCGCGTACGGCGACGGGTACTCCGTGTGTGACAACTGCAGGAAACCCAACCGCCTCGACTATATCAGGAAGCCGCCCATCGACCGTTTTCACCGGGAACTCGCTGAGTTCGTCGGGATGGACGTCGCCCGGGTCGTTCCCGGTGCCCGCCGGGGGTTCCAGGCGGTCGCGGACACGTACGTGGAGAAGGGAGACCCCGTCCTGGTCACCGCCCTCTCCCACTACACCGAGATCCTTGCAATCGAGGCACGTGGCGGCATTCCCCTGGAAATACCTGCCTCGCCCGAAAAAATCATCACGCCCGATGCAGCCGCCGGAAAGATCGAGGATGTCATCAGGAAGACAGGGAAGACACCGCCGCTCCTCTTCCTCGACCACGTGGACTACAGCTACGGCAACGTCCATCCGGTCAAGGAGATCGCGCGGGTCGCCCGCGGCTACGACATCCCTGTCCTCCTCAACGGTGCATACACCGTTGGTATCATGCCCGTAAACGGGAGAGACCTCGGCGTGGATTTCGTCGTGGGTTCCGGCCACAAGAGCATGGCGGCACCCGCACCCTCGGGCGTGCTCGCGGTGAGGAACGAGCGGGCAGGCGAGGTCTTCAGGACGACGGCTGCCCGCACGGACGTCACGTCCCGGACGTTCGGCATCAAGGAGGTGGAGATGATGGGCTGCACCCTGATGGGAGCGACCCTCGTCGGGATGATGGCCTCGTTTCCTGCCGTGAGAGAGCGTGTCCTCCACTGGGACAGCGAACTGGCAAACACTGCCCTCGTCGTTGATGCATTGAAGCGCATCAGCGGAACGGCCATCCTCGGCCAGTACCCGCGCAGGCACACCTTAACACGCGTGGACACCACGCAGTCGTTTGATCGCATCGCGGAAAAGCATAAAAAGAGAGGGTTCTTCCTTGCAGGAGCCCTCAAAGACCGGGGAATCACCGGCATCATCCCGGGTGCGACACGCGTGTGGAAGTTCAATTGCTACGGCCTGACGCGGGCACAGGCGGAGTACGTGGCAGAGTCATTCGTCGCGATCGCCCGGGAGAACGGGCTGCCCGTCTCCTGAAGGAGGAACGTCCTGCCCCCATCCGCCTCCTTTCTCCTTCCCGGGATTTGCAAGTGACAGGAATCTTTCGATGACAGACTCGTTTCTCACCTCGGGGTGGAAGAGGACCCCAAAGAGGGGCAGTTCCGGGTGGGAGACGGCCTGGACGCAGTTCTTCGAGACCGCGAGCGTCTTCCAGCCCGGCGGCGGGACGCATGAATACCTGTGCAGTTCGTAGGCCGAAAACGAGGGGGGTGGGGGGAGGATGGGGTTTTTGCAGAGTACCCTGACCTCCTCCATCCCGATCTCGCACGCAGGCCGGAGCGTCCCCCCGTGCACGAGTGAGAGGACCTGCATGCCCGCACAAATCCCGAGCACGGGGACCGGTACCTCCGGGAGCCAGGAGAAGCGCCCGATCTCCCGCAGGTACCCGGTATCCTTCAGGGCGGTCCCGCACAGGATGACCGCATCGTACCCGTCGCCCGCGCCATCCGGGAGGCGGGAATAGTGGCAGTACGTCCATTCCACCCCCAAACGCCCGACCACCCGTGCGACCGGCCGCACGAACTCGCTCCGGAGGAGCGCCGAGTCGCGGTAACAGAGCCCCGCGAGGAGTATCATGCCGCCTCCAGCCATGCCCTCTTCACGCGGAGGATGCCGCGGAAGTTCTGCCAGACCGCCTCGGCCTCCCCAATCGCGATCCTGTGCCGGAAAAAGGGAGCGTTAAGGACCAGAGTCTCGTATTCGCCCCCTTCGCCCGCGAGAGACGTGCTGTACCTCTCCGCGTACCTGCGGAGATCCTGCAGCGCTGCAAAGTCGAGCCGCCGCCCGAGCCACGTCCTGTCGAAGGGCTC
Organism: Methanolinea sp.; assembly: GCA_029907345.1. Classification (GTDB taxonomy): domain Archaea; phylum Halobacteriota; class Methanomicrobia; order Methanomicrobiales; family Methanospirillaceae; genus Methanolinea_A. The sequence goes on from JARYMB010000024.1 coordinate 4,941, forward strand.
GGATGCGACGGCCGAGACGATGACATCGAAACCGGACGAAAGCAGCGCCTCCATGTATTCGTCGGGGTCTGTGTACCAGAGGGGATTGAAACACCAGAGGTCGAGGTCCCTGCAGACGGCCTGGACCCGCGAGGACTGGTAGACCGACTGGAGGGCACCCGTCACCACGCCCCCGATGCCGTGTCTCCTGACCGCTTCCGCGACCGCCCGGGCGAGGTCTGCAGTTTCTTCCCCTTCTTTCCCGCGGCTGGGCCATGCGACAAGGGGAATGCCCGCGGCTTTTGCCTGCAGCCGGACCACGTGCAGGTTCGGGGTATGGAACATGTAGCTTTCCGGGTTGTCCGGAAAGACCGTGATGAGGCAGGCGACCTCCTCCTCCTGCATTGCGCACATGCACGCAAAGAGCGAGTCTTTTCCCCCGGAACAGAGCACGCCGACCTTCACCTGTCTCCTCCCGCCTGCCTGAAAGACCGCCTGTACAGAGAGGGTCGGGCAGGGAGAAATAACCATCCAGGCTTTCGCATCTGCCGGGATATCGCCCGGCAATTCTTTCTCCCTTTGCGCCCCAACGGATAAAAACGAGAGCAAGAGGCGGGATTCCCGGTGTGCCCCGATAGAAAAGCCCCTGCGAAAGCATTCCCGGAACTGCGGCGGGTCGTCCTGTTCATCGCGATCATCAGCAGTTTCATCACGCCTTTCGACGGCTCTGCCGTCAACATCGCCCTCCCGGCAATCGGGGAGGAGTTCTCGCTCGATGCCATCACGCTCCCGTGGATAACCACCTCCTACCTCCTCACCATATCCAAATGGTGGGGACGATGCGGCTGCTCGGGCAGATGTTTTCGATGGGCATCGCAATGACCGTCTTTGCCCTCTTCATCGGGAGGCAGGAACTCAGAGATGCAGGGCCTTCCGTCTTCATCGGGAGCATCCATACCGCATTCCTCGTCTTCTCCTGCCTCTACTGCCTCGGGATCGCCTTTTCCCTCGTCAGGTCAAAGGGAGCGGCCTGAAAGATACCGCTGGAAAGGAGCCAATCCCGCAGGCGTCCCCGTGGCGCCCCGGCCCCCCGCCTTTCGGGCGGCCCCATTCCCTGCCGGGGATCACTTACAGTGCATCGTCCCGTTCGGCGTCCTCCCGCCTCATGACCTTGAGCTCGCAGGTCCGGTCTCCCATGCACATGCTCCGCACGAACCGGAGGGAAAACGCCGGGTTGAGCGCCTCGACCGTTGCGATCGAGAATGCAAGGCACCGCGGGAGGAGGTTCTCCGGCCCGCTCCGGACCTCGGCCTCGCGGAACGCGAACGGGCACCGCTTGATCATGAGAACAGCCCTCCCCTCGTCGAGGGGAACATCCTCCATCCGGAACTCCGGCCCGAACAGGGCGAGGAGGAGTGTCCCGAGAGTCTCCATGATCTCCCCGGCATTGCCGGCCGGGAGGCCCGAGCTGGCGGCAATGTCCCGTGCCGTTGCCGCGAGCCGGACCCAGACCTGCTGGTCGAGCCTGTCGAACTCGCCGCCGACCCTCTCCCTGAACGTAACGTCGTAGAGGACCGGGAGTGCGGTCGCGAACCGGGTGACAGCCAGCCACTTCTGTTCCGGCGAAAGGGGGTCGCGTCGTGGCATATTCTGCTGTTGCCCCGCCGGGTTATATCTCTTCCCCGGTCCCGGCAATGGATTCCGGGACGATGCCGGACTCCATCAACCGGCGGTGCCTCGTCCAGTTCTTCAAAACGGCCGCGTCCGTCGTGTTCGCATAGCAGTATGCGCACAGGTGCATGCAGGTCGAATACCGGCCGATGTCCTTGCTCGCAATGCAGCCGCATTCCTTCCGCTGGCCCGGGTCCCTGAGGAAAGCCTCTCCGGTGACTCCGCTTGTGCCCGGGGGAGGCGCAAGGAACGAAAGGAGCGATTCGTCCCCGGGAAAGGCCGCCCTCATCTGGCCGGCGCTGATGCACTGCCCGGGACGGATCCCGTATTGTGAGAGATCCCGCCTCTCCCCGCAGGCGGATATTTCCAGGTCCCAGCCGGCTGCAACCTCGCGGAGTCCCGAGCAGAACGCGTCGATCTCGGCTCCTGAAAACTCCCGGACGCCGGGGTGCCCGCAGGCTGCAAGGCGGGACCGGACTTTCGGGTACCTCGCGATGTCCACGAAACTGATGATGAGCCGCCGGGTATACCTGTGCAGGCGCGAGCCTATGGACTCTATCCGCGAGAGCAGGTCGTCGACAGAGAGCGAGTCCGAGAGGAGGAGGGGGTCGTACCGCCACGAGACCCTCCAAGGGCCGAGCCGCGAAGAGAGATCGATAAATGTCCTCTCCCGCTCCGCGAGGGGAGGGAGGTTCGGCTCGAGGTTTTCCTGCCGGTAATCGTTGAGGGTATAGAGGAACGAGTACGAGTACCCCCTTTCATCGAGCCACGGGAGGTACCGGAAGACTGGTCGCGGGTTCTTGGACCAGAAAACGATCGCCCTCGTCTTTGCAAACGAGACGTAGGTGAGACGCCCGTTCCAGGGGTTGACCCAGGCCGCATGCCCGGCTTCCAGCCGATTGATAAACCAGTCGCCGTAGAACGCGGGGATATCTGTGGAACGGCCCGCGGAGACGATGACGGGTGCAACGGCCTCCCTTGCGCGGCCTGCGTCATCGCGGATCGTCACCCTGTCCCATCCCCTGAAACGTGCACGCCTTTTTGCCTGCATCCCCAAGGACCCCCGGTACACCCTGTATTGCACGCGGGAGAAAAAAAGCCGGTGCATTCCCCGGGAATGATTTTGACAAGTTATATCAAAAATGAAGCGCATATATACTCATGAACCTGCACGATGGTGCAAGGGACGGGCAATGGGAATCCGGTTTTTCAGGGGAGAGAAGATCAAGCTCGAGCACGAGTTCCGGCAGCTCCGGGAGATCGTCAGGATCCTCCGGAAGGAATACGCAGAGGAGCCCGTCTACATCCTCACCGGCGTGCTCGTTGCCAACGGCCAGATCGACTGCATCATCCTGACGCGCAACGGCCCGGTCCTCCTCGACCTCAAAGCGTTCCGCGGTGAGATACGGGGCCTCGAAAACGGCAACTGGGAAGTCGGGACTAAGGACGGCCCGATCCCCCTCCCCAACCTCTTCCTCCAGGCAAAGATCCACAGGCAGGACTTCATCGACAGGATGATCCCGGTCTGCCGCGAGAATTTCCCGCACATCGGGGAGCAGAACCTCCGGAGGACTGCATCGTGGCTGTACTTCTGCAGGGGGAGCACCTACCCCCCGGGCCAGATTGACTTCCGGAAGGTCAAGTGGTTCAGGGTCGTTACGGCCGACGACCTCGTCGAAAGGCTCCGGTTCGTCGATTCCGGGTATACCCTGCGGATCCAGGACATGGACGCCATCGTCCGTGGGTTCCACCTGGAGGAGTACTCCTTCGAGAAGGAAACACCGCTCATCCCGGCGGCAAAAGGGGCAAAAAGACCGCTTCTCTCCCGCCGGGCCCTGACTGCCCTCGTAATCATCCTCGCGGCCTTCCTGGTCGCCGTCCTCCTCCTGGCACTCGTCCCGGGGGCGAGGGTCGCTGCCGGGAACGCGGTCCAGGGCATCCTCGCGGTCGCCGGCGGCTGGGTCCAGTCCCTTGCGGGGGGCGCCCTGAAGACGAACACGACGGTCGACGAGAGCAGGCAGGCACTCCTCCACCTCAACAGGCTCCGCGCCGCCGAGGGAAAGCCCCCCATCCTCTTTGACGAACGGGCGTATGCCCTCGCCCTGGCACGGGCAAAAGACATGGAGGAATACGGGTACCTGGACTATACCAATCCCCGAACTGGCTCTTCAGCCCTTGCCCTCAAGAGAAGTTATGGTTTTTCCCTCAACGACACCCTGATCGAGACTCTCTACGGGCAGTGGACATCCTATGTCCCGGGAATCGAGACCCAGGCGATCGATTCCTGGATGATGGATGCAGGAAACAGGCAGCGCCTCTTCTTCAACCAGACATCCGGTGCGGTTGCCTGTTCCCGGGGATACTGTTCCTACATCGGCATCCGGTATGCCCCGCAGGAAAGCGCTGCCGGTCAGCCTTCCGGAAACACCACCGCGAACCTGTCCGCAGAGCGACCCGTTCAACCCGGTTGAGGGACCCTGCGGGTGACTTCGCCGTTGCAGGCGACATACTCGTGTGCATTGTCGAGTATCCCGGGCAGGAGCGCATCGATCTCCAGCATCGCTTCGAGGGTGCGGATCTCCTCTTCCCGCGAGGTCGTTGCCGGCACCTTCGGGACGAAGGGGCAGGAGAGGTCGCCGGGTCTCTCATCGAACGTTCCAATTTCCCGTGCAAGGGTCACAATCTCCTGCTTGTCAAAAGCGATGAGGGGCCGGAATACCGGGACCTCTGCTGCGTTCGAGATGACGACCATGTTTACCAGCGTCTGGGATGCGACCTGCCCGAGGCTGTCGCCCGTGCAAAGGGCGGCAATCCCCTCACGCCGTGCGAGGAGGCTTCCGACCCGGAGCATGAACCTCTTGCAGAGGACGCACGCGAACCTCGGGTTGCGGAGTCCTGCCACCCTCTCGTAGAACGGTCCCGCATCGACCACGAAGAGGCGGATGGGAAAACCCCTGCACCATTCCGAGAGGATGGAGAGGTTCCGCAGGGTACCCGCAACGGTCGACGAACCTTCCTCTTTCCCGTGGCTCACGTGGAGTGAGAGGATCCCGCACCCCCGTTTCATCATGAGCCATGCGGCGACCGGGGAATCTATTCCGGGTGAGAGGAGGGCAAGGACGCTGCCCTGTGTCCCGAGGGGCAGGCCTCCGGGTGCGGGGATCCGCCGGTCATAGACAACCCCCCCGGTGTGCCGGAGCTCGACGTGCAGCTCGTAGTCCGGGTTGTCCAGGTCCACGGTGATGCCGGGACAAGCCGCGAGGACCGCCGACCCTACCCTCGCCGCAAGTTCCTGGCTCGTCATCCCGAAATCCCCCTCGCGCCTTGCCCGGACCGCGAACGTTGTCCTGAGCCGTGCAGACGCCCGGGCCCGTGCAACGGCGGCTTCCGTGACGGCATCCGGATCCGGGGGAGTCAGTGTGCATTCCGCCACGTCGGCGACCCCGAAGATGCGGGAGAGTACCTCTGCAACCTTACCGGTCGGTTCCCCGTAAAAGAAGATGCGGCCCCGCGTGATCCTTTCCGTGGAAAAGAGGCCTTCCGACCGGAGCGCTTCCCGGCAGTTCCGGACGAGGGTTTTGATGAATTCCCTCCTGACCGGGTCGCTCTTGAGAAAGACTTCCCCGTACCGGAGCATCACGGCCGGTCCCGGTGGCAGCACTGTCATGGGTGTCCCTGTTACCTATCAGTTCTCCGTGCGCAGGGATAAAAAGAACCGGGAAGAAATGCACGCGTCGCGCCCGGCCGGGCGGGCACCCCGGACCCTGACCAGGGATTCCTCCCCTTCCCTGCACATCCATTATTATATGCGGCGGAAGACCTATTCGTACCCTCATCCCGGGTCCAGCGGAAGGTGCAGACGATGTACGAAAAAGTCCTTGTACCCTTTGATTTCTCACCTGATTCGAAGCATGCCGTGGAGTGCCTGAAATCCATCCCTGGTATCAGGGACGTTGTTCTCCTCAACGTTGTCTATACGAAACACCCCTCCGTTTCCGGGGAATTCGAAAATCCCGATGCAGACTATGCCCGCCTCCGGCTGGAGGAGTACGTGCGGAGCCTGGAAAAACCAGGGTTTACAGTCCGGACCCGCGTTGGGGAGATCACGGGTGGGAACATCTCGGATGTCGTCAACCGCGTGGCCGCAGAAGAGGACATCTCCCTGACCGTGATGGGGAGGAGGGGGCAGGGGGTCATCGAGTCGCTCCTCCTCGGGAGCGTGGCCAGCGATGTCCTCAGGTACGGAACGACCGACCTCCTCCTGATCGGCCGGCCCGGAAAAGAGGCAGCGGACAAAACGAAACCTCCCTGCCCGGGCCTCTTCTCCCACGTGCTCATCTGCACCGACTTCTCTGACCCGGACGTCGTGGCACTCGCGGGCGGGAGGCTCCCGCGGCCCCGCCGCGTCTCCCTCCTCCACGTGGTCAGCCACGGTGAGTCGGAGGACGAGGTGCGGAAACTCACCGAGTCAGCCTGGACAAAGCTCGAGAAGTGCGCAGGGGCGTTCTCGTCCCGGCACGTCCCGGTTGCAACAGCAGTCAGGGTAGGCAGCACGGCCGAGGAGATCGTCGCGTTTGCCGGGAAGGAGTGTGCAACACTCATCGTGATGAAGTCGGCCGGGAAAAGGGGTTTTATCCCGAGTTTCCTTGGGACGACAACGGCCCATGTCGCCCGGGCCGCCCGCGTCCCGGTCCTCGTGCTGAAGCAGCCCGCCGTTGCACCGCAGTGAGACACCCGGCAGGGGAGCCGTGCGGGCCCCCGCAAAATTCCCATCCCCCTGAAGTTCCCTTTTTCCGGGCGAACAGAGGCGTTCCTTCGCACCAATCCGATACACCTTTATCATGCAGGAGAATACCTGTATGACAATGGCAAAAAAGAAGGAGAAGACAGCAAGCCAGGAAGAACCGCTCAAATTGTTCTACATCTTTTATAACCAGGAGCGGTGGGACAACTGGATAAAGACGCTCCGGGAGTCCCGTTTCGAGGCGGAACCGGGGAGCGATGAGATGCCCGAGGGGTACACCGTCCTCTATAATTTTGCAATGGACGTGACTCTCTCTGTCCTGAAAATCATCAAGCTCTACCAGAACGGCCGGTACACGAAGGAGGAGGCAACCGAAAAGCTCAACGAGGTCGAAGCGATCGTGATGTGCGAGGCACCGCAGGACGAGCTGGAAGACTACGTGGAATCCCTCCAGCTCTCCCTCCTCGTCCTCTTCGCGGCGTGCCGGAAGTTCCTCTCGGGAGAGTACGGAAAGGACATCAAGGTGCTCGTCGGCGAGGGAAGGAAGGCCATCGGGGAGGACATGGAAAAAGCCCTCGATATGGCCGCAGAGATCGGGGCAAACGTGATCGGCGGGGCATCCTGCTGCGGCAGGTATATCAAAGACGACATAGACCAGCCGACGCTCTTTGACGAGTGGCTGATCGAGATCGAGAGCATGGCAGAGGCGGCAGCCTCCCTCAAGAACTTCGACGAAGAGGCAGGAGAGGTGTGATAGCCGAAAAGGCCCGGTTCCGGCATGCCCGAAGGCTCGAGAGGCTCGCTGGATTCCGCATCCCCGACCAGGCATTCCATGGAGCGACCCTCGAGGCCGTCTCGTCCCACCTCAACTTCGACCGGCTGGACCACACTCTCCACGACCAGATCGTCCGGTTCGTGCACGCGTTTCTCCGCTGCAGCTGCAGGGAATCACCCCTCTGCGGGTGTCCCGAGAGGAAGTTTTCCCGGGAGATCCTCGAACTGCGCGAAAACGGCCTCGACCATCGCCAGATCAGCCAGTACCTCCTCGAGGAGTACGGGATCGATATCTACCCTGCAGACATCCTTTCATTCCTCGAAGATTCCGTCCACGTGCTCGAAGCCGTGGAAGACATCGCCCGGCTCGAAAATATCCCCGGGCTAGCGGCCGCGGCAGCCGACCACATCCAGAAGCTCGAGCGCTAAAAAGGGGAAGGGCCGAGGCTTTCACGCTCTTAAAGTGCCCCGCCTGCGGGTTCTCCCCCGGGCTTTGGAGCTTCTTTCTCCTTCTCCCGTCGTTTGACCCCTTCGCCGGGTGATGGTGTTGTTGCCTGCCCGGAAAAGGTCCGCGAGAGGGCGATGACGCCGGACGTGTCCCCGAGGGTCATTGTGTCGAGAACGGTCGAGGGGACGATGACGAGGGTCGCCCTCTCCTTTAAGCCCTCGTACAGCATGTTCATGGCCCGGAGGTGCAGGGCCGTGGGGTTGTTCTGGTAGGTGCGGGCGGCTTCCTCGAACTTCTCGGCGACCTGGCGCTCGGAGTCACCCAGGATGACGCGGGCCTGGCGTTCCCTCTTGGCCTGGGCCTGCATGGACATTGCGTCCTGGAGTTCTGCCGGGATGAGGACGTCGCGGATCTCGACGGACGAGACGTGGATCCCCCACTGTTTGGCCCTCTCCTCGATGATCCTCTGGAGCTCGAGGTCGAGTTTCTCCCTGCCCTCGAGCATCTCGGCAAGGAGGGACCGCCCGATGACTTCGCGGAGCGCCGTCCGGGCCGCCCAGCTCACGCCCGCCCTGTAGTCCTCGACGAGGAGTGCTGCTCTCTCCGGATCGACGACCCTCCAGAAGAGGACCGCCTCGACATCGACCGGAACAGTGTCCTTCGTGAGGGTCTTTTCCGCCGTGAACGATGTCGTGATGATTCGCGTGTCTATCCAGTAGGCAACTGTCTCGATGAGGGGAACAATCGTGAAGATCCCGGGGCCGAAGAGTCCCTTGTACCTGCCGAGGTGGAGGACTACTGCCTTCTCCCACTGGTTTGCAATCTGGATGGCCGCCGCGAGGAAGAGGGCGACGAGGAGTGCGACCAGGGCCGGGAGGAGGAATGCGGGTTCCCCGGTCGCCGTGTAGAGCGGGTACGCCGCAAAGAGACCAATCGCGAACAGGACGAGGAAGACTGCAACCTGCAGGTTGTTTGGCTGTTTCATGGAGGAGTGTCTGTGCGGCACCGCGGGATAACCGTATGGATGGAGGCAGGGAAGGCATTGGGCGAAGTACCGGTAATACACCGGGCGATGCGTTATTTTTCCGGGTATTCCGTTATTTTCACCAGGTCGAGAGCGTAGCGGCAGATACCGGGAGCCACGTTTCCACACCGGCGGATCCGCTTGACACCAAAACCCAGGTCTTCATACTTCCGGGAGAGTTCGTTTCCGGCCCCGGACTTCCCGAACGTGTACATGTGGATGGTTCCGCCTCCCTTCACCAGGCGCGATCCGACCGGGAGGGCATCGTCCCTCCGGTACGGTGCCGGCAGGACGGCACGGTCGTATCCCGGCCAAAGAGAACCGGCGACCTCGTAGAAATCCCCGTCGACCACGGTTACATTTTTGGCGACATGGTTCCTTTCGAGGTTCTCCCGCAGGAACCGGACAGACGCGGGGTTGTTCTCGATGGCGGTCACCGTGGCCCCGCGGGCCGCGATCGGGACCACGAACGGCCCCACCCCGGCGAAGGGGACGAGAACGTTTTCTCCCGGCCGGACGAGCCCGGCTATCCTCTGGCGCTCGGAGGCAAGCCGGGAGGAATAAAAGACCCGGGAGAGGTCAAGCCGGTAGGAAAACCCAAATTCGCGGCAGGTTGTCGTAGTCGTTCCTTCCCCCGCGATGACCCGGATCTCCGGGACCCGGAAATCACCCCGGGGGATGGGTCGACGGTTCAGGACGGTGCGGACGTTTCCGTGCCGGGAAAGGATAGCCGATGCGATCAGGTTGTCGTAGTCCCGGAGTTCGTCCGGGAGGGAAATGACCGCGATATCCCCCACGATCTGGTAGCCCGAGGGGAGCCGGCGGGCGATACCCGGGGGCAGGTCAGGGGAGAGGTGCTTTCTCCTTGCCATGGAAAACCCTGATTTATCTTTTATCCCCCGTGTTACACGCGAGTGCCGGTCCGGCGCGGGATACCGGCGCCTGCCTCCGTGACCGCGTGACCGGGCCGCACTGGGGAATAGTGCACATGGGAATGGGTTTTTTGACCGCACGTGGAAAATGTTTTTGCATGGATGACGCCCCCGGGACCCCTCCTGCCGCGTCGATGGACCGGCTCGCAGCACGGATTGCCGCCTGCACCCTCTGTCCCCTTTCCCTCTCGCGGACGCGGACCGTTCCCGGGGAGGGCCCCGTCCCTTCGCCCCTCCTCTTCATCGGGGAGGCCCCCGGGAAGACCGAGGACGAGACGGGCCGGCCGTTTGTCGGAAGGGCAGGAAAAATCCTGACCGGCCTGCTTGCCTGTTGCGGCATCCGGCGGGATGATGTCTTCATCACGAGCATCGTGAAATGCCGGCCGCCGGGGAACAGGGCGCCGAAGAGGGACGAGATTGCAGCCTGCATGCCCTACCTGGAAGCTCAGATCGCTCTCCTCTCGCCCCGCGTGCTCGTCCCGATGGGAAGGTTCGCCACGGTGGCAGTCTTTGGGATGTACGGCATCCCTTTCTCGTCGTTCAGGGAAGTCCGGGGACGACGATACGTCGTGCGGGAGCACCGTTCCGGCCGGGAGATGACCATTATTCCCGTCTACCACCCGGCGGTCATCACCCACAATCCCCCGGCCCGGCAGGACCTCGAGTCGGACTTCCGGAAACTTGCGGAATGCATCCGCTCCACCCCCGGCTCCCACAAGTAATTTGATGGGTCGGAGGAAAGACAGATAAAGGAGAGTGCCGGCTGGCATGGTCTCTTCCGTCTGGATCATCAACAGCCTCCAGGTCGCAGGCGGGGCAGGGTTAATCGTCCCCGGTGCAATGGAAATTGCCGGGAACCCAGGATTTATTGACTATTTTGCCCTCGTTTTCGGGATATTTTTCGTTGCCGCCGGGAGCCTTGGTCTGTTGCGGGGAAAACTATTCTGACGGGCCAAAGGAAAACGGGCAAAAAAAGGGGGGAATTATCCCCTTCAGCACGGGGGAGTTCCGCTGCGGCGTGTCTCCTTCAGGAGGGTCCTTGTGATATCTTCGTCCGCGGAAAAGTAGAGGTTATCGTGTCCCTGCCATGTCCCGCAGTTGCGGAAGACCACGGCGGGAACGCCGTTGTTGCTCTCTCCCATCACGAAGTTGGCAAACCCCGCGATCTCGTCTACGACCGCCTCCTCTGTGATCTTGAGGACGTGGCCGAAGAGGTCGGTGTCGCCGCGGAAATCGCGGATCGCAGGCATCCCGCTCCACCCGATCGCATGGCCCGTCTGGCCACGGCGGAATGACCTCCCGCAGGTATCGGTGATGATGACCCCGACGGATTTCCCGGTCAGTTCCCGCAGCGCCTCCCTGACCTCCCGGGCCGCCGCCATCGGGTCGGGCGGCAGGAGGATGACCATGTCGTCCTCGATGTTGCTCTGGTCGACACCGGCCCGGACACCGACATGCCCGCAGGCGACCTCCGAGAGGACGAAGGGGTACTCGAGGAGGACGTCGGTCGATGCGTCGAGGACCGCCTGGATGAACCGGGGGTCTTCCCGCGTTTTTCCCGCGATCCTTTCAGCCCTCTCCGAGGGGACGATGTCCCGGAGGCACCGCGTGTACCCCTTTGCTTTGGAATAAACCGAGGATGCGATGCAGAGGATATCCCCGTCGGAGAACGATACCCGGCCGGCGATCAGCGCCGGGAGGTCGTCTCCCCTGTGGATCATCGGGAGACCTGCAACGCCCTCTACTTCGATGTGCATGAGAGTAGTGTGGCCCCTTGTCCCTCATTAAGGTAAAGCGGGAAGCACGACACCGCGGCGGGTGCCCGTATCCCCCGATGGAGGAAAAGCGGGAAGGAAAACCGTGCACGGGAAGCGCTGGCGAAAACCCCCGGACCGACGTCGCCCTGTGCGCCCGAAGCAGGGAGGTAACCATTTTCCGCCTCCTCGTTTCCGGAAACGGGTCAGGAGACAGAAATGCGTGGCCGGAGGATTCCGTCCGCCGGGGCGGAACCGACATGGTGCGGGCCTGCCGCGGGAAGAAGAAAGGGGGGGTTAGTCACTGGTCCCTCTCCTGAAGGTCCGTTTCAGCTCGGTGAAGAAACCCTCGCGGGGAGTTCCTTCGGTTTCCTCCTTCCTGATTGCACCGTACCGCAGGAGGAGCATCAGTGCAACGAGGAAGAACGAGAGTGCCATGATCGAGAGGGCGTTAATCCCGAGCACGCCATGCAGGATGATCTCGCGGAGGATGGAGACGATACCGACCTCGATCATGATGTCGACGGCAATCCTGTGCTCGCGCAGGTAGATGATGAGGAGCCGGTAGATCTCCACGAGCACGAGGATGTAGATCAGTTCCGAGGCGATGTACTGGAAGTTCAGCTGCCCGGCCAGGCTCTCGGCGAGGCCAAGGATGATCCGGATCATCAGTGCGAAGAGGAGCATGCAGATGACGATGACGATGATATCCTGGATATTTTCAAGCAGCCTCCTGAAGATGTCGTGGATGCGGTGGTAGGACCTCTCTGCCATGACTCCTGTCACCTCCTGTCTCGCATGACTTTCATGATTCTGAACCTTCATGTCCGGTCGCAACCGCGGTCATGGACGGCTGTCATGAAATCTGATCCGTACTTTTCCATTTCCCGCTCTTGTGTCCCGGTGAGAACCATGTCAGGAAATGCACCCTGTTTCATCCATCCCTGTCCCCTCCCGCCCGTGCATCCCGCCGCCGGGCGGCCGGGGTTTTCCCGCTCAACGGTGCGGGATCCCGTATTCCCTGTCGATCTCGCTGGCAGCGCCTTCCAGGTCATCGAGGATCCGGAGTGCGTCTTTGCGTATCTCCTGGACGAGGGTTCGCAGGCTCCGGCCCCGGATGAAGATCCTCTTCTTCTGCCGGTACACGATGCCCGCTTCCGCAAGCCTCCGGATGTGGTGGTTGACCCGGGCGGGAGTCACTGCCAGTTCCTGCGCGATCTCCTCGACCGGGATCCCCTCGTCGTGCGCGCGGGAGGAAAGGAGCGCGATAATGATCCGGGAGGCTATCCTGTCGATGTCCCTTCCTGCACCGATGCCGAGGCACCGGCAGAACCAGATCACTTCGTCCTCCCCGCCACCCGGGACGGGGCGTTCTTCCCAGCGGAGGATGATCTCGCGCACGTCATGTACCCCCTCACTCATTATCGATTCGGATTACATTAAATATAAAACTATTGATTTTTATTGATATGATTTCTACATTATTGATAATTTTTAAATATTTTTGAGACCAATACCTGTATGTTTTCCGGAGGTGCAGAAGCACAATGGAGATAGTTCCTATCGGTGAAAGGGTTCTTGTCAAGCCGATACAGGGAGAAGAAAGGACAAAAAGTGGTATTTACATCCCGGAGACCGCCCGGGAACAGAGGAAACAGGGTACTGTTGTTTCCGTGGGCTCCCGCGATGACGGGACTCCCCTGCCCCTCAAGCCCGGGGACCATATCCTCTACGGGGGATACAGCGCCGAGACTTTCGAGATAGACAGGGAGACATACGTTTTTGTCCCCTTCAAGGACATCGTGGCACGGATCGTCAGGGGGTGACTGACCAATGGCCCAGTCAAAGCAGCTCATTTTCAACGAGGAGGCACGGAAGCTCCTGCTTTCGGGCGTGAACAAGGTGGCGGATACCGTGAAGATCACCCTTGGTCCCAAGGGCCGGTACGTTGTCATCGACAAGCCGTCCAACCCGGTCGTGACCAACGACGGGGTGACGATAGCCAAGGAGATCTCCCTCCACGACAAGTTCGAGAATATCGGTGCCAAGCTCGTCAAGGAGGTCGCCCAGAAGACGCAGGACAAGACCGGCGACGGGACGACGACCGCAACGCTCCTTGTCCAGGCCATCCTGACCGAGGGGCTGAAGAACATCTCCTCCGGGGGCAACCCGATCGAGATCAAGCGCGGGATCGATGCGGCCGTGGCGGCCGCGGTGGACTACATCAAATCGGTGAGCGTGCCCGTCAACGACCGGGAGCGCATCATCCAGGTCGCGACGATCTCTGCTAACAACGACGAGGAGATTGGAAAGCTCATCTCTGACGCCATGGAGAAGGTCGGCTACGGCGGCCTGATCACGGTCGAGGACGCAAAGAGCCTCGAGACGAGCCTCGAGGTCGTCAAGGGGATGCAGTTCGAACGCGGGTTCATCTCGCCGTACATGGTGACCGACCACGAGAAGATGACGGCCGAGTACGAAGACCCTTCCATCCTGGTCACCGACCGGCGCATCTCGACCCTCAAGCAGATGATCCCGATCCTCGAGATGGCGGCCCAGGACGGAAAACCGCTCCTCATCATCGCCGAGGACGTGGAGGGCGAGGCCCTCGCTGCCCTGATCTTGAACATCATCCGCGGTGCCGTCAAGGTCTGCGCCGTCAAGGCCCCCGGGTTCGGCGACGAGAGGAAGGCGCTCCTCGAGGACATCGCCATCCTGACGGGTGCCACCGTTATCTCCGAGGACCGCGGGATGAAGCTGGAGAACGTCTCCCGCCAGTCCCTGGGTTCTGCCCATACCGTGAGGGTCGACGGCGAAAAGACCCTGATCGTCGGGGGCAAGGGGGACCGCAGGGCCCTTGACGAGAGGATCAAACTCATCGAGTCCCAGATCAACATCTCTGACTCCGAGTTCCGGAAGGAAGAGCTCAAGAAGAGGCTTGGGAACCTGACCGGCGGAGTGGCGGTCATCAGGGTGGGAGCAGCCACCGAGACCGAGCTCAAGGAGAAGAAGATGCGGATCGACGATGCCCTGAACGCCACGAAGGCGGCTGTCGAGGAGGGCGTCGTTCCCGGCGGCGGGATCACGCTCTTCTGGGCGATGTCTGCCCTCGATTCCCTGCAGTTCGACGACGACAGGAAGATCGGGGTTGCGATCGTGCGGAGAGCGCTCGAGGAACCTCTCCGGCAGATAGCCCGGAATGCCGGGGTCGAGGGCGCAGAGGTCATCGCACGCATCCGTAGCACCAACGACAGGAAGTTCGGGTACAACGCGAAGACAGGGAACTACGAGAACCTGATGGAGCGGGGCGTCATCGACCCGGCCAAGGTCGTCAGGGTCGGTCTCCAGAACGCGGCTTCGATCGCCGGAATGATCCTCTCGACAGAGGTTGCTATCACCGATTTCGACGAGGAGAAGGACAAGAAGACGGCAGCGATCATTATCTGATCCCGCCCTTTGGTCTGCACCGGGCACCTGCCACGGTTTTTTCGGCCGGGCGGGGGGCCGCAACCTGCCACGTCCTTTTTTATCCGGGACAGCCGTTTTTTTAGCGGGAACGTGTTATCATTGTTGAGCCTCCCGGAAGAGACCGGGGGAGGGCCAGCGGTCCATGGTGGCCGGCAGGATACTTTATTGAGAGAGAAGGTTCTATTTTGTTTGAAATGACCCGCAAGGCAAGGGAGAGAGGGGTGGGTGAAGTGGGGGGTCAGCCCGCCGTCCCTGCTGATATCGCAGAGTCCCTGCGGAGGTGGGGCGGGATAGAGGGGCTCGTCTCGATCCTCCCCCCCGCTTCCGCGCTCGATGCCCTCCAGGGAATGCACCAGGCCTGTTCCGACGCCGTACGGCTGAAGATCCTCTTTCTTTTGGAAAAACAACCGCTCTGCGTCTGCGTGATCAAGAATGCCACGGGAGTCGCGGACTCGAGGCTCTCCTATCACATCCAGGTCCTCAAAAAGGCCGGCCTCATCGGGGGGAACCAGCAGGGCAATTACATCATCTACCGGATAACCCCACTCGGGAAAAAGATCCTCAAAGACGGCAGGAAGTACCTCTTTTCCCGGGAAGACGGGGAGTGACCCCGGGACCAACATTTATCTTTTCCGCCCGACGATCCACTCACCGGGAATACCCGGATGCCGTATGTCGATGTTGCCCTTCCTGCTCTCCCACCCTGCCAAGGCCAACAGCATCAAGAGGGCCGCCGGCTGCCGCTGCGAGATCTGCGGGAGTCCCGGGACGGAGGAGGAACTCGAGATCCACAGCTTCTCCATAAAAGGAGAAGAGAACCCCCGATCACCTGAAGACCTGGAGGGGTCCCTGCTCGTCCTCTGTGCCCGGTGCCACGCGGACCTGCACGAATCGCAGGCCGGGATTGCCGACCAGGAACTCCTCGCCCGTGCCCGGGACCGCGAGGTCTCCCGGAAGATCAGGAAGATACTGGCGTTTCAGCCGGGACATGTCAGCCCGCCGGACTCCGATGTCCAGGGTGCCTACTTGGACGCCTGTGCCTCCCGGTACGGAAACCTGATCTGAAGCGGGCAGCAGCTTTTCCATTCGTAACGTTTTTCATTGGAGTGGAGAGTCATTACTGAACGAGGCCTGTTTTTATAGAAAAATTTATTATTTTTGGAAGGATATTTCCATCCATCAAGCCTTACTTATTCTTTTACTGCGAGGCAGATGAAAATCAGTAAAGGGATGTAAGGTGGAAGGTGGGAAAGAGGCGAGAGAAATATGAACATAAACATTGAGAGAAGGATGCAGTGGTTAAGAATTGGATCCGGGGGCTGGGATCAGGTCAACGATCTTTTAGATGATATCACAGGACAGGCAGCGGAAGAACAATGGGTGTTAATTGGCCAATGGTATTACTTTTTGTTCGTTCATGACAAGCAGATTGATCTGTGCAGAACAGAGGTAAGGAAAGGGCAACCTTCTTTAACTGAAGTAATCTCACCGGCCCAGTATGCAATTTCAGATGATGATCTGGAATGTGCAGTCCGTTACTGGACATGTGGTACGTACGAACCCGGTGTTTACCGGATATCTCCCCTCATCGAGCGAAAATTAAGAATTCTTTTTGAATAATTTTTTGGCTCTTCGCTAATCTGAGTGGGTAATGAGAACCCAATGTGGGGACTGGTCGCCCCCACACCCCCCATGAGGA
>JARYMB010000025.1 GCA_029907345.1 Methanolinea sp.
TCAACTTCCTGCAGGAAGCTATCCAGCCCGAAGGCGACCATGACGCCACCGGGTGTACAGAGGCCCTTGCCAGCTTCTGCCGGGAGAGTCCCGTCCCCGTCATTGTCAAGGAGACCGGGAGCGGGATATCCAGGGAGACGGCGGAGGCCTGCTGGGGAGCGGGAGTGCGTGCAATCGACACCGGGGGCTGGGGAGGTACCTCGTGGGCGGCCATCGAGTCATTCCGGGCAGGGAAGTCCCGCGGGAAAAAAGGTGCTGACCTTTTTGCCCTTGGCACACTCTTTCAGGAATGGGGAATTCCGACTGCAGTGAGCCTCGTGGAAGTCGTGGGTACGGGCGGCCCTGTCATTGCAACGGGCGGCATCAGGACGGGGCTTGACATGGCAAAAGCACTCGCTCTCGGTGCAGATCTCTGTGGACTGGCACTCCCCCTGCTCCGCCCGGCAATGGAGAGCGAAGAGGCCCTGTTCTCCCGGATAGAAGAGCTGCACAGGGAGCTGCAGACCGCCATGTTCCTGTGCGGGGCTGCAAAGACCAGAGACATGAAACGGGTCCGGGTGTATATCACGGGAAAGACCCGGGAAATGATTGGACAGATAAAAGGAGGATAACTGAATGGATATTGAGGTAATCGCGGTTGGCGGGTACGACGAAGTGGGTCGAAATATGACCGCCGTCCGCTGCGGAAAAGAGATTGTAATTTTCGATATGGGCCTGCGTCTGGACCAGGTGATGATCCACGAGGAGGCCGAGGTGGAGAACATGCACTCCCTCGACCTCATCCAGATGAAGGCAATCCCGGACGACACGATGATGAATTCCGTCGAGGGGACAGTAAAAGCGATCATTTGCTCGCATGGTCACCTGGACCACATCGGGGCTATTCCGAAACTTGCCCACCGGTACAATGCCCCGATCATCGGGACACCGTATACTATCGAACTGATACGCCAGCAAATCGCTGGAGAACAGAAATTCGGAGTCAATAACAAGCTTTTTGCACTCAAGACGGGCCAGAAATACACCCTGTCCCAGAACCTGGCACTCGAATTCATACGGATGCAGCACAGTATCATCGATACTGCAACGGTTGTCCTTCATACGCCGAAGGGGGCAATCGTGTATGCCTGTGATTACAAGCTGGACAGGACCCCCGTTATCGGGGAACCACCTGACTTTGCACGCCTGCGCCAGATCGGAAAGGAAGGAGTCCTCGGCCTGATCGTGGAATGCACGTATATTGACAACCGGGGGAGGGCGCCGAGCGAAAGGATAGCAAGGGACATTGTCAGGGACACCATTACGAGCTACGAGGACGACAAGTCAGCAATCATTGTCTCGACATTCTCCTCGCACATTGCCCGGGTCAAGACCATTGCGGAATGTGCCCACGAGATCGGGAGAAAGCCAGTCCTCCTCGGCCGTTCCATGGAGAAGTACGCGTCCACGGCCGAGCAGATGAAACTGGTCGCGTTTCCCCAGACGATGAGCATGTTTGGGAACAGGAGGACGGTTGACCGCACTCTCAGGCGCATGATGAAGGCAGGCAAGGAGAAATTCCTTCCGATAATAACAGGGCACCAGGGAGAACCCGGGTCCATCCTGACGAGGATAGCACTCGGTGATACACCGTACAAGATCGAGAAGGGAGACAAGGTCATCTTCAGTGCAAAGATCATCCCGAACCCGATGAACATCGGCCAGAGGTACATGGTTGAAGCCCGCCTCAATATGTCGGGTGCACGAATTTTCCCGGACCTCCACGTGAGCGGACACGCCTACAGGGAAGACCATTACGAGTTCGTTCACATGTTGAACCCGCAGCATGTCATCCCTGCACATGGTAACATCCGCATGTCATCAGGGTATGCAGAGTTCTCGGAGTCACTGGGGTACACCCTCCATAAAGATGTGCACATCCTGTCAAACGGTCACCGTGTGAAACTGGATTGATAAGAGAAAGGTGAGAGGAGGAGGAGATGGAATTAAAAAAGTACCTGGAACAGACGGCAAATCAGGTTGACGCACTCATTTACCGGTATTTTGGTTCTGCATGTGACGATCTCGGGCGTGCAAGTGCCCACCTGCTGCTCGCGGGAGGCAAGAGGCTGCGTCCTGCACTGCTCCTGCTTGCAGCCGATGCCGTTAACAGGGGAAGCTCATCAGACGTGATGCCTGCGGCACTCGCACTGGAACTGACACATAGTTTCACCCTCATCCATGACGACATCATGGACGGTGACACGGTGCGCCGCGGGGTTCCGACGGTGCACACCCGGTGGGATGAACCGACCGCCATCCTTGCCGGTGATGTGCTTTTTGCGACGGCATTCGAGTTCATCTGCCTTGCCGATGTTCCTGACAACGCAAAGGTACGCGCGACATCCCTCCTCGCCAGGACATGTGTCGAGATATGCGAGGGTCAGCACCTGGATATGTCCTTTGAAAAACGGGACGATGTATCCGAGGGTGAATATTTCAAGATGGTCGAGAAGAAGACCGGTGCGCTGTATGCGGCTGCAGCCGGAATAGGGAGCATTCTTGCGAGAGGCAACCCCAGTTTTACAGAGGCTCTCTACCATTTCGGGCAGGGGATTGGGATGGCTTTCCAGATCCAGGATGACTTAATCGACCTCCTCGCACCTCCCGAGGTGAGTGGGAAGGACCAGGGATCCGATATCAGGGAAGGGAAAAGGACACTTGTTTTCCTGAAAGCAAGGGAGAAAGGCCTTGATCTTGCGCAGTACCGCGGCGATATATCGCCCGACCAAATCCGCCGGATAGTCGCGAAGCTCGAGGAACTCGGCGTCATTGCAGAGGTCCGGAAGACTGCCGAAGACCTGGTCAGGACTGGAATCCAGCGGATATCTATCCTCCCGGAGAGCGAGGAGAAGGATCTCCTGGTACAGCTGGGTGAACACTTCATCAGGCGGAGTTACTGAAAAATGGAAGGATCCACAGGGGAAGACCCCTTGAAAAAGGCACTGTTTCTTTTTGCTCTCCAGAATGCCGTCAGGTATAAAAGTGTTCCAAGACCGGGAACCGTTATCGGGATGGTCATGGGGAAGCACCCCGAGTTCCGGGAAAGGGCCAGGGATGCGGCAGTTCTCGTGAAGGAAGCAATAAGCGAGGTCTCCTCACTGTCCCACGCCCGCCAGGAAGAGCTCCTCCGGACCCTTGACCCAGCCCTGGCAGAAGACATCGAGCGTCCCCGGGACCATTTCAGGAGCCTGCCTGCGCTCGAGAAGGCGGACGGAGGTGTCGTGATGAGGTTTGCCCCCAACCCCAGCGGGCCGCTCCACCTGGGCCATGCCCGTGCAGCCCTCCTCAACGACGCTTACGTGCGGCGTTACGGGGGAAAATACATCCTGAGGATCGAGGACACCGACCCCAAAAGAATCGATCCCACTGCATACACGATGGTCAGGGAGGACGCCGAGTGGCTAGGCCTTGCCATCAGTGACATCGTTTACCAGAGTGACAGGCTCGATATTTACTATGCATATGCCCAAAAGCTCATCGAGAGGGGCGGGGGTTACGTGTGCACCTGCGATCCGGAGCGCTTCAGGGAACTGAAAATGGCAAAAAAACCCTGCCCCTGCAGGGAAACGTCTCTCGAAGAGAGCCTCGATGCCTTCTCCAGGATGCTGGAAGGCTTGTATGGTGAAGGAGAGGCAACGCTTCGGGTCAGGACGGACTTGTCCCACCCTGATCCTGCGATGCGTGATTTTCCGGCAATCCGTATCCTGAAGAGTCCGCCGCACCCCCGCAAGGAGGCGTGCGTGTATCCCCTCATGAACTTTTCAGTGGCCGTTGATGACCACCTCCTCGGGATCACGCACGTGATTCGGGGAAAGGACCATATTGCAAACACGCGGAGGCAGAAATACATCTTCGATTACTTCGGGTGGGAGCCGCCCGTCTACCGTCACTATGGCAGGATGGGAATCGAAGGGGTGATCCTTTCAACCTCCCAGATGAGGGCAGGGATAAACTCGGGTGAATACTCCGGCTGGGACGATATACGCCTGGGAACACTGCGGGCGATAGCAAGGCGGGGAATCTTTCCACAGGCTGTGAGGGAGGCGGTCATCGAAATCGGAATCGGCGAGACAGACATCTCGTTCTCGTGGGAAAACCTGTACGCGCATAATAGGGCGGTTGTAGACCCGGTTGCCAACAGGTATTTCTTCGTCCCGGACCCTGTCGAGGTGACGATAGAGGGGGCACCCAGCCAGACAGCACACGCACTCCTGCACCCGGCGCACCCGGAGAAGGGGACAAGGGATCTCCATTTCACGGGAAAAGCCCTCGTTCCCCGAAACGAGATACGGGAAGAATCCGGGATGGTGAGGCTCAAGGATCTCTTCAATGTCGAGATAAGGGCAGGGGGACAGTCACCCGTGTGCCGGTATGCAGGGGAATCCCTTTCCGAAGCCCGCGCGAGGAAAGCTCCCATCATCCAGTGGCTTCCTCCCGAAGAATGCGTGCCTGCAACCCTGCTGACACCCGGGGAAACGATAAAAGGCGCGTGCGAGAGGCTCGTTGCAGGAGAAGCAGGTGCGGTCGTCCAGTTTGAGCGCATCGGTTTTGCACGGATCGATTCGGTGGGCGATGAGGGGATAACCGCGTACTTTGCGCACCGCTAGGGAGGCAGAGATCCGGAACAGGGGCCATCAGGAGGGGAGATAATGGTCATAAAATTCAGGCGCTACTGGCAGATTGCAGACGTCCTCTTCAAGTACGGGTTTGGCATCATCATCCAGCGGTTGTTTCCCGGTGTGCACAGGTTCCGTTTCTGCAGGACCTGCCCCGTTGAATCGGCGGCAAACGAGTACCAGCGCGTGAGGATGGCAATCGAGGAACTGGGTCCGACTTTTATCAAGTTCGGGCAGATCATGAGTACCCGCCAGGACATCCTGCCCCCGCCCCTGATCCAGGAGCTGAAAAAACTCCAGGACCAGACAGCTCCCCTGCCGTTCGAAGAGATTCGTTCCGTCATCAGGGATGAACTGCCCGGTTACGAGGACTATTTCGACGGCATTGAGGAGGAACCCCTGGGATCTGCATCGATTGCACAGGTCCACAGGGCCCGCCTAAAAGACGGGACGCCCATCGTCCTGAAAGTCCAGAGGCCGGGAATAGAGAGCATTATCGAGACGGATATCCTCATCCTTGAATCTTTTGCGCGCCGGGCGGAGCGTGCCTTTCCCGAGTGGAAGGTCTACAATCCCCGGGGACTAGTCAAGGATTTTGCCAGCCAGATCCGCAAGGAACTTGACTTCATCAGGGATGGAACGAATGCAGACATTCTCCGGAACAACATGAAATCTCTCCGGGGTGTGAAAGTCCCGAAGATCTACTGGGAGTTCAGCCGGAAAAGGCTGCTTGTCATGGAATACATCGACGGGGTCAGGGTGGACAACGTGGCTGCGATCCTGGATTTCGGCCTCAATCCCAGGAGAATTGCACACAATGGTTTTGTCGCTTACATGACCCAGATATTCGGGGACGGGTTTTTCCATGGTGACCCCCACCCCGGCAACCTTCTCGTAACCCGGGACGGTGACCTTGTCTTTCTCGATTTTGGGATCGTCGGGGTCATCCGCCCGGAAAGGAGGTTCTGGTTCGTCCAGCTCATCAACGGCATGGTCGCCCGGGATGCCGGACTGATGGTCAAGGCTCTCGAAGGACTCTCTGTCAGGATCCCGGAGCAGTCGAGGGAGGATCTCCGCGACGAAATATACAGCGCACTGCTGGAAGCAGAGGGAACAACGATCGGCCAGTTCAACTTCAGCGGGATGACGAATGCATTCACGACGATCCTGCGCGATTACCGGATACGGGTCCCCGTAAACCTCATGCTGATGCTGAAGGTCATCGTCATGGTCCTCGATGTCGGGGTCACACTCGACCCCGGCTTTCGTTTCAGGGATGAGTCGGAAAAGTTCATGGCCCAGTATAGCAGGCGCGAGTCCCTCATCGAGCAGATTGCGACCAGGGCAAGGGGATCGACCCTCGAGACACTGGACGGTCTCCTGGATATGCCCCGGAACGTCAATCAGATGCTCAAGCAGCTCTCGAGCGGAACGATCCGGATCGACATCGTCGATACCGATATCAGGAGGCTCCAGCTCTCCCTCGATCGGACGAGCAACAAGGTCCTGATAGGGCTGATCGTATCAGGGATGGTCATCGGATCTTCGTTTATCCTCAGGGAGTCCCAGATCCAGCTCCCGCAATTGGTCTACTACATGGCGATACTCTCGTACCTGGTCGCCATCGTAATCGGGTTCTATGCGATATACCGGGTCCTTGCCACGGGGGAATACGAGGACGAGAAATGAATTTTTTTACCTGGAGTCGCTCTTTCGAGTATTCATGGCATCAAAATAGAGCTGGCAGTGACAACTTCCCCGTTCTTTGATTTCGTCGCCGTGTAAAATGCAGGGGCATATGATCTCCCTGTCCTTTTCAGGGTCTCCTGAACGCAGCCGGCAGGGACAATACTTTTCCCCGTACTTTTTCCTGTTCCGGGCGAGCCCGCGAATCACGACCATCAGGCGCTTCTCGTCAGGGTTGAGTGTCCAGTGGTGGACACGTGCATATTCACGGGCCCATGCAAGGATCTCCCTCTCGTCATCCCCGGATATGACGCTTTTTGTCTCTTCCCCGTTCATGAGTTCTCCTCGATGAACCGTGCCATGGAGAGGAATATCCGTTTCCCGTCGGATGATCCGAGAATATCCTCCGATGCCCGTTCTGGATGAGGCATCATTGCAAGTATGTTTCCGCCTGCCGAGAGCACCCCCGTGATATTTTCGTATGATCCGTTGGGGTTGCTTTCGGGAGTCACGTTTCCGCCGGGGTCACAGAAACGGAATGCGACACACTCTTCCTTCAGTTTACCTGTCTTGCCCGCGGATGGAGGGATATACCTCCCCTCCCTGTGTGCAATGGGGATCCTGACAACCTCGCCCTCTGCATAGAGCAGGGTGAAGGGTGTTTTTGACCTCTCCACCCTGAGATGTGCAGGTCTGCAGATGAACTTGGGGTAAGAGTTTATCGTAAAGATCCCGGGCACGAGCCCGCTCTCGGCAAGGATCTGGGCACCATTGCAGATACCGAGGACAAGGCCGTTCCTTCCGGCTATTCGCCGCACGTCATCCATGATGCGGGTCCTTGCTGCGATTGCCCCGGCACGCAGGTAGTCGCCGTAGGAAAATCCCCCCGGAAGGACGACTGCATCGTATGCCCGGGTGAGGCCATCCTTGTACCATACGAGGTCTGTATCGATGCCACAGACGTCGTTTAAGGCATAGGCAACATCGCGGTCGCAGTTGCTCCCCCCGAACTGGACCACTGCAAACCTCATTTCATGACCTCTATCTCGTACCTGTGTATGACGGGGTTGGCCAGGAGCCGCTCGCACATGGCCTCTGCCCGTTTCCTTGCATCGTCAGCATTTTCTGCATGGAAGCGAACAAGGAACTGGCGGGATGTCTTCAGTTCACCGGTGGGAAAACCCAGGTTTTCCAGGGCACGCCGGATGAGGCTCGCTTCGGGGTCGAGGACCCCCTCTTTTAACGATATCGTGATCCGGACAAGAAAATCTGTCACTTGCATACCTCCTTTTCTTCCGCGCAGACTCTCTCTGCAACGCGGTTGTATGCTTCCATCACGTCACCCTTCGAGAAGCGGTAAACGTCCTTATCGAGGGATTTTCCTGTTGACATGTCCCACAGCCGCATGGAGTCCATGCTAATCTCGTCGCCAAGGAGGATTTTTCCATCCGGTGTCCTCCCGAACTCGATCTTGAAGTCGACGAGCGTGATCCCGAGCGACGCAAAGAATTCACGAAGAAGCGAGTTCACCCGGAGTGCCATCTCCTTTATTTTCGCGAGATCACCCGGTGTCAGGATCCCGAGGGCGATGATGAGATCGTCGTTGAGCATCGGGTCATGGCGGGAATCATCCTTGTAGTCGATGACGATGACAGGCGGCTCGAGGACTGTCCCCTCCTTGAAAGGGTACTGCCTGACCATTGACCCCGCGGCAATGTTTCGCACGATCACTTCGAGAGGGATCATATCCAGTGCCTTGACCAGCATATGGGATTCGCCAGGCATGTCGATAAAATGGGTCGCTATGCCATTTCTCTCGAGGAGCCGGAAGAGGAATGCCGAGACCTGCGCATTCAGCCGGCCTTTTGAAGAGAGGATATCCTTTTTCTGTCCATCGAATGCAGTGATGTCATCGCGGAACTCGACGAGGAGGACGCCAGGGTCTCCCGTCCTGTAAAGCGACTTTGCCTTACCCCTGTAGAGAACCTCACCCTTCTTCACGGATCTTGCTCCTTTCCTGTACTAGTTTGTAGAGTCTGGTAATAAGGGGTTTGAGTCGGGGTGAGTACCATCCTTTCTCGATGAACCGGGGATAAATGCAGAGTCGTTCCACAAGCCTGCAATTTCCAAGCTGGCGTTGCAATTCTTCGATCCGGGGCCACTGGTGCTCCGGGTTGACATAGTCAACGGTGAGCGGCGATATTCCACCGAGGTCATCGATACCGCAGGGGACAAGCGATGCGACGTCCGCGAGGTTCGGGGGAGCCTGGATGGCAATGTCCGGGGGAAGGATCTCCCGTGCCATCCGGATGGCCTGGCACATCTCCCCGTTGTCCACGGGGGGATGCCGTGCCATGGGGGTCCCCTCCTTTGGGCAGAAGTTCTGGATGATGACCTCCTGGATGTGGCCATACCGGCGGTGGATATCCCGGATGACGGTAAGAGACTCTTCGCGGTCCCTGACAGTTTCCCCGATACCAAGGAGGATACCGGTGGTAAAGGGGATGCGGAGACGCCCCGCATTCTCCATCATCTCGATCCGGACAGCAGGATCCTTGCCCGGGGAGTTCTCATGGGCCCTCACCCGTGCTGTCGTCTCGAGCATGAGCCCCATGCTCGCATTCACCTCTGCAAGGCGTTTCATCTCCTCGTAGGTCAGTACCCCGGCATTGGTGTGGGGAAGAAGACCGAATTCAATAGTTTTTTCTGCCATATCGTAGCAATAGTCAAGGATATCATTATAGCCGTAACGTGCCAGGTGGGTATTGAATCCGGGTTCGAGACCGGGACGTTCACCGAAGGTGAAGAGGGCCTCGGTGCATCCGAGGATTGCACCCTGATGCACTGTCCCAAGTACGGATCCTGGCGGCAGCACGCACCCCTCCCTGACTGGTGTCCGGAACGAGCAGTAAGCGCATCTGTTGTGGCAGACGCTCGTGAGGGGTAAAAAGACATTCCTGGAGTAGGTAATGGTGAGGGATACCATGGCTATGATGAGGGTACATGTGCGTTGTGATCACATTAATGGTCCAGATGTCATACGCGGAGTCGGGTCATTACCGGGCGCGGGGGGAGGACCAAGGGGTATTTGGGATCCCCAACCAAATGGGAAAGGAGACAGGTATGGGTGTCCCCGCAATAATCCCATTTAAACCCGGGAATCCCAAGACGCGCCTTTCCTGCGTCCTTTCCCTCGAAGAGAGGGAAAAATTCGCCCGGGCCATGCTCTCTGACGTTGTGGATGCAGTCTGCAGAGCGGGGTGTTCTCCCCGGGTCGTGTCCACGGCGATGTTTGCATTCCCCCGGTGCCCGGTACAGGTTGTCCCGCACGGATTAAATGAGACACTCAACGAGTTACTGTCAGTAACGGACGGCCCGGTTCTCATCATCATGGCAGACCTCCCCCTTGCAGATGCCGCATCAATCGAAAGGGTTGTGACGAGTTCACGGGACATGGCAGTTGTTCCTGGACGGGGAGGTGGAACAAATGCCATTTACCTTGCCCGCGGGGACTCCTTCAGGGTTGATTATTACGGTGCAAGTTTCCTCAAGCATCTCCGCATCGCAGGAGAACGGGGGCTTTCGTGCGAAGTAGTGGACACGTTCCGCCTGCATACCGATGTGGACGAAAAGGAAGACCTTGTTGAACTGCTCATCCATGGAAAAGGGATGAGCAGGCAGTTCCTCGTGGATCGCGGGTTTGAACTCTCCATCGATAAGGGAAGGGTGGGGGTCACGAGGAAATCTCCCATCCGTGACGTCTGACTATTTCAACACGCAAGTGGGTTCCCGTCAGGTCAAAACCCGGAACGTCAAGAAAGGTTGGGCAAACGGTCTTTTCCACACGTGAAAAAGGACGCCTCTGGTCCTTTTTCTGGGATAATTACCGGTCTTTCTCTCTTAAAAGTCCCATGAAGAGGCATTCTGAAGCCGCAATCGTTTCCATCCCGCATGTGTCCGTAATGGGTATGTCAAGCCCTCTGATGAGGGCGCATGGAGTGGACTCGTCTGCTTCTCCCATCACGATCTCGGCTGCGGAGGCGATGTTGTCGGCAAGGGCCTGCCTCGTGACGTGGAGTTCCTTTCCAAAGAGGTCGCGTCTCCCGCGGGCGTCGATCACGGGGGGTATCCCTGCACACCCGATGGCCACACCGCTGCACCCGACGCGCATGGGGTGCGTCCTGCTGTCAGCGATGATTACCCCCACCCGTGCACCTGTCCGTCTCCTGATCTCGTGCATGAGGCGGGCCGCAGATTTGTCAGGGTCCCTGGGAAGGGGAGTGACACACCCGGGCGGTGCATTTGATTCATCGATGCCGGCGTTCGGGAGGAGCGTCCCATGCTTCATGCAGAGCAAAAATCCCGGGATACCTCCCACGATCTCGTCGCTCTCCTCCCGTATGCACTGGACAAGCCGGGGATCAAGGGAATATTTTCGGGAGAGGCGGATGGATTCTTCGTCGGGTTCAATTCCTTCGAGTGGAATGACCAAGCCTTCGGCGGTCGAGACTGCTGTCTCTGCAACGACCAGGACATCCCCGCTCCGGAACTCTGCGGCCCCGGTGCCGGTTACGGCATGAATCAGGATCCCGGCAAGGTCTGCTCCATGCGTGATCAGGGAAGTCCGAATCCCGTATACCGTGTATGATACTGTCATGAACCACGCCTGACCCTCTCGGCAACACGGATTGCATCACACGTCTCGGCCACGTCATGGGTCCTGACAATATCTGCACCCCTGGTAACGAGGAGCGCGGTCATGGCAAGGGATGCCGGGAGTCGTCCCTCGGGAGGCCGATCCCCGATCGTCCCAAGGAAGGTCTTTCGCGAAACCGCAGCGAGGAGCGGCCGGTTATACAGGGTGAATTCTTCGTAATTGCAGCATATCTCCCAGTCGAGGTCGGGGGTTCTTTCCGGAGTCCAGAGCCCGATACCCGGATCGAGGATGAACTCTGCCAGACCCGCGGCATGTGCCCGTGTCTCGACCATCGCAATGGCCTTGTGCACTTCGTCAAGGGAAGTGGGATCTCCCGGTGCCTTCATCGATGCCATGAGGAGGGCGGGGAGTCCTGACTCGCCGACACGTGATGCATAGACAGGGTCGAGGAAACCGGAGATATCGTTGACGAGGGCAATATCGTACCCGAGGCACACCTCGAGGACTTCCCTGTCCATCGTGTCGACCGAGATACGGATGCCTGACCCTTCCAGCGATGTCAGGGCCATCTTCATCCGTGCAATCTCCTTTTCACGATCGAGCGGTGGTGCACGGGGAGCAGTGCTCCGCGCCCCGATATCGATGATGTCCGCGCCCTGCTCGACGAATGTGCACGCACGCGAATGGACATTTCCCGCCGGTGTGTATGACCCGGAATAGAACGACTCCGGGCTGCAGTTGATTACCCCCATGATACGGACGGGCGCTCCCCCCCCGACAGTGAGCCCCTTCACCCTGCATCGGTGCATGCCTGGATCCTCGCAGCAAGGAATGTATTTTCCATGAGCGTTGCAATCGTCATCGGACCAACTCCGCCGGGGACGGGGGTAATGGCACCGGCCACGTCCCTGACTTTCTCGAAGTCCACGTCACCGCACAGGACACCTTCGACCCTGTTTGTCCCGACATCGACGACGATTGCGCCTTCCCTGACCATCTGCGGACCTACAAACCTTGGTTTTCCGACGGCTGCAACAAGTATATCGGCATCTCGGGTTAATGACGGGAGATTCCGTGTCCGGCTGTGGCAGATGGTGACTGTTGCGTGTGCGTTGAGGAGGAGTGCCGCCATAGGGCGCCCGACCTCGATGCTCCTGCCAAGAACAACGGCATGCATCCCCCCTGGTTCCACGCCGTATGCCGACAGCAGGGTCATGATCCCTGCCGGCGTGCAGGGTGAAAAGACAGGAGTACCAAGGAAGAGGCAGCCCATGTTGTAGGGATGAAACCCGTCAACGTCCTTCCGGGGGTCGACGGACTCGACGATTCTCGGTGTATCGATGTGCGGAGGAAGGGGGAGCTGGACAAGGATACCGTTTACGCGGGGGTCGCCGTTGAGGTTTTCGATCCTTGTGAGCACATCCTTCGTGGTTGCAGATGAGGGGAGCTCGACCCCGATCGACCTGATTCCCACAGTCTCGCATGCACGGTGCTTCATGCGCACGTACATCCGGGAGGCGGGGTCATCGCCCACAATAACGGTGGCAAGCGAGGGAAAGAGCCCCGAATTCCTGATTTCTTCCTTTAATTTCGCGAGGCGTTCCTCTGATATCCTCTTGCCGTCGAGAATCATGTCAATCAGGGTACAGGGGGAACTTTGCGGCCATGGACTTAACTTCTTCCCCTATTGTCCTGATGGCCTGCTCGTTATGGATATCCCCAAGAATAGTCCCGATCCAGTCACCAATCTGGCGCATTTCCTCTTCCTTCATGCCCCTGCTCGTCACTGCCGGTGTTCCCACACGGAGACCGCTCGTGATGAAAGGACTCCGCTGTTCGTTGGGAATGGTGTTCTTGTTCACGGTGATGTGCGCCCGGCCGAGTGCCTGCTCGGCTTCAAGACCCGTAATGCCACGATCGGTAAGGTCGATGAGCATGAGATGGTTGTCGGTCCCCCCCGAGACGAGCCGGAGGTCATGATCCATGAGGGACTCTGCAAGGACTTTTGCGTTCCTGATAATCTGTTTATTGTAATCCCTGAACGAGGGACGGAGAGCTTCCCTGAAACAGACGGCCTTTGCGGCAATTGTATGCATGAGTGGCCCCCCCTGCATTCCCGGGAATACTGCCTTGTCGATGATGGCAGCATTCTCCTTTCCGCACATGATGGCACCCCCGCGGGGACCGCGGAGAGTCTTGTGGGTTGTCGTCGTCGTGAAGTCGGTCACACCCACTGACGTGGGGTGGAGCCCGGTTGCCACGAGCCCTGCAATGTGGGCGATATCTGCCATGCAGAAGGCATCGACACTGTCAGCGATCTCCTGAAACGCACGGAAGTCGATAGTCCGGGGGTATGCGCTGGCCCCGCATACGATCATGGACGGGCGTTCCTTCCTGGCGATCTCCTCGACAACACCGTAGTCGAGGACCTCGGTTTTCGGATCGACCCCGTACTGGGCAACCCGGTAGAACTGGCCGGTGAAGCTGACGGGAGATCCGTGGGAGAGGTGCCCTCCCTGCGAGAGCTTCATCGACAGCATCAGATCGCCAAGTTTCATGGTGGCAAAGTAAACTGCCATGTTTGCCTGGGTTCCGGAGTGGGGCTGGACGTTTGCATGCTCGGCTCCGAAGAGCTGCTTGAGCCGGTCACGGGCAAGGTTCTCGGCCATGTCATGGAATTCGCAGCCCCCGTAGTACCTCTTTCCCGGGTAACCCTCGGCATACTTGTTGGTCATTATCGAGCCCATGGCCTCGAGAACAGCCCTGCTGACAACGTTCTCCGACGCGATCAGCTCGAGGCCGTCGCGCTGCCGTTCCATCTCTCTTCTGATAATATCCGCGATCTCCGGATCAGTACTGGCCAGATAAGACATGTGGAAAATGGTTGGTCCCAAAGAGGAAATACATTTTCGCCCTCATGAAAAAACCGGTACGGTCCGGGGATTGGTATCGAGAATCCGGGAACAGGTGCGCCTGGATGACCGGGTGTGCATCCGGGCCGGGAACCATGTGCAGGCAGAGGAAGGGGGAAAATGTTGTAAAATTCTGGAAAAAAGCCTTAAATGCGCAATCACGGGCAGCATAATTATTATAGGTGAATAATTCATGATAGACAATGAGTACTCTCCGTGATACCGGTCAACAATCCCCGAACAGGTTGAAAGGAGAGGACCAGCCCCGAGGAGAAGGACATGGAAATAATAAAGGATAAGGATCTGGGCCAGTCACCCCTCGATGAGCGGGTAGCTGCCCTGGAAAAGAAAGTGAGGGAGATCGATGCCCTGGTCAAGGGTCTCACAGAGGAACTCCTTGATCTCAAGTCGGTAGCAATGAAGCTGTCAAAGGTAAGCGAGGAGAGGGCAAGGGCAGAGATGAGAATGACCAAGCCCTCTCCCGGAGGGCAGGGTCAGGGCCCGATCATCATGCAGGCAAAAACCCGTCCCCCGGCCCCGGTACAGCGACCGGCCCAGAGTCCCGCACAAACGGCCCCCCAGTCCGAACCGGAGAAGATGGACATGATAATGCAGCCGGACGGCACACTCAAGCCCGAAAAAAGAAAAAACAGTGATTATATCATTGCATCGGCGGGGTTTTCAAAGAAAAAGCAGAACGTGCAGGGTTCCGGGAAGAAGAGCGACCTCATCGTTGCCGAGGATGAAGAGGGTGAACCAGCGGAGAAGCGATAACGGGGCACTGATCCTTGCACATCACCGAACTCGAGATTGATAATTTCAAGTCATTCATAAAAAAGACCAAAATCCCTTTTTACGAGGGTTTCTCTGTCATTTCGGGCCCAAATGGATCGGGTAAGAGCAATATCATCGATGCAATACTCTTTGTCCTTGCCCTTTCGACTTCCCGGACGCTCAGGGCAGAAAAACTGACTGACCTGATCAATCTCAACTCTGGCAGGAACAGCGCGGAAGTAACTCTTACTTTCTCGGACGGCACGAAGATCCGGAGGCGTATCAAGCGGAGCCCGACCGGGTATTACAGCTACATCTACCTCAATGGCCGCCTGAGCAAGCAGTCAGAGGTCAACGATCTCCTCGCCCGTCATGGCATCAAGCCTCATGGGTATAACGTGGTCATGCAGGGGGATATCACCCGGATAATCGAGATGAGTGATTTCGAGCGCAGGAAGATTATTGACGAAATTGCCGGGGTCGCTGAGTTTGACCAGAAGAAGGAACAGGCACTTTCCGAACTCGAAGTCGTCAGGGAGCGAATCGAGAGAGAAGAACTCCTCCTACGCGAGCTCTCCCAGAGACTCGAGGAACTGGCAAGGGAGAGGGAGCAGGCACTGCTCTACCGCCAGTGGCAGGAGACCCTGCAGCGTCTTGAAGGAATGCGGGTTGCCGCAACCCTGCATGCCCGCGAACGCGACCTCGCTGCCCTCTCCAGGGTCATAGAGGACGAACGCATCGCTCTCGAGAGGATTCACTCTGACAGAAGCCTGGAGGAGAACGAGATAGCCTACCTGAAAAAAGATCTCGAGGAGATTAATTCCCAGATAAACCAGAAGAGCGGTGCAGAGTACCTCCGCCTGATTGCAGAACTCGAGGAGG
This sequence comes from Methanolinea sp., assembly GCA_029907345.1. Lineage (GTDB taxonomy): Archaea > Halobacteriota > Methanomicrobia > Methanomicrobiales > Methanospirillaceae > Methanolinea_A. The sequence goes on from JARYMB010000025.1 coordinate 15,570, forward strand.
CGAAAGGAACAATCCGCCTCGCTGAACAGACTATTGCCAGGGCAGGAAAGGAGAAGGAAGCAGGTCTCGAGGGGCTGTCCCGGGCATACATTGACCAGAAGAGGGCGGAGACCCGGGTTGCTGAATGTACCAAGGCGATCAGGGAGATGACCATCGATAGGACCAACCTGGCCATGGAGGTTGCGACACTTTCGGCACAGGTCGGGAAGATCGAGGAGCAGATAAAGTCACAGAGCCGCGATGCCGAGGGAGCACGCGACGAGCTCTTCTCGCTCATGCAGGAAGTCGAGGCAAAGAAAGGAGAACGTTCAACCCTCCTTCACCAGAAAGACATGCTCCTTGAGCGGAGCAGGATGAGGACATCAGAGAAGGAGCGACTGGAGGAACGCCTCAAAGCGCTCACACTCGAGTACCAGGAGAAAGACGAGGCAGTCGAAAGAAACCTGCAGGAGAAGAACAGGCTCGAGAGGGAGAAGGCCGGCCTCGATCGGATCCTCTCCGACAGGGAAAGCAGTGTCTTTGCAAAAAGAACCTCCCTTGAAAGGTTGCGCGAAGAATTCAGGGAGTACGAGCAGGAGGTTGTCAGGCTCGAGGCACAGCAGCAGGTAAGGGGTGAGGCGGGTGGCAGGGTTCTTGAGCCAATCCTCCGGATGGAGGGCGTGTACGGAACCATTGCGCAGCTTGGGCGGGCACCCCCTGAATACTCGACTGCGCTGAATGTTGCTGCCGGGTCAAAGCTGCATTACGTGGTGGTGAAAGACGATACGGTTGCAGCCCGTGCCATTGAGTTCCTCAAGGAACAGAAGCTGGGAAGGGTAACGTTCCTCCCTCTCACGAAATTAAAACCCCCTGACCTTCCACCGGTGAAGGAACCGGGGGTAATCGGGTATGCCGTGAACATGCTCGAGTTCCCCCCGGAGTATGCCGCAGCCTTCCGCGTTGTTTTCGGGGGAACCGTCGTCATGGAATCGCTTGCGCAGGCACGCAAGCTGATCGGCAGATACCGGATGGTGACAACAGAAGGCGAACTCCTCGAGAAGAGCGGGGCTATGACCGGCGGGTCATTCAGGAAACCCCCCAGGGGATTTGGAGCAGCGGTCGAGGACGAAGTGGCACGGTTGCGTTCCCGCATGGATAAACTGTCGGAAGAGATTGCGCAGGCCGAGGGAGAGATAAAAAGCGGCACCCGGGAGATAGAGGAGCTGAGGACAAAAAGGGGAGAGATCGATGCTGAGATTTCGCGCCTTGCTGTTATCACAGGGGAAATGACCCGCCGGGAAGAGGTCTTCCAGAGGGAGAAAACCCAGTTCGAAGAGGCTCTCTCCTCGCTCGAGGGAGAGATGCGGTCGGGCAGAGCGGAACTTGCCGCACTCGAGGCCGCCCTGGACAGCATTACCGATACAGTTGCACAGACGCAGAAGAAAATCGACCAGGTCAAGAAAAGGCTGGAGGACACCCAGATCCCGGCACTCTCGGAACAGCTCGAGAAGAAGAAGAGGGAGAGGGACGAGGCAGAGAGGCGCCTGCGGAACAAGGAATCTGACATCAATGACATGGCCAGGGAACGCCAGCACTTCTCTTCCCGGCTCGAGGAGCTCAAAACCGAAATCGAGAGAATTTCAGCGAGAAATGCGGACATTGACCGCGAGATAGCCCTCTGTTCGGAACAGATAGAGGCAAACAAGGTAAAAATAGCCGGTATCGAGGAGCGGCAGAAACAGTTTTCAAGCGAACTTCAGGAACTTCGGAATCGCCATGACCAGGTATCCCTTGCGATCAAGGAATCGGGCGAGAAGATACTTGCGCTGGATGCGACCGCCGAACGCCACAAGGTCCAGCTGGAGGCCTTAAACGAGCGGTTTATCGCCCTTTCCCGCGAGGTGGAGGATCTCCGGAGCCAGGCCGGGAATATGGATACCGATATGACGCTCGAGGAGATAGAGGATGGCATAGCGAAAGCCGGGCTGGAGATACGAAAAATCGGGGCGGTCAACATGCTGGCCATCGAGGAATACGAACGCGTGGAAAAAAGGATCACCGAGCGGAACGAGAAAAAGGAGGTCCTTTCCAGGGAAAGAGAGAACCTGCTCGAGAGGATAGAGCGTTTCGAAAAGATGAAGTTCGAGGCTTTCATGACCGCTTTCCGCGCAATCGACTCCAACTTCCGCGAGATATTCGCCCGGCTGACGAGCGGGAGCGGGCATCTCGTCCTTGAAAACGAGGAAGATCCCTTCTCCGGCGGATTGTCCTTTGCAGTCCAGCCCCGCGACAAGCCCGTGCACCTTCTCTCCGCGCTGTCCGGTGGCGAGAAGTCATTGACCACGCTGGCTTTTATCTTCTCTATCCAGCAGTACATCCCTGCGCCTTTTTATGCGTTTGACGAGGTGGACATGTCGCTTGATGGATCGAACGTGGAGAGGATCGCAACCATGATCCGCGAGCTTGCACAAACATCGCAGTTTATCATTGTCTCGCTGCGCAAACCCATGATCGAGGGTGCCGACCGGATTCTCGGGGTCACCCTCCTTCCCGACAAAAGCAGCTTTGTCACAGGGATCAAGTCCCATGCCTGAGGAACCCGTCGAGATCCTGGTGCAGATGGCAGAGAGGGGTGAGATAGACCCCTGGAACATTGACATCGTGGAGGTCACTGACAGGTTCCTCCAGGAGCTCGAACGTCGCAAGGAGCTGGATCTCAGGATATCGGGAAGGACCCTTTTTTATGCCGCGCTTCTTCTCCGGATGAAGTCCGAGTACCTGGAGGAAGCAGAACTTCCCGACGGGGAGGACTATGGCGAGGGAGAAGGGGACGATGAAGATGGGGTCATCTTCGATGAAGGTATCGAATCAGGAGAAACCGTCCTTGGACCGGTAGAGCGGCTCGAGCGTGAGATCAAGCGGAGGCTGGACAGGAAACAGCTTCGGAAACGCCCAATCACCCTTTTTGAGCTGATACTCGAGCTCAAGGCTGCCGAGAAGGAGCAGAGACGCCGGCAGAGGTTCATCCATGGGTTCGATCCATCCCTCATCGAGGTGGACGATGTCGTTGGCATCGCGCATGACGAAGGATACCGTGATGCTGCGCATGTCATTCTTGACCAGTACGGGGAGAGGATCGAACGGGAAGGTGTCATGACACTCGAGGAAATCGCAACGCTGATGGGAAAAAAAATCATCGAGGTGTACATTCCTCTCCTCTACCTTATGTTCGAGGAAAAGATTCTCCTCTGGCAGGAGGAGTTCTTCGGCCAGGTTTTCGTTGGCATCCGGGGCGCGCAGGACTCTGTAGGTCCGGAACAGTCATGAGTCCCCATTATACCGGGTTCATTTGATGTCCGGTTCTAACGGATGCCGGACAGGGCACCTTCCGCGCGTTCCAGGTTTTATTCCGAAAAAACATCCCCTGAAAAAATTGATATAAGAGGGATGATAACATTAGTATCTCATATCATGTGAAGAACGGGAAGACGTGAATAGTCCCGTTCCGAGAAATGAGACCGGGAGATACGTTCCATTCAATCCCCGACGCAATGATTGAGAGGGTTGGATCGGTCGTCTCCTGGGAGGTAGGGTAACCTTTGAAATGAGCCTGATCCTGGCTGGTTTGGCCAAGATGTGATCCGGGGAAAAAAGGTTAAATATCTCAAAGACCTATGTTATTACCCTCTGTGATGGAGAACCAAGCACGGCAGCATTGGTGCTGACCATTGGTTCTGACGTTGGTACTGGCAATGCGGAAATTTGTTTGGTAACCGCTGATTCCTCGAAGTAAGCGATAAAAGTGTGCCAATTTGATCGAGAATTCTGGTTGATCCTGCCAGAGGCCACTGCTATCGGGGTTCGATTAAGCCATGCGAGTCGAGAGGTGCAAGACCT
>JARYMB010000026.1 GCA_029907345.1 Methanolinea sp.
AAAAAAGCATCGATGCAGCCGAAAGCGATCCCCCTTCCGGTGCAGAAACCGCGATGATGTGATGCGGCCAGACTGACTGGCAGTATTCGTCGTCATGAGTCTCGATGCAAAGGCTGAAGCGGGTCCCGGCCTGCCCTGCGACGATGAAAGAGTTCTCTCCCCTTATCAGGAGCAGTTCGTCAGGACCGGGTTGTATAACGGGGCAATACAAGGGACAATCCCATCCTTTCAGAGCACGAGGTTGAAAATCACGAGGGCGATGACCAGCATGATGCACGAGTGTTTCACCCCTGCCTTGAGGGATCCCTCTCCCATCTGGCCTGCGATGAGCCCGGACATCAATGCCTGCAGGACGACGGAATGGTACATCAGGCGCAGGATTGCCTTGATGGAAGAGGAGCTGATACTGGCGAGGGGTGTTCCCTGCGGAATTGTCCCGCCGCCGACGTTCCCGAGGATGGGAATGAAACTGTTCGAGATGATGCCCACGACGAAGACAAAGACGACGAATGCCATGTAAATGATCGCGGTGTAGATGAACATGTCCGAGAGCCGCTCGCGCTTGAGCAGGTCTGACATCTTTGCGTCGCTGGCAGCGATCGCGAGGACGTCACCGATGGACCCGCTCATCTGGCTCGCCTTCGTGATAAGTGATACTGTCCGGGCGATCAGGGGAGTCCGCACGCGGTCCTCGAAACGGACGAGAGCGTCCGCAAAGCTTGCCCCCCAGTCGATATCCCTTTTAATTCTCTTTATCTCGTAGGAAAGAAGGCCAAGGTTCGTGTTGACCATGATCGAGATGGCCTGTGCGATCGTGAGTCCGACCTGGTTGATGCCTGCCATCCTCTCGAGGAACTCGGGGATGAGTGCTTCCATCCCCTCGATGTTCCGCCGCCACATCTCGTAAAAGAACGAGTACGGGACGAGCACGATGAGAAGGGCAATCAGGAGGTGGTCATCGATGACATCGATATAGATCTCGATGTCGGCGTATTGCGGGACGACGAGGAACAGGGCAACGAGGTAAAGGACGGCAACGGGAACGGAAAACAGGAGGGTATAGGTATAGTTCTTGACGAAGAACTCGAAGGGATGCCGGAAAAATTCCCGGATTCTCCTCACCCTGTCATAGCGGGCCAGCCGTGAAAAGAAAGGCTCCTCCCCCTCGCGGTGGTAAACGGGAACATCGCTGTATTCATGGAGCAGTTTTACCCGCATGAACCGCTCGACGACCTCGCCTTTGAGTGATATGAGGTCGATGAGGAGGATGAAGACGGCAGAACCGATGGGAAAGACGAGGTAAACGACAGCTGTCAGCTGGAGGATTGCCATGCCACCCATCATTCCCATGACGACCATGATGATGATCAAGAAGAGAGGACCGGCTACAAAGAGGGTGACATAAGACTCGGCGACGAGTGAGAGAAACTGGAGGAACTGTTTCTGCTCAAAACGTGCCTCTTCCTGGTAGAGCCGGACCCTTCCCGAGAGGAAACCGACGATGTCGCCCCCGCTCTCGATGACAGAGACGAGGTCCTCGAGGAACTGTTTCATCTTTTCTGACGGGGTGGTCCCGATCAGGTGCCGGAGGGCGGTGACGAGGTCGTACCCGAATATATCTGCGTCACGGACAACCTGCCGGAACTCGAGGGCGACTTCACCGTAAATCTTTGCATTCTCGGAGAGCGAACGAAAGATGGTCATCATCTGGGCCCCGCCCTTTCTCATCGCGTACATGTATGCAACCGCGTTATGGAGGGTCAGGTTGATCTTCGTGGCCCTGTTTTTCTTCTGCATCGAGGGATAGTGCAGCGCGATGAGGTAGACGATCATGAACCCCATAATAAAGGCAACAATGGCTCCCGTGACCTGCAGCGGCAATGCGTAGGCGGATTGCGGCTCTATTCTCTCGGGGATGGGAATGGAAAATACGTTGTATACGCCTGTGTAACTCCCGCCCGCTGCCGTATAGACAACTATTCCCGTGAGCCAGAAACCCAGCAGGGCAAACGCGATACCGGCAACCACCCCGATCTGTATGGCCCGCGCAAGGTATCGTTCCACAGTGACACCGAAACGGGCCGATTCGAGGTCAGATTCGAGTTTCTGGTACTTCAGGGGGTTTTGCCTGACCCGGTTTCTCAGGAAGGAATTGAGGCTCATTCCAGCACTCGCGAGAGGTCCTCGAGGTTCCCGGTCACGCTTTCAGGATTGATGTGATATGCCTGGAATATCCGGGATGCCCTCACGTAATCACTGATACCCTGCCTCTCCATGGCCAGGAGGATATTCTTCCGGGTCGCGATCTCGGCCTCGAGCCTCTCCCGGCTCCATCCCCGCCGCTCGGCAATATCTGCGTAAATCTGGGACCTCCCCTTGTACGTGAAGACATCATGGACCGGATCGTATACAAAGACGGTATTGACACGGAGGTTCCCGGTCGAGGGATCGATCCCGGCGATCTCGACGATCTCGAGGGATCGCCGGACACGCTCGGTTCCCCGGTAAATCAGGGCCTGCACACTGACGATGTTCAATGCCGTGATCATGTTCCGGGGAACGTTGAGCGGCTCGTTTTCGAGACGGTGGATGGCGGCGTCCACGCTTCCGGCGTGCATGGTGGAAAATGTCGTGTGCCCCGTATTCATCGCCTGGAAAAGCGTCTGGGCCTCAACTCCCCTCACCTCGCCGACAAGGATGTATTCCGGGCGCTGGCGCATTGCAGCCCGCAGGAGATCGAACATGGAGATGATGTTTGCACCCTCCGAGACCATTTCGCGCGTCACGCTTGCGATCCAGTTCTCGTGAAAGAGGGTAATCTCGCGGGTATCCTCGATGCTCACGACCTTGGCCATCGGGGGAATGAAGAAAGAGACCGCGTTGAGTGACGTCGTCTTGCCTGATGCTGTCCCGCCTACGAAGAGGAGGCTTTTTTGGTTCTCGATTGCGAGCCAGAAATAGACGAGCTCGTCAACGCTGAAAGTCCTGTACTGCAACAGTTCGACGGGAGAGAAAGGCTCCTCCCTGAACTTCCTGATTGTAAACGAGGTCCCGCGTGTCGTGACCTCTGTCCCGAGGGTGAGCTGGAGCCTCGAGCCGTCCGGAAGAGTTGCATCGAGCATCGGCGTCCCGGTGGAAATGTGTTTTCCGGAGCGCTGGGCAAGCGTTATGGCAAGCGAGTTTAAGACCTCGGGCTCAAACATGATATTCGTCCTGACGTTGCGGAACTTCCGGTGATAGAGAAAGAGGGGAATCCTGTGACCATCGCATGAGATGTCCTCGAGATTGCGGTCCTTCATGAGGGCATCGATCCGGCCCCACCCGATGAAATTGCGGGTGAGGTAGTACTGGATGCGGAAAATGCTCTTATCCTCGGGTTTTATCCCGTACTCGTGCAGAAGTTCCTGCATTTTTTCAAGGAGGAGCGTTCTCTTGTCCATTGCAATTTCGTCGTCGGTAAGGATGAGGGCCGAGCGCATGTCTTCATGGAGCCTCTCGAGCAGTTCGTACTCGAACTCCGATAGTTTTGGTTCGAAGAGGAGGTACTCGTACTGGTTGGTCTTTTCGTTCAGTGCAATGACAACAAGTGACCTCCCTTCATCGACGTAGTACCGTTCGACCTCACTGTAACGCGGCGGAATCTCGGCGTCGACGAGGGTTCCGTCACGTTTGAAGTCATACTCGGGAAAGGAGACAGATGTCTTTTTTTTCTTCAGGAACGATGTAAAGGAGAATTCGGGAGGTGCGGTCTCCACAACGTCCCCCCCGCTGACCGGTCTGAGCCGTTTTACCACGCCATGAATATCCGGTATTTTGAGAGCCACTGGAACGACCTGCCCTGCGTCTGCGAAAAAGGACGCTCAAATCCTTTAGGATGTTTTTCCCGCACAGGTATATAAAATCATGACGGAAGGGGATGCGGGAGTTTCCCATGGACTGCCATACGGGATGTAACTATTTTTGGGTAAAATGACAGAAATGTACATGTACCCTTAAAAACTCATGATACCACAACGGAATACCGAGGTTCCCAATGGACGATGACAAGGCACACAAGACGCTGATGCCGACCGGAATCCCTTCCCTCGACCCGGTGATGGAAGGAGGTGTCCCTGCGGGCTCCCTTATCCTCCTTCTCGGGGATATCGGCGCAGGGGGTCCGGAGTTTGCATATACCTCCGTGATGCTCCTTTCCCGCCTGATTCACGACAAACCGGCAGACACAGAGACGATCCCCCGGGAGGTCTGGTATGTCACGTTCACGAAAGGAAAAGAGGATGTCCTCTCGGAGATGACACTGGCGTTTCACCCTGACCTCACAAGGGGTATCACGGATATAAAGTTCATCGATCTTTCCCAGATCTACTTTGATTCAAGCATCGTCCCGCTCGACTGGTATTCGAAAAAGGATATCTTTTCGCGTCTCCAGTCACGGGGTGGACACGACAGTATCCTCGGGGCGCTCGCGACCAACCTGGGTACAATCCCGCCCCGCAGTCTCATCGTCTTTGATTCTCTTACTGACCTTGCCACCCAGTATGCAAAGGACGGCATCTGGAGTGATTTTGCAGCTTTTCTCCGCGGGCTCCAGAGGGTCGCAAAAGAGTGGGAATCGACGGTGTACCTCATCCTCACGAGGGGAATCCTTGATAATTCCCGCGAGTTAGAAATATCAGATATATCGGATGCTGTCATCTTCTTCCGCTGGGAGGAGACAACGGGGGGCCGGCGGCAGAGGGTGATGTATTTCGAGAAGTTCCGTGGGCTCATGCCCCACCTCGAGGAAAACGACCTCGTTAAATTTGCCGTGCGCATATCCACGAACGAGGGTTTCGACGTGAGTAACATCAGAGTGGTCATATGATAGGGGGGGAGCGTGTCAGGATTGGGATAGAGGGCCTTGACCAGATGATGGGGGGAGGACTTATCCCGGGCAGTATCTGTGCAATCATCGGCACATACGGGACGGGTAAGACGACGTTCGGACTGCAGTTCGCGTGGGAGGGCCTGACGAACGGTGAGAACGTCATCTACATCAGCCTCGAGGAACGCGAGGACAGGCTCCTCCTGTACATGCAGGACAAGGGATGGGATATCGGACCCTATTCCAATGGAAGGTTCACGGTGCTCAAGCTTGACCCATCGGACTTCAATCTGGCCATCAACAGTATCAAGAACGAGCTCCCTGCCCTTGTCCGCCAGATGGGCGCAAAAAGGGTTGTGATTGATCCAGTCTCCCTCTTCGAAGACCTCTTTGACCGTGATTCTGACCGCAGGAGGGAGATGTTCCGGTTCATAGACACACTCCGGGACCAGCAGTGCACAACCGTTATGACGAGCGAGACGGACAAGAACAACCCCTTCGCAAGCCGGCACAACCTCATCGAATACCTTGCCGATACCGTCATCCTCCTGCGGTATGTCCGTCCGTCCGACCTGACAGATGTGCACCTCGCGCTGGAAGTCGTCAAGATGAGGCTTTCACCGCACTCACGCGAGATAAAGCCCTACGAGATCCAGCAGAACCAGGTCCTCGTTTACACGGAGGCAAACGTCTTTTAAAAGGAGAAACGTGTTTAAAATCCTTCAAACCCGAGGAGATGGAGGACAATGACGATGAGTGCCCCCGGGATCCCTCCGAGGATGCAGAGGAGCACATTGACCAGGGAATAAGGGATGTCCGCCCGTCCCATGACATGCATGAAACCCAGAAGGTTTACCAAAAAGAGTGTCAGGAGTCCGAGAACAGAGTTGATGATGAGTTTCGTGATGTCTTTTAAGATGAAGAAGAGCACGACAGCAATCAGGACTCCTGCAGCCAGGACAGTGTAATCGAGGTTCATTCTTAATTACCAATGATCCTCTGGTTTTTTAATCTTATCGAGGGAAGGACGCAACATCCGACGACCTTTTCCTCCCTGGAAAGACCCCCGGTTTCGCCGAGCATCTCAAAAACGTTCCCGGTCAGCATGGCCTTCCGGACAGGATACTCGGGGTTTCCTCCCCGGTAGAAATACGCGTTGGCCAGTTCGACCGAGAAATCGCCCGTGAGAGGGTTGGCGGTATGGGCACCGACAACGTCATGGACAAAGAGTGCGTCCTTTTCGAGGATCTCTTCCCTCGGCCCGTCGAGGGTCATGCAGTGGAAACCGATTTTAACATCCCCTCCCATGCTTGAACGGACAGCGCTGCCCGTCGTCCCGCATCCATACTGGTAAGCGGTCTTGAGGTCATAGGCAAAAGAGCGCAGGACTCCATTTTTTACGAGGGGGAGTGTCCGGGTCGGGGTACCTTCCCCGTCCCAGCGGCAGCTTCCGATACCCCGGGGGTGGCCCGGGTCATCGATGAAGGAAAGCGCCGGGTCACAAACTTCCTGCGAAAGGAGGTTTGCGAGCCGCGACCGCCCCGTGTGCACGTTTCTTCCGGAGAGGGCAGGGAGAAATGAACTCCCCACCAGCTGGCCGAAAGCGTCGGGAGAGAGCACGACATCGTAGATTCCTGTCGGAACATCCCTCCCCCCGTGGGACGTCGCCGCAAGGAACGCTGCCCTCTCACCGACCGAGCCCGGGTCTATATCCATTTTCCAGGACGTCTCGTACTCGTAACCGGTGGACTGGTCCCTGATGGTCTCAAGGCCCATGCTCACCACGCTCTCCCTGTCCTCGCGGTAAAGCCCGCGGGTGTTTGCAAGAACAATCCTGTATTGCGAGATCTGGGCACTCCCGGAGACGACCTCCACGGGATACCTGCAGGCCCCTTCCTCCATTCCCCGGACCATCTCCCGCACGCGATCGGGATCCGGGACCGCACTCCCGTCAAAATTGACAAAGCCACCGGGTTTATCTCCAGGGCCGGGCAGGCCGTCCCATTCCTGCGGCGCTGCAAGAGCAGCACTCCTGAGTGCCGCATCAAGGCAGGCTTCCCATGCCCGCGGATTGCCCGTCGAGGAGACACCTATTCTTCCACCCCTGATGACCCGGAGGGAGAGTGCCTGGTGTTCGGAACCCATGGCATACGATATCTCCCGTTTGCGCAACCTTGCAGTGACCGATGCCCCTCTGGCGAGGCAGACCTCGACCTCTTCGGCCTGTCGTTCACCCGCTTTGAGTATCTTCTCAATCGTGTCCATTGCCACCAACCACCGCGTCCCGAAGGAGAACATGGGGTGCACCATCGCTCACAGGCACGGTCTGTCCCCCCTTTCCGCAATAACCCGCGTGCATCTTCCTTTTCTTCGCACAGAGAACAATACTGTGCAGGGTGGCGAGAATTTCACCGGAGAGCGAGACGTCCCGCACCATGGCCCCGCACTCCCCGTGCTCGATGAGGTACCCGTATTCTGCATTGAACTGGAAGACCCCCCTGCCAGGGTCAACCTGGCCTCCCCGCGAACCGCACAGGAGTATACCTTCCCTGCATTCAGCGATCAGTTCTTCCGGTGTACTGTCGCCCTCCGCAATGTACGTGTTGCTCATCCGCACCTGCGGGGGCTCTCCGGGCATGGCCCGTGCATTCCCGGTATGCCCGAAACCCACGGCAGGGAGGGTCTCCCTGCTGTGGAGATAGGACGATAGAACTCCTTTATCGACGATGGTTGTTTTTTCGACCCTGCTCCCCTCCGCGTCCACGGGTTCGAATCCGAACTCGGGGAGGGTCGGGTCGTCCACGATGGTCACGATTCCGCTCCCAATCCGCTCCCCGATTCTTCCCCGGAGCACAGAGCTCCCTTCCTGGACGAGATCCGCCTCGCTTGCGTGACCGACAGCTTCGTGCGCAAACACGCCGGCGAGTTCCGGGTCAAGGACCACGTTCATGATTCCCCCACGCGGTCTCCTCGCGTCAAGGAGTGCCAGTGCTCTCCGTGCAGCGGTCTCTCCGTCCTTCTTCCCCTCTTTCAGCGGGAAGTCCTGGAGGGCATGCCTGCGCCGGTACCCCATCTGCATCTCGCCGCCGCGTCCGGCAACTGCGAGTATGGAGTAACCGGAACGAACCAGTGAATAGGTATACTCGTTTCCACACGAGTCCTCGAACCGGACATCCTCGTACCTCTCGGTGTACCCGGCCCGTGTGCTCGTGATTCCGGGTATTCGTGCGGCCCTCTCGACCATGAGGAGCAACCGCCCCTTCTCCTCGAGGTCGATCGAGAGGGGATCCGTCTTTTTCGGCGGAACGGGGATCATGCCGGACGGTGCATCGGCAAGGACAACCTCCTCGCCCGTCAGGGATGCAAGGGCAGAGGCCTTCGCGAGCAGTTCGTCGAACTTCTTTCCGCGTGGGCGCCCAAAGTGGTCCACGGTGAGGATCCCCCAGCCTCTCGGGCCGAGGACCCGGATGACTGCCCTGTCGAGAAACGTTGTTCCGGCGGATTCCACGCGGGAATTCTCGATATCGATGTGGGATATCGCGCCCTTCACGTGGCGGATGTCATAATAGCGGATCCCTGCCATGAAATCATGCCGGGGATGTCGGGATTCCCGTTCCGTCCAGGAAAGTCCCGGACGGTGTCGTTGCCATCCTGCGCAGCTTGTTCAGGAACCCCTCGCGGTTATCGGGAACAAGGGCGATCGTGAGCACGTCGTCGATATAGTCGACCGGGATGATGGTCACCATCGACCGGTAACGCTCTTCGATCAGGACATCGTCGAGGTTCGCCCTCGGGATGAGGACCGTCCTGATACCTGCCTTGGCGGCTGCCTCTATCTTGAAAGTGACACCCCCGACGGGCAGGACATCACCCCGCACGGAGAGAGACCCGGTCATTGCAATGTCCTGGCGTACTGGGATGTTCTCGATCGCGCTGATGACTGCCGTCGCAACGCTGATTGAGGCCGAGTCCCCTTCCACGCCACCGTATGTCCCGATGAACTGGATGTGGATGTCCATGTTCTTGATGTCCTTGCCGGTGAACTTCTTCAGGATGGCACTCACGTTCTTTATCGACTCCTGGGCGATCTCCTTGAGCATCCCTGTCGCGATGACGGTACCACTCGCACCCTGTGCCGGTGTGACCTCTGCCATGATGGGCAGGACAGATCCGGAGTCACTGCCCATGACAGCAAGGCCGTTTACCCTGCCTACACGGGTACCTTCCACAACGGTGAGCTCGTACTCCCTGCTCCGGCGGATGTACTCGTCCGATACCTGGTCCTCGATGGACCTGGCAGTCTTCTTGGCGGCGATGACATGTTCGGCAGTGGTCATCTCGGCTCCCTCCTGGCGCGCGAGGTCGCCTGCAACCCTGATCAATCCGCCCATGTCCCGGAGCTTCAGCGTGAGGTGTCCCTTCCTGTTGGACCTGCGGCGGGCCTCCCGGATGACCTCTTCGATCGCACTCCTGTCGAAGTGGGGTATCTTTCCATCGTTCCTGACTTCCTGTGCGACGAACCTGATGAACTTCTCCCGGTTCTCGGGAGTATCGGGCATGGTCTCGCTCATGTAGACCTCGTACCCGTAGCCCCTGATACGGGACCGGAGTGCAGGGTGCATCCCCTGGATGGCATCGAGGTTCCCGGCGGCGACCATGATGAACTTGCAGGGGACGGGTTCTGTCCTCACCATTGCGCCGCTCGACCTTTCGCTCTGGCCCGTGATGGGAAACTCCCCTTCCTGGAGAGCGGTGAGCAGGTTCTGCTGGGAATGTGGTGTCAGGGTATTGATCTCGTCGATGAATAGCACCCCTTTGTGTGCCCTGTGGATCGCCCCTGCCTCGACCCGGTCATGGCTCGGCGTCTCGAGCCCTCCGCTCTGGAACGGATCGTGCCGGACGTCACCGAGGAGCGCGCCCGCGTGGGAACCGGTTGCATCGATGAAGGGTGCAGTCGTGGTCGAATCGTTCGAGACGATGAGCTTGGGAATCATCGATTCCTCGCGCGGTGTGGCATACCGGAGTGCCATGAAAACGAATGCCGCTGCGAGGATCCCCATGAGCCACTGGCCCTGGATGAATGCATACCCGAGAATCCCGATGAGGAGAAGCATCAGGAGGGTGTTGCGGAACTGTATCTTTTTCTTTGCTTCTGCCTTGTGGGCTGCCACGATCTGCTTTCCCCGTCCGGCAGGGACCGTCCTCACGATGGGATTGTTCGGGTCGTCAGAGTTGGGATAGACGAGGATGTCCTGCATCTCTTCCTTGGGCAGCAGTTCCGCCATTGCCTTGGCAAGCATGGACTTGCCCGTCCCGGGGCTCCCTATCATCATGACATGCCGCCTCTGGATGGCCGCCTTCCTGATGACTTCAACGGCATGTTCCTGTCCGATTACCTGGTCTATCAGGGAGGGCGGGACCTGGACCTGCGAGGAGTCTTCAACGGTCACTTCGACGGGGGCATCATCTTCCTGGACTGGTGCTGCATTTTCCTGGTCTGGCATTATGAGAATAAACCCTCTTTTTGTGCTTCGGAATGTGATGTAATTTATTCCTGCTCGTTTAAGTACTTTCAGCATGAGGATGGAGACATGTTGGTCGTGAGCACGGAATATTCCCAGGTACTGGCAGGGAGAATCGCGGGGGCCCTGGAATGCCCCTTCGGCGCAGTCCGCTTCACCAGGTTCCCGGACGGTGAACATTACCTGCGCCTGGAGAGATCGGACCCGGAAATGGTCGTTGTGGGAAGCATACCCGATGCAGACGCCCTCGTGGAGCTCCTCCTCCTCGTGGATGCCTGCGAGGGAAACGAAGTCACCCTCGTGGTCCCGTATCTTGGTTATGCACGGCAGGACAAGAAGTTCCACGAGGGGGAACCCCTCAGCGCGAGGGCGATCTGCAGGGCCATTTCCGGGGGTGTGAGGCAGGTCTTCACGGTCAACGTGCACGACCCGTCCATTCTCTCCCATTTCCGTGTCAGGGCACAGGATATCAGCATTGCGGCAGATATCGGGCGATACCTCTCTTCCCGCCCGCTTGAAAACCCGTTCATCCTCGCACCCGACGACGGGGCCTCTGCTTTTGCAGGGTCCGTTGCAGCAACGTGCGGATGGGACTGGGATCACCTGGAAAAGACACGGATCTCGGGAGAGGAGGTCCGGATGGAACCCCGGAACCTCGATGCGGCAGGACGCGACGTGGTCATCGTGGACGACATCATATCCACGGGGGGGACCCTTGTGACCGCCGCCCGCATGCTCAGGGCCCAGGGTGCAGGGAACGTGTCGTCTGCATGCGTTCACGGCGTCCTTGCGGAGGGGGCGTACTCCCGCCTTCTCGCAAGCGGTCTTTCGGATGTCGCCTGCAGCGATACCATCGAGAGGGCCTGCAGCCGTTTTTCCGCAGGAAAGGCCATAGCCGACAGGATCCTCGGATGCTCGTCATAGACGGGTCCACGCTGGAGGGAGGAGGGCAGCTGGTCAGGTCGGCGGTCACGCTCTCTGCCATAACCGGGCAGCCCTGCCGGATCACGAACATCAGGTCAGGGAGAAAGGAGCCGGGGCTCCGTTCCCAGCACATTGCCGCAGTCCGGGCGGTTGCAGGTCTCTGCGGTGCCGGAGTGTCCGGCTGCACGGCAGGAAGCAGGGAACTGACATTCTGCCCCGGTCCGCTGGTGGAAACCGACATGAAAATTGAAGTCGGGACGGCAGGGAGCATCCCTCTCGTACTCCAGGCATGGCTTCCTGCAGCCCTGATGATCGGGGGCGGCATAACCGTGGCTGGCGGGACGGAGGTTCCGAGGAGCCCGACGATAGACTATACTGCCCGTGTCCTCCTGCCTTTCCTCCGCCGGCATGGCGCAGAAATCTCTCTTGAGGTGATCAGGAGGGGTTACTACCCGAGGGGCGGGGGCGAGGTGGTGGCAAGGGCCCGGCGATCCCGCCTTGCCCCGTTCTCACCGGAGGATACCCGGGAAACGGAGACCTGCGGGATTGTCTCGTGCAGCGCAGGACTTCCCGGCCACGTGGCAGACCGGCAGGCTGCTGCAGCATCGTCAGCCCTGTCCCGGGCAACGGGTATCCGGTTCCCTGCCTGGAAAGATACCCGTCCCGGCCCGGGAACGGGGAGCTCGGTCACTGCATGGCTGGGCTGGAAGGCCGGCTGCGCCATCGGCAGGCGCGGATACCCGGCGGAGAACGTGGGCAGGGATGCAGCTGCAGCCCTGCTTGCCGAACACCTTGCCGGCGGCCTGGTCGACAGGTACCTTGCCGACCAGCTCCTCATCTACTGTGCACGTGCAGGGGGATCTTTTACAAGCAGCACCTGCACGCTGCATGCAAGGACGATGTGCTGGCTGCTCGGACTTTTCGGGTTCCGGATCCGGGTTACGGAAGGAGAGGTGGTGACATTTGCCGCCGAAGAGAGTACTTGATGCAACAGCCTTTTTCCTGGACATACCGCTCGAAGGAGAACTCTTCACGACCCCGGCAGTCGTCGGGGAGATCGTCGATGCACGGTCGAGGTGCCGGCTCGAGGCACTTTCTGCCGCGGGCCTCGTTGTCACGAGTCCCGGTGCCCCCTCCCTGCAGCTGATTGGGAAAGCCGCATCTGTAACGGGGGACGAATCCGTCCTCTCCCGGGCAGACCGTGAAGTCCTGGCCCTTGCCCTCGATACCGGTGCGGAGGTTGTAACGGATGACTTCGCCGTCCAGAACGTCGCCCACCACCTCGGGATACCCGTCGTCCCCCTCCAGCAGAGGAAGGCTAAAAAGAGAAAATGGAAGTTCCGTTGCCCGGGATGCGGGAGGCTCGCGGAAGGGCCGGGCGAGTGCCCTGTCTGCGGGTCGGGGCTGAAAAGAACACTTAAGTAGATCGCTGCACACTTTTTTCCCATGTCGTCTCTCGATGAACTGATCCAGAAGGCCAGGACGCTCCTCTCCGAGGGCCACAGCCCCGGGCAGATAGCTGACGAGCTCTCCCTCTCCATGGAGACAGTGACCTGGCTTCTGACCCAGCAGAAGGGAATGGCAGTTCCAAAGGACGTCCATATTGACTGGACCAGTGTCAGTGGCCGGGGCCCGCTCCTCGACGGAGTGGCCATGATGCTCCTCAAGCAATACTATACGTCTCTTGAGGATGAGGACAGGGAAGGCGGATACTCCGACCGTTTCCCCACCCTCGTCGTGGGGATAGCTGTGTCCGGCATCCCGGTCGCGACCCTGATTGCCGTTGAGGAGGACATCAAGCTTGCCATTTACCACCCGGCCAAGCACAGCACGCAGGAACCGCCCGTTGGTTCGATCAGCGGGAATTTTGCATCCGTCAACGGTGAACGGTGCATCATCGTCGATGACGTGATCACCTCCGGAAACACGATGCAGGATGTGGTCAAATACCTGCGGCGGCACGGTGCACAACCCGTTGCGATATGCGTTCTCTTCGACAAGCGCGGGGTCCGTGACATTGACGGCGTTCCTGTCTATTCTCTCTTCAAAATATCCCGAATCGACTGATACCCCACTCTTTTTCCCGCTTCAAAATGGATTATTTTATATAGAAGTTTAATTCCATCTTTTACAGCATTGGAGGAACTGCTATGCTTGGAGGACAACCTATTATCATACTCAAGGAAAACGTCGAGCGCAACAGGGGTCTCGAGGCCCAACGCTCGAACATTGCAGCAGCAAAGGCAATAGCAAGCGCAGTAAGGACGACACTGGGTCCCCGCGGGATGGACAAGATGCTCGTGGACCAGAGTGGTGACGTGACCATCACCAACGATGGTGCGACCATCCTCCAGGACATCTCGGTGGTCCATCCCGGGGCAAAGATGGTCATCGAGGTAGCAAAAGCGCAGGACGACGAGGTCGGGGACGGAACGACCACAGCGGTCGTCATGGTCGGGTCGCTCATGGAGAAGGCCGAGGCCATGATCGAGAAGAAAATCCACCCGACCGTGATCGCCGAGGGGTACCGCCTGGGTATGAAGAAGGCGCTCGAAGTACTCGAGGACCTCTCCATTCCCATCGACCCGTATGACAGGGAGAATCTGATTCGCATCGCCGACACGGCCATGACCGGCAAGGCAATCGAATCCGTGAAAAGCAGGCTGAACGGCATCGTGGTGGACGCCGTCATGGCTATCGCCACAAAGGAGGGTGACAGGATCACTGCCGATGAGGACAACGTCCTGATCAAGAAGCAGGCCGGGGATACCATGGACGATGCCGAGCTTGTCCGCGGTGTCGTCCTCGACAAAAAGCGTGTCAGCGAGGAGATGCCCCGCAAGGTAAAAGACGCCCGTGTCGCCCTCGTTGCAAGCCCCCTCGAGATCAAGAAGACACAGGTGAAGGCAAAGATACACATCAAGTCAAGCGACATGGTGAGTGCGTTTACAGCACAGGAGAGGGAGACTCTCAAGAAATACGCGGACACGATCATAGCGAGCGGTGCCAACGTTCTCCTCTGCCAGAAGGGCATCGCGGATGCGGTTGCCTACTACCTTGCAAAGGGAGGTGTCCTTGCCGTCGAGGACGTCCCCGAGAAGGACATGAAGTTTGCCTCGCACGCCCTCAATGCCCAGATTGTCAACAAGGCCGAGGACCTTACACCCGAGGCACTCGGGAGGGCGGAAACCGTCGAGGAACTCGAAGATGGGGAGTTCATCAAGATCTCGGGATGTCATAACCCGAAAACCGTTACCATCCTCCTCCGCGGTTCGACCCAGTACCTCCTCGATGAGCTCGAGCGGGCAGTCGAGGACGGGACCCGCGTCGTCATGGACGCCATGGAGGACGGCAAGCTCGTCGTGGGAGGTGGTGCAGTGGAGACCGAGATCCTGATGAAGGTCAGGGATTATGCGGCGAGCGTCGGTGGTCGTGCCCAGATCGCGATCGAGGCCTTCGCAGATGCCTTCGAGGTCATCCCCGTCACACTCGCTGAAAATTCAGGGTTCAACACGGTCGACAAGCTGGTGGAACTCAAGAATGCCCATGCCAGGGGAGAGAAATACGCCGGGTTGAATGTTTATACCGGGACCGTTGTTGATATGCTCAAAGAGGGTGTCCTTGAGCCCCAGCGTTCCAAGAGGCAGGCGATCCAGAGCGCAACCGAGGCAGCAATACTCCTACTCCGGGTCGACGATATGATGATCACCCGCGAGGATAAGAAGGAAAAGGAAGCCGGAAAGCCTCCCGAATAAGGGGAGGTCAACCGGAAAACATCCGGCCACTCACCATTTTTCCCGTGGAAAATGGAATAGCAATAAACCCCATTTTTTTCAGATATCTTCCCCCTCTCTTCAGCCCACCCTGTCTTGTTCCAGTGGACCTGTTCTTTAGCCCTTTTGCAAAAGGTCCAGCCGCCGCCTGCACCGGTAACAGAATCCCGGTCCTTTAAGGTCGGTGTCCCCGATCCAGTTCGAGAAATACATCACGCACCCGGGATGTTCACAGTGGGCCAGCCCCAGGGCATGCCCGATCTCGTGGACTGCCTCGACCAGGATTCGCCTCCGGTAGACCATCTCGTTGTCAGGCATCCCGTAGAAGGCGGGCGCAAGGCGGAACGTGGAAATGAGGGCCGCCCCGGTGCATGCAATGCCAAACACGAAGTGTAATCCCGGGGAAAAGATATCTGCCGCGGTGATACCGAGGCAGAGCACATTCTCACGGCGGGCGATGCCGGCCAGGCAGGCAAGAATCCCGTCTGCGAGGTACTGGTCACGCCCGCGGTGAAAATACCGCGAAGGAAGCGGCTGGGGAAGAAGTATCCTTATTTCTGAGGGGAAAATGGAAGGCAGGGCCTCGCGGACCCACCCGGTGACACCGTGATCTCCCTTTCCGATTCCAACCAGCCCGATAGCCGGGAAACGTGCCACGGTCGATACTGGGTCATAATCCGACATCGTTTCAGGATCAAATATCGGGAGAACTGACTGCCCCGCAGAGTCATGTCCATTTTTCAGTAACCAGCATTCCAGGGATCCCTCATTCACTCAGTCTCCCATTCGTGATGCGGGATGATTGAGTCCGAACGCTGCTTTGTCAGATCGTTTAGGGTGATACCGGGGTGACGGTACCTCCTCCTTCCTTCTGTCTTTTCCGCCTGGATGGCATTCGCAGGACAACACTGGATGCAGGCCATGCACTGCTCGCAATGGTGGAGCCATGCCGGGCGGTCGTTCCCGATCCTGATATTGTCAACGGGGCACACCCGTGCGCAAGTCCCGCACCCGTTGCACCTGTCATCAACGGAAAATTGTGCATCTGCCCCGTGAACATGGCGTATGAACCGGGGATACACCATGTAGTGGACGAGGGCTGCAGCCGGAGACCACGCAGAGGAGACCTTTTTTCCTGCCTTCACCATCTCTCCAGTCTCCTTGATAAGGCTGCCTGATTTCTTGAGAATCCTTTCCACGGACTCCGTGTCCGGGGAATCGTACATGAGAATGTAGTTTCCCGGCATCCGGATGGAGAACGCTGCGTCAAGACCCCTCTTTCCCGGCCTGCCTTTCAGGATACGATCGAGCTGGCTGAAAGCGGCAGA
The DNA here is from genome assembly GCA_029907345.1 of Methanolinea sp. Lineage (GTDB taxonomy): Archaea > Halobacteriota > Methanomicrobia > Methanomicrobiales > Methanospirillaceae > Methanolinea_A. The sequence goes on from JARYMB010000026.1 coordinate 16,412, forward strand.
GGCTCCCCATCCACCCAGGGTGATAACCGAGAACGTGTACCCGGCATGGGAGAGGTCAAGCCTTTGAGCGAATTCCGCAACGATGGAGGGGAGGCCGAAGAAGTAAAGCGGGTTTACAATACCGACACGATCGGCACGTGGCTCTATTGGCCCGCCTTTTTTCATTTCAGAGACGATGGGTACGAGTTTACAGTCCCCGATAACGGAAGAAAGTTCCCTGGCGACCGCAAGGGAATTACCCGTGCCAGTGAAGTAATAAAGAATTGTTCCCATGGACACTCAAGAGTCTGTTTGGAACAGGGAGTTTAAATAGGGCAGGGGAGGCTTCCATCCTTGTTGATGGAGGCCCCTCCAAAAATAGAGGGTCATCCCCGCGAGCACGTGGAGATGATATACAGCCCGCTCACGTAAAGCCGGTATTTATGGTCATCCCCGCGAGCACGTGGAGATGATATCGACCTCCTCCTCACGGATGACCTCGTCCTGCGGGAGGCTCTTTCCCCCGTGCAGGATGAGGACTGTATCGGGAATGATGCCGATCGAGAGGAGTGCATCCTCGTACGTTGTCCCTTCCGCCCCGGTATACTCGACGGTTTGCTCCCCGGGGATGATTCGGAACCTGCATTTTGCTCCCATTCGATAGGATTATACGGGACGCAGGGAATAATAATTACCTCCATGCCGAGGTAGTCTAGTCCGGGAAGGCGGTAGCCTCGAAAGCTACTGGCGCTCTGCGCCTCGGGAGTTCAAATCTCCCCCTCGGCGCGTCCCGTTTTCATGGAAACGATCTGCCCTTCCGGCCTCGTCAGTCCCGTATCGCATATTGCTTTCCAAGAAAGTCCTTTTTGGCAGGGTTCCGGAGTGAAACCGGGATAATACTCGGAAACATCTTATAAGAGGGAAAAGTACCTCTATGCATGAAAAGATCATTCTGGATTCTTGTTGGCATTACTCTGGTCCTGTGTATCTGGATGGCCGGGTGCACGCAGCCATCGCAGGAACAGACCACGCCTGCTTCGACAACGATGCCGGTAACGACGGCAGCAACTTCCGTTCCAATGTCTCCCACGCAGGGACCTCCACCAACGGCAGGTTATATCGAGGGTCCGTTACCTTCCCAGTACTCCGTTGACGTCCAGGTGGTCAGGAATACGGTGGCAACCAGCCCAACCATCACGGTCACGTTCCGGGGAGGTAAGGGTATCAATTTCGTCCACTCCATGGATGTCGTCGTATCCCGGTCAGACGGCCGGATTGTAACAGGTTCTCTGCCCAAACCGCAGGTCAACGACCAGCTGGACCTCGAAGGGACCCGTGGGACCGACAGGGTCGAGGTCTTCATCAACCTGATCACGGGTGACCGCTACAGGGTATATGACCAGGCTCTCCCGTTCCGGAGCTACAATTAGAAAAATCAAATTTTTTTTATTGATCTTTTGTTGAAAAAAACGTATCAAGTTCGGGGCGGCACTCCCCTTTAATCTTCTTCTCCTGCAAAGGCCTCTTTTTTCGGGCTGCCCGATGATTCCTTTTATGCCCGGCTCCCGTAATCCAACCGGCTTTGAGGGGATAGGTGAGTTTTTTGGCTCTTCGCTAATCTAAGTGGGTAATGAGAACCCAATGTGGGGGCTGGTTGCCCCCACACCCCCACATGAGGATGGTTCCGCCGCCCCTAAAAGGTGCGCCCCGGCGGCGGTTTCACGAAGGGTTTCATAGGAAGTCTATGTTTCTTCTTTGAATAAACCAATTCAAAACTGAGAAAGAATGTCCTGCACTCATTCATCTTACCCCCCCAAAATGATGAAGAGGGAGTTTTTTCAAAGACTATATCGGGTGCATGTATCTGAAAGCGACCGCGTTCACTTGTACTCGCGCCGCGAATACTGGTATTTCTCGGACGACCCTCCCCGGGCAACGATAGAGATCCATTCGTAGAGCGATTTCAACGTTCCGAACTTTTCGTACCTGCGCATGGAGAACCCGACCCTCATGCGGCTGTCGAACACGATCTTTCCGAACCGAATCATCCTCCGTGCAATTTCAAGGTCGTCCCCCGCATCGATACACCTGTACATGCCCGCACGCATGAATGCGTCTTTCCGGAAGGCCGTATTACAACCGAGGGTATAGTAGAGTGTACCCGTGTAATACCCCACCCGCGCAAACGTGTTGGCAAGGGCAAGCGATACGTGGTTCTTGAATGTCCTCTCGATGGGGTCCACCGGCCCATAGATCTGGACAGCATCGGGGTTTTGAGAA
>JARYMB010000027.1 GCA_029907345.1 Methanolinea sp.
CAATCCCCTCTTCGCCCAGAGGCTGGAGGTGCCCGATCACGTCCAGGAGTGCAGAGCCCTCCACGGGCATTCCCCGGAGGTGTATGGCAAGGATCTTTTTCCGGTCGGCGAGTCCCGGTTCCCCGATGAACACCAGCCGGTCGAACCGGCCCGGCCGCAGGAGTGCAGGGTCGACGAGGAGGGGCTGGTTCGTTGCACCGAGGACGACGACGTCCTTCAATTCCTCGAGACCGTCTATCTCCGTCAGGATCTGGTTGAGGACGCTCTCCATCACGTGCGTCCCGACATCGCTCCCCCGTGTCGGGGCGAGCGCATCGAGCTCGTCGAAGAAGATGATGGCCGGGGCAACCTGCCGGGCCTTCTTGAATATCTCCCGCACGGCCCGTTCGCTCTCCCCCACCCACTTGGAGAGGAGCTGGGGACCCCTGATGGCGATGAAGTTCGCCCCGCTCTCGTTCGCGACAGCCTTGGCAATCAGTGTCTTTCCGGTCCCCGGGGGACCATAGAGGAGGACACCACGCGGCGGACGGATGCCGAGTTCATCGTAGCGTTCCCTCCGGGTGAGGGGGAACTCGACTGCCTCCCTGATCTCCTGCTTTGCCTCCTCGAGTCCGCCGACATCCTCCCACGTCACGTGCGAGACCTCGAGCATCACCTCCCTCATCGCGCTCGGGCTGACGTCCCGCAGGGCATCCCGGAAATCGGACCCTGTCACGACCATCGTCTCGAGGACTTCGGCCGGTATCTCCTCTTCCTCGAGGTCGATCTCCGGGAGGTAGCGCCGCAGGGCACGTATCCCTGCTTCCCTGGCAAGGGCCGCGAGGTCCGCCCCCACGAAACCATGGGTCTGCTGGGCGAGTGCCTCGAGGTTCACATCGGGTGCAAGCGGCATTCCCCGCGTGTGTATCTTGAGGATCTCGACCCGGTCCGGTTCCGTCGGCACCCCGATCTCGATCTCCCTGTCGAAGCGCCCGGGTCTCCTGAGGGCGGGGTCTATCGCGTCCACCCGGTTCGTCGCACCGATCACGACCACCTGGCCCCGTTCCTCGAGCCCGTCCATCATCGTCAGGAGCTGGGCGACGACCCTCCTCTCCACCTCCCCGGTCACCTCCTCGCGCCGCGGCGTGATCGAGTCGAGTTCGTCGATGAAGATGATCGACGGGGCGTTCTGCTCGGCCTCGTCGAATATCTCGCGGAGTTTCTGCTCGCTCTCCCCGTAGTATTTCGAGATGACCTCGGGCCCTGCGATCGAGATGAAGTGGGCACCGCTCTCGCTCGCGACCGCCTTGGCAATCAGGGTCTTTCCTGTCCCCGGCGGCCCGAAGAGGAGGACACCCTTTGGCGGCTCGATGCCGAGTCTCTGGAAGAGTTCCGGGTGCCTCATCGGGAGCTCGATCATCTCCCTCACGCGCTGGAGCTCGTCCTTCAAGCCACCGATGTCCTCGTACGATATCCTCTTTGCCCCTTCCACCCCCGGGGCAGGTTTTTCGGAGAACTCGACGTGGGTGTTCTTCGTGATGATGACTGCTTCCTCGGGTTCGATCTCCACAACCTTGAACGGGATGAACTGCGTCTGGAGAAAGGGCAGTCCGCTCGAGAGCGGGACGATATCGTTTTTTACGACGGGGAAGTCGATGAGCGAATTGAGAACGTGGGGCGTGATATTGATCGAGACGTTCCGGGGGAGATCCTCGGGAGGTGCAAGCACGACCCGTTTTGCCTCCACCTCGTCCTGTATCCGGGATATCTTGACCGTGTCACCGATGCTCACGCCGGCATTCATCCGGGTGAAATTGTCGATCCGCACCTTGTTCTGGTTCCAGTCCTCGACAAGGGATCTCCATACCTTGGCGACAGTCCTCCTTTTGCCTTCCACTGCGACGATATCCCCGGGTGATATCTTCAAAAAGAGCATGGTCTCGGGATCGAGCCGTGCTTTTCCGCCACCCTGATCTCCGGGATACGCGCTGTCAACCTTCAGATGGAGCTCAGGCATTAATTTAAAGGTGCAATACGCTGGGATTTATAGGTACGTATGCGAGTCCTGTTCTTCGATCCCGTCCACGGTGCAGCCGGCGACATGGTGTGCGGGGCGCTGCTTGACCTCGGCGCCGATGCCGGACTGGTGACGGCGGCCATGAGGTCCGTCGTCGGGGAACCATCGGTTTCCGTTGTCACCAGGGCGGGGATCAGGGCCCTCTCGGTCGATACGCGGGCAACTCCGGCTGCCCGCACGCTCGACGAGGTCATGTCGCGGGTCCGGGAAGCAAATGCCCCGGAAAGTGCCATCGGGATGGCTTGCCGCGTCTTTTCGCGTATCGCTGCTGCCGAGGAGGAGATCCATGGCAGGGCGCCCCACTTCCACGAGGTCGGTGCCGATGACGCCATCGCCGAGGTCATCGGTGCATGCACGGCACTCTGTTCCCTCGGTGTCGATGCCGTTGCAACGGCGCCCGTCCCGGTCGGGGGGGGCACAGTCGCGACGCACCATGGAACGTACCCCGTCCCTGCGCCGGCGACGCTCGCGATCCTGAAAAAATCAGGCATCCCCGTCATATACGGCCCGCCGGGAGAAGGCGAGATATGCACGCCGACGGGTGCCGCCCTCCTCGCGGAGATGGTCACCCTCCCGGAGAAGGGCCGCCTTTGCGGCCGCGTGGTTGCTGCAGGGTACGGTGCAGGGGACAGGGATTTTCCGTCGGTGCCAAACGTCCTGCGGGCTGTCCTCCTCGAGGATCTCCCCGGGGCCCGCGATGATTCGGTCGATGTGCTGGAGACGAACGTGGACGATGCGACTGCCGAGGTCATTGCGGCCTGCTCGGAGACCCTGATGGATGCGGGAGCCCGGGATGTCTGCATCATCCCCTGCACCATGAAAAAGGGCAGGCCCGGCTGGCTGATACGCGTGGTCTGCCTGCCCGGGGACGGAGAGCGGCTCTCCGCCATCCTCGCACGGGAGACGGGCACCCTCGGCATCCGGTGCCTCGAGAGCGTCCACCGTTTCGTTGCAGGGAGAGAGGTGACGGAGGTATCCATCACCCTCAACGGGGAGACCTACCAGGTGCCCGTCAAGTGTGCCGTATTCGACGGCTCCGTCTACTCGTGCAAGGCCGAGTTCTCCCGCGTCCGGGAAGTGGCGCAGCGTGCGTCGGTTCCCGCCCGCGAGGTCGCCCGGATGGCGGAGGAAGTTGCCTGGAACCGGGCCCGCCGGAAAGCTCCATGAGCGAAAAATTCCAGAAAACCGGCTCGGACGCGCTCGACGACCTCATCGGGGGAGGTCTCTGCCCCGGGATCCTGACGCAGGTATACGGGGAGCCTGCCTCCGGGAAGAGCACGATTTGCGTGATGGCTTCCGTCGCGTGCCTCCGGTCAGGAAAACGTGTCCTTTTCCTCGACAGCGAGGGGTTCTCCGCCGAACGGTTCCGGCAGATCGCAGGTGCTGAGGCCCTGGAACTGGCGCAAAACCTCTTCCTTTTCGAGCCCGGGGACTTCTCCCAGCAGACGGCGATGCTCCGGAACCTCGATTCCCTCCTGCAGGAGGGGGCCGGGCTTCTCGTTGTCGACTCCCTGACCGGGCTGTACCGGAGCCAGCTCGAGAGGGGCAGGGACGCCATGCAGAGGCTGACGGGACAGGCTCTCCTGCTGCTCGGGTACGCCCGCCGGTACGGTATCCCGGTCCTGGTCTCGAACCAGGTCTACATGGACCCGGAAAAGAACACGTTCGTGGGGCTTGGCGGGACGGCACTCGAACACCTCTCGAAGGTGATCGTCCGCCTGGAAAGGAAAAACCACGTGCGCCGTGCAACCCTCGTCAAGCACCGGTCGAGACCTCCCGGCAGCTTCTTCGACTTCGAGATCACGAACGAGGGTATCCGGATTTGCACCGGAGATCCCGCGGGAACGGACTAAAAAACAGACCTCTCCCAATTTTTGGGCGGGCAGGACGAGACGAAAGGGGAATGTGAGGGCCCGGAGGGTGCTCCAAAGGACGGATCAGAAGGTGATCGTCCCCGAAAAGACGGTTGTTGCCGGTCCTTCCATCCACGTCCCGTCGCCGAAGATGATGGAAAGCGGACCTCCCGGTGTCTCGACCTCCACGGGTGAATCCACGTACCCCAGGTGATGGGCAACAGCTGCCGCAGCAGTCGCTCCCGTCCCGCACGAGAGGGTCTCTCCCTCGATACCACGCTCGAAAGTCCGGATCCTCAACGTATTTTTCCCGGATAGCCCCACGAAGTTGACGTTGGCGCCCTTGGGAAAGGTGGGATGGTGCCGGATGGATGGGGCCAGGGCGCTGACATCGACCGCGTCCGGGTCCCCGACGAAGACGACGGCATGGGGCACACCGGTATTGACAGCGTATACGTCGAATCCCCCGATCTGCTCCCTGTACTCCCCTTCGCCGGTCGCCGGGATATCGGCCCGCCCGAACTTCGGATCCGGCATCCTGATGCGGGCAAAGAATGTGTCATCCCTGTACCCGCATTCGACAGGGATGATTCCTGCCAGCGTCTCGACGGTGCATGACTTCCGGATGTAGCCCTGGTCATAGGCGTACTTGGCAAGGCAGCGGATCCCGTTTCCACACATCTCGGCCTCGCTCCTGTCCGGCTGGAACAGGCGCATTTTCAGGTCGGCCTTGTCCGAGCGGGAGAGGAAGAGGACCCCGTCTCCCCCGATGCCAAATCTCCGGTCGCAAAAGAGCATGGCAAACTCTGCCTTCATCTCGTCGGGAATCACGGTCTTCTCGTACTCATCGATGAGAATGAAATCGTTCCCGTTCCCGTGCAGTTTCGTAAAGTGAATCTCCATTCCATCTCCTCTTTCCCGGGTTTCCCCTCAAATACCCCTCTTTTTCATGACGGAGTACTTCCTTCTCCCGGGGAAGTACTTATCCCTCCCTTCCGTTCCCGGGCATCCCGTGCATGAAATCCCCGATATCCCAGCCGAGGATATCCCTGATGACGATGTAGGCCATCTGCGGCGGGATTGCCCCTGCCTCGGTCACGATCAGGTCCACGTACTCCGCGGGCGTCACGTCGAACGCGGGGTTCCGGACCCGGACATGCCTGAATTTTCCTGCGATATCCGGGGGGAGGACTTCTGCCGGATCCCTCTCCTCGATCCGGATGAATTCCCCGAGGATCGTCCGTGGCGCGAACTTGTAGGTCTCTGCTGCTACCATCACCCTTGTCCTTGCCTCGTGGGCGGCAAGGGCGATCTGGGACGTCCCGATCTTGTTGACCACCGCCCCGTTGACCGAGATGGCATCCGCACCGACGATGACGAGGTCGACCTCGTTCATGAAATAGCGGGCTGCGGAGTCGACGATGAAGTTCGTGGGGATCCCTGCTTCCTCGAGGGTCCCGATCGTCAGGAGACCCTGGTTCCGTGGCCGTACCTCGGTCGCGAACACGGAAAAGTCACGGCCTATTCTCCATGCCTCGAGCATGCACGCAAGCGCCGCTTCCGAGTTGCAATGGGTCATGAGGACGTCCCCGTCACGGATGTGGCGGGCGCCGATCTCCCCGATCTTCTTCACGGCGAGGAGAGATGCGGCGACGAACGAATCGCATGCCTGCAAAAACTCCCCGCGGGCACTCCCGACGGACGGGAAATCGCGGCGGAGGGTTGCCATGACGGAATGGATCGCGTTGGGGAGCGAGACGGCGGTGGGCCGGGTGGAGACGAGGACGGATGCCGCCTCTTCCATTCCCTCCCGGAATTCCGCAACCGTTGCCGCCTGCAGTGAGGTGGCGTGATCCCGGAGGGCTTTTACCGCTTCCCGGGCGATCCGGCCGGCACCCCTGACCTCCATGCTCTTTATCTTCTCAGCGGTATCAGCTAGCATGAAAGGCACTCGTGTACAAGAGTGCCCCATGCCGATACATAAATATAGAGCAGGGGCGCTTCCCTCCCATGTCCGTTGCCGTGGTTTTCGACAGTGCAGGCACCCTCCTGCATACCTACAGGGTGGCAAAGAACGTCCTGACGGGGGAACTTTTTCCCGGTATCGAGACGGTCAGCCTCACGTTCGCCTCCCCGGACCGCGTCCTCGTCGTCGTGCACGTCCATTCCCGCGAGGTGATCGCGGCTCCTGACGACCTTCCCTTCTCCACGTACCTGCGTGACCATAATGTCGGATTTGGGATCAGCTGCACCCGGAAGGTGATTGCTGCCGACGAGGTGGCCGACGCACTCTACAACTCACCCCACGGGAAGGTTGCCGACCTCAAGGACTGCATCAGGAACGTCTGGCAGGTCTGCAGGAAGGAATCCGTTGTCACGATGAACAGCGGTGTGATCGTGAACATGTCCCTGTCCGGCATCGAGTTCATGGTCACGACAGGGGGCCGTCCCTTCGATGGCGCACGGGACGCCATCAGCGAACTCCACCGGATGGGTGTCCCGACCTTCATCGCATCGGGTGACCGGGTCACCAAGCTCGAGAAGATGGCCGATTACCTCGGTGTCCCCCGGGACCGCGTCTTCGGGGTCGCGACGCCGACGGTCAAGGCCCGCATCGTCGAGGATCTCAAGGCGGACTATGACTGTGTCGTGATGGTCGGGGACGGGATCAACGATCTCTGTGCCATGAAAACTGCAGACGTCGCTATCCTCTCCGAGGAACAGTCAGGCGAAAAACACCCCGAGCTCTACGAAGCTGCCGATCACGTTGTTGCGAGTGTCCGGGAGGTGGTGGGAATCGTGAAGGGACTGGTGGATTCAGGCAGGACCCGAAGGGTGGACTGTGATAGATGAAAAGTAATATGCACCCCGCACCACATTCTCTAGTAAGAGGACTGTCAATGAACCCCCTGATCACCGTGAAAAATCTCTGCATGGACTTTGATGGGAAAAAAGTCCTGAAGAATATCTCTTTTGAGATCGGTGAGGGAGAAGTTCTGGGTATCATCGGGCGCAGCGGGGCAGGAAAAACGGTGCTGATGCACCTGCTCAGGGGTGTGGAACAGCACCCCACCTCCGGGCAGATCATCTACCACGTCGCCGTCTGTGATTCCTGCCCCTATATCGGGGTCGGGAGCATGGCAGGAAAACCCTGCCCCTCGTGCGGCAGTGTTCTCCGGGCACAGGACATCGATCTCTGGAACGAGAAGGACGAGGATCTCCGCCGCCGGCTGATGCGCCGGACCGCCATCATGTTCCAGAGGACTTTTGCGCTCTACGGCAACGACAGGGTGATAGAGAACGTTCTCCATGCCCTCGACGACATCGATTACCCGCAGGACAAGGCCATCAACCGTGCTGCCGATTTGCTCGACCAGGTCCGCCTCTCCCACCGGATGATGCACATCGCGCGGGACCTCTCGGGAGGGGAGAAGCAGCGCGTTGTCCTTGCCCGCCAGCTTGCCAAGGATCCGTTTCTCCTCTTTGCCGACGAACCGACCGGGACTCTCGATCCCGAGACCGCCGACCTCGTCCACCGGATGCTGACAGAGGCATGCCGGCGCAACCACATGGGCATGGTGGTGACGTCCCACTTTTCCCAGGTGATAAAGTCGGTTGCAGACCGGGCGATGCTTCTCGTTGACGGGAATATCGCGATGCTCGGTTCCCCGGACGACGTCATTGCGAAGTTCATGGCGGATCTCTCTGACACGGAGACTTTCGAGGTCCCGGAGTTCGGAAAGGAGATCCTGATTGCCCGGGACGTTTTCAAGCGCTACATATCTGTCGACAGGGGGGTTGTCCGGGCCGTCAACGGCGTCACGTTCGAGGTTTACGAGAGGGAGATATTCGGGATCATAGGCAAGAGCGGCGCGGGGAAGACCACTCTCTCGCGTATCATGGCAGGGATAATCGAGCCCACGGCCGGGGAGATGATCATCCGCATCGGGGAAGACGCCGTGGACATGACAAAACCGGGTATCGAGAACAGGGGACGGGCAAAGGGGTATATCGGGCTGCTCCACCAGGAATACGATTTGTACCCGCACAGGACGGTGCTCGACAACCTCACCGATGCTATAGGCCTCGAGTTTCCCAAGGAACTCGCGATGAGGAAGGCTGTCATCACCCTCAAGATGGCAGGTTTCCCGGAGGAAAAGAGCAGGGAGATCCTCGACCGCCTCCCGGGACAGCTCTCCGAAGGAGAGAGGCACCGCGTGGCACTTGCCCAGGTCCTGATCCGGGAACCGAGAATGGTCATCCTCGATGAGCCGACGGGAACCATGGACCCCCTGACCAAGGTGGATGTCAAGCACTCCATCATGCACGCCAGGGACGAGATGGACGAGACGTTCATCGTGGTCTCCCACGACATCGATTTCGTCCGGGACATCTGTGACAGGCTCGCTCTCATGAGGGGAGGAAAGATCGTGACGATCGGCAGGACCGCGGACGTGCTTGCGACCCTTACGCCTGAAGAACAGGAGGTCATGGGAAAGGCGACCTCCTCTTCCGATTGAAAACACCATGATTTCCCTCCTCGTCGATGGAGAAAAGCGTCTCGCCCGGGAAGGCGAAACCCTCGGGGATATCCTGCCCGGGTGGGACCGGTCCTCGTATGTCGCGGTGATCCGTCCCGGAGCACGGGAGTCATCCGTGACGGGCAGCATGAGACTGGTCTCCTCTGCAGGAGAGGTGGTCGTAGACCTTCTTCCCGCAGGCCGGGAACTGTTCCAGTCAGCCGGCCTCCGGTTGCCCCTTCCGGTCCACTGGCACGACAGGTATGCTGCTGCCTTCGGGCCTTTTCCTTCGGATTTCGTCCCGGCCCGGAAACCCCACCTGTACGAACGGGGGGACCTGATCCTCGGGTGCGGAGGATACGACCCGGGCCGGTCCTACCTGATCTTTTCCCGGATCCGCCATACCGCGGACCATGGTGCTGCCCCGGACGGGGGTGTGGTCGGCAGGGTCGTTTCCGGCCGGGGGCTCATCGACCGGTGGACATCGGGGGACCGGATGATGGAGGCGTTTCCCGTGGTCAACTGGGCCGATACGAGCAGGTCTTTTACGACCAGCGACGGGTCCCTCCCCCTCGAGGACGGCATGGAGATCGTGACCCACGTGCGCATCACGGCCCACGGGTACAGCAACGGCAGGGTGCAGTCGACGGATGCTGCAGACACCGTGGAACATATGCTCCTTGCCCTGGCCAACGACCGTTTCGTCGTGGGCAGGGCCTCGAGCACCTACATTCAGGACGAGCGGATGGCCGGGACGGATGTTCCTTTCGAGGTGAAGTCACCGCGGCGCGAGGGGTTCGTGACGGTACGGACACGGGGAAAATCGGCAGGCTCCCTTTACGTTTACACGCGGGACATCCCTGCATCCTCCTCGCACACCCTCGTGGGGCAGGTCACCCATGGGATCGAACTCGCCCGGCTCGCCCGGGAGAAAGGGTCATTCCGCGTCAGCGTCGAACCCCCCCGCTTTGACCTGATCGGGCTGTTCCTGCACGAAGCCGAGGAGATCGCGTCCGGCCGGGGAATTTCCGTCTCTGCGAAAGGGGATGGCCGGGACCTGGTCGTGGTGGACCAGGAGCCGGGGACCACCCTGGAGAGCCTTGGTGCAGGCTCCGTCGTCCTCGATACCGTTCCCCTCGAAAAGATCATCGATATCACCCTCGATGATGCGCACGCGCCGGACTCGTGCGGGATCTTCCGCCGGCTGACGGGCCTGCACCGGCACCGCGTGGGCAGGATCCCGTTCTTCTTTCACTTCGAGGACGTCTTCCTGTTCAAGCCGTCCATTCCTCCCGGCATCAACATCAACCCGGAAAACCTTCCCGTCGATGTCGTCGGGCCGGGGACACTCGCCATCACGAACGACTCGCGGAAGGGCTCGGGCCTCGTGGGCGTCAGGATAACCGAGAACAGCGAGTTTGGCCCCACATCCGAACCTTTCGAGGGGACGAACATCATCGGCCGGGTCATTGACCTTGGAAAACTCCACAAACTGAAGGAGAACGAGATTGCATTCATCAGGGAAGTGAGTCCATGAAAATGTATACCCCCCGCCTGACCGGCACGGTCACGAAGTATGTCTTTGTCGAATCCCCGGAGATGACCCCTTCCGACCTGGCCATCCGGGCCTACGAGATATCCCAGGGGGTTATGATCAAGGAGACGTGTTTTGGTCTCCAGGTGACCGGAAAAGAGGAGGACGTCAACCGCATCATCGATTCCCTGCGGGCTCTCGATCCGACCCGGATCTTTGTCAAGGACAGGGGTTTTCCACCGGGAGACCCGCGGAGGTGCAGGGCAAACCTCGGGGGTGCACGTCCCGGATATTTCGGGCACGAGTTCGAGATGGGTCTTGTCCGCTTCATCTCCCGCGGGCTTTCCGCACTTCCCTCCCGCAAGGCGGAGGATATTCCCCGCCCGCCGGCACCAGGAAAGGGAGAGAGGCTGGACGCTGCCCGCTTAAAGGAAATCATCGAGTCGCAGGAGTCCTGACAATGGCAAAGGTGTTCATCTTTCCCACGACGAGCCTCATCCTCTCGGACCTCGTGGCGCGGTTCGGCCACACCCCGCTCTCTGCCGCCATGCAGATCCGCGAGATTATCCAGACCCCCGGCCTCGAGTCTCCCCCCCTGCAGATCACCCCGGAGGACCCCAAAAAAGGACTCAGGTGGGCTGCCGTCGAGGTCCCGTCCGGTGTCAGGGGGAGAATGTCACTCTACGGGCCGCTCCTCGACCGGGCCGAGGCTGCCATCATCGTGAACAACGCAGACTATTCATTCGGCTGCATGGGCTGTGCCCGGACAAACGAACTCCTCATGTTCCTCATCCGGAAGAAGGGGATCCCCGTTCTCGATCTCGAATATCCCGCAAACGAGGAGGAGGGAGTGGAGTTCGTGGCTGCAATAAAGCGGTTCCTTGATTCCCTGCCGGGAGGCCGTGCATGACCCGTGTGAGGATTGCCCAGCTCTCCTGCGGCCCCGAGTACAGCGGTGTCCAGAAGGAGATCAACGATGCCGCAGAAGCTGTCGATGCCGAGATCTTCTTCCCTGACCTGAAACTCGCAGACATACGCCGGTCATTTTCCGACTTCGGGCTCGATGTGAGGAGCCCTGACCTCAAGCTGGCGATTGCCCGGGCAAAAGCCCTCGTCGAGGGCCGTGTCGAGGCGGACGCGGTCTTCATCGCGACCTGCTTCCGGTGCGCCGAGGCTGCCATCGTGAGGAACGAGCTGCGCCGGTTCATCCATGAAAAGTCAAGGCTTCCCGTTGTCAGCTACTCGTTTACCGAACGGACCACATCCGGGACCCTCCTCACGCGGATGGAGGCCCTCACGACGATCGCACGCCGCAGGGCCCTCCTTGCGAGGGAAGTCCAGGAAGGCATCACGATGGGAGTCGATTCAGGTTCGAGCACGACCAAGGCTGTGGTGATGAAGAACAACAGGATCATCGGCACGGGATGGCTCCCCACGACGGGTGTCATCGAGAGTGCAGAGAACGCCGTCTCGGAGGCCCTCTCCGCGGCAGGGATATCCCGCGACGAGATCCAGGCAATCGGGACCACAGGTTACGGCAGGTTCCTCGTCGGCGAACACCTCAAGGCCGACCTCATCCAGGAGGAACTGACGGTGAACTCGAAGGGCGCCGTCTTCCTCGCAGACAGCCAGCACGGTCCCTCGACCGTGATCGATATCGGGGGGATGGACAACAAGGCCATCAGCGTCCAGGACGGGATACCGGGTACCTTCACGATGGGCGGGATCTGCGCGGGCGCGAGTGGGAGGTTCCTCGAGATGACCGCGAAACGTCTCGGCGTGGACATCACGGAACTCGGGCCCCTCGCCATGAAAGGGCTCTCGCAGAAAGTCCCGATGAACAGTTACTGCATCGTTTTTGGGACGCAGAGCCTCGTGAACGCGCTTGCTGCAGGGAGTACCCCCGAGGACGTGGCCGCTGCAGCCTGCCACAGTGTCGCCGAGCAGGTCTTCGAGCAGCAGCTCCAGGAGGTGGACATCAAGGAACCTGTCATCATGGTCGGCGGGACATCCCTCATCCAGGGCCTCGTCAGGGCCATGGGTGACCTCCTCCAGACACCGATCACGGTCCCCCCGCACTCGCAGTATATCGGTGCCGTCGGCTCCGCCCTGCTGGCGTCGGGGTTCATCCGGAGAGAATGAATGGAAGCTGTGGAGTATTTCGAGGTGGAATGCCCGGAGGCAGCGGGCAGGGAGTATTACAGGAAGATCGCTGACGTCGTTCTCCTCGATCACAACCTCCTGCGGGTTATCCGGAAACTCCACATCTTCATCGACCCGAAGGTCCCCATCTTCATTGCAACCGGGGTGACGCGGAAACTCCCCGGAATCGTCCGTGTCCGGGACTTTGCCGACGTGAACGTGAAGGACACGAACGTGACCATCTCCATCGGGGACGAGGCATACCTCGCCCCACTCCTCCGCATCCTCTGGGATAAGTTCGGGAAGGAGCGTGTCAACCAGCCCGATCGGTTCACCATCGTCCTTTCAGTGGGGGAGGGGGAAGGGGATATCGCCGACCTCCCGGTCTACGACCCGAGCGAGTCGATCTACAAGGATCTCATCTACGTTCTCCAGGTCATCCAGCCTGAGGGCTTCAAGGTGCGCAGGCAGTATTACGGCGGAAACAGGTTCTACCTTGTCGCAAGCGAGGATACCCTCCCCGAGGACATCGAAGATCTCGTCAGGCAGAAGTTCGCCCTCATGGGGGTAGAGGTATGACCCATGTCCCGGTGACCTACAAGGGAGGGATCTACAGGCACGACGAGATCATCGACCTCATCGAGGACCTTGGGGGCTATATCATCCAGAAACACGTGATCGCCCAGGAGGTTGTTCTCCAGGCACTCGTTCCGCGGGAGGATATCGAGCTCATCAGGAAGATAGGAAAGCCCCTCACCGGCGATGTCACGCCCTCCCCCCTCGTCGGCACGGAGATCGCGGTTGTCACCCCGTCGCTCGAGATCCACCACCTCCCCCATGCCTCGTGCGATGTCGCCGAGTACATCCGCAGGTTCGGGGCCAAGACCAACATGGTCGGCCTTGCACGGGGTTTCGGAAAGAGGATAGCCCAGTTGAACGACGAGGAGAGGGACGTCATCAACGAGCACGACCTCGCGGTGTACCTTCTCGGGGATTTCGAGGCCTGCATCGAGCGGAAGTTCCCCGTGCTCCGACGCGGGATCGAGGTTCCCATCGTGCTCTGCGGGGGACCGCCAACCGATGCATTGAAGAAGATCGTCGATCCCCCCGTCGACGGGTACGTGGGAGGAGTCGGCCGGTTCATGCACAGGACCAAGGAATCAGAGGAGATCGGGAAGCTGGAGGAGGTCGTCGCGGAGGTCACCCGCGTTCTCGACCAGCGGCGGGAGGATCTTGCGAGGGATCCCCTCTCCATCTCGCCGGCGCGGTTCATGGACATCATCGCGGAGAACGTGGAGGAGATCCACGAGGTTCTCTCCCCGACGCCCATCACCGTCCAGATGCAGGGACTCCGGGTCAAGCTCCCCTACGACACGTTCGCGCCGGTCATCAGGAAGATCGTGGTCGATGAAGGAATCACGATCGGGGACCTTGCAACCGTTTCGCCTTCGCGGATGCGGGACTACATCCTGGTGCGGATAAAACCATTCTCCGAGACGAATATCGTCCTTTGAGGGATCCACAAGAAAAATAACTTTTTTCCATCCCCTTTTTTTTCAGGCGATGAAGATCTCTGCCATCTCGTAATGGTGGTATTCCCTCGACGGGAACGGCTGGGTCGTGAACTTCCACGTCTTTTGCGGGGCAAGGGAATTGACGCTGGCGTACGTGTTCCCGATGAGGTTGCCGTTTGCGTTGTAGAGGTTGAACTGGAGCGTGACATGGTCAAGCGTGACCTGTTCCTCGTTCTTTATCTTCCCGGTGAGGTACTTCTGCCCGGTCTCGTCTGTCTCCTCCTTAATCTCGATGATGGAGAGCCGGGTTCCGGAGACGGGACGGGTCAGGACGTACCCGTACGGGGTTGCGACAAAGTGCCGGGGGCTTCCCGCATCGGGTGCCGCCTGCGCCACTCCCGGGACCGGTTCTCCCCCTGTCCCGACGGGATAGGAATTTTCGGTCGGCACTGCCGTCGGCGGAATCTGCCCGCCCTGCCCCTGGTCCGGCAGGAGGACGTCCGGCGAAAGGCAGCCGGATGCAAGAATTAATAGTCCCACGATTCCTGTCAGGGCGAGGACAGGCCAGATATTCATGTGTCTCATTCAATCCACGTCCCTACAAAGAGACTGGAAGCTGTCCAGTGATAAAAGATGCGCCTGCAACCGGGGTAGTGCCGGGGGCGCGTTGGAAAAATAATCGAAAAAAAGAAGATTTTTCCAGGGATTAACGGGGTGCGGATGGAATGATGTCATCCGGTCCGTTCCCGGCGACAATCTGCGTCAGTACCCTGATGAGGGGGAGGAGGGCCGGCGGGACTGCCCCGTCATCGGCGGTGACCGTTTTTCCCTGGTACGTGATTCTGTACGTGAAGTAATCGGCACTTCCCGGAGGTGCCCGGTAGGATGGTGCAAGGGTCCCGAATCCTGATGCAGCGAGATCCCCTTCAAGGGACTCGAGGAGCGTCCGGGAGAGAGTGAAATTGCTCCTGTACTCCTTCCTCTCGAGGACTGCAGTTCCATCGGAGAAAATGACAAGATGGTCGTTCATGCCGGCAAAACCCCCCGTTCTCCAGAACCCGATGAGGAGTGCGGGTTCCCTGGCAGCCTGCCTCCCGAACACGAGGATCTCCCTGCCCTGGGCATCCCTGATCACGAGGGATGTGCCATTGACCTCCCACGATGCCGCCTCTCCGAGGAGGTTGTAGTAGATGGTCTCCTGTCTTAGGAATTGCCGGGAGACGTCGGGGCAGTACATCATCGTGGAGGTAACCTTCCCGATCTTCAGGGTGTGCCCCTCCCCAGAATAGGGCGCAGAGTAGAGATTGCAGCCCGATGTCCCGCTCACGTTGCCTTTTCCGTCAAAGACCGCTGTAACTTCCTTCTGGCGCAAAGCAGGTGTCAGAACACCTTCCCGCGCGAGTGATTCCAGTGTCCAGGCGCCATTCAGGGAACTTCCGCCCCAGCCGCCTGATTGCGACTGCGCTCGTATGGAAAGGATCGTGACGGGTATTCCCCACATCTGGATTGTCGGGGTATTGGGAGACGTCCGGGCTGAAAACGCGATCAAAAGGCCATCGACCCGGTAATTTTCCGGGAGATTGAGGGGAAGATAATGCGTCCCGTCCGAGGATTCAATGCCATAGAATCCCCCTTCGAGGTCAACGTACCGGATTGTTCCCCCGGCCGTTATCTCTTCTCCCAGGGGTTGGATTGATACGATACGGAGTGGTTTCCCCCACATCTGGATGGTGGAGACACCCTGACGGAGAAAACCCCGGAAAGAAACCTTTGTACCATTCACCTTGCAATCCTGGGGGAGCGCATCAGGAAGGTAGCGGGAACCGTCATCAGCCATGATTCCCCAGAAACCTCCTTCGAGGTTTACGAAGACCACGGTTCCCTCTCCTTTAATAAAATTTCGCACCGGTGTCAGGTTTCTCGGAACCTTGTCTTTCACCTGCTGGTCGAGGGGAGTTCCATTCCGATGAAAAACATTTCCGTCCGCTGAAACCGGACCGGCATGCCCCACGGGAATATGGATACGGGGGCTCTCGTCCTTTCGCACGGGGAGGGATGCACTTTTCCGGGGAATGTCATTGGAAAATGCTTTATCGGTCTTCGGCAGGGAATATGATGAAAATACATTGGTTTTTCCCTTTGCGATACTCTGCGGTTGTGCCTGGACCGGGCCTATTGCGCAAAAAAGGAGCGCGATGGCAAGCACGAGGCACAGGGAGTGTTGAAAAAGACTCCTTTTTATCATATTTCTCTTCCTGGCCGGTATATCATATCCGGACCGGTAGAAAATTGCGTCAACATAATGGAAAAACCTGTTGAAAACTGCGAATTTTTTTGCACTCATCGCGCCCTTCCATCACCCTCAAATAGGGTTGCGGTGGATATGTATGCCGACGACTATGGCAACCGATGACCTCGTGGAATTCGAGCAGACTCTCAGGGAGATCGTCACGCGGGGCGGGGAAGAGACCGCACGGGAGTGGATGGAAAACATCGAGGCCGAGTACGGGCGGGCACCCCTGATCTTCAAGCGGATGGCAGAAAGGCCGGAGGTACTCATCTCGCACCTCCTGTACAAGGGAGCCGTGACGCGGACAAGTTCCCTTGACCCCAAGTACGTGGAGCTTATCAGCATGGCCGTCGGTGCAGCACTCCGGTGCCAGCACTGCACGAGTTACCACATGCAGGCTGCTGCCAAGAAAGGTGCAACCCGGGAGGAGATCCTCGAGGTCATCCTGATTGCAGGCCTTATCTCTAACTCCTCGGTCCTTGCCAATGCATACCGGATCTTTGACGAGAAGATGGCCCGGTGTATCCCCTGCGTCAACGAGGGGATCGACCAGCCCGTCGAATAACCGTTCCCTCCCCTTTCCCGTCTCCTTTCCCGGACACGGCGGGGACGAGGCAGTTTTTGCCGTCACCGATGAGGTCTGCCCTCCCTGCCCAAAGGAGCCCTTCCCGGACGAGGGGCCGGTTCCGGGGAACCCAGTACTGGAGGAGGGCCCTCTGGATCGCCTTCTCCCTCCCCCGGGGGACGTGGACCGGTTCAAGGGAGAACGGGTCGAGTCCCGTGTGATACATGCAGGTCGAGGCCGTCATGGGAGTCGGGGTGAAGTCCTGGACCTGTTCCGTCCGGAACCGGTGGTCGCGCATGAACTCCGCGAGATCGACCATGTCAGCCACCGTGCATCCCGGGTGGCCTGACATGAAGTAGGGGAGGATGTACTGCCGTTTCTTCTTTTTCTCCTGGATCTTTTCAAAAGCGGCCATGAACGCGGTAAAGACATCCGCCCGGGGTTTTCCCATCAGGTCCGTGACATGGGGCGAGACATGCTCCGGGGCCAGCTTGAGGTGCCCGGAGACGTGGTGGGAACAGAGGTCCGGGAGGAGCGAGTACGAATCGGCAACGAGGAGGTCGTGCCGGATCCCTGATCCTATGAATACCCTCCTGACTCCCGGGACCTGGCGGAGACGGGCCAGGAGCTCTTTCTGGCGGGAATGGGATACAGAGAGGGAGGGACACGCCGGAGAGCACCTCTTGTCCGGGCAGGCCCCTGCCGTCTGCCAGCGGGCACATTCCATGCCGTACATGTTTGCCGTCGGCCCCCCGACATCGGTGATTACCCCGGAAAACCCTCGCAGAGACGTCAGCCGTGTCGCTTCACGGACGAGCGACCCGATGCTCCTGCT
>JARYMB010000028.1 GCA_029907345.1 Methanolinea sp.
ATCATCCTCATGGGGGGTGTGGGGGCGACCAGTCCCCACATTGGGTTCTCATTACCCACTCAGATTAGCGAAGAGCCGGAAAATATGATTTTTGGACGGGCCTGGAGGGATTCGAACCCCCGACATCCGGGTTAGAAGCCCGGCGCTCTATCCTGGCTAAGCCACAAGCCCAGGGACATCTCCCTATACATTATTTATTTTGGGGGAATGGTAATTAATCGTTCTTTTGGACACACGTGTCAGGCCCGCTAATGTCTGGCAGCAAGGACAGGGATGAAGTCGCATGGTAAAAAAGCAGGAGTAATGTCAACCCGCGTGATAACACGCGGTTTTCATGACATCGACGATGATGGGACGGGTGAACCCCTCGGCGGTTACACTCTTGATCGTCGAACCACCGATACATTTCACCTTGATGCGTGCAGACATCCTCTCCCTCTCCTCGTAATGGAGACCATGTGAATACTCCATGATTCTCTTCATGGTAATGTTAAGGGAGAGAACCTCGACGACGATCCCGGTATCACCGGGTGAGATATCTTCCAGGTCAACGGATGTCATGAACACGAGTTCTCCCGGGCTGATACCCGCCAGGGTAACGACGTTGTGGGTGCTCTGAAGTTCCAGCGTACGGGCCTTGCCCTCCCGCAATTCCCTTATGATCTGGGGGGAAATCCCGGTTAAAGCATAGCACTTCATCCTGATCACCCATACATCGGCAGATGCTCTTTCTTGGGCATCGTCTCGGCCGACTTGACCTGTTCAGCCAGTTTCTGCATTGTAGACTCTATCTCTTCTGCCTGTTCGATCAGGGGCTGTACATCGAGGTTAATGCCGTACATCTTGTTCAATACCTCGATCGTTGCTGCCGAAGCCCGAGGGTCAGGAGCATTGATCGTCTCGCCGAGGAGCCCGAATGCAGGGATGTTCCGGATCTTGCACTCCGTCAGGATGCTGCTGGCAATTCCGGATATGCTCCCTATAGGCAGGACAATGGTTGAGTCCTGGATGCGCTGGAGCGCCTCTTCGCTGCTGGCAACTCCAAAGACCCTTTTTTCGGGTTCGTTTGTGATGATACCTGCAATGGTGACCACCTCCTTGACAGCGAAGGGCTCAAGCCAGTCCATTATCCCGTTGGCAACTTCGTAGCATATCATGGGGTGTATGGGGATGTCTGCAACGATCGCGGAGATGTTGCCCTTCTCGTAGACCCGGACCGGAACGTTGATCACCCCCTTGTTCATCATCGCAAGCGGCGGGAAGTACTTGCTGTTGATACTGCCGATCTGCTCAAAATTCAGCTGGTCGACCATGTACTGGAGGGCGATACTTCCGACCAGTCCGCTTCCGGGAAAACCCATGAGAACAGTTGACCCCGGACCGGAGAGGGACCGCGAGTATATCTTTATGTCTGGTTTGGACTCTGGCGACATTAGCTTAACATATTCCATCACCCCTAAAAAGTATTATGCAAGAGTATCCAGTGAAAAGGGGATATTACCGGGATCTGCCCGGTTCAATCTCCCGGTCGCTCCGGGACTGTTTCGGGGTGGAGCCCGTCAGGGTGGGGGACCATTACCAGCTCTCCTACGGTGCGCTCAAGCTGCTTGATGCGGCCCCGGGAAAAGACGGGAAAACACTCGTGGTGCATACGGAGTCTGACATCGGTGCACCAGACGAGGTTATCCTCGATACCAACAAGCGTTTCCGGGCATTTCTCGACGCAGTTACGGGATATTCAACAAAGGAAAGGGTAAAGAGGGCAAAGGGCGTGGAGACAGAGTAGGGAGACCCCCCTACTCAAAGATGATTGCCGGCTTGAGCGGCAGGGCCAGCTTTGCACGGGGGTGCAATGACTCCTCCGCGTCCACGATTGTAACCGGCACGCCTGTCCCTTTCTCGAGGAAGTCCCGGGCCGAGAGAAAAACAGCCTTTTCATCGAGCTTTTCGGCAAGGTACTGTTCCACGATCGCGGGGGGAAGGCGGTGGACAAGGTTTGTGCATTGTTTTATTGTTTCCGCGGCAGCTTTTCCCATTTTCCGGATCTGCTCATCTTTCATGATATCCCGCATAACGGCATTCCTGTCACCTGCCCGGGCGACCATCGAAAAGATTTCACGTTTCCAGGCGGGCGCAATGCATATCGAAAGCGACGAGGGGGTGGCCTGGAGGACTTTTTGAATCGACTCGATATCCTCGATGGTCCTCATCAGCAGTTCCTCGGCCAGTTCGAGGTCACCGCTGATTTTCGTCTGTTCGGGTACAGGCCATTGCGCATAAGACACGAGGCCCTCGCCACCTGTCTCTTTCCAGAGTTTTTCGCACGTGAAAGGGATGACAGGGGCCATGAGGCGTATCCAGACGGATGCAAGCTCGTGGAGGGCTCCCCCTCCGGGTGTGCCCGAAACAAGCCTCCTCCTGTACCACTTGAGGTCGGATTCAATGGCAAAGAATGCCTCCTGCAGCGCCTGCCGGGTCTGGAACCTCTCAAGCGCTTCGGTCGTTTTTTGTATGTGCTGCTGGAGACGGGATACCAGCCAGGTGTCTGCCACGCTCATGGTGCGGGGTGCATCCCGGGTTTCCATAATGGTGTTGTAGAACCTCTCTATCTGCTTTCTCGTTGAGGAAACCAGCTCGTTCCTCCAGTCGAAGTCCTGCCATGGTTCAGCACTCCCAACGAGGAACATGCGGACGGTGTCTGCGCCGAACTCTCTGATCGCATCCTCGAGGAGGAAGACGTTACCCTTCGACGAAGACATCTTGGCCCCGTTGAGGAGACCCATCCCAAAGACAACCATTCCCCTCGGCAGGCAGGTCCTGGGAAAGATTGCCACATGATGAAAGAGCTGGAAGGTAAGGTGATTGGAGATGAGATCCTTGGCAGAAAACCGGTAATCGTAGGGATACCAGTAGCAGAATTCTCTCCTCATCTGGACAAGCTTCTCCTTGCGGGGATGATCCGGACATTCTTTTCCAAGGAAAAGGTAATCAAAGACCTCGGGTGTCAGTTCTTCCGGTGGAAATTCCACAAGGTGATGGGCAATCGTGTAATAGGCCATGTAGATCGTGGAATCGCTCAATGGTTCAATGAGCCAGTCGGGATCCCATGGCAGGCGCGTCCCGAGACCCACCCGGCGCGTGCAGGCCCAGTCCTTCAACCAGTCGACCGTTCGTTCGAATTCTGCCCGCACTTCCGGGGGAACGAGCGACATATCCTCAAGGTGCCTGCTCACCCGGGCCTTCCATGCAGGATCGCTGTACTCGAGGAACCACTGGTCATGAAGGATCTTGACAAAGACCTGGTTCCCGCAGCGGCAGACAACGGGCCTGATATCGAACTCGTACATGTACTCGGAAGAATCCTTTTCGATCAAGAGTGCAGACACGCTCTCGCGTGCTTCCCGCACTGTCTGCCCTCCCAGTTCCGGCATGAGACGACCCGATGCGAACTCTGCGGAGTAAACTTCCTGTGTGATCTCGTCCATCCGTGGATCGTCCTGGCTGGAGATACCGGCTCTTTCGACTGCATCTTTGGCTGGGAACTCGCCATAACCGGGAACTGTGATCAGGCTCACCGGCCTGATGTGCGTATAAAGGCCCTTGGACTGGAGGTCACGGAGGGCAATGTAATCGAATGGTGCATGGGCGGGGACACTCATGACCAGTCCCGTTGCCATCCCCGGGTCGACGAACCCCGCAGGGAGAATCGGGACATTGCCACAGAGGCGATGGGAAACGGTTTCGTCGACGAGCGAGGACCCGGGAATCTCCTCCTCGATGATAACGGTATGGTCCTGGAACGATAATTTCTCTGCAGCTTCTCTGCTCACGATCCATGGAACGCCGTCCACGCGTGCCCGCACGTATACGACATTAGGGTTCACCCAGAGGTTGGTGACACCGTATATGGTTTCCGGGCGCAGGGTGGCTGTCGGGATGAAAGCATCTTTCCACCTGAACATGACGAGAACGAACTTCTGGATCTCCGCCTTGTCGCCCTCGAGGAGGTCATGATCCCCGACAGGGTTGTCGCACTGGGGACAGAACCGGACTGGATGGGCTCCCTTCTTCACGTGTCCGCCTTCATGAAGGTGTTTCCACTGCCACTCGATGAACTTGCTGTACTGCGGGTCGACTGTTGTGAAACGGCGCCTCCAGTCGATGGAGAGCCCGCAGGCACTCATCACCCTCTGGTACTCGTCAGAGAAATGGCGGACTATCGTGAGGGGATCCACAAACTGTTTCAGGGTCTCGGGCGGCACCTTGTAGAGGTCCCGGTAAAGGCGGATTGCCTTTTCGTCACCCCTCGCGATCCTCTTGGAGATCCCTATCACCGGTGCTCCCGTGACGTGGAAAGCCATCGGGTAAAGCACTTCCCTGCCCCGCATGCGCCAGAACCGGGCGACTACATCGGGAACGATATAGGTTCTCCCGTGACCGACATGCATTGCACCGCTCGGGTAGGGATAAGCTACCGTCAGGTAGAATTTCTCCTTCCCGGTCGGGTTCGATTCAAAAGCATGGTCCCATGCATGAAGGCATTCCTTTTCCAGCTGCCCAAAATCAGGTAGGTTCACGTCCTGTCACCTTCTCGTATGCAAAGAAAAATTGTTTCCCTACACCGGCCTCAGCCTGATGGTATCCCCGTCATTGTATCTCTTAATCAGTTCCTGTGCAATCGTTGAGTTTTTCGCGAGGTGGATCTCCCCGCTGTCACTGACCGTGGCAGTGAAGAGGTACTCCTTCCCTGCAAAAACATCGACGATCTTTCCGCTCTGTTCGGGGCACGATATGGCAAGCTGTTTCTTGTCCATCCGAATCTTCACGCCACCGCCAAGTTGCAGTTCTTCCTCGACAGGTGCAGCGGCAGCCGTTTTCTCAAGCTCGCTCCGGGGCCGGATGTCTATTCCGATCCCAACCTTGTTGACAATGGCCGCGATGTTCTTGCCCCCTTTTCCGATTGCCGCAGGGACGTCCTTGTCCTCTATGTAGACGACAGCTTTTGTATCCGAAAGCATATGGACATCCACGTAACCGTCGGTGTACCTCCCAATCTCCCTCTGGATGTCTTTTTCGAGGATTTTCCACTGGGCATTCTCTTCTTTTGCCGGTATCGAGGGGGCCTTGAGAGACTGCGTCGTGGAGGTTACAGGACTCATGACCGGCATCACGATTGTCTCTCCATCGTACTTGAATATTTCAAAGACAATCTCCCCGGTCTCGTGGTCCGATACCGTCGTCACCGGCCTTAAGTTGATCTCGCTCGACATCCCTTCGGGGACCTTGATCGTGAAACCGATATCGTAGATATTGGTTATCTCGCCCCTGTCCACGAAGATGATCGTGTTGATTATCTGCGGCAGCACGCCGAAATCGACACGGTCTGAGAACCGTTGGAGTGCGTCGTGGGCCCCGATCGCGTGGATGACACCGATCATACCGATTCCTGCAAGCCGCATGTCGGCAAAGACACGGAAATCTTCGTTCTTCCGGACCTCGTCGAATATGACGAAATCCGGGCGGACAAGCATCAGGACCTCGGCAGTGTTCTCCATGCTCCCATCGAGGGTCGTGTACTGCGTGATGTGATCAGGGACCTGGAGTTCACGCGGGGCCTCCATTGTCTTGACAACGTACCCGTTCTCCGCAAGGTATGTCGCTATGCTCTGGGCAAGGGTTGTCTTCCCGGCTCCCGGCGGTCCTGCGACGAGAAGGCCGCGGCGGTCCCCGATGATGCGTGTCTTGATTATCTGGGCTTTCTTGAACTGTTCCAGCTTGACATCGGCGATGGGACGGACGGCCGTGATCTCCATGCCGTCCGAGAAAGGACGCCGCGTGATCGCGATCCTCATCGACCCGATCTGGACAACCGTTACCCCGCGCTTTTCAAGCTCGATGAACCCGTCGGGATGACGTTTCGCACGTTCGAGGACTTCCTGTGCAATGGTGCGCAGTTCGTAATCCGTGATGGGCTGATCCCTGATTCTCTCAAGCCGCATCTCCCTGATAGTCCCCTTCTTGGCCATGGGGGGGACTCTCTCCTTGAGATAGACGGCCATCGTGTGTTCATCGAAGAACTGGTCGATTGCAAGGGGGGCAAACCCTTCTACCTGCGGGCGCAGGTATATGACATCGAGGCCCTTGGCCTTGGCTACCTCGGCCTGGACGACATCGCTCGTGATGAACTTTGCACCGTGTTCGATTGCCGCACTCCTGATGAGTGCATCTATTTCCCCGCCACTGGCCAGTTTCACCTGGTCGAGTGTTGGTCGTACACCCACGAATTTGAGACCGATGGTGCCCTCCGCAGCAAGCCTGCAGAGTGCCTGCAGTTCTGTAAGTCCAAGGAACCCTATTTCTCTCCCCTGGTTTGCCTGGGCTTCCAGCTCCGCAACCACTGCTTCAGGTATGACTATTGTTGCACCCTTATATTCTCCCGCTTGTATCATGGAGGTGATACGACCGTCTATCACCACACTTGTATCCGGCACGATGATCAAAAAATATCACCGGTACAATCTTGTCCCTATTCTTTATTAGCATATACCCTCCCGGGATCGAACACCTTCTCTCCCTGTATCTCGCCATCGATTGTACGGAAGAAACACGACCAGTATCCCGTATGGCAGGCGGCACCGGTCTGTTCGACGAGGTAGAGGACAGCATCCTCGTCGCAGTCAACGAGAATCCCGATGACACGCTGGAAATGCCCGCTCTCCTCGCCTTTTTTCCATATTTTCTTCCTGCTCCGTGAGAAATAATGGGCATAACCGGTCTTTCGCGTGAGCGAAATGGCTTCCTCGTTTGCATAGGCAAGCATCAGTACATCCCGTGTCCGGGCGTCCTGCACGATAACGGGTATGAGCCCGTCTGAATAATTCAGATTAAGCATATCAGACACCTGCAATAAACCTGATGAGGAAAAGGAGGATGTCCCCGAAGAGGAGAGCGGATATGACTCCTGCCGTCAGCGGGACGAGGAAAGGAATCCCGTAGGATATCCAGACCGCTCCTGCCTTTTTGAACGTCTCTATCTCCCTCGCATAATCAGATGGATGATTTTTCAGGTCCTTCGTGTATATCCTCCCTTTTCCGGATACCATTCTCCTGATCGCATCCCCTGGTCGTATGAACCGCCGCCTGACAGATCCGTCCTCTTCAATCCGGATATCCTCCATGATAAAACCAAACGACCGGGGCAGGTCTTCGGCCGGGACTGGAAAGCCAAAAAAGGTGTAAGGAAATGGTGCCAACCGGCCGTGCGCGGCATTCCAGAAAAAGATGGCGAGAGGTGTCAGCAGGTTCAGAATGAGGGAGTTGACAAGGACAGTAAAGGGAAAGAAACCCAGCGGCGGGACGCCGGTCAGCGGTTCGATTGGAAAGGTGGGGAGGGAGATGCAGAGGAAGATGAGGGCCCATGCATCTGCCCCGCCGAAGAGGTTGATCCATGCAAAAACGTAAAAAATGATTGAAAAAAGGACAGTGAGGACGAGGAAGGAAGTGACAAGTGACCACATGCCCCCGGCAAGCAACAATATGTAAAACCAGACGGCCATTGGAACAGATATGGCGAGCATCGGGTACCAGGTGGGAAAAGGAACACGTCTTTCCCGGATATCGCGCCATGATGCATAGAGGAATGTGCAGGTGACTGCAACTGCACCGACAGCCAGAGGAATTATCATGGATACAGATATATCATGAGTTGTACAGGTTCATATGTATGGCCCCCAAAGACTCCCCGGGGGGAAATTGGGAAGAATGATCCCTGCCTCCCTGATTCCGGGCGGTTCTTATCGGGGTTCGATCAGGAAAAGGAGGTGGTATCTCCTGACAAGCAGGGAAATTCTTGAATCCATCATATCCGGGTCAGCCGGTGAAGGACCCATGAGCCTGACCCATGCTCTCTCATTCGCACGAACACATTCATTTTCCGGAATAGGGCATGCAAAGGAAAAGCAGGGGGATTTTTACCTCCTTTTCCTCGAGGGTGACCCCAACGGTGCGGTGCTGCACGATTCCAAGGGTGCCCTCTTTGGGAATAAAGCAGTATATCTCATGAAGGGAAACGAGCAATTCACTTTATTTCCGGTCAAGCCCGAGATCGTCGAGCGACTGATCCTGGGGTGTCGCATCTTCGATCAGGAGATACTCAAACGCATACTCCCCGTGGACATACCTGAAGTTAAAAGGGAAAAGGAGGGAGGTGCAGGGATATTTTCTGTCATTATCGTCGAAAACGGGAGACCGCTTTCAGGGCACCGGGTCTCGATCAGGAAGGAAGGCCAGGTAATCGGGAATGACTTTACCCGGGCAGACGGAAAAGTATCCTTCAGGTTGCTCTATGGAAAATACGAATGTGTTGTTCATTCCCGTGATCTCACGACCCGGATGTACGAGTTCGAGTTCCATCCCGGCCTCAATAAGAAACCCGTAACACTCGATATTGGGAATGTAAAATAAGATTGCTGTTTTCTCCGTGGAAAATAACATCTCCTTTGGAGGATGGAATTCACCATTCCGGGTGAGCCCCGCAAAGTGTATCAGACATCCCACCTTCTTTTAAAAAGCATAATATTTAGGTAATAGGGGACTTAGGATAGGATAGAAGGGAGAGTATTATGAAAAAGGAGGATTTTGAAGGTATCCTCAAGGGAAGCAGGGACATCACCGCCTATATGCATGTGAACCCGGCAGAGGGTGTAACGACCTGCTTCGGTGTCAGGACTGCCAGTAACCCAAATTACCTCGTTAGGGCCCTATACGAGATGTACGAGGTCAATCTCGGGAAAAAACTTGCAAATAAGGCCATGAGAAAGCTGTTCCGCTCTGTAGGACAGGGATCCGTGGGCCTTAACAAGCTCCTGAAAAAACTTGGCCTGAACTTAAAACCGGAAGAATTCCTGATGCTTGTGTTTAAACTGCAACACCAGCAGGGTTGGGGATCGCCATTTGAGATCGTGGAAGCTTCCGAAAAGCGTATCGTCATGCGGTGCAAACAGACGTTCGAGTCAGAGGTCTTGAAGGACTGGAACATGCCCGTATGCGGAATTCACCAGGGCTGGATAGAGGGGATTCTTTCTGCCATTACGGGAAAGAACTGGTACTGTCTTGAGAAGACCTGTCATGCAAAGGGAGATCCCTACTGCGAATTCGTGGCCGATCAAGTCCACCCAAGCTGGAAATTCAAGGCTGAAGCTGTTGTCAGGGGGGATTCGGCCATCACAGAATTCATCGAACACAAGCCCCTTGAGGGAAGGATCTCTCTCATGGATGAACCGGTCGTTATGATGCCACAGTTCATCTTCTCGTCCATGACCAATTCGTTGACAAAGACCATGGGTGAAGCATCGGCCAGTGGCGTCAATTACCGTGCCTACAAGGACATGGGAAAGGAGAACGTGGAGCATTACAAGAAGATGAGTATCTCGTTTGATCTCTCCCGGACCAAACTTGACCGGGATCTCAACGAACTCCGGAAACGTTTCCTGGCGTTCGGAGCTCCTTCCATTTCCGGCGACCAGATTGCCTATGGCAACCATGTAGTCAATAATAATTTTGAAGTGGTCGATTCCATCGAAAAAGATCTGGGCAGCAAGGCCACGGTCTTCCAGAAGATTGGGGACAAAGCAGTCCGTGTATCCACAAATGTTATCGGCGCCGATGGCAAGCGGGCGGTCGGAACGGAAATTTCAAGAATTGTCTACGATGCCGTGATTAACAAGGGACAGACCTATTACGGTACCGCAGACGTGGTCGGGAGAAAGTATGTCGTCGCTTATGAGCCGATCAGGAATTCTGCAGAGGACATCATCGGCATTTTGTTTGTCGGAACCCCCGAAGACGAGATCCTGGGTGCTTTAAAGGAAGAGATCCTCAAAAAGACCAATCCGGACACCATTTGCAACATGGCCTTTACATTCTACTCGCAGATGGGATGGTTCAAGATAATCAGGAAGGAGTGGAACGAGGCAGAGAAGACACGGATATTCACGCTGGAGCACACCGTGGAATCCGAATCTATCGGGAACACCGGGAAAAATGTTTGTTTCTGCACTGCAGGTCTCCTTGCAGGTATCGTGGAGGGAGC
Source organism: Methanolinea sp. (assembly GCA_029907345.1). GTDB lineage: Archaea > Halobacteriota > Methanomicrobia > Methanomicrobiales > Methanospirillaceae > Methanolinea_A. The sequence goes on from JARYMB010000028.1 coordinate 10,091, forward strand.
ATATAATATTAAAGTGGATGCAAAAGAAGTAAAGTGCCGGTCAAAGGGAGACGAGCATTGCGTGTTCCAAGTCAGGAACAGGCCTTCTTAGTATAAATTTTTTAAAAAGTTATATTTTATATTTTTATTTTCTTTATCATCCGTTCAACGTTATTGATTAGTGTATCGAGTTCCGAATCTGAAATTGCAAGTCGTGACTGGAGCACTTCCAGATCCCGGATAAGTTGCCTTATCCTCACGTACATGAAAAAAATCAGGACCAGGAGGATGATAATGATAATGCATGCCAGGAGGAGCAGTATCTGTTCTATTGTCATTTTTTACCCCTGAAAAGGACTTTTGAAAAACGTTCGATGAACCTTTCCTGGGATTTCCCCCCCCTCTGTTCCATCGGGATGCCGGCGAGTTCGCCCGCCAGGTTCCGGAGGGCCGCTGAAGCAGGGGAACCGGGGTACTTGATGACGACAGGAGTCTTGGCTGATGCAGCCTTTCTGATATTGGGATCCTCAGGAATGGTACCAATAACCCGGACACCGAGGACCTTTTCCATCTTCTGAATCATCACCTCTGACTTGTCAATTCCTGCCCTGTTGATGATGACACCGAAAACATGCCCCCCGATGACTTCAGTTAGAATCTTTGTCTTGAGGGCATCCACGATGGATGACAATTCAGGGTTGACGATCAGGATAACATCATCCGCGATCGCGAGGGGTATAATACCGTCCCTGCTGATGCCGGCGGGTGCATCGATCAGGAGGTAATCGCAGACCTCCACGAGGTCTTTTAAGACATCCTTGAGAAGCTCCGGGTTTGCCTGCTGGAAACCCTGCAGGGAAATTCCGCTTGGAACAACCTTGACTCCTGCCGGGCCCTCATAAATTGCATCCTGAACATTTGCCTTTCCTGCCAGTACTTCGTGGAGGGTGACCGGAACGTCTTCGAGTCCAAGGGCAAGGCCAAGATTCGCCATCCCGATATCGGCATCCATGATGATCGTATTCTTGCCGAACTGTGCAAGACAGGTCCCGATGTTGACAGTGCAGGTTGTCTTTCCCGTCCCTCCCTTTCCTGATGCAAATGTGAAGACCCGGACCATTCATCCCTCCCTGAGGGTAATTTCTCTCCTTTTTTTATATAAGACTAATGAAGACTTCATGAAAAGAAGGCTCCTAAATCCATCTCTCGAGGAGCGAACTGATGTCCTTTTTCAGTTCACCGAGAAGATCTTCAGGAATCTCCTTGTTTCCCCTGATGATTCCAACCAGGTCATTTCCCTTGTATTCCGTATGAAATACAGAAACGCCGCTTTCATTGACAGGATTTCCCGTCATGGAAGCATAACTCACACGGGCAGCGTCATCGCCAGCCAAAGGATGCCCCGTTGAAGCAACCACGAGGCCGTCGGGAGTGGAAAGAGTCAGGGACTCTATCCCATAGATTTCACAGAGACGCTGCATTCCCGAAGGGATGTCAGGAGCATCACGGACGGGGTCAAACTTTGGTATTTCCGGAACTGAGACGGTTTCTTTTGCACTTATCCCGGAATCCCCGCTTTCGACCTTCTTTTCGACGCTGGGGATTGGATATTCAACTTTTGGAACAGGACGGATGATATCAATCATTTTCGTGAGCGTGTCCATCTTGTAAGCGAGGCGTACAGTATAAATGACACTGACAAGGGAAAGGAAAAGAATGATACAAACCAGTATCAGCCCCGTGATGAGAAGAAAGAGATCAAAGGTTATTGCTTCCATAATTTTTATCCACTCTCTTTTTTATCCTCGTCAACAACCAGATAACCGAGACGGAGGCGTTCAACAATAAGTTTGCAATTATCCCTGATCTTCCTTGACATGACATCAAGGTCCATGGAATCAAGTGCTTTTAAGTCAAGGTCATCAAGAGTATACCCCCCTTCAGATGAATTAATGTTTTCCTCTCCCGTCTCAAATAACGCTTCAGATGATATCCCGGGCGTCATCGTGCTATCCTTTGGAAGAGAGGCTCTCCCTGACTTTTCAGGCTGAACCTGGAAAGCAACCTGGTCTTGTGTCTTCCTTTGGTGTGGGGGGGTCGGGATAACGGTTTTCGATTTATATTCCGGTTTTTGGAGAGGCGTTTCACCAGCAGTGGGAACATTCACATCCTGAGTGGGTTGTTGAGGTGGAATGCTTCCTTTTCCGGAGGAAGAACGTCCAATGATGCATTTTTCATTGAATTCGCGGGATAATTTAATTTGTACCGGGGTAAGGTCCGAGATCGAAGCATCAAAGGGCCGCTCCATCAGACCACCAATGACATTCATTGCATCATCCCCCGGGAGATTATCACAGCTTGCAAGTGAAATCCTTCCTCTTTCGAGGACAATCTCGATGGTATGGCCTTCACAAACAATGGAACAAACTCCGGAAAACTGGTTAGAGCCGAGTTTTTTGAGGAGATCGCCGAGCCTTTCCCCCTTTTCCATTGATCGGAATATACCACGGGGAAGTTGCATCATACAATCTGGGTTCTCTCCTCCTGATAATCCTATTGGTGAGAGAACGACAGAGATCGGTGACGCAGTCTCATAAAGCGAAGATGGCGGATTGGTCAGGTTGGACAACCAAAGGTTTTTATTAATATATAACGAGAAAGACTCTCTGATAGAAAGGTGGCATACATGCTTAAACAAATTCTGGGTGAATTTTTAAAAATCGACGGGGTCTCTGCTGCAGTTGTGGTGGGCCGCGATGGTTTTGTAATCGAGAGTGCAGCTTCGGGCAAAATGGACATCGACGCCCTCGGTGCAATGGCTTCAACCGGCCTTGGGACATCGGAAGCCATGGGCAAGGAACTTGGGAAAGGAGAACTCCGCCAGATGCTTGTCGAACTAGACCAGGGACCTATCATTATGTCCCCCCTCTCCCCGGATGAGCTCATCGCGATTGTTGCAAGCAATGAGGCAAACGTGGGGCGCATCCGGTACGAGTTGAAGAAGAATAAAGATCGGCTCATTGCGGCTCTCTGAATTGCATGAAATTCCCAAGGGGAACATACCTCGGTGTTGTCGAGGATCCGCTCGTTGATACTGCATCAGGGGAGAAAGAACCTTTTTCAGGAAAGATTGAGGTTCTCACGACAAAAGGTGCGGGTATCTTTCTCGCGAAGGAAGGAGAGGTCATCGCTGCCTGTTATCGAGAGAAAGAAAATGAATACCATGGATCTGAAGCCGTTACCTACCTCCTGAAGACCATGGAGGGGTCATCACTTGAGCCCCGTTTCATTCAGTACCGGTATGGCCCCGAGGAGATGGCACTTGCCGAGGAATTATGCTTTGAAAGAGGGCTCTCCATCAGGCAGGCCCAAAAGCCAAAGAATGTGCCCCGTGCAAGACTGGACGACGCGGTGCTTGCCCGGTTCATGGCATTGCAGGGTGTCCATGCTGTTCTTGCTTTTTTTGAGGGATTTCCTGTCCAGACATCAGGAGATGTGGACTTTGAGCATGTGGCTGCCATTGCAGAGGATTTTATCAGGACTGCAGGAAAAGTAGCCCTGGATATCAACCTCGGGTCTCCCGCTTGCGTTATCGTCGAGGGGAACCAGGGAACCTGCGTGATTGCCCCGTACGGGGATCTTTCTCTCTGTATCCTTGCAGACAAGACAGCGCACCTTGGAATGATATGTCTTGCAATCAGCATCCTCCACAAGGAAATGTTTCATAGTGTATAACGCGTAAACACCTCGTATACATCCGCCCAAGGGGGAACGACCGGGCCCTGGAAAGGTCATTGGGATGACAGGAGATTCAAAAAAAGACGGGATATTCGGCTCTTTATTCAGGAGGAAGAAAGAGGAGTTACCGGGCAGGAGAAAAGAGACAAAGGATGGTGAAATATCCGGGCAGATTTCCGGCGTCGGGAAAGATGATCTCGATCTCCTGGTAAAGAAACTGGGGATCTCCGCACCGGGGAGGGAGAAGGCCCCCGTCCAACAATCAGCGAAAGTGACCACCCTGTCACACACAACTGAAACCACGGGGGAGACTCCTGAGCCCCGGATGGAAAAAGATCATGGTGTCCCCGCATTTCAGGTGGAAAGGAGTATTCCCCAGATTGAAACGGAACGAACACCAAAAGAGCCGGCAACACCGCCTACACGGATTTGGCAGGATAAAGGGGAGGAAAGCACGGAGGAAGACAAAGAGAAACCCTCCCGCGTGTTTCCTCCCCCGTCGTTCAAGCCGGCAAAAAAGGTGACACAGTCAAGGGAGAAAGAGCAGGAAACCGATGCAATTGTATCCGTCGATGACATCGATGACCTTTCAGGACTCATCCTTCCCAGGGGTGCAACATTCCAGATCGATGAGATCAAGATATCGGACCGGTCCGACATTTTCAAGTTCAAGGGAACGGGAAGTGATGCATTAGGCAAAGATCTCCAGAAATCAGACCTGCTCGACGGTAGTATCAGGACCGTCACCGAGGCCGCTTCCGAGGTTCAGGCCGAAGCAGGGACTAAGGGATTTTTGAAAAAAATCAATCCCCTCAACGTCATTCGCAAGGTCCCCGTTGAGTACAACATGCGGACGCACGGGCCTCTTGTCGACCTGAAATTCCGACCGCGGCCAGGCGTTGAAGAGATTGAGATATATCCCGTTAACGAACCCTATGCCTACGTCAGGATAACCTACGACAATGCAACCCATGAATACATGTACGAGGTCCTCGAACCAAAACTCACCCCCGCGGAAGTCGATCTTTTCAATGATATAAAGGAGCGCATTTTCGAACGGCTTGATATCAACACCCAGAACGTCATGGAGGAAGTCGCAAGGAAGACATTGCGGGATGTGACGGATGATATCATCGATGATTATGGCATTTCACTCACGCCGGTCCAGAGGGAAAAGATCCTGTATGCCATGTACAAGGAATTCCTCGGCAACGGGATGATCGATCCGCTGATGCATGACAGGTATATCGAGGATATCTCCTGCGATGGCGTCAATGCAAACCTTTTCGTATTCCATAACAGGTACGAATCCATGCGCACCAACCTGGTGTACAGGAGCGCAGAAGAACTGGATTCCTTTGTGATAAAACTTGCCCAGCGTTCGGGAAAATATATCTCCATTGCCGAGCCCATGCTCGATGCTACCATGAGCGATGGTTCCCGTATCCAGATGACTCTTGGATCGGAGGTGACAGCCCATGGTTCCACCTATACCATCAGGAAGTTCAAGGATGAACCCATCACCCCGACCGATCTCATCGAGTGGCGGACATTCTCCCCCCTCGCAATCGCCTTCTTCTGGCTCGCTGTCGAGAGCGGAAAGTCATGCATCTTTGCAGGCGGGACGGCATCGGGAAAGACGACGTCTCTCAATGCAATCTCGCTGTTCATCCCCCCTCTTGCAAAGATCGTGACGCTCGAGGATACACGGGAACTCAAGCTCCCCCACCCCAACTGGATACCGAGTATCACGCGGACATCTTTTGACGCGTCGGGAAAGGGCGAGATCGACATGTACGAGCTTCTCCGTGCAGCGCTCCGTCAGAGACCCGAATACATCCTTGTCGGGGAGGTGAGGGGCAAGGAAGCTCTCACTCTCTTCCAAGCGATGAGCACGGGTCACGTGACATATTCGACGATGCACGCGGATTCGGTTGCAAGCATTGTCCATCGTCTTGAAAACCCTCCCCTGAACGTCCCGAGGAACATGCTCTCTGCTCTCGACCTCATCTCCGTGCAGGTACAGGCCCGTGTCGGAGGCCAGAGGATCCGCCGGAACAAGCAGATCATCGAGATCCTGGACATTGACCCGAGAACAAACGAGTTGATCACGAACGAGGTATTCCGCTGGCATCCTGCGACAGACGAGATAACCTACTCCGGCAAGTCCTACGTTCTGGAAGAGATAATGGAGTCCCGCGGCTGGGACGAGGAGCGGATGAGAGAAGAGCTCAAGATGCGGCAGGAAGTCCTCGAATGGATGCGCCTCAAGAAGATCCGGCATTTCCGTGACGTGAGCAACATCCTGGTCCAATATTTCCGTGACCCTGCACGGACAATGGAAAAGGTCAGGGCAGAACTGTATGGAGAAACATGAACAGCTGGGAACGTTTTGCATTTCGGTTGTTTGGAACACTCGCAGGGAAAAAGAGGGATAAGTATGCTGCATTGCGCAGTGACCTCGTGACTGCGAGGATGAAAGTCCCTTTCGAAGTCTATCTCTCTACTGCATACCTGAGTGCCCTCCTTGCCGGGGCAGTCGCGGCCGTCGTCCTTGGTATCATCACGTTTCTCTTCAACATCCCATCCATGATCAAGTACCAGGGTGCCGTTCCTGAATTCATGCTCTACATCTCGGAGTACAGCCTGATCATCGGGACAATCATTGCCATCGTAATATCTTTTGCAGTCGTCGGGGGGATCACTTTTGTCATCTTCCTCGTGTATCCCAGCGTTGTTGCAGGGAACCGCCGCAGGAATATCGATGCAACGCTTCCCTATGCCATCAATTACATTACCGCCATGTCCACCGCGGGTATACCTCCTGCGGAGATCTTCCGGCAGCTTGGAAACAGCCCGATGTACGGGGAGAGTGCAGTCGAGGCCCGGTTCGTGGCAATGGAGATCGATCTTTTCGGACGTGACCTTCTCGATGCACTCCGGCTGATATCCGCAACGACGCCGAGCCTGCGCATGAAGGAGTTCCTCCAGGGGGCGATGGGATGCATCTCTGCAGGGAGCAGCCTGACGGAGTACTTCCGGACCAAGGCAGAACAGTATTCACTCGAGAACAGGCAGTCACAGAAATTGTTCCTCGATACCCTTGGACTCATATCCGAGTCATACGTCACAGCGATGGTCGCAGGCCCTCTCTTTTTGATCATCCTGCAGTCCATCATGTCCATCCTCTCCAAATCATCGCAGCCCATATTCCTCTACATCATCATTTACATGATGATTCCC
>JARYMB010000029.1 GCA_029907345.1 Methanolinea sp.
TGCCGGCATGGTCATCCTCGCGGGAGTCGTCAAGCCCCTCCTGACGGGGCAGTCCATTGACTTAAGCCTCCCCCCTCTTCCGGGCATCCTGCCGGCAGAGACAACGCCGGTACCCACTCCGGAAACGCACGCTTCCAGGGTCACGACGACGACCCCGACCCGGGAGACACCCCCTCCCACTCCCACCTGGAGCGGAAAGCCCCAGACCCTCGGATACGTTGCCCTGGTCACTCCCTCGCCGACCCCTTCGTTCTCGGTCCTGCCCGACACGTCGGCCCCACCGGAGAAACTGCTCACCTATGCAACGATCCAGTCCCATGCCGGAGGCATCACCCAGACGATGGCGATGCCGTTCCCTTACTGGGAACTCCACTACACGGTCGATCCCTGGGAGACCACCTTCGTGGGGGAGACTTCATCGAAGATGGCGGGGCAGGCCGACTATTTCGCTGCAGAAATATTCCCCTCTTTCTCGATAGAGGTGAGGGATGCCGCAGATGGTTCCCTTGTCAGAAAGATCGAGCCCCCCGGGGGCCTGAATGCAAAATTCTGGAAAGAGAACAAGGAAAACGACCCGCGTCCCTGGATCGAAAAATTTTACGAGGGAACCACGACCCGGTCATACTACTTCGTTGTCAACACGCACATGATCCACTCCTATAAAATGGAGGTAAAGGTCCCGGAACGATACCTGGGTAAATACTGATGAAAAGCACGGAATCCCGGTAACAACCTGTGCCGGACTGTTACCACCCGGGTTAGAAAAAAGAAGGATCCAGCTTCTTCCTATTGATTATTCAATGTCAAGTTTCCGTTTTCCGAGGGCCTCGATGTACTGGACTTCCTTTCCGACCTCGATCTTGTCCATCTTGTCCGGGGGAACCTCGATCTCGAAATTATTGAATTCCTTCATGTCCATCAGGGTCGCGATCTGACCGCTTATGGTGATGACCTGCCCGCTCTTTCTCTCCACCACGGGGACGTATGTCTTGGCAGAGACCGGCTGGACGATGGATCTCTTCACTCCATCGAAAAGACCAACGGCATCGATGCGGGCCTTGGCAGCACCGTGCTTGCCGGGTTTGGAGACGGAGATTCCCAGTATCTTGCATGGTTCATCGTCAATGACCATGTAACGGCCCTCCTTCAGCTTCCCTATCTCTGTCTGTTCCTTCATTTGGGTTCACTCTCGCGCAAAAATGCAGTAAGATGTATCTTTATATCACCAGATAAATACTCCTAAAGAAACGGTCGGATCTGGCACAATGGAATTCCTGGAGGCATGTCATCTCCTTGCCCGCGAAATCCGTGGCGCAATCGGAGGGCTCGTTGGTACAGAGAAAGGGGGAAAGAACCTCTGTATCGGGGCCGACGGGACACCGACCAAGGAGATCGACCGCGTTGCAGAGGACTGCGTGATAGCATTCCTGGAAAAGCATCCCCTCTGCAGGACCCTGATTTCCGAAGAGGCGGGCAGGGTCGATCTCGGAGGCGAAAAGGGGACCATCTTCCTCGATCCGATCGACGGGACATACAACGCTGTTGCAGGGATTCCCTTCTATGCCCTCTCCGTTGCGTATGCCGAGGATGGAATTGTTCTCAAGGGTTTTGTCCATGATCTCGCGGGGGGAGAGACTTTTACCGCGATCAGGGGACAGGGAGCATTCCTTGATGGCAGACCCATCTCGGTATCCCGGATATCCCGCCTCGATGAATGTGCCATGAGCGTCTACGGGAGGAAGTTCGATCCCCGGCGTGTCATGCATATCGGGCAGAAGATACGGCGCTGGCGCTTGCTGGGTGCCTCTGCACTCGAACTCTCGTACATCGGATGCGGGAGGATAGATGGTTTTATTGACCTGCGGGGCACATTGAGGGTGACAGACGCTGCGGCTGGCATGCTGGTATGTACCGAGGCGGGAGGGATGGTCAGTGATCTCGAGGGCCGGCCAATCCGGTTCCCGGACGAAGTGACAATCGGCAGGTGCATGGTTGCCACGAACGGCATCCTGCACCACAAAGTGATAGAATACCTCAGGTAATGGAAATCCGGTGTCTGAAATGAGGATTGCACTTGTTTCGCGGGTGGATGACCAGCGGGCCATTTCTTTTACGCGGGATATCGGTGATGCGATCAGGTCACTGGGACACGAGGTCTCGTTCGAACCTGCAACGGCACGCGTCCTTTGTTCGAACAATCTCTGGCCATTCGACGGGAGTGTTGACCTTGCCATCATCGTCGGTGGTGACGGAACCATCCTGCACACGATCCAGCAGATGGACCACCAGGTTCCTGTCATCGGGGTAAACTGGGGGGAGGTAGGGTTCCTTGCGGACCTGGAACCCGAGGAGGCGGTCCCCTTTATCCGGGGCTTAAAGCCCGGGTTTGCAACGGAGCCACGGATGAGGGTGGCACTGAAATCCGGGGGGATTAACCTTGGAGAGGCTCTCAACGAGGCTCTCATCGTGACGAGCCGGCCTGCAAAGATGCTCAGATTCGTCATCGTCGTGGATGGGATCGAGGCTGAGAGCTTCCGGGCGGACGGTCTCCTTGTCAGTACACCGACAGGGTCCACGGCTTACGCGATGAGTGCCGGAGGTCCGATCGTGGACCCCCGGATAGAGGGGTTCCTCCTCGTCCCCCTTGCACCCTACATGCTCTCTTCCCGCCCCCACTTAATCAGCAACGACCGGAGCGTGGAGATCAGCCTCGAGAGTGCAAAACCAGCCACACTCGTCATCGATGGGCAAAAGACCATCGACATTGGGAACGAACGATTGCTGGAGGTAACACAGGCAGAACAGCCCGCTCTCTTCGTCGATGCTCACAAGAACTTTTTTAAAAAAGTAGACCACAAGCTGAGGCATCTCTAGGTCTTTTCTTGCTCATAAGAGCAGATTTATCTCTTATCAGCCCCAGCACTCTCACGAAGAGATGGATGTGAGAAGGATGGATGCAACGATAATGAAGGAGATGGACTATCGGAACGCCTCGGCAGTCCTCATCAGGGCACTCGGACTGAAAAACTCCCCTGTTGCCGTCAGGCTTGCCATGGGAAAAGAGGAGATCCCCGAGGGTATGGAAAAACTTGAGGGGACGATCCGGCACTGCCAGATGGTGAACCTTGCCCGGAAGGAGGGACGTGTCTTCTATGCAACAGTCGAGAACCACGAGTGCATGGGCGGCGCATGGGCACTCGGTCTCCGGCAGATCACCGAGACCCTGAAAAACGGGCAGTTCTATTTCAAGCTCGGAAAATTCGAGAGCACTGCAGCCTGCAAGAGGACGATCGACCGGATACCCCACGTGGAGTCCGGGTCAACATATGCGACCCTGTACGCACCGCTCGAAAAGACGAACTTTTCGCCCCATCTCATCCTCGTCATCGCAGAGGCACGGGTAATGCTCAAGCTGGCACAGGCCACGCTCTTCCGCCTCGGGGGAAGGATTACATCCGAGTTTTCCGGAATCCAGTCCGTCTGCGCGGATGCCTGCGCCCAGACGTTTCTCTCGGGGATGGCGAATTACTCGCTGGGATGCGACGGTTCGAGGAAATTTTCCGGGATCGAAGACGGGGAGATGGTGATGGGATTTCCTGTCGAGATGCTCCCGGAGATCGTCGAGGCAGTCCAGGTCGTGACCGCTGCACCCGGATCAAAGAAATGAGTGCCGGAACAAAAGGAGGGGCAATACCATTCCTGCCCCATTTTTTCCGGACAGGGCAATCGAGCAGGCATCCCCATCAATTCCGGAAAAACTGAGTGGAAACTGCCATGATGGCCCACCATCGGGTCATGCTTCCGGCTTTTTTGAACCGTGTGACACGGCCGTGAAGGGTTCCCGGCAGACTCATGCACGCCATGCTGCAACGACCGTGATATTATCCCGGCTCCTGCCTCGCGCCGCTGCGACAAGGGCTTCGCAGAGGCCTGCAAAGTCTGTCGTGGTGACGAGTGCATGGATCTCCCGTTCGCTGACACCATCGGTGAGGCCGTCGGAACAGAGGATGAGGCAGTCGCCATCCAGTGAAACGGGATAAAAGTCCGGGACATCGTCCTTCCTCCCGATAATCCGGGTTACGATGTTTTTCAGGGGGTGCAGTTCCGCCGCGTCCGCTGCAATGAGGCCCCGCTCGACCAGCTCCTGCACTTCCGAATGGTCCCGCGTTATCCTGCGGATGGTCCTGCCCACCAGGTAGGCCCGGCTGTCCCCGACGTTTCCACAGACACCTTCTCCCCCTTCAGAGAGAAGGGCAGCGACAAGTGTCGTTCCCATCCCCCGGCATGCGGGATCCTCCTCCGGATACCGGAGTACCCGGATATTTGCATGCGAAAAGCCCGTCGCAAGGATCTGTTGAAGAGACGGGCCATCCTGCACGACAAGTGACTTTGCACTGAGCGAGACGGACTCGACGAGTGCCCTGACAGCCAGCGCACTGGCGACTTCCCCCGCAGGGTGGCCCCCGAGACCGTCTGCAACGGCGAGAAGGATCAGGGTCCCTGCCGGGGATGGAATGGAGAAGATACCGCAAGCGTCCTCGTTTCTCTCCCTTATACCGCGTTCGGTCCTGGAACAGGTGATGATCATGTTGCCGCAGCCCTTCCTGACTGTTTCCATTCTTCCCCCGGGGGTTTATGGTGAATCCTGCATCTATGTGATGGCTCCTGTCGCTTAAATGGTTATTGAACCCTGAACGGTATTTTGCGGGAACCCCGACCCTTCCTGACGAAAACGTGGATGTGACGGGTAAGGCTCTTGTGGACACGCTGCGTGCAGAAAGCAATGACTTCCAGGTCCCCTGCCGGGAATCCGCTGATTTCCCGGTTGCAGACGACTACCGCCCTCCGTCCGGGTTTCAGGACCCTCCCTATCTCGCTGAGCGACCCGGAGACGAGCGCATCAAGGTCCCGTGCATGGATCGAGACCGAGTGCCCGTAGGGAAGGTCGGTCACCACAGCGTCGAACGAAGACCGCGAGAACGGCAGCATTCCCGCCTCCGCAAGGACGACATCCTCCCCGGGGACGTTTCTCCTGCTTCCCCGGGCCATGAAGGGATCGCGATCACTGCCAACCGCCCGTATGCCGACCATCGATGCTTCAAGGACCATCCCTCCTGTCCCGCAGAAAGGATCGAGCATCCATTCTCCCGTCCTTGCACACGAGATATTGACAAGTGCCCTCACCATGCGGGGCATCATGACACCGGGATGAAAAAAAGGCCTGTCACCCGGCCTGCGCCTGGAAAAGTGACCGGGATCCGCCCTCCATACGACTCGTCCCAGGTAACAGCGGGAACCGGACACGACAGCACGATACTCCTCCTCCGGGCAGGAGAGGTTGACCCTGCCCCTCACCTTCGAGCCGATAATCCGTTCGAGTTCGGCCTGGGAGGCATCCATCGTGGTTCCCGGTATCTTGTGAACCCTGCCGGCAAACGGCTTTTCGGAGGATAATGAGAGTTCTTCGAGCAACTCGATGAAATCAGCCTTCTTTGCCGGACAGGAGCCGAGAAATTCCATTGCCACGTGGGTGAGGGCAAGCCTTTGGATGTCTTCCGGGAACCGGCAACCGACCACGGCAACCCGGGGTGACTGCTCGCGTACCGGCCCGATGAGATCAAGTTCAAGGAAGGGGAGAACGGGGTGATCGCCGGCCAGTTCCAGGAGGAGCTCCATGAAGAGTATTTAATTCCGGATGAGAAAAAACAGGGTCATTTCTTCCCCATGAATGTCGAGAAGAAGCCTTTCTTGGAATCGGGTGGTCTGTGACCCTCCATCTCGAGTATCTTTTCGTAGAGGTTTCTGACTTCGGCCTTCGGCTGCCTTGGGATGACAATCTTGACCCTGACAAGGAGGTCTCCCGGTTTGCCCCTGCGGCGAACCCCCTCACCGGGGATCTTCAGGGCCGTGTTGTGCTGGATTCCTGGCGGAATGACCATTTCCACCTTTTTATTATCGATCGTTTCGACTTCGACCGTTGAACCGACGACTGCCTGGGCAGGGCTGATCTCGATGTCCGTCTCGAGGTTGTCACCCGAGCGCCTGAACCGGGGGTGCTGCCGGACGACAACCTCGATGAAGAGATCCCCGTTCGGGGCACCGTAATCCCCCGCTTCCCCAAAGCCTTCCATCCGGAGGCGCATGCCGGTATCGATACCGGCCGGAATGTGGACAGTCACCCTGCGGTGTACCTGGGTATGACCCGTCCCCCTGCAAAGAGAGCACTTCTTCTCGGGGATGCGCCCCCTCCCCCGGCACTCGGTGCACGTGCTCATCCGCACGAACTGGCCGAATACGGTCTGGCTCATCTGGCGCATCTGGCCGGAACCCCCGCATCTCGGGCAGTGGACCAGTTTTTTCGTCTCGCTTCCCGTCCCGTTACAGTGTCCGCATGCTTCCGTGTGACTGACCTCGATCTCCCTGTCCGCCCCGAACACGGCTTCCTCGAGCGAGATCTGCATCCTCATCAGGAGATCGGAACCGGCCTGCGGACCCATCGGCCGGGATCCTGAAAAACCACCCCCGAAAAAATCAAAAATGTCTCCGAAACCGGAGAAGTCCGCTGAAAAACCTCCGCCGTGAAAGCCACCGCCACCTGTATAGGAACCCTTCGAGGCACTCGTGTACATGTCGTGGCCGAGGTGGTCATACTGCGCCCTCTTCTGGGGATCCGAGAGGACACTGTATGCCTCGTTGATCCGCTTGAACTTCTCCTCTGCCCCTGGTTCCTTGCAGACATCGGGGTGGTACTTCCGGGCGAGGTTCCTGTAGGCCTTTTTTATCTCCTTCTCGTCGGCGTTCCTGGGAATACCCAGGATCTCGTAGTAGTCACCCCCGGCCATGGGGCTCACTCGTCTTTTACCTTGAAGTCGGCGTCAACGACGTTATCGTCCTTTGGTTCAGCCTTTGCACCCGCACCGGTTCCCGAACCAGGGTTTCCCGATGCCCCGGCCTGGGCCTGGCGCTCCGCCTGGGCCTTCTGGTAAATCTTCGTCGTGATATTGTAGACCGACTCGGTGAGGCTCTCCATCTTTGCCCTAATCTCGTCGACCTGGTCCCCCCCGAGGGCCTTGCGGAGGTCGGCAATTCCACTCTCGACTCTCTCCCTGTCAGCAGGCTCAATCGTTGCAGCGTTGTCCTTGAGGAGTTTTTCTGCCGTGAAAATGGCATTGTCCGCAGAGTTCCGGATCTCGATCTCCTCGCGCTTCTTCCTGTCCTCTTCTTCGAACTTCCTCGCATCCTCGACCATCCGCTTGATCTCGTTTTCGGAGAGCTTCTTGTCACCCTTGATGGTGATTGCCTGCTCGTTTCCCGTCCCGAGGTCCTTTGCCGAAACGTGGATGATCCCGTTTGCATCGATATCGAATGTGACCTCGATCTGGGGAACTCCGCGGGGAGCAGGCGGGATACCGGTCAGCTGGAACCTCCCAAGGGTGAAGTTGTCCTTTGCGAGCGCTCTCTCGCCCTGTACCACGTGGATCTCGACACTCGTCTGCCCATCGGCAGCCGTCGAGAATATCTGGCTCTTGCGGGTCGGAATGGTCGTGTTCCTTTCGATCAGCTTGGTGGCAATCCCCCCAAGGGTCTCGATCCCGAGTGTCAGTGGCGTCACATCGAGGAGGACAATATCCTTTGTCTCTCCCGAGAGAACTGCTCCCTGGATTGCAGCACCAAGAGCCACGCACTCGTCAGGGTTAATACCCTTGTCCGGCTCCTTGCCAAGGATCTTCCTGACCGTCTCCTGGACAAGGGGCACCCGCGTCGAACCACCGACGAGGAGGACGTGATCGATCTGGTCGGGTGTCAGCTTGGCATCGCTCAATGCCTGCTTGACGGGGATCACCGTGGACTCCACGAGGTCGCCTATGAGCTGCTCGAACTTGGCCCTCGTCAGGTCAATGTCCAGGAACTTGGGGCCGTCCGGGCCCGTGGTGATGTAGGGGAGGTTGATGTTCGTCTTCATCTTCTGGGAGAGTTCAATCTTTGCGTTCTCTGCCGCATCCCGCAGCCTCTGCATGGCTATCGGGTCCGACCTCAGGTTAATACCCTCCTTCTTCTGGAATTCCTCGACAAGGTAATCGATGATCCGGTTGTCGAAGTCATCCCCGCCGAGGTGGTTATTCCCGGCAGTTGCTTTCACCTCGAAGACGCCATCGCCAAGCGTCAGGATGGAGACATCGAACGTTCCACCACCGAGGTCATAGACCAGCACAGTTGCATCGTTCTCCTTGTCGATCCCATATGCAAGTGCGCTTGCCGTGGGTTCGTTGATGATGCGCATGACTTCGAGCCCTGCGATCCTGCCGGCGTCCTTCGTGGCCTGGCGCTGGGCATCGTTGAAATAGGCAGGGACCGTGATGACCGCCTTCGTTATCTTCTCCCCAAGGTACGCCTCTGCATCAGCCTTGAGCTTCTGCAGGATCATGGCCGAGATTTCCTGGGGAGTATAGCTCTTGTCGTCGATCTTCACCTTCTCGCTCGTCCCCATCTTCCTCTTGATGGACTGGATTGTCCGCGTGGGGTTGGTGATCGCCTGCCTCTTGGCCAGGCTGCCGACGAGCCTCTCCCCGTCCTTCGTGAATGCCACGACCGAAGGGGTCGTCCGCTGTCCTTCCGCGTTGGGGATGACGATCGGTTTTCCGGCCTCCATGATGGCCATGCACGAGAAAGTGGTCCCCAGGTCGATTCCAAGTATCTTTTCCTTTGCCATATTACTCTGACTCCTTCTTCTTTGCGACTGCCACTTTTGCAACCCTGATGATCCTGTCATGCATGCGGTAACCGCAGCAGACCTCGTCTATGACCGTCCCTTCGTCCTCGTCCGACGGAACACATGCAATCGCCTCGTGCTCCGCGGGATCAAACTTCCTGCCCTTCGCCTTGATCGGGACAACCCCGTGCCTTTCCATGATGGAACAGAAGAGCTTATGGATCTGTTCCAGGCCTTCCTTCGCAGATGCCGGGTCGGCCGAGAGTGCCCGCTCGAAGTTATCTGCAACTTCCAGGAGTTCGGTTGCGAATGCCTCCAGTGCGTACCTGGTCCGCTCCCGGGTTTCACGTTCCATTCTCTTCCTGTAGTTGTCGAAATCTGCCGCAAGGCGCAGGAAGCGATCATTCAGTTCCTCGTACCTTTTCCGGAGTTCTTCCGGGATCGGTCCACCGGGAGGGGAGGCTCCATCTCCTTTTGTGGATTCTTCTTGCTCCTTTTTTTCATCAGAGTCAATAAATTCCTCCTCTTGGGACGGATCCATACAACTATCGATTATCTATTGCATTGTGGTTCTATATAAAATTAACTAAATCCGAATACTGAAATGTACCCGGTAGTCCATGCATGATTTTTCCGTGAATGTTTTTTTTTCGGAAAAAATCTGGCGATGAAAATCCTGAGCGCTCCGGCATGATTCCTTTTTGGGGTTTTCCTCACCCTTGTATCTTGGGAGGGGTCTTTCTCCACCTCCAGGCGCCTGCGAGGATGGCTTGCCTGTCGATCCCCGCTTTCCTGCCCCAATCCATTAAAAAGTCCATCCAGGTTCTGTGAAGGTCCGGGTGAATCAGGCGGACACGTTCCCATTCGCTCTCGAGCATCGCGGGACACATCCAGCACCCCACCCGCTCGAAGCCGAGAGCATAGAGAGGATTCTGCGGGAGTTTTCTCCACCAGGAATAGAGGAAGACTTCAAGGGCCCTCCAGTTCCGGATCGGTGATATATTGATCTGGAGAGGATAGTAGGGGTTTCGTGCGACCGGCGCAAGCCCGGACCGGGCAAACGATTCGTACCACCTGTTACCCTGGATAGTGATGCACTCACCCTTCCCCTTCATCCATTCCCTGACAGGTGAAAGTTTCTGGCGCTCACAGCACCAGCGGTCGTCCTTGTGCGGCGGTCCTGCCTTTTCTATCTCCCGCCAGAAATCCCCTGCGTAAAGGATATGGGGTATCCCAAGTGACTTCACGAAGCCAAGTGTCTCAGGGAACTCCATTCCCGTATCGACAAAGAAAGCATCCGTGTATCCTGCACGGCGGGCAAGTTCCATCGCCACAGTGCTGTCCTTTCCCCCGGAAAAGGAGACCGTCACGCACGATGCACCCGATGCCTCGTGCCTGATGAACCGGATTGCAGACCGCTCAAGGTTCTTCAGGGTGGATATGTTTGCAGAGATCACCCGGTCCCAGTCCGGGTCCGGTCGACGCGAGGGAGAATATTTTCCGGCTTCCTTGACCTTCAGGAACCCTCCCCTGCAGGTTCCCACCGCTGCGTAACCCTCCCACCTTATCAGGACGGGCCCTTCCGGGAGATGCCCGGGTACCGGGTACCTCTTTCCGCCAATACGTTTCCCCTGTGCAACGTCCCGGTATGCACCCGGAATATCCGGAAGTCCGATGACCCCCTTCGTCGCCACGGGCAGGAGGCATGAGACCGCACCGAACGCCAGTTCGAGTGAATAACTCTTTGATCCGGGATCGAAGGATAACCAGCCGAACCGCTCTCCGTTCGCAATGACCAGGTCGTTTCTGTCCCTCCCGCCTGTCTTGTTGAGGATGATCACTGCAGGGAGGTTTCCCGTCCCGAAATGCCGCCGGAGCAGGCCGATGATGATCTCCCTGTCTGCGTGGAGTGCGGGGCGGGCATCGTAAGGGCGAAGGAGAGGAATTGCCCGGCCTTCCGTTCCGCATGCGCATTTCCTGCCCAGAAGGGGAACGTTGCACGTATCGCACCAGTAGAGGGTCTTCCTGACAGCGGGTTCTCTCATTCCTGCATGAGAGGTACTATCCCCACCGGGGATAATGGTTGAGACTCCGGACCCCCGCCCCTCTTCCCCGTGATTGTGCATCAGTCTCATTACCCCTTCCCGCGTACCATTGACTATGAAGTGGGCACTCCTCTCCGTATGGAACAAGGAAGGGATCGTGGATTTAGCATCTCTCCTTCACCGTCATGGCGTGAACCTCCTGAGTTCGGGTGGGACCGGGGCCCTCTTGAAGGGGGCAGGCATTCCGTTTACCGAGGTTTCGGATTACACGGGTTTTCCTGAAATGATGGACGGGCGGGTCAAGACACTCCACCCGCGGGTGCATGGCGGGCTCCTTGGCAGGAGGGGCATCGATGACGGGATCATGCGGGAGCAGGGCATCGTCCCCATCGATCTCCTGGTTGTCAACCTCTATCCTTTTGCAGAGATGTCTGCAAAATCCCTCCCTCTCGAGCAACTGGTGGAATACATCGATATCGGCGGGCCGGCACTGATCAGGGCGGCTGCAAAGAACTACCGTGACGTTGCCGTTATTTCCGATCCCGGACAGTATCCCCTTGTCGCATGTGCCCTGGAGAACGGCGGTTTTGCACCGGAGGAGAGGCTGGCCCTCGCCAGGGCCGCCTTTGCAAGGACAGCCGCATATGACGCCGCGATCAGCAACTACCTCCACAGCCTTGGAAAGGACTTTCCCGAAATCCTGACACTCCAGTTTTCCAACGGCAGGACCCTCCGGTATGGAGAAAATCCCCACCAGAAAGGGGCAGTGTACGGTACAGCAGGAATTGCCGGCCAGCAGACGGTCCAGGGAAAACAGATGTCTTACAATAACTACCTCGATCTCCATGCAGCCGCAGGGCTCGTCCGGGAGTTTTCCGAGCCTGCCGCCGTGGTCGTCAAGCACAACAATCCCTGTGGAGCCGCAGTGGGAGACACCCTGCTCGAGGCGTACGTGCTGGCGAGGGACACCGACCCGGTCTCGGCTTATGGTTCGGTGGTCGCCCTGAACGGGGAGGTGGACAGCGCACTTGCAGAGGAGATCTCGCGCACGTTCGTCGAGGTCGTTGCCGCACCGTCTTTCTCGTCAGATTCCCGCGAAATTTTCAGAAAAAAGGAGAACCTGCGGTTGCTCTCCCTGCCGGAACCGTGTGCATCCCGCGAGATCCGGACGATAGACGGGGGAATCCTCGTCCAGGAGACTCCACCCTGCAAGGAGGAATGGAAAGTGGTCACCGACCGTGATGCGACTCCCCAGGAATTCCAGGCGATGCGTTTTGCATGGAAAGTCTGCGCCCACACGAAGAGCAACGCGATCGTCTTTGCCGGCAGCAACAGGACTCTCGGGATAGGAGCCGGCCAGATGAGCCGCGTGGACGCTGCAAAAATTGCCATCGAGAAATCGCTTACCTCCCTCGTTGGCTCCGCGGTTGCTTCCGACGCCTTCCTGCCATTCCCTGATACGCTCGAGGTTGCAGCAGCGGCAGGGGCAACCGCCCTCGTCCAGCCGGGTGGATCCATTCGTGACCGCGAGGTCATCGATGCTGCCAACCGGCTCGACATGGCCATGGTGTTCACGGGCATCAGGCACTTCCGGCATTAAAGAAAGCCTCTTCATCATTTTGGATGGTCTTCCAAAGATGAAATGTCGATTTTCTCTGCAAACCCATCGTGGAACAGGCGCCGGGGCGCACCTTTTAGGGGCGGCGGGATCATCCTCATGGGGGGGTGTGGGGGCGATCAGCGCCATAGTGCTATACGACCCGCCCAGCGAAGAATTTAAAATAAAAAGAAAAATCCCCCTTTCCGGGGGTAGGTTTAAATCCTTTTTGGTGGCATTGATCAGTGCACACTTCGGGTGATGCGTATGGATTATGGCAACATGCTTGGTGATTCCCTGGGATATGCAAAAGATGGCCTTGTCGGTCACTGGAAGAGATGGATACTGCTGATCATCTCCACCATCATCTTCCCCCTCATGATGGGATACACGATGGAGATTTGGAGGGGGAAAAAGCCCGCTCCTGAACCGGAACAGTGGGGAAAGCTTTTCATTGACGGCCTCAAGCTCCTTGTCGCAGGCATCGTCTATGCTATTCCCGTCATCCTGATCATCCTCGTATTCGGTGGTTTTGCTCTTTTTGGAGCATTTCAGGCGGCTGCCATGTCAGGGGATCCGAACTATTTCACGACGCATACCAGTGAACTCATGCCGCTCTTTGCCGGGTTCATGGTCGGCCTCCTGATAGCGTTTATTGTCGCAATCATCATCGGGCTCTTCTCGACTATCGGGTTCGTCCGCATGGCAAGAACCGAGCGGTTCGGAGAGGCATTCAATTTCGGTGCCATCCTCGGGACGATCGGAAAGATCGGGTGGGGGAGCTATATCGTCGCACTCATCATTCTCTTCATCGTTGCGGGGATCATTGCCTTCGTGCTCAACCTGATCTCGATGATACCCTTCATCGGGTTTATCCTCTGGCTGGTCCTGCTTCCGTTCCTCATCATCTTTGAGGCACGGTATATCTGCATGGTCTACGAATCTGCAGGAGAGCAGCAGGGTGCGCCCCAGGGCACGGCGTAAATTTTGAATCCGGAATACTTCTTTTTTTTTAAATTCTCCCAAAAAATGAGAAAAGAACCCCTGCCAGGCCGGAGGCTCTTGTATCCTTGAAACCGGGGATTTAAAAAACCTGCGAGGTTACCGGTCGGGTTCGTCAGTCATATCCCACGACCCGTGTCTTTTTTATATATCGTGGTTTAACAGTACTGTTCGTGGTGGACCATCCATGACAGATCGTTTTATTCTCCGGAAAGATCCGGTTCTTTGATACCACCCTCCGGGACGGCGAACAGACCCCCGGGGTCTCGCTGAACCCTGACCAGAAACTCGAGATCGCAACGCTCCTTTCTGATATCGGTGTCCATGTCATAGAAGCAGGGTCTGTTGCCGCCTCTGAAGGAGAGCGCAAAGCCCTCCGGCTCATCGCGGATGCGGGACTCTCGTCGGAAATCAGCACCTATGTCCGGGCACTCCGGCAGGACATCGATTACGCGGCTGATTTCGGGGCAGATTCGGTCCACCTCGTCATTCCCGTCAGTGACCTGCACATCAGGAAGAAGATGCGCAAGACGCGGGAACAGGTCCTCGCCATGGCACTTGATGCCGTGACCTACGCACGGGAACGCGGGCTCGTTGTCGAACTGTCAGGAGAGGATGCGTCGCGGGCAGACCCTGCGTTCGTCCGCGAGGTGTATGCAGGAGGACTCGAACACGGAGCGGATCGCCTCTGCTTCTGCGACACCGTGGGTCTCCTCACACCGGAACGCGTCGCAGAGGTGATCCCCGGCCTGTGCCTCGCCCCGCTCTCCATCCACTGCCACGACGACCTGGGCATGGCAATGGCAAATACGGTTGCGGCACTCCGTGCCGGGGCCACGTGCGCCCACGTCACCGTCAACGGCCTCGGGGAACGGGCGGGAAACACCCCCTTGGAGGAGCTGGTCATGGCACTCGAGACTCTATACGGTTACGAGACAGGTATCCAAACCAGGAACCTCTACCACCTCTCCTCGGTCGTCTCCCGCATGACAGGTGTCCCGCTCCCGACGAACAAGGCCATCGTTGGCGAAATGGCATTTACCCACGAGAGCGGTGTCCACGCCCACGGTGTCCTCCGCGAGCCGAGTACCTACGAGCCTGTGCCTCCCGAGAGAGTCGGAAGGAAAAGGCGGATCCTGCTCGGGAAACATTCCGGTTCGGCTGCTGTCGAGGCTGCCCTCGCCGAGATGGACATTCATCCCGACGAGGCACAATTACGCGAGATACTGAAACGGATCAAGGATCTTGGCGACAAGGGGATGCGGATCACGGATAACGACCTGATTGCCATCGCGGAGGCCGTGATGGCGATCGAGTGCAGGCCCGTCCTGAAGATGAAACAGTTCACGGTTGTCAGCGGGAGCCATGTCATTCCCACGGCCTCCGTGACGATGGTCGTCAGGGGCGAGGAGGTCACCGGTGCGTCGACAGGGAAGGGTCCGGTGGATGCAGCCATGGAAGCACTGCGCAGGTCGGTTGCCGCTGTCGGAGATATCCGGCTCGAGGAATACCACGTTGACGCAATCCACGGCGGAACGGACGCTCTCGTGGACGTGACGGTAAGATTAAGTAAAGACGGAAAGATAATTACGTCTCGCGGCGCCCGCACGGACATCATCATGGCAAGTGTCGAAGCGGTGATCGCCGGCATGAACAGACTCCTAGGAGAGAAAAATGAAGACCGGAGCCAAGATACTCATTGAAGGGCTGCAACGCGAAGGGGTAGAGACGCTGTTCGGCTATCCCGGCGGTGTAGTGCTGCCGATTTATGATGAACTCTACAATTCGTCATTGCGGCACATCCTTGTACGGCATGAACAGGCAGCCGCCCATGCCGCTGACGGGTTTGCCCGAGCCAGCGGCAGGGTCGGCGTATGCCTGGCCACCTCCGGTCCGGGGGCCTGCAACCTGGTCACGGGGATAGCGACGGCATACATGGACTCGGTCCCGATCGTTGCCCTCACCGGGCAGGTCCCGACAAACCTCCTCGGGAACGATGCATTCCAGGAGTCGGACATCACCGGCATCACGATGCCGATCACGAAACATAACTACCTCGTCAAGAAGACCGAGGATCTCGGGCACGTTGTGAGAGAGGCTTTCTTCATTGCACGCACGGGCCGTCCCGGGCCGGTTCTGATCGATCTGCCCAAGGACGTCAGTACAAAGGAGATAGACTTCGAGTTCCCTGAATCGGAAAACGTCTCCCTGAGGGGATACCAACCCACCTACCGGGGGCATTCCCGGCAGATTGACAGGGCCATGGAGTTGCTCCTCGAGGCCGAAAGGCCGCTCCTCTATATCGGCGGGGGCGTGATATCCTCCGATGCATCCCGCGAGCTCATCCAGTTCGCCGAATCCCTGATGATTCCGGTCACCACGACCCTGATGGGGCTTGGGGCCATCCCCTGTGACCACCCCCTGAACCTGGGCATGCTCGGGATGCATGGTACCCGGTACGCGAACTATGCCGTTACGGAATCGGACCTCCTCATCGCCATCGGTGTCCGGTTCGACGATCGGGTGACAGGAAAACTCGATACGTTTGCATCGCAGGCAAAGATCATCCACGTCGACATCGACCCTGCAGAGATTGGCAAGAACAAGAGGGTGGATGTCCCGATCGTGGGAGATGCAAAGTCCGTCCTGAAGGAGATGCTCGCCCGCATCCAGAAGAAGAAGGACTACGAAAAATGGCTGGCACGTATCCGGGCATGGAAAGAGAAGTACCCGATGCGCTACCC
>JARYMB010000002.1 GCA_029907345.1 Methanolinea sp.
CATGTGGGGGTGTGGGGGCGACCAGCCCCCACATTGGGTTCTCATTACCCACTCAGATTAGCGAAGAGCCTTTTTTTACCTTTCCTGCACGCCAGATTGACATGAAACTCTTTCGGGAGCAAATATTAATAATATCGCAAAAACGTGATTGCCCGGCGGTGCATTCTCCACGAATTTCGAATTGAGTCGGTTTTTTTTTCGGTTCACCCGGCACGGAGCTGATGGAAGGCAGAAATGTACCCTTGTTCTTCCCTTGCCGGATATGGAAAAACGGGGAAAGACAACCTGCTCACTCTTTTTGTGCAGGCGTTTTCTCCTTTTTCACCTCCGCTGACCGGATATCCCAGCCGCGGGCATCCAGTTCCTGCAGGGCTGTCACGATCGCGTTCACCAGGACTTCTCTCATGAATAGTCCTTTTTCCCGCGAAGCCTGTGTCGGGTCTCCGGATGCACCGGTGGTGGTAATCTCCGGAAAAAGCCACCAGACATCGAGATGCGGGGGAAGATCGGGGACGATTCCCTGCGCATGCTCCGGCTGGCAAAGCCCGGGAAAGAGGGCAAGGGCAATCGAGAGTTCTCCCTCGCCGCCGTGGCCAAGCCTGTTCCATGCATCGAAAAAATTTTCGGGCAGGAGGTCACCGATCATGTTCCACCATGCATCGATGCCAACGATCACGAGGTCGGGATGGGCAACCTTTGCCTCCCGGGCGGCAATCTCGATCGGGGGGATGTTGCCGTCATGGCCGTTCATGAGGAAGACGTGCCGGATACCTTCGCGGTAGAGCGATTCGAGGATATCGCCGATGACGGCTGTCTCGGTCGCGGGTTTCAGCGACACCGTGAAGGAGAAATCGCGGTAGTGCTCGCTCATGCCGTAGGGAAGCGGCGGGAGAACGATCGTTCCCGGCACCCGGCCCGCAACTTCGAGGGCGATTTCATACGCTGTCAGCGTATCGGTTCCAAACGGCAGGTGGGGCCCGTGGCTCTCGAGGGATCCGAGCGGCAGGATAACGGTTGAAAACGGTTTTTCGCGGTAATCTCTCGCGGTGAGGTGCTGGACGAGGAGGGGGTTCTTCTCCATGCGGGATCACCGTTCCCGGGCATGGCTGGTCGCAGAAATTCCGACGCACGTCCCCCGGAAGGGTGTATTTCGGGCAACCCCGGGACATCCTGGTATGTGAGTCATGGGAAACACTCACTCCCCCGTCTTACCCTGCCTCTATAAAATACCCGGGTTTCCCGATGGTCCGGCAGGAATATGAACAGAAGAGATCCTTCCAATTGCCGCGAAGTATTGCCGGGATCATGGTGCATAAAAAACATACATTGATGAGAGACACAGGTTCACATTCTCACGGGACTCCATGGCTGACTTCACCCTCATTGTCCCCCTCGTCATCCTTGTCGCCCGGATCGTCGAGACAAGCCTTGAAACGATTCGGACGATTTACATCAACCGGGGCCATACGAACCTTGCCGCCGGCATCGGCGTAGTAAAGGTTGCAATATGGCTGCTCTCCACGGGACTCGTTTTTTCGAACCTTCAGAATATCCTCGGTCTCGTGGCATACGTGGCCGGGTATGCAATCGGGACTATCATCGGGATGCAGATGGAGGACCGTATCAGTATCGGGAACGTTGTTGTCAGGGTTTTCTATCCGGGTGACCCGTCCCCGCTCATCAGGAGAATCGGAGAGATGGGCTATGGCATCACGCGCCTTGATGGTACAGGGTACCTCTCGTCACCGGTTGCGGTGCTCTTCATGGTTGTTCCGCGGGCAAACGTCAACGAACTCCTTTCGGTCCTTGACAGGGATTACCCCCGCCTTATCTACACAGTGGAAGACATCAGGAAGGGGAGTGACGAGAGCCGGATCTTTCACGGAGAGAAAAAGCCCTGGTGGAAACGTTTCCTGGGCATCTGATGAGTTGAAAACATGGATTAATGGGATTTTTGAAAATCCCTATCGCCTTTTTCCCACGAAAATCTCTTCGTAATTTCCAACCTTTGTGGTAGACCGCACGGGCTGTCATGGGTATGAACCACGACTATGGCTCCGTCATTTTTCAGTCTCCGTCCCGGTGAAAACCTTCTATTTTCAAACCGATCCATGTTCAGTACCGCGCTCTCTTCGGCATCCTCCCCCTCCGGGCAGGTGCCCGTATTTCGCTGCAGGGGATGCTGACCCTTGCCCGCAGCCCCGGATGCCTCCTTGGATGAATGATCCGCATCGTCTCTCTCCCGGGAGCAGGATTCCCAGGGCCCCGCCCCCCGACACCGGGGGTATTGGACTCCCCGTTTCCATATATTGAGAGGGTCGGAGCCTTCCCGGATTCCACTACGAACTATGACTGTCGATCCGGACGGTTCAATCAACGAGGCCGGGGACACACGATCTATAGCGGGCAGGGGAAGGGAGAGCCCATGGCATTATGAGAGCGGAATGCGATCTTACACGATTTTCCGGACCCATTCACGAATGATCTCCCGGAAGACCCGGTTCAGTTCCTGCACCTTTTCGCCGTCGGTCAATGACCCTGTCTCCGGGCTCGAATTTTCCCCTTCATAGAGAGACCTGTTCATCTCGAGCTGGATCCAGGGTATCCCCGTGTGCCAGTAATGCGCGTTCATGATAAAGCCGCCATGGAACGGGTGGTTGATCCAGACACTCCCCCCTCCGCCGAAGTGGTCCTGAACCGAGTCCCTGAGGGCCTGGATCCATTCCGCCGGGCAGGTCGAAAGAGCTCCCGGTCGTGAATTCCCCTCGGCGTCACCGTTATTGGAGAGGCAGAAAAGGGGCCGCCTTTTCCCCTCGTCGGGTTGTCCCGGGAGCCCCAGGGGCACCATCGAGTGGCAGTCGAGAGCAACCGAGACCTTCCCGGAGAGGAGGAGCCGGTCCACTTCCGCATGGTAGGGAAAATAGTGCCCGAGGAGGAGCCTGTGGATACATGCGAGGTCCGGTCGCCGTTCCTCCTTCCAGACCGGGTGACCAAGCGACGTTTTCGTCTTGACCACGCCGTCAGGGTACTTCGGCGGGAGGTGGTAGGGCGGCCTGTTGAGATCGATTATCACCCTGGATACGTCCGAATGCAGGAAGGCAGTGGCGAGCCCCCTCATGTCATACAGGTCCTGCGTTGCCGGGTCGCTGTAATAGGAGAGTGCCCGGTCATCGAGGCACACCCTGTCCCTGATTTCGCCCGGGAGGAGGGTTCCCCCGTGCGGGACCGATATCAGGACGGGAAGCTTCTTCCGCATTCATGGCCCTCCCGTCGTTCCGTGTATACGCTTCTCCTTCCGGTCAGCATGCTTTCTGAAGTACTCATCGATGCATATCCCATAAACCTCGATATCGTGGAACGATCCCCATTTCAGGGCATGACCGCGCATCGTCCCTTCATGGGTAAGGCCGATACCGGCAAGGACGCGGGCCGAGGCAGTGTTCCACGCCAGGTGCCGGGCATAAATCCTGTGGAGTCCCAGCCCGAAGAACCCGAATTCAAGGAGCGCAGATGCGGCTTCCCTGGCATACCCCTTCCCCCTGAAATTTCTGCCAATCCAGTACCCGAGTTCTGCATGGGAGTGTTCGCAGTTGACCCGGAGGGATGCAGCACCTGCGAGAGTTCCCCGGTGCCGTTCGCTGACGGCAAATGTATATTCCGTTCCACTCTCCCTCCCCTGTTCCAGCTGGCAGATCCATTCCATCGCATCGTCAAGAGTATAGGGGAACGGCAGTTCAAGGACGCCTGCAGGAATCGCAGGGTCGGAAACGAGATCCACGACAAAGGGGGCATCGGCTGCGGTAAAATGACGCAGGTGAAGCCTTTCTGTCTCGAGCCGTCCGGGGACCTGCATGGGAGAAACCTTCTCCTATCATGGTTGCCTTCCTGAAACATATGGATTGTTGCAAACCAGGCTGCATTTTCCTGCCGGTCGATGGATTTTCCGGCAACCTTTTAGGGAGGACCGTCCGAACGAATAAGAGAAATGGATGACACAGGCCGGACCCGGCTGGCACGGAAAGCCGGGGTAATCCTCTCCCTCTGGACGGGTTCGTTCATCGCCGGGTATTTCTCCCTCCAGCTCACGGTCGGGTCAGCCCCGGTCTTTGACCCACGGGACATTCTCGTTATCTGCGGGGGAGTCCTGGCCGGCCCCGTCGGCGGGGGCCTCGTCGGGCTCTCTGCAGGGCTCGCAGGCCAGGAACCAGCTGTCTTCGTCCCCTTCTATACCCTGGGGGGAATCCTGACCGGGCTTTTTGCAGGGTTCCTCCGTCGGGAAAAGAGGTGGATCCCGGGTGCGGCCCTGGGTCTGGGTGCCTGTTATCCCCTTGCCGGTCTCCTGATGATGGGGATGGGATTGGGGGACAGGATTGCTGCACTTGCGTTCCAGGCACTCGTCATGCAGTTTACATGTATCCTTGTCCTCTCCATCATCGGATCCCTGGATCCTGACATCTTTTCCTGGGATGATGACCCGGAAAAATCTCCCAGAGATTCTTCTTCGTGAAGCGGTGCCCCGAAATACATTTCCATCGGTGAAAAGGAAACCTCTTCTTCATTTTAACCGGGCAAGTGAGCCCACTCCGATGCGCAAAGAGCTGAAATAGAACTGTTTTGCCTGAAATAGCAACAGAAAAGTTCTTTTGAGGAGAGCGAGTGTTTCATGCCCTGCATTTTTTCGGGGAAAACTGCGGATAGTACCTGGTGCAGAAAAAACATTGCCTGCCCGGGAAGCGATGGGAAAAGCCAGAGGTCATCCCGGTATCGACCGCGAGGTACCCGGTGCGGTCGTTTGGGGAGTTGATACCGGATGACCAGGCCATTCAAGGCGTGGAGGGCTGCAAAACCGTCCACATGGAGGGTGCCAGACAATAAATAGGCGACCACGTGAGAAATCATGGTCACCTGTCTAGCATGCCACATATCGCGTGCCAGAATAATAAAGATTATGCAGGTGCCACCTGCCCGCACCCGGTGGCTTGATTACCGCCCGGGAGAAAGGGGACAGGAGAGAGGGAAAAATGGTTGAAAAACCGGAAAAATGCGATGTATGCGGCAGGGCGGCAATCGGGATACAGGTGATGGGCTGCTGTGCGTCGAAGGTCTGCGAGGATCACGCAGACCCGCACCTTAAGGCCTTGAAACCCGGAGAGAAGCTCGAATGGGGGGCGTGTTTCTTCTCCCGGTACGGATGAGAACCTGCACGATCAGACATGGTTGGTGGTCACCTTCCCGTCCGGGACAGACCGTGATCGGCCATACATGGTGAGGAAGACTTCCTGGAAAGTCCAGGCGGCAATCTCGAAATCACCCCCGCCGTAACACACACCGGCCTCCATGGACGGGAGCACGATCGTGAGCCGGGCGCCCCCTGCAAGGGTCGATCCGGGAGACCCCGTCACAACAACACAATGAGCCCCTGCCGCCTCTGCTTTCCGGAGGAAGTGGAGGACCTCTTCCCTTGTTCCCGAACCCGAGAAGAGAATGACGAGGTCATCTTTCCGGATGGGGTCCCTGACCTCGTCGCCGAGCCAGAAGACCTGTCGTTCCGGTGCCAGGAAATGGCGCAACCGGATCGCCATGGCAAGTGCCGCTGTCCCGCTCCTCCCGAAACCGAAGATGTGCACGGCGCAAGCCTCATCGATGAACCGGGACAGGGTGCCAATCTCGCTCTCCATCCGTTCCATTGAGTCAAGTGTTTTTCCAAGAAACGTCCTGTACAACCCGGGTATCCGAGGGATTTCCTGCATGGTTACGCCAACGAACCGCCTGTATTCCCTTGTGTGGTTGGCTTTCAGGGTTTATGAAAGCGTCCCCTGCGGGGGCTTGCCCGCATCCTGCAGGTCACGCGGAGACGATGCAGAAAACCCGGCTCTGAAGTTCCGGGGAAGGAAAAGGATCTTGTTAAAGGTGAATGGGTGACGCCCCAGCCGGGATTTGAACCCGGGTCGGAAGCTCCGGAGGCTCCCAGGATATCCACTACCCTACCGGGGCTGGACTGTAATAATTGGCGCTTTCTTGGGTAAATAGGTTTTCAGGGAGAAAGAGGGAAAACCCCTTCCCGCCTTGCGACCGGCTTCGCTGGTCCCGGAGCAGGAAGAGCGGGGTCTTCATTCCTCCCGCGAGCGGTACGTGAACCATATCCGGCAGGCCCCTTCGTGGCTGACCATGCAGGGCCCGACGGGTGTCCGCGGGGTGCATGCGGTTCCGAAAAGGCGGCAGTCCGTTGGTGATACGAGACCCCGCAGTACCTTGTCGCAGAGGCATGCGGTATGCTTCGTCACGTGGCGGAAGGAGATGTCAAACTTTTTCTGGGCATCATACTGCTCGAACTTTTTCCTGAGTTTCAAGCCTGACCTGGGAATGACGGGGAAACCCCTCCATTCCGCGTCCGTGGGTTCGAAGACCTCGTACATCAGCTGTTGGGCCCTGACGTTTCCCTCCCTCGTCACCGCCCGCGGATAGGCATTCTCGACGCGGGCCTCCCCTTTCCTGACCTGTTCGACCAGCATGAGGAGACCAAGGAGGATGTCTTCCGGTTCAAACCCTGCAACGACCTGCGGGACAGGGAACTGCTCGTATTCCTTATACCCGGCAACCGTGCATACGTGCCCCGGGAGGAGGAATCCCTGGAGATTGGCCTCGCCCTGTTCGAGGAGCCATTTCATGGCAGGGGGAACGAGGCGGTGACAGGAGAGAATGCTGAAGTTCTCTGGCGGTTCGGAAAGGATCGTTGCCGCGACGGTGGGTGCCGTGGTCTCGAACCCGACGGAGATGAAGACAACTTCCTTGTCGGTTTGTTTTGCAATCTCGACAGCCCTGTGCACGCCCTGGACCACGTGCACATCGCCACCCGAGGATTCGAGGGACTCCCTGCTCCCCGGAACGCGGAGGAGGTCTCCGTACGTGGCTATCGCAAAGCCCCTCCCGGCAAGCTCGAGGGCGGCATCGATCTCCCCCTGCGGAGTGATGCAGACCGGGCACCCTGGTCCCATGACAATCTTCATCTGTTGCGGGAGCACCCTGCGGAGGCCGGCACGCGATATGGCTGCCTCGTGCGTGCCGCAGATATGCATGAACGAGAGGTCACGGTCGACCAGTTCCTTCAGTTTCCCGGCTATTTCTCTTCCCACGGAAACCATTTAAGATGAATTATTTAGTATACAGACTGATAATCATACTGTTATGGCAGGAGAGGCTGGACTTAATACGACCCAACCGGTCATCCCCGATATTCTTGGAATGCACGGGAATTTTCCTGCACTCATCGTCATCATCATGGGTGCTCTTGTTGCCATCGTCCTTTTTTTCCTTATGGGCTGGCTCCAGAAGAGAGCAGAGAAAACAGATTCAAAGATTGATGATATTGTTATTGCAGCCCTCGGGACGCCGGCTGTCATTGCAACGTTTCTCGTCACCCTGTACCTGGCCCTCCAGGTCGCGGACATCCCCCCGGCACTTGGATGGATCGTGGATAGCAAGTACTTCGACGCGATATACATCATTCTCGGGGCCTGGGCACTCTCGAGCTTTGCCTACAATTTCATCAGCACGTACGGGCACAAGCTTTCTGCAGCCACCGCAACCGATCTCGATGACCGGATGGTTGCCCTCGGCCTCATCGTGGCAAAGTACGTCATCTGGTTTGTCGCCTTCCTGCTCATCCTCCACACCCTGGAGGTAGATATCACACCCCTCCTTGCGGGAGCAGGAATCATCACGCTGGCACTTGCCCTGGCTGCCCAGGACATCTTTTCGAACTTTTTTGGCGGTGCCCTGATTGCAATCGACAAGCCGTTCCGGTTGAATGACCGCATCCAGATAGACCAGTATTACGGCGATGTGATTCACGTGGGTCCCCGGAGCACGCGGATCAGGACGCTTGACAACCAGATCGTCACGATACCGAACTCAAAACTCGTGAACAACTACGTCGTGAATTACGCCATGCCCGAACCAAGGATAAAGGTCAGGCTCCCCGTCAGTGTGGCCTATGGGTCCGACGTGAAAAAGGTCAGGGAGGTCCTCCTCGATATTGCGATGGACGCGGCGAAGGAGTATTCCTTCATCCTCACCGAACCCCGTCCCATCGTGTATTTCCTCGAATTCGGTGCGTCGAGTCTCAATTTCCAGCTCGTCGTCTGGTGCAATGACTTTTCCCTCACCTTCGAAACAAAGGACGCTCTGAACATGATGATCGCGGACCGGTTTGCACAGGAAGGGATCGAGATCCCGTTCCCGCAGATGGATGTGCATATAAAGGACAAACCATAAACATTCTTTTTTTGGGGAGGGTCACCATCACAACCTATTTCGTTTCTCCTGCATGACGGGAAGGTATGTATGGAATCTCCACGTTCTGCCTCCACCGGCACCCCCTCGCCCACGCCCTCGAGGAGCTCTCGACCCGGACCGATCTCGTGGAGATAATGGACGACGGCCCCCACCATATCGAGTCCACGGATATCCTCGAATCCTTCCCTTTTCGTTATACGTTCCACGCACCGTCCCGCGGGGTGAATATCGCAAGCCTCCTCGAACCGATCCGGAGAGCAAGCGTCGAGGTGATCGGTAACTGTTTCGACGTCGCCGGTGAGGTGGGAGCTCCTGTTGTCATCCATCCCGGGTACTTCGCATGGGAACAGGAGAGGGAACCGGCACTCCGCCAGATGGAGCGGTCGATCCACGAACTGGCACAACGGGCATCGGAGGGGGGTATCACGTTCTACATCGAGAACATGGGAAACTGGAACTATTTCTTCCTGCGCGACCCCTCGGAACTCGGGATCATCGATGGTATCGGCCTTGCCCTCGACGTGGGTCATGCCCACCTCAACCACTGCCTTCCCGGGTTCCTCGAGGCAAGCATCTCCCACGTTCATATCCACGACAACGACGGGAACGAGGATTCGCACCTCCCGGTCGGCAGGGGCACCATAGATTTCCATCCCGTGATGCGTGCCATCCGGAGGGACAATGCAGTGCCCGTGATCGAGGTGTCGACGCTCGAAGGAACGGACGAGAGTATCCGTGCACTCGACAGGTTGCAGGCATGACATGCGATGGGGTGGGGGCCGGTGCCCGCAATCGACCACCGGGATCCTTTTTACGGGGCACCGGGGAGGCTTTTTCCGCAATCTTTTAAACGGTTCACGTCGATTATTGTTCTCACATCGTGCCTTTGTGGCTCAGTCGGTAGAGCGACACCTTGGTAAGGTGTAGGTCGGGGGTTCGATTCCCCCCAAAGGCTCTGGGACAGAAAGTTCAATTCCTCTATTCTGCGCAGGCTTGTTCCTGTTACGATTTATCGTCAAATTTATCGATTATGGGCATTTTTGGGATTCAGATTCATTGCGCAGGGATCTTTTCAGTAGGGAAAATTGAAAGCAAAGATTTTCTTACTGCGAATTATCGGTTCCCCTTTACTTTCCGGTTTATTTCCTCCAGCCTGGTTCTTTTCGTTTTAACCTTCCGGTTTTCCGACCTCGTTTTCCTGCAGTTCCATGTGCAGCCGTGCCATCTCCCTGAGTTGTTCTGCAAGGGCAACGACTTCCGTTCCCTGGGCGCTGTGAAACCTCCGGTTCAGGATGTCGATTGCCTTTGACGTGATGCGGAGGATCGCTTCCCGATCATGGATTGTGTCCTGGTCCATACCCAGCCCTCTGCATCCGGGGTAAATAACTTTGCTCCACAATCCAACTGGTCTTATAGGATAGGAAGAAAAGAGTCAAATCAGCCCGTTTTGCTGAAACGGGATATCAGAATGTTTTTTGGTTTCTGGTAAATCTCGACGGTGATGGTGTCTCCGGGGTGAAATGTCCCGTCCACAAAGTCAATAGCGATCTTTTCGCTGGGGTTCCACTTGTCCTCCCGACATCCTGTCCCGCCAATCGTCTGGACTCCAAAATGGTGTGTCTTGATGAATTTGAAACCGTTGAGTGTCTCGATCACGCACGGGAGTTTATCCCCGTTCCGGTAAAAGGTCGCCGTCAGATCGTCATTGAGATAGGACTTTGTCCCGTTGTGGAAGAGGACTACCTTGGAATCGTAATTGAGGGCACCCTGATCATTTGTGTGGATGATGGACCGGATCTCGATGAAGGACGGGGGCTTTACCACCTCGCCGAAATCAAACTGGAGACTGGGACACAAGAGGAGCACGAGTAAGGCGAGAAGAAGTGTGATTGCGACCAGGAGAATAGTGGCGAGGGGGTGCGAGGATCCGCTGTCGTTGTCCTTTTGAGTCAAACTGTTGAAAGTGCACCGGTTTGCCATTTAAGAATTGTGCTTCATGGTGACCCATGTCCCTTTCATGCATCGGGAAATGAAAGTCGGCCGCCCGTCTGGAGAGGAATCACATACCGCGCTCCGGGCTGAAGCGATCTCCCTCTCCAAATGAATTTTGATCTTTCATCGGCCCGAACCCATTGATACTGGTGAATCCGGATCCCAGCAGGATTCGAGGAAAAGGAGGGGAAAACTTTCCCATAAAAAGATCATGACATGGAATGATTCGTCGAAAATGAGATCATTTCCGCGGGAAAAAGGAGGATCAGTGGATCTCTTCCCCGGTCCTGATCCTGAAAGACTTTATGACCGGCAGGACAAAGATTCTCCCGTCTCCAACCTTTCCCGTCCGGGCAGCGTTCATGATGATCTCTGCGGTTTTTTCTGCCATTTCATCTGCCACGATGACATCGAGCATGGTCTTGGGGATAAAATCAACGTTCATTTTCCCACCCCGGTAGGTCAGGGTAATCCCTTTCTGGTCACCTCTTCCCTGCACCTCGCGGATGGTCATCCCGTTGATACCCGCCTTTTCAAGTGCCTGTTTGACGAACTCAAGTCGCTCCGGCCGGATTATGGCTTTTACCATCATCATGGATATCATCTCCCTCTATACCCTCTCTCCATGCTGGGAGAGGTCAAGCCCGACGTATTCTTCCTCTTCTGAGACCCGCAGCCCGATGACCCTGTCGATGGCGAGGGCAAGGATGTACGTGACAATAAAGGCATATGCAAGAGCTGCAAGGGCCCCGATGGCGTTTGCAACGAACTGCTGGACGTTCCCCTCTATCAGGCCCGAGAAACCGTTGACAGCCGCGGCAGCGAAGATGCCCGTCGCTATGGCCCCCCAGAGGCCTCCCATGCCATGGATGGACCATGCATCGAGGCTCTCATCGAGGCCTTTGTTGATACGCCAGAGCATGCAGGCATAGCACAGCAAACCGGCTGCGATACCGATTGCAATCGAAGCAGGAACGGTCACGAACCCAGCTGCAGGCGTAATTGCCACGAGACCGGCTATAGCACCACTCACCATGCCGAGTGAACTTGGTTTGCCCCTGATCCAGCTTGCAAAGAGCCAGGCGAGGGCACCTGCCGCAGCCGATGTATTCGTGACGAGGAAAGCATTGGCAGCAAGCCCGTTTGCTGCAAGGGCTGACCCTGCATTGAACCCGAACCAGCCGAACCAGAGGAGAGCAGCCCCAAGCAGCGTCATCGGGATGTTGTGGGGTTCCATCGTGTACTGGCCAAAACCAGCCCTTTTCCCGATCACGAGGGCGACAGCGAGTGCTGCAAACCCGGAACTGATGTGCACCACCGTCCCGCCGGCAAAGTCAAGGGAGCCCAATCCCATCGTCCAGCCCCCACCCCATGCCCAGTGTGCCAGGGGGTCATAGACGAGTGTCGTCCAGAGGAGGACAAAAATGACGAATGCCGACAGGCGTACCCTCTCTGCGAACCCGGATGTTACGATTGCCATCGTCACGGTTGCAAAGACAAGCTGGAATGCCACGAAGAGGAGAGGTGGGTACGCGGTGTCTCCCTGGCCGGGATCCAGTCCCTCGAGTCCGAAATGCTGCAGGTTGCCAATCAGTCCCCCGATGTCTCCACCAAATGCAAGCGAGTACCCCAGTATGACCCACTGGATACTCACGAGGGCAAAGACGATGAAGGAGAGGGCAACCATCGAGATGAAGTTCTTCCTCCTTACCAGTCCTCCGTAAAAGAAACCAACAGCCGGTGTCATGAGCATGACGAGGGCAGTTGATATCAGGAGCCAGGCAGTCGTCCCGGAATCAAGAGCCATTTTTCTTCTTCTCCGTTTTTCCTTGGAATCAAACGTCAGGGGGAGTGTCCTCCAGGGGACCCTTCTCCACTCCTCCGGTTGATTGATAGAAATTGTGTTCTACATCATATAAATTTATTTTTTTATCCTTTCCATTCACACCTTTTCTTTCCTGTTTTTTTGGAAAGGCAGCTGGAGCGCATTGACTAAAAAAGTGAAGAACTCCCAAACGGATTTATGATTTTTCAAATTATGATACAAAGTCGGGAATTGAATGCTTTTTGAAAAAAGGGAGTTTTTAATAAATTGCGAGATACCTGTCCAGTTCCCAGGGATGGACGGCAAGACGGAACAGGTCCGTTTCCAGTTGTGCGATGGAATTGAGACCTTCCATGATATGCGCCCCCATTGCCTTGGAGATGACAGGATCGTTGTTGAGTGCCGCATTTGCCTCTGTCAGGCTCCCGGGAAGCATCTCGATCCCGCGTTTCTTTCTCTCTGCTTCGGTCAGGTGGTAGATATTGACGTCGGTACTCTCTGGGGGCATGATCTTTTTCTTGATCCCGTCAAGGCCTGCGGCAAGCATTGCAGCAAAGCAGAGGTACGGGTTGCACATCGGGTCAGGGCTCCGGAACTCGGCCCGCGTACTGTTGCCCCGGGCGGCCGGAACTCTCACGAGGGCTGACCTGTTCGTGGCACTCCATGTAATGTAGACCGGGGCTTCGTAACCCGGGACGAGTCGCTTGTACGAGTTGATGGTCGGGTTTGCAACACGCGTTATTGCCTTTGCATGGGCGAGAATACCGCCGATATAGTACATCGCGGTATCCGAGAGCCCGTCCTTTGCATTGGGGTCATAAAACGCGTTCTTTCCGTTCTTCGAGAGGGAACCGTGAGTGTGCATGCCGCTGCCGTTGATACCCGCGATGGGCTTGGCCATGAATGTTGCATGAAGGTTCTTTGCAAGTGCGAGGGTCTTTGTCGCAAACTTGAATGTGATCACCTTGTCAGCAGTATCGAGAGCGTCACTGTACTTGAAATCGATCTCGTGCTGGCTCTCTGCCACTTCATGGTGGGATGCCTCGATCTCAAAACCCATCTGGGTGAGTGCAAAAACGATGTCCCTCCGGACGTCTTCGGCAGCATCGGTGGGTGCAAGGTCAAAGTACCCCCCGTAGTCCTGGTAATTGGTCGAGGGCCTCCCGTCGACCATCTTGAAGAGGAAAAATTCAAGTTCGGGACCTGTATTGAAGGTAAAACCCATCTTCTTTGCCTGTTCGATCTGGACTTTCAGGATGTACCGCGGGTCCCCTTCGAAAGGCTTGTTTCCATACGTATAAACATCACAGATGAAGCGGGCAACCCTTGCTTCTGCAGGTCTCCAGGGAAGTATTGCGTATGTCGCCGGATCGGGTTTCAAAAGCATGTCTGATTCTTCGATCCGTGCAAAACCCTCTATCGAGGAACCGTCAAACCAGATACCTTCGGTCAATGCCTTTTCTGCCTGCTGCACGGGTATTGCAACGTTTTTGGGCATTCCCTGGATATCGGTGAACTGGAGGCGGAGGAACTTGACATCGTCGTTCTCAATCTTCTCCAGCATCTCGGATACGGTGTTCTTCCGCATATGGAAATTAACTTCTACCTTATCAGTTATATATTTAATGTAAAAGGTCGCACGTTACCGGGAAGGAGAGAATCACCAGTGTCACCTCTCTGCCATGACATACCGTGGTCGACATGTGTGGAATAATCGCTGTTATTGATCGTGCCGGGTGCTCAATGGACGGCACGAAAATTCGCTCGGCCCTCTCCATGATGGACGAGCGGGGGAGCGGAGAAGGAGCAGGATACGCAGTATACGGGGCCTTTCCCGAATTTGCAGATTATTACGCCATCCATGTCTTCTTTGATGCAGTCCACGAATCGAAGGCTGCAGTCGACCGGGAGCTCGGGAACTGGGGCACTGTCGTGCACGAGGAGGAAATCCCGACTTACGAGAACAGGAATATCCGGAAAGTGCACACGCCCTGGCGCTACTTTTTCAAGCCGGATCCCTCCCTCATGCCAAGGAGCGAAACACCGGAAGACGACATCGTGATGCACCTCGTGATGAAGATCAACACGACGATCCCCGGCGCCCTTGTGTACGCATCCGGGAAGAATGTCGGGATATTCAAGGCAGCAGGCTGGCCGGAGGATGTGGCCGACTTCTATCGTATCCAGGACTACAGCGGGTATATCTGGCTTGCGCACAACCGATACCCGACGAATACCCCGGGCTGGTGGGGAGGTGCACACCCCTTCAACCTCCTCGGGTGGAGTGTCGTCCATAACGGGGAGATCACCTCTTACGGGACAAACAGGCGGTTCATCGAGAGTTATGGATACAGGTGCACGATGTACACGGACACGGAAGTCGTTGCCTATCTCTTCGACCTGCTCGTGCGCAGGCACGGCCTGCGCCCTGAAATGGCTGTGAAAGCCCTTGCCCCCCCGTTCTGGGACGATATAGACCGGATGGATGCGAAAGAAAGAACTCTTTACAAGGCAGTCCGCCTTGCATACGGTTCTGCCATGATGAACGGTCCCTTTGCGATCGTTGTGGCTCAAAGGGACGGCATCGTCGGTTTCACGGATCGGATCAAGCTCCGCCCGCTCGTCTGCGGGATAGCGGGTTCCCGCCTGTACATCTCGAGCGAGGAAGCTGCCATCCGCACCATGGAGCCCGGCCTCGATGAGGTATTCATGCCGAGAGCCGGGGAACCCGTCGTCGGGAGGCTTGGGAAATGACCATCGGGAGCGTACCGGTCAGGTTCAGGATTGTAGTGGACGACTCGCGGTGCATGCTCTGCGGGAGGTGCGTTGAAAACTGCCCCTACGACGTTTTCAAGAAGGAGAACGACACGATCCACGTGAACTCGCGCAAGTGCGTGGCCTGCCACAGGTGCATCGCGATGTGCCCCCGGGATGCAATCAGCATAAGGGAACGTCCCGTCGATTACAGGAGCCATCCCGTCTGGACAGAGGAGGCCCGGGAGTCGATCTACAACCAGGCGCGAACGGGAAAAATTATCCTTGCAGGGATGGGTAACGCAAAACC
Source organism: Methanolinea sp. (assembly GCA_029907345.1). GTDB lineage: Archaea > Halobacteriota > Methanomicrobia > Methanomicrobiales > Methanospirillaceae > Methanolinea_A. The sequence continues at coordinate 15,177 of JARYMB010000002.1, forward strand.
CTATCCCATCATATTCGACAGCCTGGTACTCGATGCATGCCAGGTGACCAACCCAAGCATCGACCCGCTGCGCGAACCCATGGAACTGCGGACATACATCGGCAAGAAACCGGGGAGACTCGAATTCAGGGACGACGGCGACTGCCAGACGCTTGTGACGAACCTTGCACCCAACCTGGAACTCGCTACTCCCATCATGGTCGGTCACATGAGTTATGGAGCGATCAGTCTCAACGCGCAGAAGAGCATCGCAATGGCCGTCAGGGAGTCCGGAACGTTCATGGGAACGGGAGAAGGGGGGCTCCACCCGTCGCTCTACCCTTACCAGGACCACATGATCGTCCAGGTGGCGTCAGGGAGGTTCGGCGTCGACATCAACTACCTGGAGAGGGGAGCCGCAATAGAGATAAAGATCGGGCAGGGTGCGAAACCCGGAATTGGAGGGCACCTGCCCGGCGAAAAGGTATGCGAGGACGTCTCCTCGACGCGGATGATACCGCTCGGAAGCGATGCCATCAGCCCGGCACCCCACCATGACATCTACAGTATCGAAGACCTCAAACAGCTCGTCCGGAGCCTCAAAGAAGCCACGGAATGGAAAAAACCCGTTTTCGTAAAGATTGCAGCGGTTCATAACTCCGCGGCAATAGCCGCCGGCATAGCGAGGTCTTCGGCAGACGCGGTTGTCATCGATGGTTTCCGGGGTGGGACCGGGGCTGCTCCCCGGGTCTTCCGGGACCATGTCGGTATCCCCATCGAGGCGGCGGTCGCCAGTGTGGATGCAAAGCTCCGTTCCCAGGGGATCCGCAACGAGGTCTCGATCATCGCGAGCGGGGGTATCAGGGAGAGCGCGGATGTTGCAAAGGTGATCGCCCTGGGAGCCGATGCCGTCTACATCGGGACGGCAGCCCTCGTTGCAATGGGATGCAGGGTCTGCGGGACGTGCTACCGGGGCCTGTGCCCCTGGGGAATCGCCACGCAGCGTCCGGATCTCGTCGCCCGGCTCGACCCGGCCGTTGCGTCACGAAACGTCGCAAACCTCATCCATGCATGGACCCTCGAGCTGTCCGAACTGATGGGGGCGGCAGGTATCAACAGCATCGAGAGCCTGAGGGGGAACAGGGACCGGCTGAGGGGCTACCTTCTCGATGAATCGATCATGCGGGTTCTCGATATCAAACCGGTGGGGGCATGAACCTGGTATGACGAGAGTGACCATCGATGCAGCCGGCATGCACTACACTCCGCTCAACCGCCGGATCCGGGAGGCGATCGGAGCGGGTGCGGACGAAATAATCATCACAGGTGTCATGGGGCAGAGGTTCATTGCAGACGGTGTAAGAGGTCGTGCAACGATCATCATCCATGGAATTCCCGGTGGAGACCTGGGTATGTTCATGAGCGGGCCGACCTGCATCGTTTATGGCAATTGCGACCATGCACCAGGAAACACGATGGACGGCGGCATGATCATCATCCATGGGAGCGCGGGCGATGCGGTTGCCCACTCGATGCGGGGAGGTAAGGTCTTTGTCAGGGATACCATCGGGTACAGGGGAGGCATCCATATGAAACAGTACCAGGACAAATGCCCGGTCCTTGTCATCGGGGGAGAATTCCGGTCGTACCTGGGAGAATACATGGCAGGCGGACTCATCCTTGCCCTCGGGGACCCCGGGAAAAATTCCGGGAAAGAGAGGGGTATCGGGTCGGGGATACACGGGGGAAGGATAGTCATCAGGGGCGGCCCCCTCGATGACCGGTGCCTGGGGGTGGGGGCGGCTCAAAGACCGCTTTCCGGGGAGGGGTACCGGGAAATCCAGCCACTCATCAAGGAGTTTGCGGATGTTTTCTCCCTGGACCCCGATCCCCTCCTCCGGGACAGGTACACTGAGATTGTCCCCTCCAGCAGCCGGCCGTTTGCAAACAAGTACACGTGGGAGTGAATACCGGGATGGCGGAACACAGTTACATAGATCTCCGGAAAGAGGTCTGGGAAAGGGGCACCTGCGCGGGTTGCGGGGCATGCGTGGCTGTATGTCCTGCAGATGCAATCTGCTTCGACGAGCCCGGGGGAGGCCTCCGGCCACGCAATATCGGTTATTGCAAAAAAGAGAACGACGAGGTGCCCTGCGGTGCCTGCTACGATGCATGTCCGCGGACGGGAGTGGTGATTCCGGAAAAATGGGGGAACTACAGGGAGATACTGTCTGCACGGGCGACAATGGAAATACCCGGGAAGCAGGCCGGCGGCGCAGTGACCGCAATCCTCTCCACATTGCTGGAGCAGGGACTGATCGACGGGGTTGTGACCGTTACGGCAGACAGGCTGACATTACTTCCCCGCTCGGTTGTCCTTACCACGGCAGGAAAGGTCAGGGAGACTGCAGGGAGCCGGTACAACTGGTGGGTCCCCCTCGTTGCGGCGCTCAAGACTGCGGTCATCGACATGAAACTGAAGAAAATTGCCATCGTGGGAGTCCCGTGCGTGATCAGGGCGGTACACCAGATAAAGGCAAGCGACAATGACCTCCTCAAACCGTTTGGTACACGGATAAGGCTCTCGGTCGGACTCTTCTGCACCGAGACGTTCGATTACCGCATCCTTGTCGGGGATATCCTCGAAAAAAGGCATAACCTGAAAACAACAGACATACAACGCATCGACGTGCGCGGGAAACTCGAGATCACAACAAGGAAAAAGGAGAAGATTGCCTTCCCCATGAGTGACCTGAAAGAGGCAATCCGGCCCGGATGTCATTTTTGCACGGATTTTACCGCCATCCATTCTGACATCTCGGCGGGAGCCGTGGGGAGTCCCCGGGGATACACGACTCTGATCGTGAGGACCGGGGAAGGTCAGTTCTTCCTTGACGAGGCAATGGCTCTGGGCAGTCTCGAGAGGGGTCCCGATGTTGACCGGGAAGCAGTCGACAGGCTTGCTGCAGGAAAGATCGACCGCGCCCGTAAGATTTGAACCTTTTTTTTGGGGAAGATTTAATGGGAAACAGGGCAAATGTCCTGATATTACAGGTGGATTGGGTACTATGAAATCACTATTCCTGATCGCCGGATTCCTCGTATTCATGATCGCTCTTTTGACGGTCAGCGCGGCAGAGGTGCCTTCTCTCCCGGCTGAAACCGGTATATCCCAGCCGTTGATCCCGCATTCGTTTTACGGCACCATTACTGCGGCAGGGTCACCGGTTCCGGCAGGCGTGCCTGTCGAAGTCGATGCGCCGGGTATAAGGAAAGGGGTACCCGGAAACCCCGTCTATTCGAATGAGGGAGGGTATGGATCACCGGACCCGTTCAAACCACGCCTCGCCGCCCAGGGCACGGTGGAGCCCGGCACTGAACTTGCCTTCTTCGTGGGGGGTGTCAGGGCAGAGGTCCGCCCGGCGGGCACGGAAAGCGAATGGCAGTCTGTTTTTGCATATTCACCCGGAGGAGTAACCAATCTCGACCTCCGCGTTTCTGTCCCTGTCACCCCGGATCCCAATTATCGCATGACAACGGAAGAGACATCATCGTCGCAACCTGTGGCGAACACCCCGCACGGGCAGGCGGCACCCTCACAGGAGGTCATGCTCGGTCTTGTTGCAATTCTCGTCATCCTCGCCGTCATTGCATTTTTCCTGGGAAGAAGGGTTGAAAAGAGGGAGAAGGAGACCGGAGGAGAAGAGGGCTCAACACAAAAAAGTGAAAGTCCTTCCAAAGACGAAAAACAGGAGTGAACCCGCCTCATCCCATTATTTTAAATAACAGTACCCCTTTTGGTATGAAGTGAACACGATCGGACATTGCGGGTTCGCCGGGACATAAAAAGGCCCCGGAAGAGACGAAATATCCAAAAAACCACGAATATCCGGTTGCATGGAGAAAAGAGGTAATCATGATGCATAACAGACAAATTGTTTTTTTGATCTGCATCGTTGGAGTTGCATTCCTGGCGTTCTCCCCGGCACTTGCAGGCCCGGGTGAAGGGGAAAAAGACAGCGCTTTTTTTTCAGGAGCTGGTTTGAATAATCATTCAATGGCAGGAGACGCCGGGCTGCTCGTGCGACTTGCACCTGCTCCGAATGTGAGCGTTCCCCTGAAATCTGTCACTATTTCACGAGATCTCGCGCCTGTTTTTTTGGGAAAGGTCAACACGACCGTTTACCGGGGAGACGGTCAGTCTCCCTCGCTTTTTTCTCCGGAAGCGCAGCAGGAGCTTGAAGATATCCGCGAAGCCATCAGGAAATACAAGATGGCACCCGCAAACAAGGATTTCAAGGATAGTATTGAACGACTGAAATCACGGAACTCTTCCGGAAACAGGGAAGGGAAGGATACTGGTGATGATTCACTCGGGCTCATCCCCTCACCGATCGATATCGTCTTCCTTTCGTCGGTTGGATCCTTGGAATCCGGGGGGGATACGGTCAGGAGCAGGACGGGAACTCTCCTGCAGGCCACAGGATATGCAACGGGATATGCAACGGCATACGCCCCTGCGACGTTTGATCTCCGGGCGGCAGGAAAGCTGACACCAGTCAAGGAACAGGGACAATGCGGTGCCTGCTGGGCCTTTGCAACGTACGGATCGCTCGAGTCAACGAACCTGCCCGGTTCTTCGTGGGATTTTTCCGAGAACAACCTGAAAAATACCCACGGTTTTGACCTTTCTCCCTGCCAGGGTGGAAATTACCTTATGGCTGCCGCTTACCTGTCGCGGTGGGCGGGACCTGTCAGTGAGACAGCCGATCCCTACCAGGAATCAGGAACGAGGGTTGTCCGGAACGCGCCCGTCCTCCAGCATGTCCAGGAGATATCCTTCCTCCCGTCGAGGCAGGGGCCGCTTGACAATGGTTACATCAAGCAGGCGATCAGGGATAATGGAGCTGTTTACTCGTCAATCCGCTGGGAAAAATCGTATTATTCACCCGGCAGGTATTCCTACTACTATCCCGGGTCGTCCATCCAGAACCATGCCATCGATATCGTGGGATGGGACGATACCTACAGCAGGTTTAACTTCGCCGTCACGCCACCAGGTGACGGTGCGTTCATCGTGAGGAACAGCTGGGGAGAAGACTGGGGCGAAGGGGGATATTTCTACGTTTCCTATTATGATACGGTTATCGGAAAGGAACTGATCCAGTTTTTCCCGGAGAAAACATCGGACTATGACCGGATGTACAGCTATGACCCCCTCGGATGGGTCACGAGTGTCGGTGCCGGGGATGCGACACTCTATGCTGCAAATGTCTTTTCTGCAACAGGAAACGAAGAGCTCCGTGCAGTGAGTTTCTATACGCCGATAAAAGGGACATCGTACGAGATTGAGATTAGTAAAAATCCATCCGTCGGGCCGAGAGGGCAATTCTCGCAGGTGGTCAGTTCCGGGACGATTCCCTTTGCCGGTTACCACACCGTTGCCCTGGAAAACCCGGTTGCCCTCGAAAAGGGGGAAAAATTCTCGGTCATTATCAGGCTGACGACACCCGGATACGGGTATCCCCTTGCAGTCGAGTATCCGATGAACGGCTACTCGAGCCAGGCGAATGCCCACTCCGGGGAGAGTTACATAAGCAGCGATGGAAAAACATGGACTGACCTTTCACGTGTCGTGCAGAACGGGAATGCCTGCATCAAGGCATTCACGGTGACAAGGAAGGCGACTGCGACGCCGACGGCGAAACCAACGCCAACGCCAACAGGGACGACGGTTCCTGCACCAACGCCAACACCCCCCGTTTCGGGGGACAGGAAGGCTCCAACAGTGACCATCGTTTCCCCAGGACTCATGTCTTCGTTTTCCCCGGGAGATACCATTCAGGTCAGCTGGTCCGCAAGGGACAGCGGAGGAATAGCCTCCGTCCGTGTCGAGTATTCACTGGACGGCGGGAGCTCATGGATACTTCTCCAGGCATCGACCTCTGAGACAGGCACGTGTTCCTGGAGGGTTCCGGATACATGCCCTGCGAAGGTGACATTGAAGATGACCGCAGTTGACAATGCGGGAAATGCAGCGTCGGTATCGCGGGTGATCACCGTGAGGACAGTTGTCGGAAAACCCCAACCGGGGGTTCCCGGGATGAAAACGCCGCCGGTTTTCCAGCGCGAAATGGAGAGTGAAAATATCCCCGGGCAGGCATATCCACAGGATCTCTCTGCTGACAGGGAAGATTCCTCTCTATTTCCAAAAGTGAGCCCCCCTGTACAGTCCATGGTCAGCCTGAAAACAGGATCCCAAACAGGAACAACCAGATCGCGGCTTTTCTGACCATCAACCCCTGTGTGCTGCTGAGAGAAAGACCGCCTCCTTATTTTTGATACCGGTTACCGGATGATCACCCTAATAAGAGAAAAAAGAGAACATGGGACAGGGTCATGAAAGGTAACCTGCTTCCTGCCGGAGGCTGCACTATATGCCAGCAGGGCGCAAAAATGGTCCTCTTCATCACCGGAAGGTGTTCCCGCACGTGCTGGTACTGCCCGCTCTCCGCTCAGAGGAAAGGCAGGGACGACATTTACGCCAATGAAAAAAAGATAGAGACGGTCCACGATGCAATCGCTGTCGCGCGCACGATGGATGCTCTGGGCACGGGGGTGACGGGCGGAGAACCCCTCCTCGTCATCGGGAGGGTCCGGGAGTTCTGCCTGGGACTCAAAAAGGAGTTCGGGGAGGATCACCACATTCACCTCTACACGGGCTGTGCCCCGCGGAGGGATGAACTCGGGTTACTCCTCGGGCTCGTGGACGAGATACGCATGCACCCGCCGCAGGACGAGTGGCAGCGGATTGGGGAGAGTGCATTTCTTCATTCTGTCACTCTCGCCCGGGAAATGGGCTTTTCGGCGGGCTTTGAGGTCCCGGCCCTCCCGGGTATCGAAGGGCTGCGTGATGCGCTTTCTGCACTCGACTTCCTCAACATCAACGAACTCGAGTGGGGCGAGACCAATGCGGATGCCATGCGGGAGAGGGGGATGGGACTTGCCGATGGCCTCCATAATGCAGTATCGGGGGCCCGTATCTGGGCTGCCCCCCTCCTTGGTCACCAAAAGGTTCACTGGTGCTCCTCGCAGTTCAAGGATTCGGTCCAGCTCCGGAAGAGGCTGATCCGGATCGCCCGGAACACCGCCCGGCCCTTCGACCATGTCACGGAAGACGGAACAATCATCTACGGTGTCATCAGGGATAGGGGCAGGGTTCCCCAGATCCTCTCCCGGCTTGACAGGGAGATGTACGAGGTCAGGGATGGAGAGATCGAGACCCTCTGGTGGATCGTTTCGGAATATTCAGGCGAAATTGGAGGAGAAAAGTGCATCATCGAGAGGTACCCGGACAGGGGAATCATCGTGGAGGTGACTCCCGTTCCATGATAGAGGATGCCATTCTCTCCTTGTACGAGAGAATTCTCCGTATGCAGTGCAGGCACGTACCGTCGCACATCGCCATCATCCAGGACGGGAACCGGAGGTTTGCAAGGACCCGCAACCTGCCCCGCTCGGAAGGTCACCGGGCAGGGGCAAACAGGACCGAGGAGATGCTTGACTGGGCCAGAGAACTCGGGATCAGGCACATCACGCTGTATTCTTTCTCCACGGAGAATTTCAACCGGGATTCGGATGAAGTCCAGGACCTCTTCTGCCTTTTTCGGGATAAACTCGACAAGGTCATTTCAGATCCCCGCGTGCACGGGGATGGTATCCGCGTCCAGGTGGTGGGGGACAGGGCACTCCTCCCCTCGGATCTCCAGGAAGCAATCGCCAGGGCCGAGGAAGCGACAAAGCACTACGATAAATACTTTTTAAACGTGGCCCTTGCGTACGGCGGTAGGAACGAGATTGTCAGGGCAGCACAGCGCATCATCGGGGGAGTATCCCGGGGAGAGGTTTCCCTGCAGGATATAACCCCGGAATTCGTGGAATCGCAGCTCCACGAGGGGCAGAACATCCCCCCTGTCGACCTCATCATCCGGACAGGAAACGAATACAGGACATCGAATTTCCTGCCGTGGCTTGCAAACGGTCATGAGAGCGCGGTTTATTTCTGTGCCCCCTACTGGCCGCGGTTCCGCAAGATCGACCTCCTGCGCGCGATACGCACGTATTCGCAGCGGATCGATGCCATGGGGAAGGCGTCCTGTTAAAAAACCTGTTTTGCATTGGAACGCACAGGGGGATTTCCCAACCGTGTACCCGGCCGCATATCCGGAGAACCGGTTGTTATGACAATGGCACCGCCAGTTCCATTCGTAATACCCGGAGGCCTGATGAAAATGACGTCGTTTTTCAGAGGCCCCGCCCCGTCACCTGTATCAGAAACTTTCATCCCGAAAGCGTGTTTGTACAATCCATCGCTGTCTTTTCCGTCTCGTTTGATTGTTTTTCGGGCAACCAGAACGGGGGCCGGGTCAACGTCCGAACCGGCGCATCCTCGACTGGTAATCGCGCAGTGCCCTGAGAAAATCGGTTTTCCGGAAGAGTGACCAGTTCACGTCGGAGAAGAAGAGCTCGGAATAGACCGACTGCCAGATGAGAAAATCCGTCAGGTGACTCCCGCCCGTCTTGATGACGAGGTCAGGAGTGTAGCGGAAAGTGAGGTGTTCCTCGATCGTGTGTTCATTGACCTGGTCGGGAGGAATTCCTTTGCCTGCAATCCGGCGGATGCATTCGGTGATCTCCTCGCGCCCGCTCTTCCCGATTGCGACATGGACGTTCATGCCCGAGCCGGCAACTTCGGTCTTATCCCCGTAGTGGAGCGTCAGCCGTGCAAACCGCGAGATATCCCGGATGCCGGGAAGCAGGGGCCCGATTTCATCCGGGTCATTCGTGCTGATATGGAACGTGACTCCCCGGATCACGCAGTTCTCTTCATCTCCCCGCGCCCGGTCTCTTTTTTGACCGATCGTATCCGAGGTCTCGATGCACCAGCGGCAAACCTCCGTGAGCTTTTCAGGTGCTTCCTTCTGTTCCTCCCCCGTGATCATGAAGCATACATGGGCAGGGAGTATGCGAAGCCCGCCGATGAGGTGCCTCTCGTAGAGCCAGTGAATCATGATGCCCACTCCAGGAGGTCCTTTTGTTCCATGCAGTTGAGGAGAGTCCCGGGAGTCGCCCATCCCCGCCGGCAGATACCGATACCGTACCGGATCCAGCCGAGTTCCGAAGCGTCATGGGCATCGGTGCCGAGGGCAACCTTCACGCCACGGTCAACAGCCTCCCTGATGGCAGTGTCATCAATGTCCATCCGGTAGGGGGAAGCGTTGCATTCCAGTGCCTTCCCGTGTGTGGCCGCCGCTTCGATGACCCTGTGGATGTCGATGGCAAAGGGCTCCCGTTCCCCGATCAGACGGCCGGTCGGGTGACCGAGGATGTCGATATGTTCGTTCTCGAGAGCAGTGATCACCCGCCGGGTCATGACATCCTGGTCCTGGGAGAATCCCGAATGGACCGATCCCACGACGATGTCGAGGTCAGCAAGGACGCGTGACGGCAGGCCGGGAGTCCCGTCTGCAAGGATGTCGACTTCTATCCCGTGCAGAACCTGGCAGGAGGAGGATCGGTTGGCAATCTCGATCTCGTGTGCCTGCTTTCGGATTGCTTCCTCGTCGAGTCCATGGGCGATCCCGAGGCTCGCGGAATGGTCCGTGCAGAGGATATACGCGTAGCCGAGACTTTCGCCGGCCCTTGCCAACCCCTCAATATCCATGTGCCCGTCGCTCCACGTGCTGTGGACGTGGAGGTCTCCCCGGATCTCCTTCTCATCGACGAGCCGGGGGAGGGTATGGGAGAATGCCGCCTGTATCTCTCCCCAGTCTTCCCGGAGTTCGGGAACGATGTAGTCCATCCCGAGGAACGAGAAGATCTCCTCTTCCCGGGCAAAGGAGTGGACCTTGCCCCGGCCCGCATCTTCGATCCCGTACTCGTTGAGCTTGAGGCCCCTTTCGAGCGCGATCTCCCGAAGGCGGATGTTGAATGCCTTCGAACCCGTGAGGTAGAGGAGCATTGCCCCGCACCTGTTCCGCTCGATGAACCGCACGTCGATGCGGGTTTTTTTGAACCGGAACGAGGTTTTCTTGTCTCCCTCGTCGATGACTTCCTCTGCAATCTGCCGGATGCGGGAATTGACGGACGGGGGAGAATCCACGGTGACGATGTCGATATCGCCAATGGTGCTCTTTTTCCGGCGGTAACTCCCGGCCACAACGAAAGTGCCTTCTGCAAACACGCCCCTGATACCTTCTATCACCTGGTCGGCAAAAAGCCGTGTCATCCTTGCCCGGGGCTGGCGGTAGTTTTCAATTGCCTCGAGGAATGCCTCTTCCTTCCGGGGGCCAAATCCCCTCACTGCCCGAATCCTGTGACCCCGTGCAGCACGTTCGAGGTCATCGATGCTCTGGATGCCGAGTTTCTTCCAGAGGGTCTTGATCGTCTTTGGTCCGACGCCATCGAGGGCAAGCATTTCGACGAGAGAGGCGGGTACTGATGACCGGGCCTCCTCGAGTTCATGGAATGTCCCGGTCGCGATGATCTCCCTGACCTTCTTTGCAATAGCAGTCCCAATCCCGGGTACCGCCTCGAGCTCCTCCGGGGAGAGTGTCCCGACCGGGACACCGAGCCGCCCGATGCTCTCTGCCGCACGCCGGTATGCCCGGACCTTGAAGGGGTTTTCATCGAGGATCTCGAGAATATCACCCATGAGGTTGAGCTTTTCTGCGACCTCCCTGTTTGACATCTCCGGATTCAGCCAGGCACCCCCCGGTTCACCAGATCATCATATCCCCGAATCTACATAGTCATTCGCTTTTTGAGAGGAGGAAAACGGGAAAGGAATCCTTCTAAAAATAGGGACAAAAAAGGATGGAGGTATCAGATATGCTGGTCGATATCCTTGAGGAGTTGCTTGATATCGATCCAGATGATGAGTTCGTTGACGGCCTTGTCGGTATCCTTCTCCTTGATGGACTTCTTGATGATCCCGAGGATGGACATATCCTCCCCGATCTCTGATGCAGACTTGGTGTCTACGTCCTTGAAGTCGAATGTCGAGACCGAGAGGACATCGTCGACCATGATCCCGATCTTGGACTTGGTATTCTTCTCGTCGAGGACGATGATACGGCTGTTCTCTTCGGGCTGGGTGGACTCGTCGGTGATATGGAGTCTCTGCTTGAGGTCAACGATGGTGGTGATCTCGCCGCGGAGGTCGATGATCCCCTTGACGTAGGGAGGGGTGTTGGGCAGTTTGGTGATCGTCGTGTATTCGACGACCTCCTTGACATCGAAGAGGTCGATGGCGAAATGTTCCTTCCCGAGGAGGAACTCGACGACCTGGAGGGTACCGGAACTCCCTCCGGCACCCGCTACAACCTTTTTCCCCGCCGGTGCGGCTGGTTTCTCCATGGTTTCCCCGCTCTCTTTTGCAGTCATGGTCGTTACCCCGCCCGTTAAATCCTGAACTTGGAGACTTCTGTCGAGACCCTGACCACGATGTTGTTGACGTTGGCAATGACCTTTGCGATCTGGTCGATGGCAGCTGCCGTCTCCTCGCTGACAGCCGCGGAATCGGTTGCCTCCTTGGCAGTGTTCCGGACGAGGCTGTTCACCTCGTTGATGCTGGCGGTGACTTCTTCGACCGACGCTGCCTGTTCCTCGGATGCCGCCGCGACTTCGGTCACGTTCCGGCTGATCTGGTCGATGGACTCCACGATCCTGTTGAAGTTCTCGAGTGTCTCCTTGAGGGCAACGCTGCCTTCCTTGACCTCGTTGTTCGAGATGGCAACCGTCTCGGCGGCCGTCTGGGTCTGTTTCTGGAGGTTGCCGATCATCTCGGCGATCTTCTCTGCAGAGATGCGGGACTCTTCGGCCAGGGACTTGACCTCGGTGGCGACCACGGCAAACCCTCTGCCGGCATCGCCGGCACGGGCGGCCTCGATCGCGGCGTTGAGTGCGAGCAGGTTGGTCTGGTTCGCAAGGTCGGTGATCAGGTTCACGATCTCACCGATCTTATCCATCTGGGACTTGATCTCGAGGATGATCGTGTTGACCTCGTTCGAGGACCGGGTGATGCCGTTCATGCCGCCCTCGGTCTTCTTGGCAAGCTCGATACCCTTCCGGGAATAGTCGTTGGTCTCCTGCACGAGCTGGGAGACGGACTCGGCTTTTGCTGCGACCTGCTGGATGGTCTTGGAGAGGTCTTCCATGGCCTTCAAGACCTCGGTGATGCCCTGGTTGCTCTGTTCGGCATTCGTGCTCACGGCAGCCGCGTTCTTGGCGACCTGGGCAGACCCTGCCGAGACCTCCTCGATACTCGCGTTTGCCTCTTCAGCGCTCGCCCCGAGTTCCATGATCTGCTGGTTTACGAGCGAGAGAGCCTTTGAGATCTGGATTCCGATGTTGTCGAGGGCTTCCCTGAACTTTTCAAAGTCACCAGGAGTGGTCAGTTTTGTGTTCCACCGAACTTGGAAATCACCAGCTGCATACTTGTTGCAGATTCTCATTGCCTCGTTGAGCGGTGCAATAATATATTCAAGTGTAAGGTTGATTCCTTCGATTATTTTCCGATAGTCCCCCTGGTGTCTGGATGCATCAGCCCGGGTCCCGAGTTTTCCTTCGGTTGCCGCTTTTGAAAGCTTGTTTGTATCGGCAATGAGGGCGTTGATGTTGTCGATGCACTGGTTGAGGTTGTTCTTGATGATGTTGAAGTCACCGCGGTAGGTCTCGGAGATCTTCTCCGGCATGTCACCCCTGCTGATCCGGTCGATGTATGCAGCAGCCACGTTGAGGGGCCCGATAACGGCATCAAGGGTCTCGTTGAGGCCCCGGATGAGGCTGGCATAGTCTCCCTTGAACTTGGACGGGTCACCCCGGACTGATAGCTGTCCTTCGGATGCAGCAACGCTGATCTTCGCGATCTCGTCTGAAAACTTCTGGATTGTCGTGACGACTCCGGCAAACGCTTTCGACACCTCCGAGATCTCGTCTCCCCCGGACGTGATGTCCGATGTTCCTTCCAGCGTCTTTGACGCTGTCCCGAGGTCGCCGTCCATTACCTGGTTCCCGAGCGTCACGAGGTCGCCCATCCGCCGGGCTATCGACCTGCCGAACATGAGGGAGATGAGGGCTCCGACTGCTATGCTCGCCACCAGAATGATGATGATTGCGTTCCGGATACCATCGATCGGGCCCATGAAATCAGAAGGATCGACCCGCGAGGCGATGATCCAGTCGAGGGCAGGGAAGTACATGTAGTATGCATCGATATTCTTGCCCTCCCAGACATACTCGAGTTTTGCGGGTTTATCCCTGACCTTATCCTTGTTTGCGATCATCTTCTGGATAAACTCCTGATCGGCCATGTTCTGGCCCTGGAGTGACGGGTGGACGAGAAGTGTTCCCTTGCTGTCCATGACATAGACGTACCCGCTCTGGCCGAGTTTCACCCCGAGGATCTCCTTCTTGAGGCCACCATACACACTGTCTTCCGGTACACCGACAAAGAGGATACCGATGATCTCCCCGCTGCTGCTCTTGATGGGTTCATAAGCAGTTATGTACGTCTTTCCTACAACGTCGGCCGTACCGTAATACGTCTGGCCTTTCTGAATAACCGCGTCATAGACAGCATCAGAAACAGGCGTTCCGATTGCTCTCTTTCCATCGGCACCTACAACGTTGGTGGAAATACGGATCGCCTGGCCATCTGTCTTTTGGAATATCGTGGCTTTCGATCCCGTCATCCTCTCGATCTGATCGACTATCTCGAAGTTGTCGTTGACCACGTACTCCCGGCTTCCCTGGCCCTTGAGAACGAGTTTTCCCCCGCTGATCTCAGGAGTTCCGTAGCCATAGAAGGTGGATCGGAGAACGTTCAGGTCACCATTCACTTTCTGCTGCGCGAGATCGTAAGTGTTCGCTGTCATCTTCTGAATATCACTGATCTGCGTTGCAAGAAGCGTATCAACCTGTTCGGAAATCGCGTTGCTGGAACTGGTATATGCTACCAGGCCAAGGAGAAGGGTTGGCACGGCAACCAGTAACAGGCAGATGATGAGGATCTTTGTCCCTATTTTCATCCGGGAGAACCCGGAAATTTTCACCATACTTCAGCTAACCTCCATCCTGTATTCTATGCACACCGCTCACGGGCACGGAACCATGGATCCTGCAGGAATACCACAGGAATGCTCATGGAGAGAATGCCGGAGGGATAACAAGGAGGTGGATTTTACATTATATAAATATTTCCTCCTCTCATCATCAAAACCAATAATTAAAATAGGTGTATGATAATGATGTTAAATGCTGGTACAGACAGGGATTGAATAGTAGTAACATGCAAGGGTGTCCTGCATGGTGGAAACGGGGGATATTGAGAAGATTCGTGAGTTACTGGGACAGCACAAACAGGGTCTCACGATCGATGAAGTCTCGCGGCATCTGGGGATAAACAGGAGCACGGCGTCAAAGTATCTCAATTCTCTCGTCTTTTCCGGCGCGGCAACAATCCGGAGACTCGGGCCCGCAAAGCTCTTCTACCTCAGAGAAGTCGTTCCCCTCGATCAGCTCCTGGACCATGCAACCGACGGCGTTGTCGTGGTCGATCCGGGATACACAATCCATTACATGAACGACACGCTTGCCCGGATGTTCCATTGCCAGGCGGACAATGTCATAGGTGTGCAGGTCCACGATACACCGCTCTATCCCCTTTTCACGCCCGAGACGTTCCATGCAATCGAGAGTAGCCATGATGGCCCGGAACGAAAGGTAAATGAGTCGCTGAACCTCGGTGACATGACATGGACGGTTGAGAAAAGGATATTCCCTGTGCATTTCAGGTCGGGACTCCTGGGTACGGGGGTCGTCTGCCATTTCACTCCAGGGGAGGGACAACCCACCGGAATACCGGCAGGGGAATCAGACAGGTATTCCCCCCTCCGGAAAAAATTCTGTCTCCAGCAGAACCAGCTGAATGTCCTTCTCCGGCGGTACGCGAAAAACCAGGTTGGACTCGCACTCGAGCTCCTAAAGAAGATGAGAGATGAGCGTGTTCCCGAAAAGATTCCAGGGTATGCACGGGAGCAGGAAGACCTCCTCCAATCGATTCTCCTCAACCTCCGAACGTTTGACGATTTTCTCGGTGATGAGGTCCTGCAACCGGAATGGCTCTCCCTCGAGGAGGCCCTGGAAGAGGCCCTCATGGACACCAGGTTCTCCCATATCCGCTTTTTTTCGGATGTCAAGGGGTATTTCATCTGTTCCACCCGGAGCCTCCCCCGCGTATTCCAGGCATTGCTGGAAAATTCAATCATCCATGGACAGAAAGCGACCTCTGTCCGGGTAACCGCCCGCGATACCGGGGAAGGACTCCTCATCACCTACGAAGATGACGGCATCGGAATCCCTGAAAGCGGGAAATTGTCCATTTTTGAGTGGGGGAAGGGTCCTCACCGGGCACACTCCCTTTTCCTCTCCCGGCAGGTACTCTCCGTGACGGGAATAGCGATGAAAGAAACGGGGAAATACGGGAGGGGTGCCCGGTTCGAGCTACTCGTTCCTCCCGGAAGGTTCCGGTCCACGCCTGGGTAAGGGCACGTTATTTCTTCAGGTGACCTCTTTTCGGACGAATATCTTCTGGAGTGGCTTATAGGGTGCAAACAGGTGTTCGACTTCGCGTCCCAGGAACTCCGACATCCCCATGATGTAATACCCGCCCGGACGGAGTCCCTGGTAAAACATGCGGACGAGGTCATTCTTCTGGGGTTCGGAAAAGTAGATCGTGACGTTGCGACACGACACAATATCAAGGTCACGCAGCACGGGGATGCCCGACATCAGGTCATGGTGCTGGAACCGCACTCTCTCCCTGATATGCGGTTTGATCTCGAATTTTCCATCCGCCCTCTGGGTGAAATGGCGGTGAAGCTGCCGTTCGCTGACGAACTCCAGCGCTGACTTGTCGTAGACTCCCTCCCTTGCCTTCGCGAGGATGACATCGTCGATGTCGGTTGCAATGACCAGCCAGTCGATGTCCTTGCGGATGAGCGTCTGGTCATAGAGCATCATGGCATAAGAGTAAGGTTCTTCACCCGAAGAGCACCCTGCACTCCATATCCGGATCCTGTTCTGCTGGCGGAGCATGGGCACGAGAATCTCGTTTTTGATGCACTCAAAGACGGCAGGGTCCCGGAAGAACTTGGTGACGTTGATGGTAAGGGCATTCTTGAGGGGTTCGTGTTCTTCGGGGTGCTTGAGAAGGTACTCCTGGTATTCCCGGTATGTTGCTATCCGCCTTGCGTTCATCCGCGACGCCAGGCGACGCTTGATGTAATCTTCCTTGTAGTTGGTA
Organism: Methanolinea sp.; assembly: GCA_029907345.1. GTDB lineage: Archaea > Halobacteriota > Methanomicrobia > Methanomicrobiales > Methanospirillaceae > Methanolinea_A. Next base: position 31,522 of record JARYMB010000002.1, read on the forward strand.
CACTGGATACCAAAAAGGCGCTGGATTGTCTGGAGGAGACTCTGAAATTCATCCATGGGTAGTATCCGGCAACTTACCGCTTGGCAAGGTCAAAGATATGAGATAGTACCTTTTCAATATCGAGATATAAAATAAGCTTGTGGGTACTCTTCCTCTCGCCGATACCGGTTTTTTCCTCTTCCAGCCGTATGATACCTTTAATGAAGGATTTCCGGGACTCTGACGGGCCATTGGTTTTGTACTCGATACTCGAGTCGGGCACAGAACAGACGCTGTGAACCTCGTCGACAATAAAGCCGATTTTGTCACCTTTTGCTGCTTCGGATACGAGGATGATGAACTTGTGCGAAGGTGACACGGGCGCAGCCTTCTGCCCGATGATCATGGCGAGGTTGATGAGGGTTGTTATCTCTCCCCGGATGTTCGTCATCCCGGCGATGTATTCCTGCGTCCTGGGTATGGGAGTGATGGGGAGAGACTCCACTATTTCCCGGGTGTAACTGATGTCAACCGCATAGGAGTTTCCGTTCAGATCGAATTCCAGGATCTCGGGCATGACTTACTGTATCCTTTCAGGTTTTTGTCTTGAAGGATTCGACGATCCTCCGGCACTCCGACATCTTCTGCTTAATCTCACTCGTTGCACTGGCAATCTCTTCTATCGATGCACTGCTCTCCTCGGCCAGGGCAGCAAGGTTCTCGGCATCCCTTTCGTTGTGAACGATGAGGTTGTGGATGAGCTCGATGTTGTTCATGACGTTGCTGCTCGCAATAGCCTGGTTCTCCGTGGCCTTCGATATCTGCCCGATACTCCCGGCGGTCGTCCTTATCCCTTCGGCCATCTGGTTCAGTGCCCCGATCGTAATCTCCACGCTTCGGATGCCGGTCATTATCTCGTCATAGGCCTTTTTCATCGAGTTGACGGTCTGGCTGCTCGTACGCGAGATGTCCTGTATCACGGTATCGATGTTCTTTGTCGCATTCTTGGACCCCCCGGCGAGGTTCCTGACCTCCTCTGCAACGACCGCAAAACCCTTCCCGTGCTCTCCGGCCCGTGCAGCCTCGATGGCGGCATTCAGGGCGAGGAGGTTTGTCTGGTTGGCAATATCGGTGATGACCCTGACGATATTGCTTATCTCCTGGGTTTTTGCGTTCAGTGTCACCATCTCGTCCATGACGCGCCGGGAGAGATCCTGAACAAGGTTCATCTTTTCGGATGCTTCCTTCCCGAGTTTCCCTGCATCCTCGCCTGCAGAGAGGACTTTCTGGGAGGTCAATGCCATTTCCTGCGATGTCCGGGCAATCCTCTCCACGTCGGTATTCAGTTCGGAGATGTCCTTTGATACTTTCTCGAGCTGCCGTAACTGGTTCTTGGTCTCCTCCGAGTTCTTCTGCGCCGTAAGGGCGACATTCTGCGATGCACGGGCGATCTCGTCAGTTCCGGTGATGATATCCGAGAGCGAACTGTCCAGGAACTCGATTGTCTGTACTAGATTTGATATGAGTTCGGTCAGTTTGTCGATTGTCGTGTTGAGGTCATTTTTGACAGCCTCAAGGGGGTCATTCTCATAGCGGGGTGCTTTCCTGGTGAGGTTCCCGCTGGCAAGACTTGCAAGGACATCCCCAACCTCGCCGATACTCTTCCTGAGGCGTTCCTCGAGGGCTTTTTTCTCTGTAATATCGTTGTAGATGACAAATACCGTCTGGATATCCCCCTTCTCGTCAAGGATGGGGATGCCGTACTGTTCCAGCACCTTGATGCCGCTTGGCATCTCCACTTTGACCTCGCCAAAGGATCGTCTCTTCGAGGTAATTGCGACCTTCAGCCCCTCTCCCTTCTGTTCGAGAATCTTGAAGCTCCTGGCACTCATCTTCTTGAGCTGGTCCCGATCGATGCCCGAAAGCCGGCTGTACGCCTGGTTTGCAGAGAGGATCTTCCAGTCCCGGTCGAAAATCAGGATGGGAAACGGGTTTTCTGCAAAGGTGACCTGGGTGCGGAGCCGCAGGTTCTCCGTAACCATCAGGAGGGAATTGATAGTCTCTGCATATTGCCGGCAGGCAGGATCAACCCTGTCCGGGTCTAATGTGATCGCAAAAGAGGCCCTCTTCCTGATGGCTTCCTGAATATCAGCAAGGGTGCCTTTCTTTTCTCTGATTGTCATTTTATGATAGTGTCTACAAAGTAGTATATTAATTCATTGCTAATAATCATCAAAAATGAAAAACATTCCCAGTCATTAAATGGCAGAGGGTACTTCTCTCCCCGGTTATTCTCTGGATGACCGGAACTGGTCTTAAGACCAAATCTCAGGAGTTACTCCCCTGTATTTATCCAAATTCTCAAATAATTTCGGGAACAATTATTCCTGCGATGAAGACTTCGGCCGGGGAAGATATCCTCGAGGCTGCCTGCCTCCTTCTGGAGAAGGAAAAATCTATCCCGACGGTAAGGAAAGTCGCAGGCCGGCTCTCCGAGGACGAGGACAGGGTCCGGAAAGAGGCCCTGGAGCTTGAGAAAGGGGGATTTCTCCGGCTGGAGGAGGGAGACATCATCGAACTCTCTGAAAAGGGCAGGGAGGCAGGGTTGCGTACGATACAGAAACACACGGTCCTCGAGCGTTTCCTCTCGGAAATCCTTGGCATGGAACGTGCTGCCGCATCGGAAGAGGCCTGCATCCTCGAGCACGATATTTCGGACGAGACGGCAGACAGGCTCGAGGGTTTTATTGCAGTCCCCCGGGGACGTGGCCGGAGGCTGCAGCGGGGACGCCGGAGACTATTAACCCTTGCCGATGTTCCGGAAGGCACGGATCTCAGGGTTGTCACAGTCCGGTGCCGGGGCGGATATGAACGGCTGGCTGACCTTGGGATTCTTCCGGGAGAGACCATCAGGGTCGTGCACATCCTCAACCACAAAGCCGTGGTTATCCGCGTGAAAGGCTGTGACGTCGCCCTGAGCCCCGAAATTGCCTCTTCCATCCTCGTGGAGAGGCTGCAATGAAGATCGGGCTCATCGGGAACCCCAACGTCGGGAAGTCGCTCATATTTCACCAGCTGACGGGTATCGGCGTCGAGGTCAGCAATTACCCGGGAACAACGGTCGACCTCTTTTCAGGAACGCTCTGTTACAGGAAGGAAAGAATCGAGCTGGTCGACCTCCCGGGCATTTATTCCCTTGAAGGAAAATCCCCCGAGGAAGAGATCGTTCGGAATTTCATAACCGGAGAGGAAGCCGAGGGTCTCGTCGCTGTCCTTGATGCAACCCACCTCGAGCGAAACCTCTACCTTCTCCTGCAGGTTGCAGAGTACAAAAAGCCCCTTGTCGTTGTCCTGAACATGATGGACGAGGCTGAAAAACGCGGTATCGAGATCGATACAGGGAAACTCTCGTCAATCCTCGGCACCGAGATCATCCCGGTCACGGCAACTCAGGGTAAGAATATCCAGGAGATTATCCCGGCAACCCTCTTCCGGTCCAGGGTGCCGGACATCACCGTTCCCTACGACCTCCACATCGAGGCTGCTGTACGAACACTCGCCTCCGTTCATGGGATCAGCAGGGTTGTCGCTCTCCAGGCACTCCAGGGGATGGTCGATCATCCCGGTATTGCTGAATCGGCAGCCACGCTTGCAAAGGAGATAGAAGAGGTGCACCGGATGTCTGTCCAGCAGATTATCGCCGGAAACCGTCACCGCTGTGCACGCGTGATTGCAGAAAAGGTAGTCCGGAAGAAGGAAGAGGTCACTGCGGGTTCCCTGGACACCCTGCTGACCTCCCGGGTATGGGGCCCCGTCATCCTCGCTGCTGTTCTCGCAGCCATCCTTCTCTCCGTTTTTTATATTGGTTCGTACCTCGAGGAATTCCTCGTCGGGTCCTTTGAGTCCCTCATCGTCCAGCCATTCCTGTCGCTCGGCCTCGGGCCCCTCCCCGAACAGATCGGTCTTGCAATCCTGCTCGCACTCCAGGCCGGACTTGGAATAGCATTTCCCTTCATCTTCACCTTCTACATCTTCATATCCATCCTGGAAGACTCCGGATACCTGACGCGGGCGGCTTTCCTCGCAGACAGCACCATGCACCGCCTCGGGATGCACGGGCAGGGCATCATCCCCCTCATCCTCGGGTTCGGGTGCAACGTCCCGGCCATCATGGGCATCCGTCTCCTCCGCACCCGGCGGGAGAGGATCATTGCATCGTTCCTCGTAAGCATGATCCCCTGTTCCGCACGGACTGTCATCATTGCAGGAATCGTCGCGGTTTTTGTCGGATTCGGGGCTGCGTTGAGCATCTACCTGATTGCACTCGGCCTGATCATCCTGACGGGGCTCATCCTGTCCCGGATTACACCAGGGGATCGATACGGAATGATCCTTGAGCTGTCGCCGCTTCGCATCCCGCAGCCGGGCAACGTCCTCGCAAAATCCTGGTTTCGGATAAAGGAGTTCCTGCTCATCGCAATGCCTCTCCTCGTGGCTGCAAGCATCGTCCTTGGTCTCCTGCAGTTTATCGGCTTTTTTTCCCTCTTTGGAGAACTTATCGCTCCTTTCTCAGAAACAATCCTCGGGCTGCCCGGGTACGCGGCAAGCGCCCTTCTCTTCGGAATTCTCCGGAAAGAGATGGCACTCGAGACACTTGTCATCCTGGCAGGGACGGCTGACCTTGCATCCGTTCTGACTGCAGGCCAGATATACGTTTTTGCCGTGGTCAGCGTACTCTTCATCCCCTGCATATCCACGATTGGAGTCCTCGTCAGGGTCGTGGGAGCTCGGATTACGGTCCTTGTCTCCCTGTATACGCTTATTCTCGGCGTTTGCATCGGAGCGCTTATAAACATTCTTGTGGTATGATATTTGGGAATGTATATTTATAAAACCGGGATTCGCCTTATCGACGAGAAGAAAGGGGGGCTTTCCCCGGGATCGAACATTCTCATTCTTGCTCCTTCTTTGAGCAGCGGGGAGCGTCTGGGTTATTCGATCGCCCGGCCGGTCGAGGGAGAATACGCGCTCATCCTCTCGACTGTCATGCGGGCAGTCGATCTCCTCGATTTTTTTTCAGAGTCCCGCATCGATCCTTCGAGGATCGGGATAATCGATGCCGTGAGCAAGCTCTCGACTCCCGATATCTCCGACTCGACACAGATCCGGTACGTATCAAGCCCCAGCGACCTGACGGGGATTGGAATCAAGTTCTCGTCGATGGTGGAAAGTATCTTCAACGGCGAGTTTGCAGACTACGGCAACGCTCTCTTTCCACCGCCGATACGGTTTTATATCGATTCGCTGACCACGCTCCTCATGTACAGGAGACTGGAAGTCATCTACCAGTTCCTCCATGTCGTGACTGCCAAGCTGAAGAAGATGGATGCCATCGGGATATATGCCCTGAACAACGAATCATTCGATGAACGAACGCTCTCTTTGATCAAACAGCTCATGAACGTCGTGGTAGAGATAAAGAACGAACAACACGGGGACTTCCTCAGGGTAAGAGGCCTCCCGGGAGTATCCCAGGAGTGGGTCCACTTCCATATAAACGGCGAAGGTCTGGAGGTGGTCATATGATCCGAACGGGAATTCCTGGAATAGACGAGATGCTCGGGTCCGGCATTCCGAGAGGATCGAGGGTTATCTTTTCACTGGAGACAGGTGTCGACGGCCGGCCCTTCTTCTTCCGGATTCTCCGGACCGTCCTTTCAGCCGGAAAGAACGCACTGATCATTGCACCGCAGGCGACTGAAAGGGCATTCCTTTCGGACTTTTCCCAGATGATGAATACCGATCCTGGCATGGAACCGGGAAAGATCGTCATCCTCGACAGTTCTGTGCGTGAGCGGATCAATGCACGCCTGAAAGGATCACGGGCACGCCGGAAAGAATGGCAAAAGACCATGCGCGAGACGATCCAAGAGAATAGTATCGAAGTCCTTTTCGTTTACTTCGATCTCCTCTACGAGGACTTCGGGCTGGAACCTGCCCTCCAGCTCCTCCCCTCCGGGGATGAATACAGGGGCCTGACAACGATCGTCGAGCACCTCAACCTCGAGGGAGACAGCCTCATATCCGGATTCGCATCAGGGGGCTACTTCGATTTGATTATCTCCGTGCACTCGAACATCACTTCGGTCCCGTTCTTCAATTTCTTCACGCTGGAATACGTCTCCTGGAGCAGGATGCCCCGGCGTTCCGTTCCCTACACGGTGACTGACAGGACCATCCGCCTGTATATCCCGAAGATCATCGTGACCGGGCCGCCTTCCTCCGGGAAATCGACCTTCGTGGCGAATGCATCGGACAGGGGCCTCTCTGTCGATCGGGGAGACGTCGACGGTTTCAAAACGACGGTTGCAATGGATCTCGGCTGGCTGCACCTGAGAGGTTTTGATATCACCCTGTTCGGGACACCGGGGCAGCCCAGGTTCGACCCGATATTGCCACAGATCATCAGGAATGCGATGGGAATGATCATGGTCATCGATGCAACCCGGCCCGAGACCCTTCCACGCGCAAGGGACCTCCTGACACTTGCGTATGCCGCACGGATTCCCGTAGTGGTGGCTGTGAACAAGGTAGACCTTCCCCACAAAATGGACGAGAGGCAGGTCAGGGAGAGCCTGAAGTTGAGGGATGCCATCCCGGTCTTCTTCATCAGCTCCCTCCGGCGGTCCGACGTCCATGCGGTGCTCGAGTCCATGATTGACCATATCACACGCTTTTCCCCCTGACGGATGCTCTGTCCCGGGGAAAAGCACTGTACCTGCCAGGAGAAGGAAAGTATGCTCACTTTCGTCGGACTCGGACTCCACGACCACACGGATGTATCAGTAAGGGGTCTTGAGAAAATCCGGAATGCCGATATCGTCTTTTTTGAGGGGTATACATCGAGGCTTGGAGGATCATCGGTTTGGGAGATGGAGGAATTTTTCAAGAAGAAGATCATTTTTGTCAGCCGGAGAGATGTCGAAGATGATCCCGGGGCGATCCTTGGTCCTGCAGAGGATAAGGATGTGGTTTTCCTGACCGGCGGGGACCCCATGGTCTCAACGACCCATGCGGACCTCCGTATCAGGGCACACCACCGGGGTATCCGGACGGCCATCATTCACGGGGCCTCCATTGTCAGTGCAGTCTGCGGGCTTTCCGGCCTCCAGAATTACCGCTTCGGCAAGTCATGTTCTCTCCCTTTCCCGGAGAAAAACTGGTACCCCCTGACGCCTGCAGAGGTCATCCGGACTAATCTCTCCATGAACCTACATACCCTTGTTTACCTCGACATCCGGGATGACAGGTGCATGACCGTGCACGATGCAGTCTCCCTCCTCGAGGAGCTATCTTCCAAATGCGGTTTTTCCATACCGCTGTACGTCGGTGTGGCACGGGCAGGGTCCCCTTCACCCGACGTGTTCGGCGGGGATGCCCAATCGGTTCTTTCCCACGATTACGGCCCCCCCCTGCATATCCTGATCGTCCCTGGTCCCCTCCACGTGATGGAGAGGGAATTCCTCGCATTGTTCGGAGGTCTATGATACCGCACCCCTGGGGGGAAGAGATTGCACGACGGCTCCGGGCCACGATCATCGTCCCGCCACCGGGGACCGTGTATTGTACTCTTGCAGAAGAGTTGCGTTCAATGGCTGCCTCCTACAGGGATGATGGCGAATATTTCCTCTCCTCGGGGGATACCGTAAACGCCCTTGCCGCTTTTTCGTATGCTCTGGGATGGCTGGACGAGGCTTCCTGCCTTGGCCTCGTGATCAGCCCGGTGACAGGCAACCCATGGTTGTTCTCGCATGTCCCCGTACCCGCAGCCGAATCCGGGCGACTTACGGAGAAGGTGGACCGTTATGGCACCATGCTTTCCTCTGCGCTCGCAAACGTTTCCTGCGTCCCGGAGAAAGGGACAGGTCCCGGAAGGGCATCGGACCGGATTCTCTGTGCATGCCATGTGCTCAAAGGGTTCGGGGATCTCTTCCGTTCATCCGGCAGGCCTGAAAACGCCCTCGGATCGTACAGCTATGCCCATGCGTGGCTCGATACCGGTATCCGCGCAGGGCTCTTGCGTATAATGGGAAGGCATGAGCTCTTTGCGGTATAACCGGGCTGTTTTGAACCCCTTACCGCCATTGACATATATTTATGCGGTACCACAGCTCTACCTGTTTCGTTTCACATCCCGGGAATTTTTTCCCGCGTGAGGACCATGAAGAAGACTGAGAAACGGTGGTTATGGATATCCCTTGGGTTCTCCCTCGTCGTCCTTGCCATTATCCTCTTTTTTACCGTTGATTCATCCACATTCACGCTCCTCGAACGGATGAACCCCTCTTTCCTCCTCCTCGCCCTCCTCATCCACCTCCTCGCCCTCTTCTTCTGGTCGCTCCGGATATGGTTCATGAGCCGCGGCCTCGGGTACACGGTGCCTCTCGCACATTGCATCAACCTTGTCTATGCAAACCTCCTTGTTGCTGCAATAACGCCTTCGCAGGCCGGGGGCGAACCCGTGCGGATCCACGAGCTTTATAAAGCAGGGGTGAAAGTCGGGGATGCAACGGCCATCGTGATCACGGAACGCATCCTTGACGGGATCGTCCTTGGTCTCGGCGGGGCATTTTTCATGTTCGTGCTCGGAAGCATCTGGCAGACAATCGGGTCTGTATACAGTTACTTCCTCTACGTATCATGGATATTCATCACCGGACTTGTTCTCGTGTTCCTCTATTCTGTGAAAAATCCACAAATCCTGAAAAATTTTCTTGGTGGAACTGTCCGGCACATCGCGCGGTTCCGGGGCAGGGACCGGGCTGACTATTATGCGCAGCGCATCGATCGGGAGGTTGACAATTTCCACGCGACGCTTGCCCTGTTTCTCCGGCAGGGAAAGACGGGGCTGCTGCTTGGTCTTGTCTGCACCACGGCCTTCTGGTTCCTGGAGGCAATCATCGTCTCCGTTATCCTGGTGGGCCTCTCCCAGCCTCCCATCCTTGTCGAATCCATGATCATCCAGCTGGTCATTGCAATCATCATGATGATTCCGCTCACACCCGGGGGGTCAGGGATAGCCGAGGTCCTCTTCTCGACCATGTACGGGATTTATATTCCGCATGCCCTTATCGGGATTGTTGTCGTGTTGTGGCGGAGCATCCTCTACTATTCAAACATCCTGCTCGGATTTCTCGGGAGCCTCGTCATCGTCCGGCGGGAGGCCCAGAGCCGGGATGGTGACAAACCTTAAAGCCCCGACCGGGTAATTCCTTCTCACAGATGGAACCGGTCCGCTGCGGTGTCAAGGGAGTATACATGGCAGTGAGTCCCCTTGGGGCCTCACCTGCAGTCATCATCTCGCTCCCCGGAGAAGAGATGTGCATCCCGATTTACATAGGCCTGTGGGAAGCAATTTCGATCCGGAACGCACTCAAGGGAGAGATCCCGCCGCGACCACTCACGCACGACCTCTTTGTCGAATTCATGAAGTCCTTTGGGATCGAGCTCCGCGAGATGGTTATCGACTCCATCGAGGACGGAGTGTACTACGCCCGCCTGATACTCGTCCGTGACAACCACCACTTGAGCATGGATTGCCGGCCGAGCGACGGAATTGCCCTATCGCTCCGCTGCAATGCAGACCTCTTCGTGGACCAGGAGGTCGTGGCCGGCTCTTCCGTCAGTTTTTCGGAACTTTCCGGCCTGCAGGACCTGGATACGTACCTGGGGGGCTGAATCATTTCCTCCGGGAGGCAAGTTCCCGGAGGACTTCTTCCCATTCCACGCCGGCAGATTTCAGGCTGACCATGAGGTGGAAGACGAGGTCTGCGGCTTCGTAGGTGATCTCATCTTTCCTGCCGTTCTTGACGGCCAGGATATACTCGGTTACCTCTTCCCCGACCTTTTCCAATACCCTGTCAATGCCCTTTGGGTCTCCCACGAGGGATGCAACGTATGACCCGGATCTCGGGTTCTCCACGCGGTCCCTGATAACCTCGAAAAGTTCGAGGAGGATGTCACTGCGTTCCACCTGGTGCCTCCTCCACGATTATCTCACCAATTTCCGGCCCGCCGAACCTCCGACAGAGAATTCTTGCCTTCTCGATCGTGGTCCCCCCCTTTCCGATGGCAAGGCCGAGGTCACCCTTCTGTTTCACGATGATATCGATAGTACCCGGAATTGCAGATTCCTTCGTTCCGGTCACGTTGGCAGGTTTGAACATGTGAGTGATGAACTGGAAGAGGTCATCGGAATACTCGACCATCTCCACTTTTTTCCCAAGGACTTTCTGGAGACGGCGGATGTTCTCCCCCTTTTTTCCTATCGCGAGGCCCATGTCACCCTGCTTGATGACATAAATGACACGTTCGAATTTTTCGTCTATAATGCAGTCTATTGCGGTGGCCCTTGTCAGTATCCGTAATTCCTCGATATATCGCCGTTCTTTAAACCCGATTGTACGCTCCATCCGATGATCCTTCATATATATGTTCCGGGTGCAGGAATTAAATGATTGGTTGCAGTCTTTGGATACTCTTTGGATACTGCCAGCCCGGCGTCAAAAGAATGGATTTTTTTGGTCCCCAACAGGTTAGTGCTGGCAAAACGGATTTTTTGCTCTCCGCTAATCCGGGTAGGTAGTGAAGCACTCAAGTGGGGCATGGGGATGGTCCCGCCGCCCTTAAAAGGTGCGCCCCGGCGGCGGTTTCACTATGAATTTTATACAAAGTCGATATTTCCCCTTCGGATAAACCAATCAAAATGAGAAAGGCTGTCATGCACTCATACAACTCACCCGTTCAAACTGATGAAGAGGGAAAAAATTTGGCGGTTCTATCCAATGAGGTAGACTGCACTGACTTCTGCAGTGACCTTTACTTCTCCCGCCTCGATGGGCGTCGGGGCCTGTTCATACACATTGTCTCCCGATGCATACGTAGCAAGACTCTTGTAGAGTCGGGGGGGATAGGAACTTGCGACAGTGATCTGCTTGACTCCCGTGATAGTCACTCCTGCGGCACCTGCAACGATCGATGCGTCCGAGTAGGCCTTTTTCACGGCTTTTGCGAGCAGTTCATCCCGCAGGGACTGTTCCAGTTCATCGCTTACCTGGAATTCGATGGAATCTACCTGGTTGGCTCCTGACTTAACGGCGGTATCGATCACCTCTCCTGTCCGCGAGACATCCCTGATGGTGATCTCGAGGCGGTTTGCAACCCGGTAGTATTTCACCTTCTGTCCGAACGGAACTTTTGAGTCCTCGTACACGGGGTAAATGGAGTACCCGGTCGTTTTGAGATCCTTCTTCTCGATCCCGAGATTCTCGATTGACTTAGAGACAGAGTCCATGATGCGTGCATTCTCGCTCTGTGCAGCCTGAACGTTGGCATTCTCGGTGACGACAGCGACGATGATATGCGCCCTGTCAGGCGTGACCATTGCTTCAGCACTTCCGGAGGTGGAAATTGTCCTTTCGTTGTTCTCTGCAGCGGCGACAGCCCCCGGAAGGAAAGCCGCGACCAGTACAAAGACGAGGACAAGCGAAAAAGCCCGGCTGATTGTCTGTGGGTTCATGCCGTGTACTATCTTTGGAAAATTCAAATACCTTTCCAAAACTGCGAAAAAATTCGCAACTATTCACTTTTTTTTCCGGACCACAACATCCGCAGCAGTTTTTTCCGGGAAACATTTCCGCCCCATACCAAAATACAAAAAGAAGAAGGGTGCATACATTGATGGTTCTTGTATGGCATCAACGCTGGTCGAGAAAATATTCTCAAGGAGATGTGCACGGGACGTCAGAGCAGGTGACGTTGTCATGGCACCGATCGACATGGCCATGATCCATGACATCACCGGGCCCCTCGCTGTCCAGAAGTTCCAGGAGATGGGGGGAAGAACGGTATTCGATCCTGGAAAAATCGTTCTCCTCTTCGACCACCAGGTGCCTGCTGATTCCATCTCAGCCGCAAACAACCATGTATTCTTAAGAAAATTTGCCCGTGAGCAAAACATCGAAAACCTCGACGGGAGAGAGGGTATCTGTCACCAGGTGGTGATGGAACGCGGGCGTGCGGCACCGGGCGATATCATCGTCGGGGCCGATTCGCACACGTGCATGTACGGTGCTGCGGGTGCGTTTGCGACCGGAATAGGATCAACTGACATGGGTTTCGTCCTCAAGTTCGGAGTTCTCTACTTCCGTGTGCCCGAAACGATCAGGGTCACCGTCGGGGGAAAGTTCCCCGGAAGGGTGGGGCCAAAGGATCTCATCCTCGAAATAGCCGGGAAAATAGGGGCCGACGGAGCGACATACCAGGCTCTCGAGTTCACGGGGGAGACCTTCAGGACCATGGACATGCCCGGCCGGATGACATGCTGCAACATGGCTGTTGAGATGGGGGCAAAAGCAGGCATCGTTCCTCCCGACGATGTTACCTGGTCATACCTCAAAGGAAGGAGAGATATAACGCCATTTTTACTTGCCAGCGATGAGAATGCCTCCTTCTCGATGGAATACTCATTCGATGCATCACGGCTCACACCCCGCGTGGCGGTTCCCCACAACGTGGACCAGGTCGTGGACGTCGCAAAGGTCGCCGGGACGCATATAGACCAGGTTTTCATCGGTTCCTGCACGAACGGTCGGTTCGAAGACCTCAAGGAGGCAGCCGACGTGCTGAAAGACGGGACTTTCCACCCGGATGTCCGTGTCATCATCATCCCTTCCTCGCGGACAGAGTACCTGAAAGCCCTCAAGGCCGGCCTGATCGAGCGGTTCGTCTCTGCCGGGGCACTCGTCGAGGCACCCTGTTGCGGGCCGTGCATGGGTGGGGCTTTCGGCCTGCTCGCTCCCGGCGAGGTCTCCCTCTCGACATCGAACAGGAACTTCCGGGGGCGGCAGGGAAGCACCGATGCGTTCGTCTACCTCTGTTCACCCGCGACGGCCGCAGCCAGTGCAATGAAAGGAGAAATAACGGACCCAAGGGAGGTGTGAAGGATGCGGGTATGGAAGTTTGGGGACAATATCGATACAGATGCCATCATACCCGGGCGGTACCTTGTCATCTACGATCCGTGGGCACTTGCAACCCACGCTTTCGAAGGAACCCGCGATGAATTTGCCCAGAACGCGCGGGAAGGGGACATCATCGTCGCCGGAAAGAACTTCGGCTGCGGCTCCTCGCGTGAACATGCACCCCTTGCCCTCCTCGGGGCAGGGATCAAGGTGATCATCGCCCGGTCATTCGCCCGGATCTTTTATCGTAATGCCATCAACGTCGGGATTCTCCCCCTCGTGTGTCCCGAGGCCGGGACGATCGAGGACGGGGCGGTCGTCACCATCGATCTCGATGCAGGTTTCATCGAATCGGGTGGAAGAAAGATGCCAATCGAACCGGTTCCCGCCTTCCTGAAGGAAATAATCGATGCAGGGGGACTTGTCGGGTACGCCCGCAAACTCGAGAAGGTGAAGACATGTACAGAATCGCAGTAATCGGCGGGGACGGGATCGGCCCGGAGATCGTAGCCGAGGGCAGGAAAGTCCTCGAAGCTGCGGCTGACCGTTTTTCCTTCGACATCCGGTGGGAGGAGTTCGACATAGGTGCGGAACGCTACCTGGAGACTGGAGAACTCCTCACCGAGGAAGACCTCAAAGAGCTCTCGGGGTTTAGGGCCATTTACTTCGGGGCTGTGGGTGACGAGCGCGTTTTGCCCGGTGTCCTCGAAAAGGGAATTCTCCTCTCTTTACGCTTCTACTTCGACCAGTATATCAACCTGCGTCCTGTCCGCCTCCTCGAGGGTGTAACCACACCCCTCGCGGGGAAGTCACCCCGGGACATCGACTTTGTTGTCGTCAGGGAGAATACCGAAGATTTCTACGTCGGCGTGGGAGGAAGGGTTCGTGGCAGGGACAGGGCGACACACGAAATCGTGCGCAACCTCTACAATATCAGATTTGGAATCGATTGCGAGAGCGATGCGGATGAGATGGCCTACCAGATCGGAATCATCACCCGCGAAGGGGCAAAGCGCGTGATTACCTATGCCTGCGATCTCGCAAGGAGGAGGAGAAAGAAACTGACCTCTGTTGACAAGGCCAATGTCCTGACCGACATGTACGGACTCTGGAGGGAAGTCTTTTCCGAGGTCTGCGGAAACTACAAGGATATTACCACGGAGTTCGCTTTCGTCGATGCCGTCACCATGTGGTTCGTAAAAAACCCCGAATCGTTCGACGTCGTGGTGACCCCCAACATGTTCGGAGACATCATCACGGATCTCGGGGCGATGATTCAGGGGGGCCTTGGTCTTGCAGCCGGCGGGAACATCAACCCGGGAGGGACGTCCATGTTCGAACCCATCCATGGATCGGCACCGAAGTACAGGGGTCTGAACCAGGCAAACCCCATGGCCACGATCTGGGCGGGATCGATGCTGCTCGACCACATCGGCGAGACTGCGGCAGCAGAAAAGGTACTTGCAGCAATAGGCCGGTCTATTAAGGACGGTGTCGTGACAAAGGACATGGGAGGCATGTCCCGGACATCGGATGTCGGCGATTACATCGCTGCCCTCGTGAAAAATATGTGAGGGTCTTTCCGGGAGTTTCACGCCGTGCAGGGGAAGATCGGCCCTGCGAAGTCCGTGAGGAGGTGGTTGTGGGGATACCTCTTCTCGCTTCCCGCATGGAATTCCATGATGGGGGCTGTCCTCTCCCTGTAGGAGAGCACGTCCTGGAGGGATTCAAGAGAAAGCGTGAACCTGTCCCCGTTCACGAGCGAGATGTTGAGGGCTTTCCCGGATCGGGAGAGCGATACCAATCCCGCCTCTCCACCGAGGTACTCCATCCAGTTCTGCTTGATGCGCCTCACGGAGCAGGTCGTTCCCCTCCCAATCACACCGGTGAGTTCATCGACAGGGATGCAGAGCCGTGCCCCGTGTATGAAGAGGAAAACGACCTCCCGGGGGACACCCTCACCATCAAGAACCTCGTGCCCGTCCCTGCAGAGGTATCCTGCCCTTTTCATGGTTCTTTCTCACCTGTATACCACCTCTGGAAGGACTGGTATATAAACCCTCGATGAGCGCGGGGTGAAAGTGAAATCCCGGGGGTCTAGGGGGAAAGATCGTCTCTTTTCTTCTTTGCCTGGTCCATGCATGCGTTCAGCACCGATTCGAAGAGTGCGAGTGCTCCTTCGATACCGGCGAGGGGACGGGAATGGAGCCTGATGGTTCCCCGGAGGGGTGGTGTCACCCCGACGAATGCAGCACCGGGGCATGCATACTTCTCAAACGACGATCCAAGCACGAGATCCGGTTTCTCGCGGGAGAGGATCTCCACAATGGTATCGTAATCCTTAGCCCTCTCGACATGGAACTTACCGGGAACGGGCGGGTTCCGTGATCCGATCACGAGGATATCGGCATCGAGGTATTCCTCGAGCATCAGGGCTATCTCCTGCATCGTTTTGCTCTGCCCGAAGAGTGCGGCCCGGGGAGGGTCGAACCTCTTCATGAACCGGTCACAGGCTGCGGTAATTTTCCCGCTGGCAAGGGGAATATCATGTTCCAGCAGGTCACCTGCCCCCTCGCTGAACGATGCGATCCTCCTGACCGCCTCTTCGAGCCGGGAGAGCCCGACGAGACTTCCCAGAGATTCTCCCAGGTCAAGGCTGAGGTCGGGGTTGGTATGGAGCGTGTACGGGGAGAGGGGTTGGCCATACCGGTAATTCCCAAAAGGGAGAGCAGCACCCGGCGCAGTCCCTGCCAGTCCTAGCAGCCTGAGTGCCTCCTGGAAGTTCCCCTGCCGGAACGGGTCAAAGGGGGAGAGCCCGTCGATGTTCACGCCGGTCTTTGTGCCGGATACGGGAGGATCGATCGCCCTTATGGCAGACCGGAAACCGTCCTCGTATTCTCCCGCGAAACCGGGCGCATCGATAACACAGATCCGGGCACTGTCTGAATACTTCTCCTCGAGCATCCCCCGGATATCCTCTCCCGTGATGGAGGGGATGCAGGTGCAGAGCACGGCAATCAGGTCGTATGTATCCCGGATTGCATCGATGGTGCGGATGAGAGCGTCTTCTGTCCCGAGGATGATATCCCTGTCCGTGACAGAAGAACAGTACAGGGGAAGGTGGAGGACCGAGGATGGATAATAATAGCATCCCGCAGACCCATGGATAACGACTCCTATTCCATCGATTCCTGCGAGGGCCGCTGCTGCACCGGTGAGGGCACAGGGCCAGAGCGGCCCGGAACACTCATGCACGGCAGGCCCGCCTCCATTGGTAAAGGAGCCTGCGTATCCCCCCGGTGCCGACCGGGAACGGTTCCGGGACGGGAACAGGATATCCTTCCGGGTGAACAATCAGCCCTGCGGCGGACGCGATCTCCCTGCAGACTTCCGAGTCGGTCCGGTTTCCAAACGGGTCACAAAATGTGATCCGCTTTCCCGCAAGGGAGCGGAATTCACGGAATATCCTGTCCTGTCGCGCCTCTTCGTCCGCGATCGCACCTGAGACATCGAGGAAGAAGAGCCGGCCCACCTCTTCGAGGAATCGGATAGTCCCCCGGGAACCGATGGGAAACGAGCTGATGAACGGCGTCCCGAACCTCTCTTCCAGGAATCGCCCCACCTCCTCCATCGAGGGGTCCCGCAGGATGTTGCATGACCCGCGGGAGAGCCGGGATATCCCCCCGACAGTCGTCCTGCAGACGAACCGAGTGCAGATGGGGATCCCGGCCGCCGCAAGGAGCCTCCTGACCTCGTTGAAATGCTCGTCGCGTTCGTTTTCGAGGGTCTTTTCTCCGACGAGGTTTACGGAAGGAATCTTTTCATCATCCTTTGCAAGGGACGAGAGGGACATCAGGGCCTGGATGTGGCCCTGATGGAAACCCCCACCGAGGAACCCTGCGGTCGGTATGGAGATGACCGGTATCCCGTGGTATCCGCGGCAGATCGCATCGACGTCGTCCCCGATCGCCCCTGTGACACAGGTCGAAAGAACGCAGATGAGGGAGGGGTTTTTCGCCGCAGCCCTCCGGATCGCCGCATCGAGGGCGTCCTCGCCACCAAAGATGATGTCGGTTTCGGCAAGATCTGTCGAGAGAACCCGCGGGAGTCGCGGGTCATCCCTGCCGGCACAGAGCGCATGGAAAAGGGAGAAATTGTGATGGGCACAACCGGCGGGTCCGTGGATGATGGTCACGGACCCTTCAATCTCTGTCGTTACGGAGAGGGCGCCTGTGAGGGTGCACCCGCTGTCACGGGGAGTATTCATATGCAAGGCTTTCAAGTTCCTCTATCCCGAGCGGAACAGGTATGTCCATCCTCCGGTTCTCCATCACTCTGGAAGCAAGTTCCCGGTAGACGGCTGCCTGGTTACTCGAGGGAGCAAATTCGACGACGGTCTTCTTGTTTAACTCCGCCTGCTGGACGACCTGGTCGCGCGGGATATACAAAACGAGGAAACTCCCGATGCGTTCCGCAAATTCTGCAACAAGTTCCTCCTCGCGGGGGAGGTTCTTTGCGTTGCAGATGACTCCCGCGAGCCTGCACGTGCTCCTCGACCGGGAAGAGAGACGCGCTATCGCCTTACAAATGTTGTTTGCAGCATACAGGGACATCAGTTCGCCGGACGTAACGAGGTAGACCTCTTCTGCGTACCCCTCCCGCATCGGCATCGCAAAGCCGCCGCAGACCACGTCGCCCAGGACATCGTAAACGACGACATCGGCATGGAGGGCTCCCAGCCGTTCGAGGATCTGGAAGGTTGCGATGATGCCCCTGCCTGCACAACCGACACCCGGTTCGGGACCGCCTGCCTCAACGCACCGGACACCCATGAAGCCCTCGTAGACGATGTCCTCCCGGGCAATGTCCGAATCGCCCCTCTCGCGGACCAAATCCATCACGGTTGGTATCAGCCTGCCCTGCATCAGCATCCGTGTGCTGTCCCTCTTTGGGTCGCACCCGATCTGCATCACATCGAGCCCGCGGCAGGCAAGAGCCGCTGAAAGGTTAGCCGCGGTGGTTGATTTTCCTATTCCCCCTTTCCCATAGAGGGCAATCTGTTTCATTGAGTACCTGTTGGGCGGTGTTCATAATTAGATATTCTGTATATAACCAAACCAAAATTGAATAAGACCCTTTGGTTCTCAGTCGTTCCCCTTCAGGAGGCCCGCAAAGAGGACGATGACGGGAATGACATCGAGTCGCCCGATCCACATCACGAAGATGAAGACCCACTTGGAGACAAGCGGCATGGTCGGGCCCACGTACCCGGCGCTGACACCACACGAGCTGAGAGCCGAGACGATGTCAAAGACAAGGACGGTGACATCGCAGGAGATGATGTGAACCTGCAGTATGATCATTGTCGCGATGAAAACGGTGATGACAGAGAGAATGATGACCAGCATGCTCTTGGAGAGCTCAGGTTCGGCTACTTCGATCGGGACGTTCCTCCCCTGGTAGCGGAACGGCACGAGCACCGTGCTCCTGACGAATGCACGCCGGAACCACCAGACAATGCCCCTGTACCCGAGCGCGATCCGGGAAAGGTGCAGCCCGCCCGCCGTGCTGCCGCTCGATCCGCCCACGAACATGAACATTGTCAGGAAGACGAGAGTAACGCCTGGAAAAAGGGAGATGGTGGCGTTCTGGAAACCGGTCGTGCTTATGACGGCCGTCATCATGAAGAGCCCCTGCCTGACGGCCTCTGCCGGTGCGTCCCGGGCAATGAAAAGGAGGTCGGCAATCACGATGAAAGAACCGAAACAAAGGAAATATATGAGGGTCCTGACCTGTTCGTCGGAGAAAAACGACATTTTCCGGTTATGGTACGTCATGTAAAAAAGAGAGAACGGAATCGATCCCATCACCATGACCGGGATGAGGAGGAACTCGAGGGTTGTGTTGTGGTATGTCGGGATACCCCCGGCAACAGGGATGAACCCGCCGGTGGAGATTCCGGAGAGGGCGAGGTTGAGGGCATCCCAGAGCGGAACTCTTGCAACCATGATGATTCCGACCGAGATCACCGTGAGCAGGATGTAGACTGCCCATATCTCCTTTCCATTGGCAACGATACCCGGGATGATCCTTTCAGACCTGCTCTCCGGGCGGAAGAGGGGCGGAGCATCGAGATTTGACCGGAACGCGATGGTCAGGGAGAGAGAGATGATTGCAAGCCCTCCCAGCCACTGGATGTACGTCCTCCAGAATAGGAGGCTCCGGGGGAGAAGGTCGATATCCTGGAGGAGAGAAAAACCCGTTCCTGTCCACCCGGCCATCGCCTCGAAGAGTGCATCGGTGAAGGGAATGTCAAGCACAATCATGAAGGGAATGCACGAAACAACGGCAAAAGAGAGCCAGAGCAGGGCAACGGAACAGAGTGCCGTTGAAAACCCGACATCCCCCGGATTCCGGGGCATTCTGTTGAGAATCATCCCCCCGCAGAAGAAGAGAAGGGGCACCGTCGCCAGGGGCAGGAGGAGGTCCCATTCCCGGAAAACGATGGCAACAGGAAGGGAAATCAGCGTCAGGGGACTGATAAAAATGAGCATTTCGCCGAGCTCTCCCAGAACGATCGAGAAATACCGTATCCTGCCCATTTCTCTCTGATCTGTTGGATAGTCCCGGATGATGTAAGTTTGCCCGGAGATGCCCCTGTCTGCAGGAACTGCCCTTCAGGAGTCTGTCCCCGTATCTGCCAGGGACAGCATGTGGGCGACGATGCACCCGCACACGAAGAGCCGGGTAAAAGCGGTCGGGGTGAGCATGCGGCAGTCCTGCAGGAGGTTTTCGGGGTCCCTTCCCGTTGTCTCCTCCAGGAACGCAGCGAGGCTTCCAAAACAGGTGCAGGGGAGCATCCCGTCCAGTTCGAAGGACCCTGCGGTCCCATCCCGGGATTCTGCCGGCCGAAAGAATAACGAGAAAGGTCTCCCGTGAGACGTGAGCGTGCTCCGGAAGTCAAAGGAAAGGGATGCGCCGGGAGGGTAGTGGTCCCAGGGAGAGAGACTGAGAGTGACCCGGTAGATGTTTTCCTCCCACCCGAGGTTTCTCCCGAAACGGGAGAAGGAAATACCGATAACGACCGTCGCATGCCGGCGCTGAGGTGCGACATAGAGAGAGTAATCCGATGCCCTCTGCGCGAGTTCTTCCCTGACTTCCTTCTCCGTGTAACCGCGGGCGCCCGTATCCCGCTTGAATTTCCATTCCTTCTTGACGTCGGGGTCGGGATCCACGAAGAGCGTAAAATCACACAGGCGTCGCAGGTTTTCCGTAAAAAAGGCATGCAGTCCCTCGAGGATGAGAATCCTTGCCGGATGGAAAGGATAGGGACCGGTGATGGTCCCGGTGGAGTGATCATAGACCATTTTCCGGATGGGAAGCCTCCGCCTGAGGCGGGTGACATCCTCCTCCAGCCGATTGAAATCGTTGGCGTCGGGGGAAAGGGGGGTTATCCCACGTTTTTTCCTCTCCTTCCTGTCGTAGAGATGGTAATCGTCGAGTGATATGGTTGAAACGAGATCGTCGCCGAGGAGATGCCGGATTGCTGATGCAAAAGTCGTCTTGCCTGAACCACTGTCGCCGGCCACTCCGATGACATAGACAGAATCGGAAGCATTCAGGGCTGAAAGGAGGGGAGGAGTCCTTTTCATGACATCACCCGTCACCCCGGAGGAAATACCGGCCCCATTCTCCCGACTCTTCTGCTTTACTGTTGCCCCGGAAGGTCACGGGTGTATCCCAATTTCCCTGTGTTTTCCGACGATCGTATCGGCAAGTTCCTCGATTTTCTTCTGGTCGGAAACTCCCGGTGCCCCCCTGATATAGACAGGTTCGAGCAGCTCGGGCTTAGTCCTGGTGAGCATTCCCTTGAGCAGCTCGATGGTGTTGCCACCCCATCCGTATGAACCGATGATCGACAGGAAACGGGTTTTGGGTTTGAGCATGTTGAAGAGAAATGCTGCATAGGCAGCCTGCGGGTGGGGACCGAAGAGAACCGTCGGAGTCCCGATGACGACGGTCGCCGCATCCACGAGTGCCATTGCAAGTTCCCCGATGTCGGTTTCCGTCAGGTTGAAGGGTTTTACACGGATGCCCCTCGCGATGAGTGCCTCGCAGAGCTGGTTGACCATCTTCTCCGTGCTTCCGTGCATGCTCACGTAAGGAATAACAACTTCGTCCTTTACATTGTCCGATATCCAGTCCCTGTATGCGTCGAGGATGACGCCGGGCCGGGAATGAACCGGCCCGTGGCTGGGTGCAATGATGGAAACAGGGATGTCTTTTAGTTTTTCCATGTGGTCCGCAATGTTCCTGCGAAACGGCATCATGATCTCTGCGTAGTACCTCTTTGCAGAGGTGTAGACCTCGTGTTCGTCAGCCACAAAGAGGGAACTCTCCGCGTAATGTGTGCCAAAAAGGTCGCAGGAGAAGAGTACCCTGTCCTCGACGGCGTAGGTCACCATGGTCTCGGGCCAGTGCACCCATGGTGTGATGAAGAACCGGAGGGTCTTTCCTCCCAGGTCCAGCGTATCCCCGTCTTTTACTTCCATGCACCGGGCCGGATCGATATCGAGGAGCCGGGTTACGAGGTCCTTCGATTTCTCGTTGACGACGATTGAGGCCTTTGGGAAAAGTTCGGCAATCATCGGGAGCGAACCGGAGTGATCCTGCTCGGCGTGGTTGATCACGATATAATCGATCGTATCGACCCTGGCTTTCACCAGGTTGGTGACGAGGTCAAGTTCCTTTGCCGGGTCAACAGTATCGATGAGGGCTGTCTTCTTCCCGCCCTTCACGAGATAGGAGTTGTACGTCGTCCCATGCGGAAGGGGTATGAGTGAATCAAAGAGCCTGCGGTCGAAATCGAGGGCGCCGACTGCATAAATGCCGGGGACAATCTCGCGGACTGACATCGGGATCTCCTCACAGTCTCCTGAACAGGCCCGGTGCCGCCTTGCAGACAGGGCACTTCCAGTCACCGGGCAATTGGGAAAAATCGATTCCGGGCGGGATACCCATGTCAGGCTCTCCCCTGTCCGGGTTGTATATATGCCCGCATATGGTGCACATGTAAGAATCCATTTTTTTCTTCTCCTTTTCCTGCCAACTCTGGCTTTTTCTGGCAGTAGATGTAGAGGACAGGCAGGCATAATTGTTTTCTTTATGGAACGGGACAGTCCGGAGTGTATCACAACACTTTTCTTTTCTGACGCTCTGAAGTGATGAAAAGGACGAACCAGTCTATGACGATAATGAAAATCCGTGGTGGTGACCTCGACCTCGTCGAGTATGAATTCATCACGTTCAGACCAGGGGAACAGGTAAAGACTGCCGGGATCGTATGTTCCAGGCCGGTCGTCCCGTTCTCCGGGACTGTTACCGTCCGCGCACCTGCCCGGATTCACTTAACCGTGCTCGACATGAACCGGTTCTCCCCGTCCCGGCCTGGCGGAGGGGGAGTCGGGTTTGCGATCCAGCTCTACTGCACCGTGACGGTCTCCTGCACGGAGAAAGAGGTCACGATCGATTACAACCGGCCTGCGATCATCCGGCACTTCATCGAGGTGTTCAGGAAAATTTCGGGGTATGAAGGCGGTTTTTCGGTTTCCGCACGGGATCACCAGCACCAGCACGTGGGACTCGGTTCGACGAGTACCATCATGATTGCCCTCGCTCACGCGCTCAACAGGGCCGTGGGTTCCCCCTTCTCGGATGACCAGCTCCGGAAGATGATAGGCTATAACTATGTCGAGGAGACGGTCGAAGGAAACGTTGCATTTGGATTCGAGACTGGGGTGGGGCCGGCAGCATCCACGTACGGCGGGATGGCAATCATGGGCGATGACCTGACCCTCATCTACCACCACCCGTTTGCGATGGGAAAGGACGTTTATGTCGTCATTCCCCCAAGCGACATCTCGTCGGCCGGGACGAAGGAGTTTGATCTCCTCATGAACAAGGCGAGGGTCCTTGACTACCGGGACAGGGAACTCAAGGCCTACCTTATCATGATGGACCTGATCCCGGCCCT
This sequence comes from Methanolinea sp., assembly GCA_029907345.1. Lineage (GTDB taxonomy): Archaea > Halobacteriota > Methanomicrobia > Methanomicrobiales > Methanospirillaceae > Methanolinea_A. Next base: position 54,556 of record JARYMB010000002.1, read on the forward strand.
CGAGAAGGGAGATATTTCCAAGATGGGTGATATCATCTGGGAGTTTGACTTCAGGGGATCCAAGAGAGCGGAGGTGGAACACCACAGTTTTGCCATCTACCATTACATGAGCCGGCTGCGCGAGGCAGGGCTCGAGTTCGTGGGCATGAGTTCCGTCGGGCCTTCGATCTCCATCATCACGGGGAAACCGCGGTCCGAAGTCGAAAAGATCGTCCGGGATCTGGGGCTCTCGGTTGCGGTCACGACGGCGGTTGACAACGAGGGCCTGAAGGTCTCTGTCAGTGAAAAACAGGCGTCAACCGTTTTTTAAAGGCTCTTCCCCTTCATTTTCACCGGAGTTGCCGGATCCGGCGTAAGAATGGAAAAGACATGACAATGAAGAATGATTTATCCCGGTTATCGCAAAATGGATATAGGTACAATCTCCTGTATCTTCCAGCACCCGGGTCTTTTTCCCGGACCCGGTGTCCATTAAAACACAGGACAACGTCACGCATGCATGAGTTTGGAATCGCCTACGACATCTATGCCACCGCACGGAAAGCTGCCCTCGAGAGGAACGCAAGGGATGTGAAGGAGGTTCACGTGGAATTCGGGGAGATGGCCGTGGTCAACCCCGAGCAGGTGGCCTTCCTGTACGATACCCTCATCGAGGATGACAACCTCATGCGGGGCTCGCGCCTGACCTGGTCTGTTATCCCGCCGCTGACCCGGTGCACATGCGGGTACGAGGGATCTGAACAGTTCGTCTGCCCGCGGTGCGGGAAATTTCCCGAACTTGTCAGGGGGCGGGAAGTCATGGTGACGCACATGGAAATTGAGGTGGACGACGAATGAAGGTCACACTCATGCATGGTGCGGGGGGAGAGGTCATGGGGGAGCTCCTCCAGATCCTGACCCGGATGGAGCACCGCAATGCAGGCGGCATCGGTCTTGAATCCCTCGACGATGGTGCGGTTATCCCCCTCGGCGGGCAGAACATTGTTTTTACGACCGATTCCCACGTGGTCCGGCCGGTATTCTTCCCGGGCGGGGATATCGGGAGGCTCGCGGTCTGCGGGACCGTCAACGACCTGGCCATGATGGGTGGCAGGCCCGTCGCCCTCTCCTGCAGCATGGTCATCGAGGAAGGCTTCGATTCCAAAGACCTGGAGAAGATTGTTTCATCGATGGACGCTGCACTCGGAGAATGCGGTGCGAGCATTGTGACCGGGGACACCAAGGTGCTCGAGAAGGGAGCCCTTGACGGGATCGTGGTGAACACTGCCGGGATAGGGGTTGCAGAAAGAATCATCCGCGACTGCACGCTCCAGCCCGGTGATGCCATCATCGTGAACGGCACTCTCGGTGACCACGGGCTGACCATCATGGCCGAGCGTGCCGGGCTCTCGCTGGGCTCGCAGCTGAAGTCCGATGTCGCACCGCTCTGGAACCTCGTTGCCGGGGCACTCGCAGCAGGGGACATCCACGCGATGAAGGACCCGACCCGCGGCGGATTTGCAAGTGCCATCAACGAGATGGCAAGGAAGAGCAGGGTGGGCGTGAGGATCAGGGAAGAACTGATCCCCCTCAAAAAGAGCGTCAGGAGTGCATCGGAGATGCTCGGGATCGATCCCCTCCAGGTTGCAAACGAGGGCAAGGTCGTGATGGGTGTTGCCGGGAAGGATGCGGAAGCGGTCCTTGCAGCACTGCGCTCCCATCCCTACGGGAAGGACGCAGCAATCATCGGGAATGTCGTGGCCGGGTCGGGTGTGATCCTCGAGACCGAGATCGGCGGGGAACGGTTCATCGAACCCCCGATTGGCGATCCTGTCCCTAGGGTCTGCTAGGTCGCCCGAAAACCGCATTCCCTGAACAGTATCTCCTCGAGAAGTGCCAGGGCCTCCTTCTCACGGGGACCGCCGCACCTCCGGACGATGGAGGCGTGATGCGAAATGAGCCGTCCCAGCTGGGAATCCTCCCGCCGGATGTACCGTGTCGCATGGATCGTGGCCTCTATCACGCTCGAAAAACCCCTGTTGACCGGGTGGATTGTAGGGGAACAGACCTCCTCGCGAAGGGGGGTCAGATTGACAACCAGGGCCTCGCCTGTATCCCGTGTTACTTCGGCACGGAATGCTACCCAGGCCTCCGCCCGGGAAAGCCTCTGCACCACAAGGTCACCGACGGTCTCAAGGGAAAAATAACGGGGTTCGAGATCCGAGAAGGCAGTTTTGACGTAAAGCACAGGGTCGTATACGATGTTTGCAACGACCCAGCCATACCGGGAAATGTTTTGGGACGTGTGACTGCCATGGAAGACGACCATCGTGTGGCTGCCGCTGCGGAGGATGATTCCCATGGGTGCCGCATTGTCCCTCGTTGTCGCGATGACCTCGTTGATTCCTTCCTTCAGCAGTCCCATTCCCAGCCCTCTCCAAGGGCAGTGTAGATCGATGCGATGATAATATCTGCGATGGAACCCGGGTTGATCCCCTTCCCGATGCACTCCTGGTCGAATGCTGCGAGGTCACGTACGCCTTCAAGGACCTCCCGTGCCCTCCTCATGGTCATTCCGGCAACTTCCGGACCGTGTTTCTTGATGATGAATGTGTCGGGTTCCAGGGCAAGCAGCGAGAGGAAAGCCTGAACTATTCCCTGCCTCCCGCACCCTGCCGCGTGCAGGAGATCTGCTCCTCTCCGGGTCATCTGGAAACCTGAAACCCACTCCCGCGCCACCATGTCCCTCGGGGCAGAATAGAGCATGAGGTCATAGAGCGTCATCCCTCTTTTTCGTATCTCCTCAAGGGATGACGGGTCGTTCACATCGAGTTCGTGCCCGGGAATGACCCTGACACGTGTCTTTCCAAATGCGCGGTAAAATTCCACCGTGTCCTCGACGGTGGTTTCCCCAACGAGCCTTCTTGCACCCTCGATACCGTCACCCGCAACGAGGGGCACAAGGAGGATGAATGCGCCGAAATGGGTGTTTCCACCCGAGTGGCCGCCCGTGCGTTCAACAGCCTCGTGGATGAGACTTCCCAGTCCCCTGCCGCCCCTCTCTGCGGCTTCCAGTGCCGGGCCTGCCATGATGGCCGAAGCAAGAAAATGTTCGAGGCGCGTGGTGGGAAAGTCGTGGCAACGGTCCACGTTGCCGGGTTTGGGAAAGGCCGATACCTCAAGGACCATTGCGAGCTGGGCGCGTTGTGCACGTGTGAGGTTCCGCATTCCTTGAAAAGAGATGTTGTATGATCTTATCAGCCAATTGCTTCTTCTGCCTCATGTACTCCTGCCGGGAGAGGCCGGACTGGACAAGCGTCATGTCCCGGAACATGCAGGGCGAGGAGACCTTGCAGCACCATGCCAGGCTCCCGAAACACGTCTGGGCACCCGGCTCAAGGGGCGTTCCGGCAACCGCCTTCTGCTTGAAGTCCAGGTACTCTTCGCGGGAAAGCCCCAGCCTGTCGAGCGTGGGCAGCAGGGGGCAGTTCTTGACAGGCATGCAGCAGAACGTGAGTGCCCTGATATCCCCGCCGCGGCAGAGCTGCTTGGGGGCATTGTACCATCCCTGTTCATCCGTGAAACGTTCGATGGCGGCATCAAGCCCTGCAAGCGTGCGGACATCTGCGTTCCGTGCGAGGGAGACAAGGTCGGCGCCGTGCGAGAACATCTCCCTCACCCTGTCGAAGGTGTTCATGGAATTGTTCGCGATGAGGACCAGCGGGCACGAGTTCCTCATCTGCCGCACTTTCTGGTAGTCATAGTCCATCAGGTCGACATGGATGATGTCGGCGCCGGCCTTCCATATTTTCCGTGCGAGGAGGCGGTCATCGGGACTCACGCCTGCCCGGATCTTTACCGAGACAGAGACATCCTCGCGTTTCAAAGCCCTGATCTCTTCTGCGAGGAGGTCGGTATGGGAAAGGAGGTATTCACCGGAACGCGCTTCTACCATCGGTTCCTGCCTGCAGTGGGCATCGATCTCGTAGATGACCTGGTCACCGAGGTGGGAAGCAACCTCTGCAAACGATTCAGGTGAACTTCCCCGGAGGTTCAACCCGCATACGAGACCCGATCCTTCGAGCCGCCGGACCTGTCCTGACAGTTCTTCCACAGGGTCCTCGAACAGAAATTCCCTGCGACCGGACCTTTCCAGGACCCTGCTTGCCTCCATCGTGGGAGCATCGATCGAGAAACCTCCAAGGAACGCGACACCGACATGGGATGCGCGGGCAAGGGCATAGTCCGCATCCACGATTCCAGCCATTGCTGAGAGAGCCAGGGGGGTCCTGACAACCTGCCCGTTCAGGAGAAGATCATACCGCTCAAAACTGCGCATCATTTCCATCGGTGGACCATCCGCCCCACATCGGATCCGCGGTATCCGAAGTTCTTATAAATATGATGTCTCTGGATATAAAGGTAAACTATCCGCAGTTGGAAAAAAAGTCCTCCATCTTCCGTTTCAATCCCATTTCCCCCGATAAACGACTGCCTATGCAGTAAGCGGGACGACGGCACGGCAATGGAGATTCCGTGAGTATTACATTTAAATATCCTTCATCTTAAATCGGCAACCATTTTACCCATGCTCGTAATACCGTATGGTATATGGGTAAAACAGGACTGTTACTGGTCGGGCATGGGAGCAAACTGCCCTATAACAAGGAACTTGTCGAAAGTACCGCACGGCTCATCGGGGACAGGTGCCCGGGATACGTGATCCGGTGCGGGTTCATGAATATCAACTCCCCGACCATCAGGGAAGCCCTCGAGCAGTTCCGGAAAGATGCAATCGATGTCCTCGTGGTGGTACCTCTTTTCCTTGCCAAGGGAGTACACATCCTCGAAGATATTCCCGGTGAAATCGGCCTTGCAAAAGGCCAGGTGAAGGGAGAATTCGCCCTCAACGGAAAGACCATTCCACTCCTCTATGCAGACCCCATCGGGAGTGACCCCCTCCTCGCCGACCTGATGATCAAGAACGCTGAACGGGCATTAAGGGAACTCTAGATTACTCCCCATGCGCATCCTCGTCCTCGATACCATCCATGGTGGCAGGACAATTGCCCATGCCCTCCGGGAAAGGGGCCATGCCGTTGAAACGGTCGATATATACAGGGGACGGGAGGGAATCAGCCCGTCTGATGCACGTTCCGGGGACTACGAGATGATCATCGCACCCGTCCACCTCGATCCCGGTCATGTGCTCCTCCGCGAATTGCCCGCCCCCCTCGTCACGCACCACGAGGCTGTACGCTGGATCATCGGGAAAAAGGCCCCTGCCCGGTTCATCGAGGTGACAGGTGCACGGGGAAAGACCACGACTGCCAGTGCACTGGCTCACGTCATGCAGGGTCCCGGCATCCTCCATACGTCCCTGGGGACAATTCGTCTGCCTGAAAAGGAGACTATCGGAAGGACGGGGATTACACCTGCCTCGCTTATTGCAGCGGCACACTCTGCATATTCCCAGAACCGCTGGCTCATCGGGGAAGTGTCGCTTGGTTTCGTGGGTGCGGGCAACCTGGGGGTTCTCTCCTCCGCCGGAACCTATGCATTCGGCGCGGGAAAGAGGGATGCGCTCTCTGAAAAACTCCGGTCCGGAAACAGGCTGCCCCTCGTCATTGTGCCTCCGGGGTTCGGGCGGTCCGGAAACAGGCTCCCTGCCGATACAGTTGCCGTTTCTGAAGGAAGCACGTGCCGGTACGAATGGGAGGGGATAACTGGCAGGTACGAAAACCCCCTCCTCGGGACGGAGGCTTACCGCGATCCCCTCCTCATTGCGACGGCAGCAGCCTGCGTCCTTGGCATCGACCCTTCCCCCCTTGCCGGTTTTGCGCCGCTGGAGGGAAGAAAAACCGTTTCATGGGTCGGCAGAACTCTCGTCGTGGACGATTCCAACTCGGGAACCTGTGCGGAAACAGCCCGTGACGCAATCCGCCTCGCCCGTGCAAGGGCAGGGATACCCTCGCCCCTGACTCTCGTTATCGGAAAGGAAGCAGGGGCGATCTGCGAAGGTTTCCCGCCGGACGAGATTGCATCGGTCATCAGGACAGAGTCCCCCGATAACGTCATCCTCGTCGGGGATTATGACCCGGATGAGGTCTGTCATGCGTGGGAAGGGGGAGGCCGCGTCCTGCAGGCACGCACCCTCGGGGAGGGGAGGGCCCGTGCGTTGCAGGTTCCTGATGGGAGCATTGTTGTCCTCGCGGTGAAAACATGGCGTTGAAGACGATGAAGTACATGCAGCCCCGGCCGAGTTCCATCGTTGCCGCCCTTTACACGGCGAGGGATCTCGGGGTCGATGTATCGATCCTCCACGGCCCCTCGGGGTGTTCGTTCAAGCATGCGAGGCTGCTCGAGGAAGACGGGATGAGGGTGCTGACAACATCACTTGCCGATCACGAGTTCATTTTCGGTGGGCAGCAACCCCTTGAAGCAGTGCTCGAGTACGCGGAGAGGACTTTCTCTCCCCGGCGGATGGCCGTCATCGGGACGTGCGTCTCCATGATCATCGGCGAAGACCTCCAGGCAGCAATCCGGAACTCGGGGATTTCGACCCCGACCATACCGGTCGAGATCCATGCCGGTTACCCTGAAAACATCGCGGGCGTCATAGCAACCCTCGAACCTGCGGCGGCACAGGGGTGGATATCACAGGAGGAACTGGAGAGGCAGAAGTACCTCCTCGGGAAGGCAAACGAGGTTGAACGGCTCAGGGGCGCAGCATCAAAGCCATACATCGAACCATCCCGCGGTGACCTCAAGCACGTGGCGGCAAAACGCCTCCTGGCCCTCGCCGACTCGGGGAAAACGGGTGTCGCCATCATGAACGCAAAGAAGGAGACGGCATACATGTTTGCCGACGAACTCATTGCCCTCCACGACGCCCGGCCCGGGGCGGACATCACGTTTATTGCAAACCTCGAGGAGAAGGGGCTGCCCAAGGTGAGAGAGGATGCCCGCCGGATCCGGACGGAAATGGAGGCAAAAAGCCTGGATCTCCGGCTGTGCGGAGCCCTCGACGAATACGGTGCGAATGGAGATGCATTAGGGGAGGTCATTTGCTCCATCTCGCCTGAATTTGCATTCATCGTCGGAGTCCCCCATGCAATACCCCCTTCTGCTCTCCAGGGAATCGAGTGCATCTCGGTCACGAATGGTCCCCGCCAGGTGGAACCTCTCCGGGAGCAGGGCCATCGCATTGTTGTGGTCGAAGTGGACCTCCACCCGCGGACGCTCGGGGTGAGGAGTATCGTGGAGAGTGAGCTCGGGGCGGTCATCAGGAGCATGGCATGAAGGCGCTGATGGTAGCGGGTGACCGTTCCGGGAGCGGCAAGACGAGTGTCACCCTTGCCATTGCATCCGCCCTCTCCCGCAGGATGGCTGTCCAGACGTTCAAGGTCGGGATGGATTACATCGACCCGTCGTACCTCTCGGCAGTAACGGGACGACCCTGCCGTAACCTCGATACATTCGTGATGAGCCCGGATCAGGTTCTCTCCGTGTTTGCCAACGGGTGCCGTGGCGCAGACATCGCCATCATCGAGGGTGTCAGGGGACTGTACGAGGGGGCTGAAGCACTCGGTGATTCCGGGAGCAGTGCATCTGTCGCACGGATCCTCGATGTTCCTGTTGTCCTCGTGGTGAACGCACGGAGTATCACCCGGAGCGCCGCTGCGATCGTCCGGGGTTTCCAGTCGTTTGATCCCTCGATTCGGATTGCGGGTGTGATCCTCAACAACGTTGCCGGGGAAAAACACGCGGAGAAGGCCAAAATGGCCGTGGAACATTACTGCGGCGTGCCTGTTCTAGGCACCGTCCCCCGGAATCCGGAACTCGAACTCGGGATGCGTCACCTGGGGCTCGTGCCGTTCAGGGAAGGCCAGGAGACAGGAGGTTTCCGGGAGAAGATCGGGACAATCACAGAGGCAGTCCGGCAGGCAGTCGACCCCGGCGTTATCCTGGGAATTGCACGCGAGGTTTCTCTGCCGGAAGGGGAGGCCCCCTGGTTCTCCCGCACGAAAAAACAGGATATCAGGATAGGTATCGCGTATGACCACGTTTTCAACTTCTACTATGCAGACCTCTTTGATATTCTGGAAGCACAGGGGTGCAGGGTCGTCTTCTTTTCCCCGGCATCCGGCGACCTTCCCGATGCCGACGGGTACATCATCGGCGGAGGGTACCCCGAGATGCATGCCCCGGCCCTTGCGGAGAACCAGAACATGCTCGGGGAGATCAGGGAACGCTCGCGGGAGGGTACCCCCATATACGCGGAGTGCGGGGGGCTCATGTACCTGACCCGGGAACTTGTATTGAAGGAGGGGTGGCTGGGGAGAAAGGCAGAGGAGAGGTACCCCCTGTCCGGCGTTTTTCCGGGAAAGACGGTCATGCCAGCGAGCCGGGTCGTTGCCTATATTTCCGGGGAGAGCAGCGCGGAATCCCCCATGGGAGCATCCCGGTTCAGGGGGCACGAGTTCCACTACTCCGCGGTACTGCTGCCACACGATACCCGTTTCGTATACAGGCTCTCGAGGGGGCAGGGAATATGCGATGGACAGGATGGTGCACTCGTCCGGAAGACCCTCGGGAGCTTTTCGCATCTCCACCCGGTCGGGAGCCATGCCATGTTTTCGAGGTTCCTCGAGACCTGCCGTGATTCCCGCGAGGCGTGAACCAATCAGCAGGTAAAAAATACTATGAGAGAACACTCTATGCTTGCATGTTCGTTTACATAGACGGCACAATGTACCCCAAAGAGGAGGCAAAAATCTCTGTCTTCGACCATGGTCTCCTCTATGGCGACGGGGTTTTCGAAGGGATCCGCATGTACAACGGGCGCATTTTCCGGCTCCCTGAACATCTCGACCGGCTCTACGATTCGGCCAAAGCAATCGATCTCTGCATCCCGCTGACGAAGGATCAGATGACTGCGGCAATCATCGAGACCGTCCGGAAGAACGGGTTTAAGAATGCATACATCCGCCCGATCGTGACCCGGGGGGTGGGAGACCTCGGGCTCTGCCCGACAAAGTGTCCGAAGCCGACTGTCATCATCATTGCAACGGAATGGGGGGCGATGTACGGCGACCTGTACGAGAAGGGCCTCCGGGCTGTCACCGTGTCCATCCGGCGGAACCCCTGCTGCACTCTCCCGCCCAACATCAAGTCCCTCAACTACCTCAACAACATCCTTGCAAAGATAGAGGCAAACTGCAAGGGAGGAGACGAGGCGATCATATTCGACATGCAGGGGCACATCTCCGAGGGGTCGGGTGACAACATCTTCATCATCAAGAACGGTGTCATCTACACGCCCCCGACACTGAACAACCTGAGGGGGATAACCCGCATGGTGGTCCTCGAGAATGCAAAGGCGCTCGGGATACCCGTGGTGGAGACGAACCTCGGGTACTTCGACCTCTATACTGCCGACGAGGTCTTCGTGACCGGTACCGCAGCCGAGGTTGCACCCATCGTCCACATCGACGGCCGGGACATCGGGTCAGGGCGCCCGGGACCGATCACCCGCCAGCTGATGGCAGCATTCCGGGCCGCCACCGAGAGGGAAGGTATCCCTGTCTATTGAATCAGCCGTCTGCACGGGGGGATCCCTCTCCAAAACCCTTTTTATCCTGTAAACGTATACATAAGGGTCACCTGCTGCTATAGTGTAGTCCGGCCAATCATGCCGGCCTTTCACGCCGGCGACTGGGGTTCGAATCCCCATAGCAGCATCCCTGCAAATCTTTTCTTTCAGAGAATTACCAGGATTCGGAATCTTTCTTTTCAGGCAGAATGGCAGGTGCAGGTTCCGGAATGCGAAAAGCAATGGGAGGTTTTTGGTGAGAATCCGCTTAAAGATTACCCCGCACCGGGAGATTACAGGATCCCCTGACCTCCACGTTTTGGTAAGAAAAAAATCGAGTCAATTTGTGAAACAGTTTTCCCGGTCCATAGGATTAAATAATCAATCGGGTGACTATTGAAAAGAGGTACCAGACAATGGGTTTTCCATGGCAGGGCAGCGAATGCTTTGAAAAAAAGCCTCTCGTTCACATCACCCTCATCGCACTATCAACGGTCTTTGTCATATTCATCACGTTTTTTGCCCTTTCGCTGGGAATCACTGCGATTTTCCAGAACTTATACTACATCCCCATCATCCTCGCCTGCTATTACTACCAGAGAAAAGGACTTTATCTTTCCATCATCCTCGTATCCTTCTACTTCTTCTCACTGCTGGCTTATTTTCCCGCTTTGGAAATATTCTACCAGGGATTCATCAGGGTTCTCTTTTTCCTCCTCGTTGCGGGTATTGTCACGCATCTTTCGGAGACGATAACGAAAGAGAACGCGCGGTACCAGGGAATTTTTTCCGGTTCGGAATCCGGAATCCTCCTCTGGGAACGAGATAGCGGCAGGATAACAGAAGCAAATCCTGAAGCGTCCAGGATTTCCGGATATCCTGCCAGCGAGCTGGTCCGGATGACAATTTTTGACCTGTGCCCTGACCGGCCACTGGTCGAAACTGTCCTGTCGGGAAAAGAGGGACCCATCCGCCACAGGGAGGCAGATATCCGGCATAGTGATGGGACACGAAGGATTGTTGCTTTCTCTTCGGCGTGGATCGATGATGATACAGGCATGGTCACCTTCCAGGATATCACGGAAAAGAAACGGGCCGAGGAGGCAATTTCCCTCTCGAACAGGAAACTCAACCTCCTCAACAGCATCACGCGCCACGATATCCTCAACACCATGACAGCGCTGCTCGGATACCTCGAAATCTCAAGGGAGATTGCAAGGGACGATGAATTGAAAAAGTACATCGATTCTGCCACCCGGGCAGCAGCAACAATCCGGAGGCAGGTAGAGTTTTCCCGTGACTACCAGGATGTGGGGGTACGGTCACCGGACTGGTTCTCCCTGCATGTCCTCATTGAAAACCAGAAACAGCACATCGAACAGTCAGGCATCAAAGTGGAGGCGGATCTTCCCGATATCCGGATCTATGCAGACCCGCTTATCGAGAAGGTCTTTTACAATCTCATGGAGAATTCCGTTCGCCATGGCGGCAATGTCAGGAGGATCTGGTTTACCACGGGACTGGCAGGAGAAGACCTCGTCATCAGGTACTGCGATGATGGGAAGGGAATCCCGGATGACAAGAAAGAGGCAATATTCAACAGGGAATATTTCCAGCATTCCGGTTTCGGACTGTTCCTGTCCCGTGAAATACTCGCGATCACAGGGATCCGGATCCGGGAAACAGGAACGTTCGGGCAGGGGGCGGTCTTCGAAATCGTTGTTCCACCCGGTTCCTACAGGATTACCGATAGCAAAAAGAAGGCGACCTGACATCGGCCGAAGGGAGGATCGTTCTCCCCTTTTCCCACCGGGAAATGTCTGCCGGACCATCCCGGCACGACAAAGCCCTGCATACCGGTTTCTAATCCCTCCTGTCTGCGGTCCATATTTTTACATTTTCCAAAAAAAGCTCGGGGGAAATGGGTGGATAACCGGCTGCCACGAGTGCTTCGCGGATCTCTCCGGGAATTCCCGAGGAAAGAATCTCCTCCCTGCCATCCTTTGTCTTCCGGATACATATGTAACGGGATCCCTCCCTGCGATAAAAGACATCGCGGCACATCCCTATCATGGGAAAATGACGCACCTATCCCTAAAAAAAATGGCTGTCGGTGAAAAGCGACAGTTTTTGTCCGGACGCTGCCAAACGTATATTACCGGCATATCACGAGGGATACCACGTCGTTCATGGAAACCCGGGAATGAATCGGCAGCCGGAGGATGGATTCCATCATGGAAGCGGGAAAAGGTCATTTTGAGAAGGGTGCATGGGTCGAGGAAAAGGACGAGGGCCCGGCGAGAGCCGGTGCTGATGCCCGTGCAGGGTGTGATCCGATGGAAAAACGGATCAGCGAGGTATCCTCGCTTGTATCGACATCATTTTCCGAGCTTATCGCTCTTGCACGTGACCTGGTTGCAACACCCGAAGGCCATGCGCATATCAGGAGCCATATGGAAAAGGTATCATCCGGGATAGAGAGATCGCTTTCCCATATACTCGAAGACGAAGGAGAGAAAAAAGGAACTGATTCGCCCAGGAAGGGAGAGGGCCCCGGCAGGTACTGACCCTTTTCCCCCGGAAACATCAATATTCCGTATTTCCCAAAAATGAGGATTTTCATCAGGATGCAGGCATATGGAATGAAACCGGTACGGATATTTCCAGAGTGCCCGATTATGACTGCCATGCGTTCGGGTATAAATTTTGACAATTCAGACGTGTTTTTCATGGGAACAAGGTCTCCAGAATGATGGAAAAACGGGAAAAAGATTCATATCAGGAAAGGCTCCGGCTATTTCTCAGCGATTTCCGGATTGGGGTGACTGATCCCTCACCGGCAGCACTGGCCTTGTATACAACCGCATTCACGCACAAATCGTTTGCCAGGGAACACGGTTCCGCAGATGAACCTGTCTCAGACTTCGAGGCTCTCGAGTTCCTGGGAGACAGGGTATTGAACCTCGTTGTCGCTGAATACATATTCCGCCAATCCCCCGAAAACGAGGGTGAGATGGCGGAAAAGATGGAATTTGTCAGAAACAGCCATCTTTTTTCCATCGTATCATCCCTGGGAACGGATTTCCCCGGTATGATCAGGCTTGGCTCGCACCAGAAGCTGACATCCCGAATCGTTGCCTCTGCATTCGAATCCTTTTTGGGCGCGTATTTTCTCGACAGGAGGTTTGAAACAACCCGATCGTTCCTTCTCGGGTTACTTGGCGATGAACTCGGCAATTTCATCCCTTTCATGAACTACAAGAAGAGACTCCAGGAGCACATCCAGAAGACTTCCCGGCACATTCCCATCTACGAGAGGATTGCAAAGGAAGGTCCGGACCACGCACCCGTTTTTACGTACAAGGTCAGCGTTGCGGGATTTGTCCTCGGAACGGGAAAAGGCATCACGAAAACTCAGGCAACACAGGACGCTGCCCGCAACGCCCTTTGCTCCCTCGGCCTGCTTCATTAGGCCGTGCGTTCCGGCAACTCACGGATAAAGGTAGTATTTCCCGGAGGACTTATCTGGTCCCGTGTTCTTACTGATACATGGAAAGAGAAACCCCTCATGATGAAGGGAGCCCTGGTAAACGGGAGGTAGGATGTGACACGCCGGGTTCTTGCTGCCGTGGACGGGTCAATTCTGACGCATAACGTCATTCAGACAGCCATCGAGGAGGCCACGTGCAGGAAGGCCGAACTGCACATCGTGCACGTAATCGAGAGGGAGTGGACCGACCCCGACACTGCAGTGGAACTTGCGATAATGGACGAGGAAGAAGAGGCTGCGTCCCTTCTCTCATCGATGAAGGCCGAAGTGGAGGCTTGTGGCATTATGGCCGTGGCCCACCTGTTGAGAGGGCATCCGGGAGACAGGATCGTGGACTGCGCGATCGATCTCGATGCTGAACTGGTCGTCCTCGGTTCGGTCGGTAAGAGCCAGATAAAGCGAATGATTTCGGGGAGCGTCTCCTCTTTTGTTGTCACACACTGCCCGGTTACCACGATGGTTGTCAAGCCCGGCCATAAACAGCATGCCGGTTGAAATCCTCTATTCTTCCCTGACTGTTTGTCAGGGACCGGACCGCGTATCTGTATCCTCCCGCCCCTGGCGAATGCAGGAAACCGGCAGCCTGTCAGGTGAGCCTCCAATACCACGGATCACGAGGGGGATCTTTCTTCAGGGGAATGACTACCGTGCGGCATTTTTTACGTGATAGGGTGAAAACCCAGTACAAAAATTCCGGTTCTCACATGCCTTCCCAAGATTTGCACCGGGACGCGGATACCCGGAGGATGCCCTCGGGATCAAACCCAATGGTAATCCGGGTTATCATCATGGCAGCAGTTGCAATGGCCGTCATCGACGGGATCGTTGTCAGCATTGCACTTCCGACGATAACAAGGGCATTTTCTGCTGACATTGCACAGTCCCAGTGGATATTTACAGCGTATCTGGTCACCGAGACAAGTCTTCTCCTCATTTTCGGAAGAGTGTCGGAGTTCACAGGAAAAAAGAGGCTTTTTCTGGCCGGGCTTATCCTCTTTACCACCTCGTCCATCGCGTGCGGGCTCTCCTCGAGCCTGTGGGACCTCGTCATCTTCCGCGCCCTGCAGGCTGCAGGATCGGCGATGATCTTTTCGATCTGCGCTGCCATTCTCTATGAGACCTCGGGACCCGGTGAACAGGCAAGGGTGATGGGGTACATAGGGACGACAACTGCGGCAGCCGCAGTTGCAGCTCCCGTGCTTGGGGGTATCGTCACGGGCTCTCTGGGATGGGAATACATCTTTTTCATCAACGGCCCGATAGGGGTGACAGGGATCGCCCTCTTCCTCTTGTTGTCACCCCCGGAGAATGCCTCTGCGGAATCCTTTTCCATGGACTGGCCTGGAGCTGCAGCCCTGGTCTCTTTTCTCGTCTTTCTGGTCCTCTCCCTCGCAGAGGTTTCCTCGGGACACTTCCATTCACCCGTTGTCATCCTGTTTTTCTCCCTGACAGTTCTTTCTCTCTTTCTCTTCATCCTGGCAGAGAGAAAGAGTCCCTGTCCCCTGCTTGATCTCACCCTTTTCCAGGATCCCCATTTCCTGCTCCCGAACATGTCCATGGCATGCGTATACATCGCGTTCTTCATGCTCTATCTCGTCGGGCCCTTCTATCTCGAAGGAGCGCTGGGAATGGATCCCCTTGGGGTCGGTTTCGTATTCCTTGTCATACCCGTCATCATCATCATCGGATCGCCTGCTGCTGGTCTCATCTATGACAGATGGAACGCGAGAACACTGCCGGCTTTCGGGATCGCCATTGCCGGGGCCTCGCTCTTTCTCTTGAGTTTTGCAGTCGTCTGGCGGGAAATAACGCCGGTTGTGGCCCTTTTTGTTCCTCTCTCCCTCGGTATATCACTCTTCCTTGCCCCGAACGCCACAGAGATCATGCGGTCCCTGCCGCTGGAAAGGGTCTCCCTTGCATCGAGCATGAGTGCCACTCTCAAGAACCTGGGCATGATTTTCGGGATCTCATTCTCTGCCCTCCTCCTCTCCCTGGAGCTCTCTGCATACGGGTATTCAATGGCCTTCCAGGATGCCGATCCCGTTATCCTCTCCTTGTCCATCCAGAAAATTCTCGTTATAGGTTCCATTTTCTGCGCCGCCGGGGCCATTCTCTCCCTGGCAGGAGCCCGCTCACCAGAGAACCAGTGATTGCAGGTTGAGCCTGCAACGGTGGCGGAGTCGATAAGCCTCCCCGCACCCGTTCCCCAATTATCAACTCAATACCACAAAGAGAGAGAGAAAAGGGCCCTCTTCGTTATTTTAAATGGGAATGCGGAGGCTGGGTCGCCCCCACGAGAGTGTATCACTACCGACCCGGAAACGCGGGGTCTTTCTGCGTCTCCTCTGTCTTCCCGGCATTTGCTTCCCGCGAGACCAAACAGAAGATACCTCCAATCAGCATCACGATATCGAGTGGGGGCAGGACACTTGCAATGACTGCATATATTCCGGCACGTGAAAAATCCTTTTTCCCGGTCGAGAAAAGCGCAAGGAAACCCATGACGAGCCCGGCGATCCTGAGAGCGGCAACTGCTCCAACAAAAAAGAGGGGAATGGTCAGGGAGATCCCGAGGGCAGAAAATACCCCGGCCGAATAGATGACTGCCCCTATTCCTGCGACGAATAGGAGAACGAGAATGCCTATGACGAGGGAGACGAGAATCAGGATCTTTCCCACTTTTGCCTCCGATGAAAGGCCTTCGATATTGAGCATCTCTGTATCACTCTGATGTAGTTTGGACCACGGGGTGCATTAACTTATGGCGTCCCCCGTGATCCGGGAAACCTGCAGATAGTCCCCGGTGTTTACGCTTCCTCGTCCTGCACCGCAGGACAGAAATTGCACAGTGCAAAGAAAACATCCTTCTGTTTGTCCCTGACGGGACAGTAAAACTTTCCGTTATTTTCCCTGACGGCCAGGCCACCGGGAAATGGTGTCCCAACGGGATGGCCCGGTCTCTCAAGGACAAACATCGCGAAACCGGCAAGGATATAGTAGAAGAGGCGATGCCTGGGTGAATGGAACTGGGGAAGGTATTCACGGGTGGATTCAAAGACAAAGCAACCGTCCGGGACCATGGAAAAGTAGGAATCGAAGACATCCTTCTCCCTGATGGGCTGCACCATGCGGGAGAATTCCCCGCGGGCGCACATTACCAGGAGCTGGTGATGGGCATCAACCACCTGGGCGAGCAGGAAGGGTCCAGCGACTTTCCTGTACCCGGAAGGGAGACGATGAACTTCGTACCGTACCCGGCCCATGATAACCTGGAGGTCAAAGAGGGAGAATGTGGAGATCTCCTGTGCCATGAGAGTTCCTGCCTCCCCCCGGGTCCGTGCAGCAGATATCCTCCGGCAGGACCGGCAGATATCCTCATAGACCCGGGCATCTTTCTGGTGCATCTTGTCAATCAAGTTTTTCTTTATCGTCTTTTTCCCCGGATCCGGTAAAGCAGGGCAATGCCCCCCATCGCACCGAGGGGTGTCAGGAGAAATGCGCCGGCCCGTGTCCGTTCAGGTTCTGTTGTCTGCAGGGGTTTTTCCATACTCCTCTTTGTCTCTCCGGGTGATGGTGTTCCGGTGGGTGCAGTAAAGCCACCCACAGGCGGGTTTATATGAATGACAAAACTGGATACCGGTTGTATACCCGTTGCAGGCGACGCCCCGGCACAGGTATCTGCGGACGCTTCCCCCGAAATGTAAAGGATACTGATCCAGGACCCGTCATTTCTCCCGGAATAGCGGGCTGACTGTCCATTGTTCAGTGACTGTTCCAGCAGGACTGACTCCCCGCTCTTCACAACGACCCGGGCCGAAAGGGCTTTACATACAGAACCGCTGCAGGCCGAGCAGTCAGGAAGAGTCGAATAGTCGAACTGGTAATCGGCCCCGAGATCGAGGGGGATAGTCCTTGGATCACCGTAGATGTCCGATACAAGGTATGTACCACTCCCGGGAGGGACGATGACAAGGGCGATTGCTGCCCATTTTCCCCCTGTATCACCGAGAATCGTGGCTGCGACCAGATCACCGTTATGAAACGTATTGAAGACTCCCTCGTCGGGCACTGTTCCGACGACCTGAACAGGATCGATGGATGAAAAAGCACACGAAGGAGTTCCCCCTGAGTAACTGCATCCATACTGCGATTCAGCCCTGATTGTCAGCGTAAGGGAAAGCGGGTCCATGGCCGTCACCCTTCCAAGGTAAGTGGTCTCCTGAACAAGGGCAGACGCATGTGCAACAAAACAAAGGGTGAAGACCACGAGGAAAAGGGTCACAAGATACTGTGCATTATTAACCATTTTTGACCATCTCCAAAACATTCAGATGTCCATGAAAGAATTGGTACCCTGTCAGAATAACTTTCCGACCGCAGAAAGGGAGTGGTGATGCCCCAAGTGGACAAAACACCTGAAAATGACGGTCACCGGGAAGCCCGGCGCTTATCCGAGAGATATTCCGGCCTTTTTGAGCAGGTAATAGGCACCTGCAAGGCAGATGACGACCACTCCCATTCCCCAGAGGGTAAAGTCCGAGAGGGGGACTTCTCCATAGGGATCGAGGAGGATGATCTTTCGGGCAACAGCGATGATGGCAAGGAGAACGATGATCTCCACGTGGATCTCCTGCTTCCTGATGTAAGCCTTGATTGTATCGAGTAATTCAATACCGATCAGCACCAGGAGGAAAAATCCAAAAATGGAGAGTATTTCGTGGTTATCAAGCCGGTACGTCTTGTCGAGGATAATACCCCTGATAATCTCGAAGACCAAATCGGCAACGGAAAACAGGATGACGAACGCGAGGAGAACAACGAGGATGTAATAGATTCCTTTCTCAAACCGGACGAGATTATCGAACATGTGTTGTCTGCTCCTCCCGGCCCTCTCTCGTTGTAATGGCTTTTTTTAAGAATACACGGAAGACCGTAACCGATCCTGATCATTATTCATTCTCCCCTGATAATAAACCTCTGGCGGGATTCATGGAATGAATTGAAAAACCAGAAAAGAACCACTGGATATTTGTAGGGGAAGGGAAAAGAGAACTCCTTATATGCAGGTCTGGTCCGCTCTTTTAGGAGGAGTCTTCATTGCAGCATTCATCGCGGGCATTGCAGCATCTTCCCCTCTGCCTGGCGACCAGCCAGGGTATCTGCGAATAGAGTCAAGGCCTCCGGGTGCCATGGTCACCTACGACGGGATGCTTATCGGAATGACCCCCATCACGTACCCTGTTTATCCTTCCGATACGGGTCCTCACGCGATCGTTGTCTCTGCAACCGGTCACCATTCGTACACGACATCCTATACACCCGGAATATCTGCCGGGAAGACCGATTACATCTTCGCGGAACTTACTCCGACTGGTTCGCTCGGGACTCTCGTCGTGAAGTCCCAGCCAACCGGGGCACTGGTCATGGTGGACATGGGGAAAGGACAGCAGGCACCCTGGACATACCAGGATATCAGGGCCGGAGGGCACCTCGTCCAGGCATTCCTCTCCGGGTACCAGCCCTTTGCAACGATCGTTGACATCCCTGACGGCGGTATCATCACGGTCGACGCTCTTCTCCATCCCCTCTCCGAGACGGGGATAATCCAGGCCAGGAGTTCTCCGGGGGGAGCGGATGTCTATGTCGACGGGATATACAGGGGATCAACAGCCACAACAATCGGAAACGTTGCGTCCGGGACGCATTTTGTCCTCCTGAAAGAAGTCGGTTACCAGGACTGGACGGGTCTCGTTGACGTGAGGACAAACCAGGTCACACCGCTCGATATCACTCTTAGCCGGTATACTGCGCCAGAGAGCGGGTTCATCCATGTCAATTCCGATCCGGCCGGTGCATCCGTCTACCTGGACGGGGTTTTCCAGGGAACCACTCAGGCAGGAAATCCCCTCGACATGACGGGGATTCTCCCCGGTGAGCATACCCTGACTCTTTCACTGGAAAACTACGACGATTATATCACGCGGATCATGGTGACAGCAGGAGAGACAACGCAGGTCAATGCAGGACTCACCTCATCCCAGTCAGTCCGGGAGTCCGGAATCCTCCAGGTCATTTCCAATCCGGCTGGTGCAAATGTCTTCATTGACGATACATGCAGGGGGGTAACACCCCTGACTCTCTCATCAGTTCCCGCCGGCTCCCATACCCTTCGTCTCACCCTTTCCGGCTACCAGGACCATACCCTCAGTTACAACCAGAGCCCGGGGGAAACGTCCCACATCGAGGTCGTTCTCTCCCCTGAATTACCAAAAGTGGCACTGGAAGGCCTTCTCCCCATCCTTGCACTTTTTATCCCGGGACTTTTCACAACGTGGAGACGTGAAGGCTGATACTCCTCCCTGAAGGCTCATCATTTCTTTTTAAAAAAGAGCCGGGGGGGTGTTAATGTCCGCCCTGCACCCAGCGGGTACCCTCGTGTGTATATTCTTTTTTCCATATGGGAACGTATTCCTTGATCCTGTCGATGATGTATTCACAGGCAAGGAACGCGGCTTTGCGGTGGGACGCACCGACAACGATGAGGACGATGGAATCTCCCACGGAAAGGTGACCGACCCTGTGGATAATGTCAACGTGGGCGACCCCAAACCTCGTTTCTGCCTCCGCTGCAATAGCCTGGAGATCCTTTTCGGCTACCTCTTCGAACGCTTCCACGTCCATTCCCTCTATCCCGTCGTCCCTGACAATCCCGTGGAAACTGACAATGGCTCCAATGTTCCCCTGTTGAGCCGCTGCGATGATATCCGACAGGTCGAAGTCATCCCGTGTGACCTTTATCATCCCTGCCACCACCGCGTTATCCCCCTGCAACCGGGGGATACAATGCGACCTCATCACCGGGGCGGACGGGATAATCCTCCCGCCCGTTCCCCGCGATCCTCTCCCTGTTCACCAGGACAATAACCGACTTCCGGAGATTTCCTTCACCGTCGAGGATCTCATGGGCACCTGATGGATTCATCCGGGCAATCTCCTGCACGACTGACCGGACTGTTGCCGGGACTGCGACCCTGACCTCGAGGTTGTCTCCGAACACCTCACGAAACCGGGCGAATGCCCGGACATGCACTGTATCATCCATTTTTTGTCCCACTCCCGCACCCGGCACATTCCGGGTCCCTGCTGATGCATATTTTCTCCCAGCTTGCGGTCTTTCCATCCCAGACCATGAGCGCATCCCTTGCGGCGGGCTCATCCCCAAGAAGGATCCGGAGGGTTTCCCCGGCCTGCATGCACCCCATAATTCCAGCGGTAACCCCGATGACGGGTGGCGGGGCGGTTGATTCCGGCGGATGGGGAATCGCACACCGGAGACACGCCGAACGCCCGGGAAGAACCGTCAGCATCTGGCCGAAGTATCCTGTCACTGCAGCATGGACGAGGGGGATATCCTTTGCAAGGGCAATTTCGTTCAGGAGGTAGCGGGCAGCGTAGTTGTCAAGGGCGTCGACGATGATATCAACACCATCAGCAACAGTGAATGCAGAATCCCCGGACAGGGATACTTCCAACGGTTCGACCGTGATGTCAGGGTTGAGTATTCCGATCCTTTCCGCAGCAACTCCTGCCTTTGACCTGCCTATGTCCCCATCACCGTAGAGAACCTGGCGATTGAGGTTGCTCCTGCTCACGATATCGCAATCGACGATGCGGATATATCCTATTCCTGCTGCGGCAAGGTAGAGGGCTGCAGGACAGCCAAGACCTCCCGCACCAACGATGCATACCGAAGCATCCATGAGACTTTTTTGGCCTTCTTCCCCGACCAGAGGTAACTGGCGCAGGTATCGTTCCCTGTCCCGTCCTGATAGGCCCTTCTGTCTCGCCTGCATACGGATACCGTACCCGGAAGACTGATCTCCCGGTAGTTCCATGATACTATCATTGCTTGAAAAACATAATAGTGCGCAAAAGGTGCAGATGGATTTCCTGGCAGAACCCACTGTGCGTTGCCTAAAAGAGTGACGCAGGTGATTCACTCGGGACACAATACAGGGATGGTAAAGTACATGGCTGAAAACGACTGCGGTAACTCCGAGATCCTCCTGGAACGGTTGAAAGACCGGTTGCGGGCTAATGACCGGCTGCTCATCTCCTATTCAGGCGGCGTTGACAGCTCGTTCCTCACTTACGTGGCAAAAGACTGTGTCCCGGGAGGAGTCGTCTGCGTGCTCCTCGATTCTCCCCTCCTCCCCCGTCAGATCGTTGAAGATGCAAAACAGAGAGCATACACATGGGATGTCCCGCTCGAAATTGTCTCCTTTCCGATTCTCGAAGATGGTGCGTTCCATGCAAATGGAAAGGACCGGTGTTACATCTGCAAAAAGAAAGGCGCCGGTATCCTTCGTGATATTGCACGCAGGAGGGGTATAGTGACCATTGCCGACGGGGTAAACAAAACGGATCTCCGCGAGTTCCGCCCCGGAATCCGGGCCATGGACGAAGCAGGAATCGTCCATCCCCTTGCTGCATCCGGGTTGGAAAAGGATGATATACGGACTCTCTCGCAGATGCTTGGACTCCCCTTCTCCTGCCAGCCCTCCTTCCCGTGCCTCGCAACCCGCATACCCTATGGTACGATGATAACCACCGATATGCTCCAGGTCATCGAACAGGCAGAATCGTTCCTCCGGTCTCTCGGATTTTCTGTCCTCCGTGTGAGGCTCCACGGTGAATGCGCGCGGATCGAAGTCCCGCCCGGGGATATGCCCCTGGTCCTCCGGTTCAGGACCGGGATAAGTAAAAGGTTCCGGGAATTGGGAATTCCCCATACCTGCCTCGATCTTCCGGGTTACCGGAGTGGGAGCATGGATGAAAACGGGATAATACATTCAGGAAAATCCTGATTGCATGGATTTTCTGCCATCTCCCGAACATCCGGAGAAGGGTCCTGTAAAGGAGTTCCTCCGGTTTCCTGCCGCTCCGGACACCGTCCGGACACCGGCAGAGCGGGAGGCATAACGTATAACAGCCCCCCGGTCACCATAACCTTCTTCTGTGAACACCCTGCCGGCAGGCCTCGAGATACCGAGGGTGACCTGTGCGCTCTTTGGGGCCGTCAAGGCCGTGGCAACGCTCAAAAGGACGGTCGTCCTCGTTCATGGACCACGGGGCTGCGTCTATCATATCAATTACATCCTCGGCATGAGGGGAGACCGCCACAACCCCGTCTTTTCGACGTGCATGACCGAGCATGACGTTGTCTTCGGGGCCGAGGAACGGCTGCGGAATTCTATCGAGGAACTGGATCGTCTCAAAAGACCCGACATGATAGTGGTTCTCTCCTGCTGTGCGTCAGGGATCATCGGCGAAGACCTCGAGAGTGCCTGCAGGGCAGCACGAACAAATGCCCTGGTCATCCCTATCGAGGCCGGAGGGTTTTCCGGAGACTTCTCCGCAGGGTATGCGACGACTCTCAGGACACTGGTAGCCCGGACTGCAAAGAGGGGGGTGGAGAAAGAGAAACGAACGGTTAACCTCGTCGGAATGCTCCGGGGAGGGCCTGATCTCCGGGAAATAAGGCACCTGCTGTCCCTCATCGGTATATCCGTCGGAACGGTCATACCGGCCGGTGCAACGGTTGCGGACCTGCAGAATGCAGGGCGCGCTGAACGAAACATCGTTATGTGCGAGACTTCCGGTCTCGAGGCAGCGAAGTTTCTCGAAGAAACCTTCGGGACGCCATGGATTAGCGCGCCGTTTCCGGTTGGTGCTGAACTCTCGCTCGGGTTCCTGCGCGACGTGTCCGGATCACTCGGTCTCCCGATGCCGGACAGCGGGATCATCGGACGAAAACACCATGCGTTTACCGGCAGGAAACCCGCAATTGCCCTCTGTGCCGGACCGACCCGTGCAATTGCCCTCACCACGTTTCTCCGTTTCCATGGTCTCTCTCCCCGCGTCATCGTTCTCGATTTTCCCACGCCCCTCCTTGCCCGGATCCGGGAAGCCGCAGGCCCGGAATGCGAAATACTTGTCGCCCCCGGATGGGAGACGATTGAAGAGATTCTTGTCTCCCTCGGGATTGACCTCATCATCGGGGGACTCATGGAACGGTCCCTTGCAACAAGGCTCGGCATCTCCCTGATCGATGTCATGCACGGGAGCCAGAAGACTGCCGGGGTCGAAGGAGGGGAAAACATCCTCTCGTTGATCGACAAATGTAAAAGGACATGAGGTTTTTCCGCCCCATTTTTAACGGCAACTTTCTTTCCGTTGACCCGGGAAAAGGGTTTAATGATGAGTACCCTTTCCAGGCATGGGGAAGTTGATCCGGGCAATGCAGTCATCCGCTTCTTTGATCCTTCCCATTGCGCGGAGCGTGAGGGATTTTTGGTAATACACGAATGCGTTGATCGCGTTCAATTCCAGTGCACGGTCGAAGCATTCCAGTGATTCTTCCAGTCTGCCTATCTCCCGGAGTGCAATACCCTTGCTGGCGAGGACACGGATATTGCGCGGGCTGATCGCAAGGGAACGGTCAAAAAAGGTGATTGCCTCGCTGTATTTCCCCAGTTCATTGAGACAGTATCCCTTGTCGTTGAGGGCATAGAGAAAGTCAGGGTTGAGGGAGAGCGCCACGTCGAGGCATTTTATCGCCTCCTCGCA
This sequence comes from Methanolinea sp., assembly GCA_029907345.1. Lineage (GTDB taxonomy): Archaea > Halobacteriota > Methanomicrobia > Methanomicrobiales > Methanospirillaceae > Methanolinea_A. The sequence goes on from JARYMB010000002.1 coordinate 78,309, forward strand.
CCTGTGGATCTTTCTCAGGGTATACCCTTTTTTATAGAGAACGAGGAGGTTGTGGGGTTCCTCGGCAAGTGCTGCATCGTACTGGGACAGCGCCTCTGCGTGCCTCCCGAGCTCGTAATAGATGTCTCCCATCTCCTCCATTGCCGATCTGTTGCGGGGATTGCATGCGAGGGCTTCCCTGTATGCGGCAAGAGCCTCCTCAAGCTTTCCCATGTTCTTCGCCCTCTGTGCCTTCTCGATCCAGTCCTTCTCTTCCATCCTAATGACCATATGAATAAGGGTATATAAGGTATTGTGCCGGCTGCCGGATCTACCCGGAATGGAACCCCTGTCCCTCTATCCATGAAAGATACATCCTCGTGCAGATGGCAGCGTGGCACGAGGATTGGGAAACGAAACAGGGTCCCCCTGCATCCACCCGTTTCCTGAGCCGACATCCCTTAAGCTGCAGGGATCTCCTTTCCTTCCGGGAGAATTGTTTTTAGGAAAGCGATCCCGATAGCCCCCTGGCTGACTACAGCCTGGATGGCACGATCGAGGTCTTTGACCGAAAAGTCCTGGTAAAAGGGGTATATGTACCGGGAGATTGTAAAACCAATGACCCTGCCTCCCTCGAGTATCCGTGAGAACCCGGTCAGGGGCGACGTGAAAGCCCGTGTCAGCTCGTAAATGAACTGTGCATCCTTCCTTTCATAGTAAGCATTCAGGGCGTCTACATCCGGGCCCCCGGGAAGCGTGATCTGAAACGCCACGATGTAATAGCTCTTCTTCTTCTGGTTTTCAAGCAGGATGGGAAAGTCTCCAAACCGTACCCAGAAACCATTGAACTCACCCTCGTCAAATTCCCTGATGATCGTCACGTCGATCTCCTGGAGATACTGGCGAAGCTCGTCCCTGACGAGGGATTCGTCCTTTTTCGCAACCGGTCCAGCCATACGTGTCCGGTTACTACTCCATCTGTTGTAATCCTTTTGCTGCGGGGGAAGTGTGTCGATGGGACGGGCTGATGCATATGACTCCGCGGTTCAATGACTATTTATACCCAATGTCCGTATCTTTTGCTGGCGGCGGCAGGATCTTACCGGGTCCTGTGCGACGCCCGGGATGTGACATGTGTCCCACGGATGTGGGACATGTGGAAATGACAGATCCCGAACAAGCAGATGTAGGAGGTGAAAAGATAGTGGATGAGAGGTTCTGGAAACTCCTGCTCCCGGGGATTGTCCTCGCAGGCATGATCCTCTTTCCGGCGGCAGGTGCCGGCCAGAACCAGAATATGGGGGAAAACCTCATGTCCAGTTCATACAATGTATTCCCCGATTCCCCCGATATCCCCATGACACCAGGCATTGACACTCCTCTCTCAACCGAATGGGAGAGTTATACCCCGCCGGGCACGACAGACCCGACACCATACGAGTCACTCTCAACCCCATCTGCTAGGGGGACGGTCTCTGCATGGGCAAAGCAGAGCTCCTCCGGAGGCAGCACGGGAGGCAGGGTGACCATCATAGAATTCAAACAGATCGTGACTGCGAGCGGAAACATACAGAAATTCATGTTTTCGGCAAGCGCTGTCCTCTGATACGGAAGGCCCTTTTTTTCAGGGGCTCTCCTGATATATTTTTTTCATCCGGAGAAGTCCCCGATCGTTTTCTGGTATGCATCGCGTGTGACAAGGGATGAGAGTCGCACACCTGCCAGCCTGACCTTCTGATCATGGAGAAGGGGCAGTCCAAGCCCGAGTACTGCCTTCCTGATGTGGCGAACCTCACGGGTGGGCCGGGGAAATGTCTGCGCCCGCGTCAGTGTGGTGAAATCAGGGTACCGTACCTTGACTGTGACCGTCCTTGCATAAGCACCCTCGCTCTCAAGTTCCCTGCATAGTTCATCGGAGAGTTCGAGAAGTATCCTTGATACCTCTTCCGGGTCACCGCAATCGGGACAAAACGTCTGTTCGCGGCTGATCGATTGTATCCTCCGGCTCTCCCTCACGTCGTCATCGTCGATCCCCCGCGCGATGTCCCTGACTGTGACTGCCGATCTCCCAAAGAGTCCCATCAGTTCCTGGATATCCGCGTTGGCAAGGTCCCCAATCGTCCTGATATCAAGGTTCACGAGAGCCGCTGCCGTTTTTGGACCGATACCGGGGATTTTCCCGACCGGCAGGGGAGAGAGGAATTCCCTCACCTTCCCGGGGGTGATTACCACGAGTCCCCCGGGTTTCTCCAGGTCCGATGCAATCTTTGCAATACTCTTCCCGGGCGCTACACCGATGGAACACGTGAGATGCTCTGCACTGTAAATGTCCTCCTTTATCCGTTTTGCAAGATTTGTTGCAGCAGTATACCCGCCGCAGGACGAAACGTCCAGGTATGCCTCGTCTATGCTCACCTGCTGGAACCGGTCTGCATACCCTTCCAGGATGTCCATGACCCTTTCCGATGTCTCCTGGTAGAGGTCGTGGCGCGGCGGAAGGAATATGGCATGGGGGCAGAGTGCGTGTGCCCGCGTTACCGGCATGGCCGAGCGGATACCGAACTTCCGTGCCTCGTAGGAACAGGTCAGTACCACCCCCCTTCCGGCACTCACTGCCGGGTTTGGGCCGATGATGACGGGTTTTCCCGCCAGGTCAGGATGGTGCCGGACCTCCACGGATGCGTAAAAGCTGTCCATGTCCACGTGGATGATAATGCGGGGACCGGCTATTTTACCCGGCATCGGACCAGGACCGTCATGATCCGGTATCATTCCAATGTATCCATATCTGGATTCGAGGATAAAAACGCATAGACGTTCCAAGGGGGATGGCTCGTCGCGGCCTTTTCCCAGGGTCGCCGGAATAATCCGATATTCTTCTATGCTTCTGGATTCCACATAGGGACATATGACTCCAAGTCCGCAGACAAGTCTCCAGGTTCTCGATACGCTGGACATGTTTGCAAAGTACCTGGGCAGGAGCGATGTTCCCGCAGCCCTCGCCCTCCTTGATAAAAACGCATCGTTCATCAGCCCGGACGAGGAGACCATTTTCCGTGACATCACAGGAATTGGAGAATACCTGGAACAGAAAAGGGAACAATTCCGGAATATCGAGCTTATGAAACTGGACGTGGGAGCTGTAGGAACAGTTGCGTGGGTGAACGGTTACTTTTCTGTGGGGCCGGATTCGACGGGGAACAGGATCCGGGGACGAATATCATCCGTCCTCAAAGGCACGGGCCACGCGTGGGTAATAGTCCACGTCCACCTCTCGTACGTGCCGGATTCTTCAATAACGAAGAATAACAGGCCTGCGTGACCATGGAATGCTGGGAAAGGGAAAATAGGTCTATTTTTTGGATTACAACGACGGGAACTGCTGGGTCACGCAGTGGATCGCTCCCATCCCGGTGATCATCGCGGAACAGTCGATTCCGACAACAACCCTGCCGGGGAAGAGTGATTCGAGGATACGCAAGGCGGTCTTGTCGGCAGGATCGTTGAATGTCGGCACCAGAACAACGCCATTTCCGATGTAAAAATTGGTATAACTGGCAGGCAGAACCTCTTTTCCGGTCTCGGGCATGGGCAGCGGGACGATGGAGAGGGGTCTTCCATCGTGCGCCGTCGCCCCTTTCAATAATGCAAGGTTTTCCTGCAATATACTCCAGTTCTCGGAGTGCGGGTCATCCTCCACCGCACAGACAACGGTGCCGGGGCTGGTGAACCGGGCAACATCATCAATGTGCCCGTCAGTATCATCCCCTGCGATTCCCCCCCGGAGCCAGATGACCCGTGATACGCCCAGGTAAGCCCGGAGTTTTTCCTCGATCTCCCCCTTCGAAAGGGCCGGGTTCCTGTTTTTATGGAGGAGGCACTGCTCGGTGACCAGAAGCGTCCCCCGCCCGTCCGTCTCGATCGAGCCTCCTTCGAGAACCATGCCCGGCACAAATGACGGGATCATGAGTTCCTTCTCGATGAACTCCGGTATCCGGTTATCCGGTACGAGTTCAGGGTATTTTCCCCCCCATGCATTGAAAGTCCAGTTGACCATTGCAAGAGAGGGGTCGCCTCCATGGACGAGAAACGTCGGGCCGTAATCGCGGAACCATACGTCGGCATAGGGATAGACAAGGAACCGGACATACCCCCCCGGGACACCTTCGCGTGCAAGGAGGTCCCGGACACGGCTCTCCATCCCGGAATCCTGGACGAGGAGATAGACCCTCTCCCTTCCCAAAAGGGCCCTAATCATGTGGACGTATGCTTTTTCTACCGCTTTGAGATCGGAAAATGTGCCATTGTCGACCGGCCATGAAAGCCAGACACCCTGGTGCGGTTCCCATTCGGCAGGCATCCGGAAACCGGCCTCGGCCGGGGTTATCCGGGGGTGTGTGCCCTTCTGCCTGACGAGTCCGTTGTACGTGTCGGGACGCCTGTTTGCTAGGAAACCCCAACCCTCCCTGATGCGGGTATTCATTGAGAGATCCACATCTGCCAGGAGGACTTCCTGTCCGGTTCCTGCCCGCGCCACAACATTTCCAAACGAGTCACAGATGAACGAACCCCCGAAGAAACAGAGATCGCCCTCGCGGCCCACACGGTTCACGGCTGCGACGTGCACACCGTTACCGATGGCATGGCCTCTCTGGATACTCTCCCATGCTACCCTCCAGTCACCCTCCAGAGGATCTTCCATTCCCCTGATAGTGCCAAGAGCGGTGGGATAGAAGATGATATCCGCACCTTTGAGCGTAACGAGCCGTGCAGCCTCCGAAAACCACTGGTCATAGCAGATGAGGACGGCGATCCGGCCAAAGGGCGTCTCCTCGACAACGTACCTGTACCCCGGCGAAAAGTACTCCTTCTCGTAATAGAGGGGATCATTCGGGATGTGTATCTTCCGGTAAACCTGGCCCAGGTTTCCATCCGTCCTGACGATCACCGCCGAATTGTAAAGGATACCTCCCTCACCTGCCTCGAGAAGCGGAACGATAATAACTGCCCCGTGTTCCCGTGCAAGACGCGAGATGGTATCGGTGATGGGGCCGGGGATTGTTTGGGCATACCGGTTTGCCTGGACACCGTGGTACTGGGGGAAATAAGGGAAACAGAAAAGCTCCTGGAGGCAGACGACCTGTGCACCCCGCGAGAGTGCTTCCTTTATCAGGCTGATGTTCGTTTCCAGATTGGCAGTGATATCTGTACCTGCGGGTGCCTGGACCAGACCGATTCGGACCATCCTGTCATCCTCCCTTCCATATTGGTTTTTTTTCGCATATGCATTGCTGTAACGCCCATGCAGGTACCGAGCCATCAGGAAAAACAGTTCCAGTGCAAAGCAAGCACTCTCCGTAATTCCCCGGCAGTCCGGCATACCCTTTCGTGGGCGGACGGATCTGTTGCCTGGAGAAGCATTTCCTGATAACCGGCAGGTTCGCGGATGTTCTCCAGCGGCAGTCCTGCGAGGGCTGCGATGATACCCAGGTTCGTGTAGGGCAGCCCTCCTTCCACGCTGTAACCCCCCTCGAGAACAGCAACCAGTCTTCCGCCACAGATGTCGTCTGCGAGCAGGACTGCCTTCCTGACGAGTTCCGCATAACCCCGGGCCGAAACCGCAAGACCTGCAAGGGGATCGGTGAAATGCACGTCCTGCCCTGCCGAGATTGCGATGAGATCCGGGGAAAATTCCCTGGCAAGGGGTGCAATAACGGTATCAAAGAGGTAATGGTAACTTTCGTCCCCGGTTCCCGGCGGGACGGGCATGTTGACGGTATATCCGAGTCCCGCTCCCTCGCCGGTCTCGTCGATATCTCCCGACCCGGGGTACAGCGGTCTCTGGTGTATCGAAGTGAAAAGAACGGAAGGATCCCCATAGAAGATAGACTGGGTCCCGTCGCCGTGGTGAGCATCCCAGTCAAGGACGAGAACTTTTCGGACACCTTCGTGCTGGAGGTGCCGGATCATGATTGCCATGTTGTTTAAGTAACAGAATCCCGCACCTGTCCCGGCACGGGCGTGATGGCCCGGTGGCCTGACGAGGGCAAAAGCATTGGTAAAATCACCCTTCCAGACAGAGAGGCCCGCGTGGATGGCGCCGCCTGCTGCAAGGAGCGCACAGTCCAGCAGTCCCCTGGGGACTGCCGTGTCGAAGTCGATGAATCCTCCCGTCCTGCTCGCCTCCTCAAGGAACGTGATGTATTCGGGATGATGCACCCTTTCGACCTGGTCACGCGTTGCCCTCGGTGGCCGGGAGAGCCTGATCCGGGTATGATGGAACAACCCCTCCTCCTCCAGCTGGTCGAGGGTATAAGAAAGCCTCTCCCTCCTCTCAGGGTGCGATGGTGACTGTTCGTGCAGGAGGAATTCGCGGTCGAAGATGAGTCCGGTTGTCATCGTGCCTCCGCTGTTATCCCGGGAGCGACCTGGACAACGATATCAGCAATACGAAAAGTCCGGAAAGATCCGCGGACGACGTCAAAGGAACTGCAGTGGAGGACCCTGATATCATCGAGGTCACGGGGATCGGCCCCGGCTGCAAGTGCACGGTGTTTCACTTCCTCAGTGCAGATGGCAACGAGTTCATCGTCGTCTCCCACCTTCCCGACCCTCCCTGGCTCCCCGTTCATGACCACCCTGCCCCGCGCTCCGTCAAAATGGGCAAAAAGCGTGAGGCTGACACGTGAGACGGCAACACCAACCGCATTTGCGCAGGCAGCATGAGGAGGAACGACAAAGGGTTTCCTGGCACGGCGCGCGATCTCCGGAACGAGGATGGGGGCAAGGTAGCCGCATCCGGCGATCTTCGGCGGATCGTAGGCTTCAACCGCTGCCGCGACAATCCTGCAGTAATCATCGAAGGCTTTTTCGGCCTGTTCCCTCCTGAGGCCGGAAGAGGCCCTGAAATCACCGATCTCGTACCCCACCCTGTTCAGTGCGTCCGTGAGTGTCGGGAGCCTCCCCCCGAAGGCAAGGGCATTTCCATCCCTCCGTGGCTCGATGGAGTCCACGATGACAGAATCCCCGCCGAATGGCAGGGACCCGGCCTTTATCACCCGGGTGACAGTCCTCTCCCCTCCGTATACGAGTTCTTCAGTGGAGGGTATTCCGTTCTCCAGTGGAACGAGGTCCGTTGTCGTGCCCCCGATGTCTATGGCGAGGCAGTCTTTTAAGCCCGTCAGGTAATGCACGCCGAGGGCAACGGCTGCAGGACTCGAATTATAGAGGACGGACGGGTCCCGGAGGGCACTTTCCGGCGTCGTGAGACCCCCGTCCCCCCTGAAGAAGAAAAAATCCTTCTTTCTCTGCCCGATCAGGGAGACCAGCTGCGCGGCCTCTTCCCTGATCATGGCATTCAGTCGCGTTGTCACAATCCGGGCTGGATAATCGAGAACTGCGAGGGGGTGACTCAGTGCGATACGTTCCTCCGGATAGTACCTTCGTGCACACTCTGCTGCTGCCATTTCGAGGGCCGGGTTCCTGACAGAAAATTTCCCTGCGATAGCCACGGCATCCGCGGGGTTTGCCCGCAGAAAGCGATCGATCTCGTCCCTGTCGATATCTTCGACGATGTCCCCGCAATGATTGACAGCCCCCTTCATCCCATCTTCGTATAAGAGTCCCATGCCGGGTATCAGGATGGTCAGAACTTTTTTGTCCCCCTGCGTCAGGAGACGGTTGAGAGGTGTGGACGTGCTGACTGCAAGTCGTCCGGGGCGGGAGATATGGGAGAGTGCCCTATCTATTCCTGCAGAATTGGGGACCTTTATGGATGCGGTTTCCCCGTCAACAAAGGCAACGTCTGTATTCGTCCCTCCGACATCCATTCCGATCAGCATGCGCGGGATACCACCGGACAACCAGTATCTGGACTGCCCTTCCCAAGAGAGTTTGGGATGGGTATGCAGGGCTGCGATACTGGTGCATGATAATCCGAAATAATGAGGAGAAAAGGAATCATACCCTGCCCATATGATGCCTGTCAGGAGCCCCTGCGGGGATATCCCATTTCGGAGAGCCGTTCTGCAACTTCCGCGAGGACTGCAGGGTCCTCGATTGTCGGGGGAACGGAACAGGGCTGGCCGTCTGCAATCTTCTTCATGACACCCCTGAGGATCTTTCCGGAACGCGTCTTTGGGAGCCTCTTGACCACCACGGCGGTTTTGAAAGACGCGATGGGCCCGATTCTGTCCCTGACCATCTGGACCAGTTCACGGGCAATATCCCCGTTATTCCGGCTGACATCCGCTTTCAGGACAACAAAACCCACGGGGACCTCTCCTTTTACCTCGTCGGCTACTCCCGCGACAGCACACTCCGCAACATCGGGGTGCGACGCGATCACCTCCTCCATGGCCCCTGTCGAGAGGCGGTGACCTGCCGTATTGATAATATCGTCCGTTCTTCCCATGATCCAGAGGTATCCGTCTTCGTCCCTGTAACCGGCATCACCGGTCAGGTAAAAACCAGGGTAAGTCGAAAAGTAGGTTCTCCTGCACTCCTCGTCCTTCTGCCAAAGGGTTGTGAAGCAACCGGGAGGCAGCGGCAGACGGATTGCGATATTTCCCGTCACGCCAGCCGGGACTTCGCATCCCGCATCGTCAAGAACCCGCACGTCATAACCTGGCATCGGGAGGGTGCAGGAACCAGGTTTGACGGGTATTAATGATATCCCGACAGGGTTTGCACCAATAGCCCAGCCGGTTTCTGTCTGCCACCAGTGATCGATTACGGGAACGGAGAGGTTCTCTTCTGCCCATCTGAGGGTATCGGGGTCGCACCGTTCCCCCGCCAGGAAAAGGGTCCCAAGAGACGAGAGGTCGTACTTCCTGATGTGGCTGCCCGCCGGGTCCTCGCGCCTGATGGCACGAAGCGCCGTCGGAGCACAAAAGAGGGCATTCACCCTGTGCTGGGAGACGACTCTCCAGAATGCACCGGGATCCGGGGTCCCGACAGACTTTCCCTCGTAGATGATACTCGTGCACCCATAGGCAAGGGTCCCGTACACGATGTACGAATGGCCGACCACCCACCCCACGTCCGATGCCGCCCAGAAGACCTCCCCCGGTTTCATACCGTAGATGTTTCTCATGCTCCAGAGGAGGGCGACGAGGTGCCCCCCGTTGTCCCTCACGACACCCTTGGGAACGCCTGTTGTGCCTGATGTATAGAGGATGTAGAGGGGGTCCGTCGCATGGACGGGTACGCAATCTGCGGGGGGTGCCCTGTCCATGAACCCTGACCATTCCCTGTCACGCCCGGGGATCATGTCTGCCTGGCACTCAGGTCTCTGGACAACGACACAGCAATCGATGTCGACTCCTGCAAGCGCAAGAGCCTCGTCGATGAGGGGCTTGTAGGGGATGATCCGGGTGACTTCTATCCCGCACGAAGAAATGAGCAGGACTTTTGGAGCCGCATCGCGAATGCGGCTGGCAAGTTCCCTCGGTGCGAAACCACCGAATACAACGGAGTGTATTGCTCCTATCCGTGCGCAGGCAAGCATCCCGATGACTGCTTCCGGGATCATCGGCATGTAGATGACGACCCTGTCCCCCTTCCTGACACCGAGTTCGAGGAGCCCACCGGCACAACGGGATACGGCATCGAGGAGTTCTCTGTAAGTGAACTTCCGGATTGTCCGTGTCACAGGACTGTCATAGATCAGGGCAACCTGGTCCTTCCTCCCTGCTTCCACGTGGCGGTCAAGGGCATTGAAGCACGTGTTGAGAACTCCTCCCGAAAACCACCGGAAAAACGGTGGTTCCGATCTCTCGAGCACCCTGTCCCAATGGCGCCACCAGGTCACCTCTCCTGCGGCTTCAGCCCAGAATTCCTCAGGTCTTTCCAATGACCTCGAATATAACTCGTTATAGATAGCCGCAGGAATACCTGACACCCCATGCCATGCTATGACAGACCATGCCAAAAAATCTGCATTACCGCACAAATAATTTTTCCCGAACCCTGTGACGGGAAAGGATGGCACCCGGACACCTGATGGCGGGTGACAGCTGGATATATGCCTCTGCCTCCCGAATCATTACCGGCAGATGGATCTATTCCTCATCCTTTTCCTGGGAATCTCACTTGCTTTCGACTGTTTTGCAGTCTCGCTGTCAGCAGGGAGCCGCAGCCCGGAAAAAAGACTGCACATTGCACTGGTTCTCGGGTCATGTTTTGGCGTTTTCCAGGGAGGAATGCTTCTTGCCGGGTTCTTCTCAGCGGTTTTTCTCGTTTTTCTGGTTTCTGCATTTGATCACTGGGTCGCTTTTGGAATACTCCTTGTCGTGGGCCTGAAAATGGTTTACGAAGGAATAGGAGACAGGGGAGAGGAAAGGGTGAAGGATTACTTCTCCCCGGGAACACTGCTTGCCCTTTCCCTCGCAACAAGTATAGATGCACTCGGGGTGGGACTGTCATTTGCCCTCGTCGGTGACGGTATCGTGATCATGGCTCTGGTCGTGGGGGTCGTGTCATTTCTCTTCTCGGTAGCCGGTACCTTCCTTGGGGGCAGGCTGTCGGACCGTTTTGGAGAGAGGTTCGAGATCATCGGGGGCGTGATACTGATCGCTATCGGGACAAGGATCCTTCTCGGGCACATGGCGCCATACTAATACCTCCTCACTGTCGATCCCGTTTTGCCTCCGGGGCGTGGATTCTTGGGGCCGGCGGAGTCATTCTTATGAGTGGGGACGTGGCACCTTTCACAATCGCTTCCCCCTGCCCGGAAAATCACCGATTAAGCTCTCATTCCCCCCTTCCTTATACCCGAAATACGCGGTTGCACCGGACTATACTGTTCCTTCACAACGTTTATCTCCCTTTTTTCGCAAGATAGTGAGTAAAAAGGTTCCGGGAGGGATCAAAAATGACCGATATTTACCGTTCCATATACCAGAAAATGAAAAAGATGGGGATCCTCGACGTGAAGCAGTATGCAGTCATCGAAAATCCTCCCCACGTGCCGCTCTGCATTGACAGGCTTTCCCCGGACACGTATGCACTCTCCCAGAACCCTGTTGTCGATGGACTTATGGTTGCAGATCCGGATGTCGAGGTACGTGTCAACCACGTGGACGAAACCGCAGAACCACTGGTCTACCTGTCGGGCGAGACGAGAAAGGTCGTTTATCCTGCACCCGGGAAAGTGAACCTTGCTGTCCGGAACGAATTATCGGCATTCCTCGACCGGTGGCTTTCCGATCTGATCGCCCAGGGATTCAACCGGTACCAGTAACCTGGCCGATTTCACGGTTTCCCAAGGGAAGCGATCCGTTTAGCAGAACCAGGGTTGATATCCCAGGAAAAATATTGTCCGGCATGATACGGTGACACGCGGCGAAAAGTACCAGGGTGAACCGCATAAAACGCGGACTGGCATCATGATAAAAGATCCTCCCTTTTTCCTCCCTGAATTCGAGGACGCTTTCCGTTTCATCATCAGCACCTATGATCCCCCAAAGAGGGAGATCGCGATATTTCTCCCGTGTGCCCTCAGGAAACCCTACAGCAGCAGCCCGAGTCACCGCCTGTTCCAGAGGGTTATCGATTCGAATCTTCTTCCGGATACTTATCATATCGTTGTTTTTGGGACTTGCGGTGTCGTCCCGAGAGAACTCGAACTGATGTATCCCTTTGCACATTATCATTACATGCTCGGGAAATGCTCGGACAATACCATACGCGAGGCGTTTCTCGAGATAGAGACCTACCGCCTTGCAGCATACCTAATAAAAACGGAAGAGACTTACAGGAAACGTGTGGCTTATTGCATCGGTCCTTTCAGGGAGGCGATTCGCAGGGCGAGCCGGGAAACAGGGATCATGCTCGACATGCTCCTTCCATCTGCCTCCACTCTCGAAAAAAACCGGGACCCGGACTGCCCATTCCCCGAAGGTTCCCTCTCCCTGCAGGCATACCTGGAGGAGTTTGAAAGAAGTCTTGCCCTCCTGTCAAAAGGCTGATGAATTATCCCCTTTTTTCCCTCTCGGGCCCATTACGTGACCCGGAATGATTCAAAAAGTTTAATAATAAGCGCTTTCCATGTTATAGCAGGTGTATTAGTGTCCAACTAAGTCACCGACTGAACGTTTCAATCCATGGCAGAAACCCTGTCCGCCGGACAGGGTGGATGCCTCCTTGTGACGAAGTGTTTTTCCCGGCACCGTGTTTTTCCCTGCACTAATTATCTTGTAAATGTACCACACTCCGTGTCCTTATAACAAAAAACAGTGTCCGGCACGGGGTGCCCCGTGAGGACGCTCCTGGAAACACACGTTCGGCCCTGCGATATCCCTTTTTTTGTCACCCGCATCTCTTTCGCCGTTTTGAGATACGGGTTCGGGATATTGCAGCATCATGTTCCTTGAACATACTCTTCCGGCCCCGTTGACGATCTTTCTTTGCCACCCATGGCCTTTTTCGCCGTTCTGGGCCATGAATTCAGATCATCACGGCAGTATGTTACCCAAACATTTGTTCGGCCCCGCAGTGAATGTCTTCTTCGTCACCCGGATCTTCGAGCCGTTTCGATCCGGGGACTCATTTCACTGTGGCAGGTATCCCCAGTCAGTTCCCCACTGAGGCATACCCCTTATAGCTTTCATAGAATATATAGTTTTTTATCTTGTCATCCTTTTATAGGCTTTATTATGTTTATAAAGGGGGAAACGCGCATGGAATGAGTAAGAACCCCTCCCCTCTTGTATAGGGGGAAAAATTTGGAAGTCCATGCCTCCAGCCTGTCGCGAATCAGGCCTTTTTGAGGAACAAACCCGTCTTTGTCTCTTCCAGGACACGGGGACTTGTCGGAGGCGTCAGGAGGCTTACGATGACCATCGCTGCAATGGCAACGAGAACCCCGAAAAGACTGAAATGGACGGGCAGTGGCATGATCTTAAAATACGTCAGGCCCCCTGCCAGGCACGAAGTGACGAGCCCGAGGGCCATTGCGGCCAGCGCACCTTCCCGCGTTGCCCTCTTCCAGTAGAGCCCGGCAAGGAGGGGAACCGCGAATGTGGCGAACATGATCCCGATACCTGCCCATATCAGCCATACGAGCATGGCAGGCGGGTCAAGCGCCATCAGGACTGTCAGGATGGCTGCAGCGGCAACGGATACCCTGCTGACGAGGATCACCTGCCTGTCTGTGGCATCCGGCCTGATGAGACTTTTGAAAATATCCCATGAAAAATACGTCCCAATCGTGAGCATCAGGCGGTCTGTCGTTGACATGACGGCAGCAAGGACAACAACGGCAAAAATTCCCCATAATACAATATTCGGGAGAGCGGACTGGATAGCGTATATAAACACGAAATCCCCTGCATTCTTGACGGGCGGCAGGGTAATGGTCCCCTCGCTGACCAGTACCCTTCCTGCAAATCCACCGAACTTGAGAAGGAACATGACCAGCCCGTAGATGCAGAATGCAATAAGCGGTGCCCACCTGAAGAATGAAGCGTTTTTCACAGCAAGGACGTTATTGATCACGTGAGGAGCGCATGCCAGCCCTACCATCAGGAGAAGGGAGAAAGAAAAGATATAGGCTGGAGTAAAGAGACCGGAATCGACCCAGAGCCTGATGAAATCCGGGTTCTGCGCTGCCATAACCTCGTTGACGTGCATGAAACCTCCTGCCTTCATGATCACGAGGGGTGCCATAACGAGGACACCTGCAATGAGGATGAGGCCCTGTATGAGAGTGGTCCACGTGACTGCATACAGTCCGCCGATCACGGTATAGATGGTCACGATGCATGCTCCGGTGATGAGCGCCACCCAGTGTGGCAGACCAAAAAGCCACATGAGAACGATACTCACGGCTGTGTACTGCCCGGCAAGGTAAATCAACGAAACTATGATCCCGGAAACAGCCGACAATGACCTCATTGCAGTCTGACTTCCATACCGGTGGGCCAGGTAGTCCTGGATGGTGAGATATCCCCATTCCTGTGCCAGTCCATGGATCTTCACCCCAAAAAAGATGATGCAGAAAGCAATGGAAAGCGGGACAAAAATCTGTTCCCAGATCGTGGGCCATCCATACGCGTATCCCAGGCCTGAAACGCCGAGCAGCGACATCCCGCTGCAGACAGAGCCTATCATCAGCATGGTGAACAGCCAGAAACCAAGGGATCGGCCTGCCAGCACGTAATCGCTCATCGTGTGGATCTTTTTCGATGCCAGCACCCCGATCCCAACGAGGACAAGGAAGTAGACGATGACAATTGCCACATCCACGAGGTCGATCATGGATTCATCCTCCCGTAAATGACACCCCAGACGATCAGGAGAAGGATGACTGCCACGACCGTGCACCCGGTGACTGCGAAGGTAAAAAGGAAGCCTTCCTGCATGAATATCCCTCCTTTTTAGGCTTGGACACAAGATAATGGATTCGAAAATATTCGCCATGCCGGCGGGATTTTTTTTCTCCCCCAACCATCCTGTCACCCCCCGGAAGGGCCCGGGCCATTTTCCACAAGACTAATAACAGGGTATTCTCTATCCCTGATCACGTTGCACGGGTTCCTGACTCAGGGGCTCTCAACTTTGAAGATGCCTTTAAGTAGTTGTTGCGATAATGACAACATTATAAAGACACCGGATTCCATGGCTCTTGAAGAGATAACACGTCTCAAGCGTGCAGAAAAAAAGGCACTCGAAATCATTGCCAGTGCCGAAAAGGAGGCTGAAGACATCCTCTCCAGGGCCGCGGAGTCGGCCGATGCCCTGGTCGCGCAGGAAATAGCGGAAGCGAAAAGAGAGTGCGAAGCCAGGAGGAGAGCCGCACTTGAACGTGCAGAGAGGGAGGGGAAGGAGATTATCCAAAAAGCCGTCAGTGATGCAGAATCTCTCCTGGAACTGGCAAAGGAAAGAGCGGATGCAGCGATCCGATGCATCGTTGATAGTGTGACTGGTGAATCGTATGTTCTATCCGGCCAGGATGTACAGGGTGACTCTGGGCATCGATAATACCCGGCGGAGTGCAGCGATCGAGGCACTCCACGAAAAGGGGATGCTCGAGGTCATTCCCCTCCGGGAATTCAATCCCCCCCTCAGGGATCATCTCGAAGCCGGAGAGCGGGACCTGCTCGCTGACCGGTGTGCGGAATACCGTGTCCGGCTCGACAGGGTTCTTGAGGCCCTTTACGAGTTTCCACCCGGGCCCGGAAATTTCTTGAAGGAACTGGTATCCCCCCGGGAACACGAAAAATACCCTGTCGCTAAAGGGACACTGGCAGATCTCCTGGAACAAATTGACAGCGCATTGACCAATACGGAGCGGATCCTTGCAATCAGGGCTTCCCTTGGGGAGATTAACGAGCGGCTCGAAGAATCGTCCCGGGTTCGATCGGACCTCGGTCTCCTCTGCCTCATTCCCTTTGACCTCTCCGCCCTGGGAGAATCCCGATTTCTCTCGGTCTATGCAGCCACCGTGGATGCGGGGACTGCAGGAGGAGTCATCGGCCGCCTGGCAGAGACGTGCGGGGATGATATCTACATCGATTCCCGGGAATCGGGGGATGTCGTGGTGCTCGTCGTTGCCTGCATTTCTGGGCAAAAAGAGTCTGTCAGGACCATTCTCCAGTCTCCGGGTGTCACCCCGATCCGGTTAGAGACCCGATTGGGCCTGCCCGAGGAGGCCCTGAAAGCCATGGACGAGGAGATATCAAAACTCAAAGCAGAGCGGGACTCGTTGCGGGAGGAACTTGCTGCACTGCGCAGGGAACACGAGATGTATCTCCTCGCGCTCCGGGAAGAACTCCTCATCAGGCGGGAAGAGCTCGACCTCGTTACGCGATGCGGCATGACGCGCGAAGTGACAGTCATCCAGGGATTCGTCCCGGCCGGTGCACTCGGGAAGATCGGGGAGGGTATGGAAAAGGCAACAGAGGGCCACCACTTCGTCAGCGTAGAGGAGCCGGACCCGGAAGACCCATCGGTTCCTGTCCATTATGAAAACCCCCCGTTCCTTGCACCGTTCGAATACCTGACAACGATGTTTGCACGTCCCCGCTACGATGAGATCGACCCGACACCGTTTGTCGCCCCGATATTCCTGATCTTCTTCGGTTTGATGCTCGGTGATGCGGGATACGGGGCCCTCATAGCCCTCGTCGGGTACGTCATTTACAGGGGTGCGGGCAGGGTAAGCACGACGATGCGTGACTTAAGTTACATCCTGACACTCTGTGGTATTTCTGCAATCCTTTTTGGTGCCATCCAGGGAGGCTGGTTCGGGGATGTCCCGCAGAGATTCTTTGGTATAACACCTCCCTTCATCCTGATAGAACCGCTCAGGGATCCCATTGCATTCTTCCAGATATCGCTTATCCTCGGTATTGTTCACATAAACCTCGGCCTCCTGCTCGCACTATACCAGAATTTCAAGAAGAAACGATACAGGGCCTGCATATTCGATCAGGGTATCTGGTACATTCTCCAGCCATCCGCAGGAGTCCTTCTCGCGGAATTCTTCGGGTGGGCACCGATACCGCAGTGGCTCCATTTCCTCGCCCTTGCAGGAGCGGCGCTCTCCATCGCCATGATATTTTATACACGCGGCCCGATGGGTTTCTTCTCCCTCACGGGATTCCTGGGCGACTGGCTCTCGTACGTGAGGATCCTCGCACTGGCGCTCGCAACAGGAGGAATTGCCATGACAGTAAACATCCTCGCGCAGATCGTGGGAAATGCAGGTCCTCTCCTCCTCGTTCCCGCGGTCATCGTGTTCCTGGGAGGCCAGGCTTTCAACGTGGTCATCCAGACCCTCGGAGGTGTGATACATGCAATAAGGCTCCAGTATATCGAATTTTTTGGAAAATTTTACCAGGGTGGCGGGAAACCTTTTGTCCCCTTCCGGGCGGAGAGAGTGTATTCGGGAAGGGGTGATGGACAGTGACAATAGGACTTGGGACGGCACTCCTCGCGATTGGTGCCGGGATAGCAGCCGGATTCTCCGCGATCGGGGCAGGGATCGGAGTTGGAATAACGGGCGCGGCATCTGCAGGAGTAACCGCCGAGCGCCCCGAAAAGTTCGGCGTCGCCCTTATTTACTCGGCCATACCCCAGACCCAGGCAATTTACGGGCTCCTCGTCGCCATCCTCATCCTCCTCTCGGGAGGTTTCCTCGGGGGGCTTGCAGGCGATATCCCGGTTCCCATAGGGCTTTCCGCCATCGGTGCAGGACTTGCGGTCGGGCTTGCCGGCCTGTCGGCAATCGGGCAGGGAATAGCGGCGTCCTCGGCGGTTGCCATGACGAGCGAACGTCCGGAAATGTTCGGGAAAGGCGTTGTCTTTTCCGTTATCTGCGAGACGCAGGCGATCTACGGGCTCCTCGTGGCCGTTCTCATCCTTGTCTTCTCCGGTCTCCTGTCCGGCAATTACATCGCAACGGTCGCAAGCGGGCTTGCCGGGATCGGGTGCGGACTTGCAATAGGCCTGGCCGGCATATCCGCAATCGGCCAGGGAATTGCAGCATCTGCGGGAGTGGCAGCGACGGGAGAACACCCCGACCTCTTCGGCAAGGGTGTTGTTTTCGCCGCGATCTGCGAGACGCAGGCGATCTACGGGCTCCTCGTCGCCATCCTCATCATGTCGTTTACAGGTATGTTTTCCGGGAACCTGATCACAACCCTTGCATCCGGAGTCGTTGCAATCGGGTGCGGACTTGCAAGCGGTTTTGCTGGCTTCTCGGCGATAGGCCAGGGGATTGCCGCTGCGGCAGGGATCGGGGCGACTGCCGAAAAACCGGGTCTCTTTGGAAAAGGAGTTGTTTTTGCAGCAATATGCGAGACGCAGGCGATCTACGGGCTCCTCGTCGCAGTCCTTCTCATGTCTTTCTGCGGGCTCATCTCGGGAGACACGAGACTGACCCTTGCCGTCGGGTTTGCAGCAATCGGTGGTGGCCTTGCGGTCGGGCTTGCCGGCCTGTCGGCAATCGGGCAGGGAATTGCAGCCGCATCGGGTATCGCCGCGACGAGCGAGAAAGAAGACATGTTCGGCAAGGGAGTCGTGTTCTCGGCGGTGTGCGAGACCCAGGCGATCTATGGCCTGCTCGTTGCGATCCTCCTCATGGCGTTCACCGGTATGATCACGCAGGATTTCGTGACCACGGTTGCAGTCGGGGTCGCGGCAATCGGGGCCGGTATCGCAGTCGGGCTGGGCGGACTCTCTGCAATCGGCCAGGGTATCACGTGTGCTTCAGGGATAGCAGCGACAGCCAAAAGATCGGAAGCGATGGGCAGGAGTCTCGTATTTGCCGCGATGTCCGAGACCTTTGCAATCTTTGGACTCCTGGTTGCAATCCTCATCCTCTTCGGACTGGGTATCTTCCATGTATGACCGCTTGCCCGGGGAGCGTGGCAATGAATGAGCGTTGAAAAGATCGAGCAGCGTATTCTCTCCGATGCAAAAACCGAAGCAGATCGTATCCTCAAAAAGGCTGGGGAAGAAGCCGGCCTTGTGATCGAAAAGGCGCGGAAGGAAGCCGAAAAACAGGGCCGGCAGGTCAGGACCGGAGAAGAGGAAAAGACTGCACAGGCGTGTGCTCAGATACTGTCCCAATCAAGAATCGAAGCAAGAAAGATTTCCCGCAGTGCCCGCGAAAAGGCCATAAAAGAGGTTTTCGAGAGAGCAAAGGTTGAAATTGGAAAGATCCGGGAGAATCCACGGTACCCTGACATATTCTTCAGGCTTGCATCCGAAGGTATCCGGATCCTCGGGCATGACAGGGTGGAGCTCGAGGTGCACCCGGCCGATAGACCCCTTGCAGAGAAATTCATCAGCAAATGGTGTGAGAATCCGGGGGAATGCACCCTTTCAATCCGGACCATCATGACAAACGGGGGAGTCATTGTGTCGGTTCCCGGAGGCACGGTGAAGGTCAATAACACTGTAGAGGCGAGGTTCGAAAGGATGGAGAGGGAGATTGCAGCCAGGGTCGCACGCATCCTCTTCCAGGAAGGGGGTGACACGGGTGGCAGGTGAAGACATCCAGAGCATGCTGGACTCACTTTCAAAGGGGCTTGGACTTGACCCCGGCATCCTTATGATCGGGGCACTTGCAATCCTCCTCGTCATCGTGCTCGTCACCGTGACCTTTCTGGGTTATTTCCGGGTACTGCTCACGATAGCCCAGTTTGCCTATCCCATCGCACGTGTCAAGGCAATAGGAAACCCCTTCGTCCGGCCTGAAACGCTCCAGCGCATGCGTGAAACGAGGAATCTCTATGAAGCCTGCACGGCTGTCCAGGAGGCCGGGGCAGGGCTTGTTATACCTGAAAATGCCCGGCCGGAAGATGTCGACAGGATCCTGGATGCCTGGTATATCGACGAATATAATGCACTCCTCGGAACACTCCCCGACAGTATAAAACCCTTCTTCCTTGCATACCAGGGCGTCCTCGAGGTGGAACAGCTCGTAAAGGCCGTTCGGATGATGTACTCGCCGCGGGGAACTGCAGGTATCTCTTCCCTGCTGATCCCGGCCGGCTGCCTGACCCCGGAACGTTTACGGAACCTCGATGGTGTTTCGGGGATTCGGGAACTCGCAGCCAGGCTCGCCGGGACGCCGTACGAGGGTGTCCTCCTGGCCATTGCTCCCCAGGCCGAACAGACACCATCCCCGTTCCCCGTCGAAAATGCCCTCTGGAAACACGCACTGGAAGGACTGAACCTCTCCCGCATCCACGTCGACCCATCGCACCTCTCTGCCGTCGCCGGTTTCCTCGGGACATTTACGGATGCAACAAACATCCTTACCGTCCTCCGGGCGAAACAGCAGGGGATACCTGCAGACGTCGTTTCCGGGTGGTTCATCGCGGGGGGTGCGGTATACGAAGAATGGCGCCTGGCACAGTTGTTTGAAAACAGGGGTATAAGGGAGATCATCAATCAGCTTGCCGGCACCGATTACTATACCGTACTCTCCTTTGCCCTCTCTGAGGCAGAGGAACCGGACCTTTCCATGCTTGAAATCGCACTCGACAGGTTTTTACTCGCGAGGGTCGTGTCACTCTCCCAGGTCCACCACCTACAGGGCGGACCCCTGATCAAGTATGCCATAGCCCGGCGATACGAGGTCCGAAACCTCCGTGTCCTCTTTCACTCGCTTTACGAGGGGCTTTCGATCCCGGACACTGCACGCTTCATCGTGACGGAGGCGGCTCTCTGATGAGGATTGCTGTTGCCGGTGACTCAAGAATGGTCCGCGGGTTTGCACTTGCAGGGGTAAAGGACGTCTTCGTTTCGCCGGACGCACCCTCCGCGAGGGAGACGCTGAAAAAGTGGCTTCATGATCCCGGGATCGGGATCATTGTCATCCCCGCACGGTTCTGGTCTGCACTACAGGGCGACATCAGGAGCATTGAAGGGAGCAGGGGAGGATACCCTGTCATCCTCGCCCTCCCTGACAGTTCCGGAGGGGCGGATTATGCAGGAGAGGACTACCTGAAAATGGCAGGACTGGAGTGAGATGGAGATGGAAAGAGAGAAGGAGTGCCGGGGAACCATCATCAGGGTCACGGGACCGGTCGTCGTGGCGGATGGCATGGCCGGGGCACGGATGTTCGAGATCGTCCGGGTGGGAGAAGAGGCCCTCATCGGAGAGATAATTGCCCTCGAGAACGAAAAGGCGACGATCCAGGTCTACGAGGAGACCGCCGGTATCATGCCGGGTGAACCGGTCACAGGCACAGGAAGATCGCTCTCGGTGGCCCTCGGCCCCGGTCTCCTCGGCACCATCTTTGATGGCATCCAGCGTCCCCTTGCAGAAATGCACCAGGTATCCGGAGACTTCATCAGGAGGGGGAGCAGCGTTCCCGCCCTCGACCCCAATAAATTATGGAAGTTCACACCCCGGGTACGACCCGGTGACAGCGTCCGGGGCGGGGATATCCTTGGTGTTGTTTCCGAAAGCCCGTCCGTCCCTCACCTCGTCATGGTCCCCCCTGCACTTTCCGGGACAGTCACCATGTGCGTCGACGAGGGGGAATACACGATACACGAGCCGGTCTGTACTCTCCGGTCCGCAGGGGGGGAGGTGGGACTCCCCATGGTCCAGTACTGGCCCGTGAGGGCTGCACGGCCTATAGCGCAGAAACTCGACCCTGTCGACCCGCTGCTGACGGGCCAGAGGATTATCGACCTCCTCTTTCCCATTGCCATCGGTGGAACTGCCGCGATACCCGGTCCCTTCGGGTCCGGGAAGACCGTCGTCCAGCACCAGCTTGCGAAATGGGCCAATGCAGATATCGTCATCTTCGTGGGATGCGGGGAGAGGGGAAACGAGATGGCAGACGTGCTTGCCGAGTTTCCCCGGCTCGAAGACCCGCGGACCGGCCTCCCGCTCCTCAACCGCATGGTCCTCATCGCGAACACGAGCAACATGCCGGTTGCAGCGAGGGAGGCCTCGGTTTACACGGGCATGACACTCGCAGAATATTACCGCGACATGGGTTACAAGGTCGCACTCATGGCGGATTCCACGTCCCGGTGGGCCGAAGCGATGAGGGAGATATCCGGAAGGCTCGAGGAGATGCCCGGCGAGGAAGGGTATCCCGCATACCTCGGCTCGCGGCTTGCCGACTTCTACGAGCGTGCCGGGAGAGTCAGGACAATCGGAACAGGGGAGAGAGAGGGTTCAGTCTCTGTCATCGGTGCCGTCTCACCACCCGGCGGGGACTTCTCCGAGCCCGTGACCCAGAACACGCTCCGGATCGTGAAAGTTTTTTGGGCGCTGGACTCGGACCTCGCTTACCGCCGGCACTTTCCAGCCATCAACTGGCTATCCTCGTATTCCCTTTACACGGGTGTTGTCAACAGGTGGTGGAACGAAAATGCCGGCCCTGGCTGGGAAGGCATGAAGAGCGAGATCATGACCATCCTCCAGAAAGAAAACGAACTCGAGGAGATGGTCAAGCTGGTCGGGCCCGAGGTCCTCCCCGAGAGGGACAGGCTCACACTCCTCGAGGCCGAGGTGATCAGGGAGAGCATCCTGATGCAGTATGCCTTCCACCCGGACGACACCTATACCTCCCCCAGGAAGCTCTACAGGATGGTGGAAATGGTCTTTTCGTTCTTTGCCCTTGCGCGGGGGGCGGTTTCTTCGGGAGCCCTCACGGAGACCATCCGTTCCCTCCCGGTAAAGTCACGGCTTGCCCGGATGGGGACGGTCCCGGAAAATACAATCGATACCGTCTTTCCCGGGATCGAAAGCCAGATGAGGGAGGAGTTTGCCTCCCTCGGGAGGTCCTGACATGCACAAGGGGGCAAGGGAATACCGGTCAGTGACCCACATCCACGGGCCCATCATGGTCGTCGACGGTGTGTCTGGTGTGGCATTCGGCGAAGTGGTCGAGATTACGCTCCCATCAGGGGAAAAGAGGCTCGGGCAGGTGCTCGAGTCCCGGACAAACCGCGCAATCGTCCAGGTCTTTGGGACAACCCGGGACCTCGACACGCATGCCACCACGGCACGTTTCACGGGAAAGACCATGCACATCGCGGTCACCGAGGAGATGCTGGGGCGGATCTTTGACGGGATAGCCCGTCCCCTCGACGGAGGTGCACCACCCCTCGGGGAGGAGGAAAGGGATATCCACGGCTCGGCTATCAACCCGTATGCCCGGGAACACCCCCGGGATTCCATCCAGACAGGGATATCTGTCATCGACGGGATGAACACGCTCGTCCGCGGGCAGAAACTCCCGATATTCAGTGGCGCAGGCCTGCCGCACAACCTTCTCGCCGCACAGATCACGCGCCAGGCGAAGGTCCGAGGACAACAGGAACTCTTCGCTGTGGTCTTTGCCGCGATGGGGATCACGCACGAGGAGGCTGCATTCTTCGTATCCGATTTCACACGGACAGGCGCACTCGAAAGGGCCGTCATTTTTCTCAACCTCGCGGACGACCCTGCAATCGAGCGCATCATCACACCCCGCCTGGCTCTCACGACCGCCGAGTTCCTTGCATTCGAAAAAGGGATGCATGTCCTGGTCATCCTCACGGACCTGACCAATTACTGCGAAGCATTGCGCGAGATCTCTGCTGCCCGCGAGGAAGTACCGGGCAGGAGAGGATACCCGGGTTACATGTATACGGACCTTGCAAGCATATTCGAGAGGGCCGGTCGCATCAAGGGTCGCACCGGTTCCATTACCCAGATACCGATTCTCACGATGCCGGACGATGATATCACTCACCCCGTTCCTGACCTTTCGGGATACATTACGGAGGGCCAGATCGTCCTCTCGCGTGATCTCCACCGGAAAGGCATCTATCCCCCGATCAATCCACTCCCCTGCCTCTCCCGGCTCATGCAGACAGGTATCGGTCCTGGCAGGACACGGGAGGACCATGCACAGGTCAACAACCAGCTCTATGCAGCCTATGCCCAGGGTATCAAGCTGAAAGGCCTCGTTGCAGTGGTTGGAGAGGAGGGGCTCTCGGAGACGGACCGGACGTATATCCGCTTTGCAGACCGGTTCGAACGTGAGTTTATCTCCCAGGGACCCGGTGAAGATCGCTCGTTCGAGGCAACCCTCGACAGGGCGTGGGACCTTCTCTCCATCCTTCCCGAGGGAGAACTCCGTCGCATCGACGAGTCGTTCATCAGGAAATACCATCCTGCATACAGGGGGCAGAAGGAGTGAGTGTCCAGGGAAGGAGCGGGATTCGTCCCACCAGGATTGAACTGTTGCGGTTGAAGAAACAGGAACTCCTTGCCCGGAGAGGGCATGACCTCCTCGAGGAAAAACTCGATGCGATGGTGGTCGCCTTTTTCGGTTTCAGGGATGCCTACCTCGAGCAGAAGAGGCGGGTCGATGAAATGTTCCGGTCTGCACTCTCTGCCCTTTCCCTTGCAGAGATGGTCGCAGGGACCGACACCGTCGATGCAGTGGCCGCTTCCTCGCCTCCACTCCCGGATGTCCCCCCCGGTTCACGCCTCGTGATGGGTGTCCGGGTCCCGGCCCTCTCTCCCGAATCCTTCCCCGTCCACGAGAGAGGGTATGGTCTCCTCGGTACACCGGCAGCTATCGACATTGCAACGAAGAGATTCGAAGATCTCACGAGGGAACTCATCGTACTTGCCGAGAGGGAGGGGACGGTCAGGAGGCTTTCCCGCGAGATAAGCAAGACACGCCGGAGGGTGAACGCCCTCGAGAGGATCCTCCTTCCCCAGCTCCAGTCAACACGGAAGTACATCGAGATGCACCTCGAGGAGAGGGAGAGGGAGGACCAGTTCCGGCGAAAACGCATCAAGCACCTCAAAACGGAGTCCCCATGAAGGCTTTCTCCCGCGACCCGTGGATTGACTCTTTCCTTCGCCGGCCCGACGTGAGAACGAAATTATCCTTCTTCCTCTTCTCAATCCAGGTTGCGATCTACGTCACCATTGTGGCAGGGCTTCTCATTTTCATGTACCTCGTCCTCATCCGGACCTTTTAAGGTCTGCAGAAGGGCCCTTTTTCTCTCTGCCCGGGGTACGGATAACGAGGACCGGTCTTGATGCAACCCGGGCAACTTCCTGGGCGGTGCTTCCCGGGATGAATCCTCCGAGCCATCCCCTTCCATGCGAGCTGAACCCGATTAAGGAGACGTCCTCCTCTTCGGCGCAGCGCGCTATCTCGTTAGCCGGGTTTCCGATCCTCACGAGGCACCGCGCGGGAATGTGCTTTTTTTCCAGTGACCGGGCGTCTTTTTCCATCTCAAGGAGGGCCTCCTCTTTCCGCATGGCAATCTCCTCCTCGTTCTCCCCGCTATCGACAACATGGAGGAGGATGATTTCGGAAATTCCGCAAAGACCGGATACCATACCTAGAGCTTCGCGGGCCGGAGCCGAGAAATCGGTGGGACAGAGAACACGTGATAGTATCATGGGACAGAACTTTTCGAACGTTTTCCCCCTGAATCCTTCCACCATGCGGTATTTCATGATCAGGACACTGCAGGGACTGTACCGGAGGACGTATCCCGACACGCTCCCGAGCAGAATATCGCGCAGGATGCTCTTTCCCCGCGCTCCTACCAGTATCATCGACGGGTTTTCTTCCCCCGCAACCCGGATGACCATCTCTCCGACGGGCCCGTGGGAAACCGTGCGCATGATTGCGCGGGCATGAACGCCCCGGGACTGCAAAATGGTGCATTCGCTTTGAAGCTGCCTTTTGGCCTCTTCCTCCATCATCGATATGCCCCAGGGAGCAAAACCCGGTCTCGATGTATCGATAACATGCAGGAGGATGACTTCCCTGACATCGGGAAAACCTGCGATACAGTCAAGCGTTTCTTTTGCGTGTTCGGAAAAATCGGTAGGGAAGAGAATGCGGGAAAACATCTCACCATCACACCATATCCATGCCTGTAGCAGTGTAAAACGGGAAAAGATATAACCCTGCGCAGCCATGCGCGGCAATGGATGGCTACCAGTATCTTCCGGGCTATTCGTCTGTTGTGGAGTAATGGTGAAAAAAATTATATATACTTGTATAACCTTTTATTCAGCGACCCCAATTGGGGGGCCGGAACCTGGTGCAATGGCAGCAATAAACGAGGATACAATTGAAAAACTGAAAAACATGGCATTAACCCGGTGCATGGAGCGCATCGAGAAAGCCAGGGCTCTTCCCAAGTCATCTTCCGTACCTTCACTTCCATCCCCGCCCGGTGTCACCCGGCCCCTCAAGTCCCGTCACGGGCTGTTATGAAGGAGGGACAATCATGGACCAGGAAACCTCGCTTCTGGAAGTCGTCAGGACAAAGGAACTCGAACTCAAGTCCCGGATAGAGAAAGCCGAAAAAGAGGCCGAAGAAACGATTGCACAGGCACGGAGGAGGGCAGGGGAGATCGTGGAAAGCGCAAGGCAGAGGGGAGAGGACGAGTCCGGCCGCTTCATTGGAGAACAGGAGAAAGCACTGGAACAGGAGATCCGGGAAATCAGGGAAAGATCGCTCCAGGACCGGAAGCGGGTCTCGGCAATCGCGGCAGAGCGGGTTGACAAGGCAGTAGAACTGGTACTCGGTCGTATCGTTGCAAAAGGTCCCTGATGCTCCAGAAGATGAAAAACATCCTGGTGGTAGGTCCAAAGAAGGACTACCAGCAGATCGTCGATGTCCTCTACCAGGAAGGAACGGTCCATCTCCAGGACATCCCCTTTTTTCTGGACGACCCCGTGTTCTCTCCCATGGAGACGGGAAAAACCGAGGAAATTTCGAACGTGCTTCTCAAATTACATGGTATTGCACGGATACTTCCCGGAAAAGCGGTTGAAGCAGAAATAGAAAGGCGCAACGGGGAACTGCGGGAAAAAACAACGGATGTACTCCTATCGGATGCAAAGGAGATGGTCCACCTCCTCGAATCCAAAGTCCGTGACCTGGCGACACGGAAAGGGGATCTCGAACTGACCCGGACGACCCTTGAGCGGTATGCAAAAGTCATGGAGAAGATACAGCCCCTCGAGAGCCGGTTGCCCATCCTGGAAGGTTTCGAGGTGAGCGTCCTTCTCATCCAGAGGGAATACCGGGACGTCCTTGACCTGATCCGCCCGCAACTCAAGGCAATCACGAACAACCAGTTCGAGTTTATCGCTGCTGACCTTGACGATACGACCACCGCGGCAATCACGGTATTCAACAAGAAATACTCCCAGGAAGTCCACTCTTTTCTCTTCTCCCAGAACGTCAACGAGGTAAGGGTTCCGGAAGAATACGCCAACATGCACCTCGAGGAAGCTCTTTCCCTCATCGAGAAGCGCAAGAAAGATATTGCCAAAGAGATGGAGGAGATTGATCGGGAACTTGGCACCCTGTCGGAGAAATGGCAGACAGAACTTGCAGTTTACACCCGCCTCCTCGAGGACCGCCTCGAAGAACTGCGATCCCTCAACATGTTCTGCCAGTCTGACCATACGATCATGATAAAGGGGTGGATACCGAAAAAATTCCTGAAAAAGACGAGGGATGCGCTGATGGAGAAGTTCGGGAACCGTGTGGTGATGACAGAAGTCCCGGTGCCACCGGAAGAGATGGAGAAAGCACCCACCTATTACGATAATCCCAGGATCGTCAAGCCTTTCGAGTTCTTCATGAAACTGGTGTCACCCCCGAAGTACATCGAAATCGACCCAAGCCCCCTCCTTGCGCTGTTCTTTCCCATATTCTTCGGAATCATCGTCGGTGATATCGGATACGGACTCTGCATCCTCGGATTTGGCCTTGCAATGAAAAAGAAGTTCCAAAAAGTGGAGTGGATGCAGCAACTCATGAATATCATGATTATTTCATCATTCCCGACGATCTTCTTCGGGTTTCTCTTCGGCGAATTCTTCGGAGACTTTGGAGAGCACATCGGGCTTCTCCACCCCGTCCATTTCCTTGGAATAACCTGGAACAGGGTGGAAGCCATGATCCCCCTCCTCGTGCTTGCCATTGCAATCGGCGTGATCCACATCTTCGTGGGACTCTCCATCGGCATACTCAACGCATATGCGAGGCATCAGAAGAAACATCTCTGCGAGAAGGCAGGGATGATGGGTGTCGTGCTGGGAATCATACTTCTCATCCTCACCTTCGTTAAGGTACTTCCCTCCTTCATGATGATCGTTTCAGCAATCATCCTTGTCGCATTCCTCCCGCTTCTCGTGTACGGTGGTGGAACGATGGGGGTGATAGAAGTGATGAGTACCATCGGGAACATCCTCTCCTATGCGAGGATCATGGCGATAGGGATGGCATCGGTCATCCTTGCCATGGTAGCAAATGAACTGGGCGGTGCAATAGGCGTCGTTGTCGCCGGGATCGTTATTGCGGTTCTCCTCCACGCACTCAACATCATCCTCGCAATGTTCAGCCCTTCGCTTCACTCGGTACGACTCCATATTGTGGAATTTTATTCCAAGTTCTACGAGGGGGGCGGGACAGAGTACAGGCCTTTCGGAAGGGAAAAGAAAACAGACTGAACGGAAAAAATTCTCCCGGTTTTCCTCCCGGCCCTTTCTCTCCAGCCGGGGAGGGAACGAAGATTCCATCCGGGAGATATAAATAAATTTAAATCATGTTGTTTAGGTATTGATTTTATATATCTTTAAGATTATGTTACAGGTGTAGGAGGTATTTGTATGGCTGGATGGGAAATTCCACTTGGCGCAGCAATTGCTTTTGCTGCGGGTGCGATAGGAACTGCATGGGCCCAATCCCGGATCGGGTCAGCGGGGGCCGGGACGATCGCGGAGAGACCCGAAACATCGGGTTCGATCATTGTTCTTGAAGCAATCCCCGAAACCCTGGTCATCCTCGGTTTCGTGGTCGCGTCCATGATCATCATCATGGTGGAGTGAGGGGAAAGGACCAATTTTCCTCCACGGTGCACAGGGTATCAAAAAAATCATATCCTGCCACGGGATGGGGAGGCGATTGAAACCCGGAGGAAGAGGGGAGACCTGGAAATGACATATGAAGACCTCATACAGTCAATGGAGGCAGGGGCACTGGAAAAAATTGCAGAGATTCAGAGTAATGCCGGCCGCCAGAGCGAGGGAATCATCCGGGATGCGGAGGAGAAGGCGAAAAAGATACGTGATGAATTCCTGGACCGGGCCCGGGCGACTGTTGCGGACCAGAGAAACCGTCTCCTGTACAAGACCAGACTGGACGAGAGATCGGCCGATATCGCTGCAAAAGATGAGATACTGAACGCGGTGTACTCACGGGCGGCTGCGTACCTTGGAGAAATCCGGGAAAAAAACGATTACCGCTCCCTTTTCGCACGACTCCTTTCCGAATCGGTGAAAGAAATGGGAGAGGACGTCGTTGTCCTTCACGTGGATCCCCGTGACGAGGCACTCTGCAGGGAGGTCGTCCCGCAGATGAAGGGGACTTTCACGATCGTCCCCGATATCAGAACGTGGGGCGGTGTTGTCGTCTCATCTCCCGATGGTCAGGTCCGGATACACAACACTCTTGAATCACGACTTGAGAGAGCCAAGGTTCTGACCAAGAGGGAAATCTGCCGCATTCTCTTCGGGGAGTGAGCATGGATCTCGGTTATATCAACGCGAGGGTCAGGGGAATGCACAGTCGCCTGCTCGGGCAAAAAGCCTTCGAT
The DNA here is from genome assembly GCA_029907345.1 of Methanolinea sp. Lineage (GTDB taxonomy): Archaea > Halobacteriota > Methanomicrobia > Methanomicrobiales > Methanospirillaceae > Methanolinea_A. The sequence continues at coordinate 107,407 of JARYMB010000002.1, forward strand.
GCCCTGATGATACAGCAGGACATCCCGTCCCTCGTGAGCGAGCTTGAGAAAACACCTTACAGGGACGAGATACAGGAGGCAAGCGTGCTCTATCCCGGCCTGAAGGGGATCGAGACTGCGCTCCGCCTGAATCTCGTGCACACCTGCCAGAAGATTCTCTCCCTTGTCGAGGGGAGCGATGCCGAACCGCTCGTCCGGATCATCCTTGCCCGCTGGGATGTCCATAACATCAAGACGGTAATGCGGGGAAAACACCTGCACGTTTCTCCCGAGGAGATCGAAGAATGCCTGATTCCCGCCGGGTCGCTCGGTGAACCGCTTCTCGTCGAGCTGATCAAGCAACCTGACGTCAGGGGGGTTGTCGACCTGCTCGCGACATGGGAAGTTCCCTTTGCAAGACCCCTCACGCAGTACCTTGACGAGTATGCATCAGCCCGGGAGCTCTCTGTCCTCGAGTATGCACTCGACCGGTTCCACTATGAAAACTCGCTTGCACTCCTCAAAGCCGGGAAGAGCGATCACGAGGTGATGAGAACACTCCTTATGCAGGAGATAGACTCTCTCAACCTGAAAAATGCAATCAGGATGAACAGGGACAGGGTCGATCCTGAAACTGCTCAAAAATACTTTCTGCCGGGAGGAGAATCCATCACGCTCGAAAAGTTCCTGATTATGGTGAAAGCAAACAACATTGACGAGATCGTGGGGACCGTGGAAGGCACGCCGTATTACTTCCTTGCATCGCTCATCCCCGAGGCAATGCGTACCGGGACGTTCTCCGTCCTGGAAAAAGAACTGGACGAGCACCTGACAAGGAAGGGTACCGGGGTCTTTCGGAGCGACCCCCTGGGCGGGGCGGTCGTCATCGGGTACCTCTGGGCAAAACAGAACGAGATCATCAATATCCGTATCATTGCCCGGTGCAAGGATGCCCGCATTTCCGATGCAGAACTCGAGAAGGAGCTGAGGCATGTATAAGTTCATGGTCGTAACCGATCCGGATACTGCTGCCGGTTTCCGGCTGGCGGGGGCTGAAGTGATCGAGGCAGCCGATACCCAGGAGGCAAGAAAAATCATTCCTCCTCTCCTTCACAGGGACGATACGGGTATCATTGCGGTAAACGAGGACTTCATCCAGGCACTCGATGAGAAACTGATGAACAGGATCGAGAGGACGTACCGTCCCATCATCATCCCGATACCGAAAAGGGCCCGGACGGGGGGTGGACCGGGATATCTTGAGAACCTGCTGCGGAGGGCGGTCGGGTACAACATTGTGGTGAGGCGATGAGATGATTCAGGGGACTATTTCGCGGATTTCCGGCCCGGTTGTCATTGCCGAGGGGATGCGCGGGTCCAAGATGTACGACGTGGTAAACGTCGGTAATCTCGATCTCCCCGGCGAGATAATCCGGCTGGAGGGAGACTGGGCCGTTGTCCAGGTATACGAGGACACGACGGGCTTATCCATTGGTGAACCGGTAAAGAATACCGAACAACCCCTTTCTGTGGAACTGGGGCCCGGCCTCATCTCCTCGATATTCGACGGGGTCCAGCGGCCTCTTCCCGAACTGGCAAAAAAGAGCGGTTCTTTCATATCGAGGGGAATTTCTGCGCCAGGACTCCCGCGCGAGAAAGAGTGGGACTTTGAACCGGCAGTAACCGAAGGGACGCAGGTGAATGGGGGGGAAATCCTCGGTTCAGTCAGGGAGTTTCACTTCACCCACCATATCCTCGTCCCGCCGGGAGTCACCGGCACGGTGAAAAAGATCAGGAAAGGACGGTTCAGGGTCACCGATACCATCTGCGAGCTCGACTCGGGAACAGGGCTGACGATGCTCCAGAGGTGGCCGGTACGGAAGGGACGCCCTTACGTAAAGAAACTTGACCCGTCTGTCCCCCTGGTAACGGGACAGAGGATCTTCGACTGCCTCTTTCCGCTCACGAAGGGGGGAACGGCCATGATACCCGGAGGGTTTGGGACCGGAAAGACCGTGTCCGAGCAGACCCTTGCCAAGTGGGCAGATGCCCAGGTGATCATCTACATCGGGTGCGGGGAGAGAGGAAACGAGATGACCGACGTGCTCTCGGAGTTCCCCGAACTGGTAGACCCGCGGACAGGGCTTCCCCTCATCCAGAGGACCATCCTGATTGCAAATACGTCGAACATGCCTGTGGCAGCACGGGAGGCGTCCATCTACACGGGGATAACGATGGCTGAGTATTACAGGGACATGGGGTACGATGTTGCGCTGATGGCCGACTCGACCTCGCGGTGGGGCGAGGCATTGAGGGAGGTCTCCGGCCGCCTCGAGGAGATGCCGGGTGAGGAAGGATACCCTGCATATCTCGCGACGAGGCTTGCCGCGTTCTACGAGCGTGCCGGGAGGGTCATCTGCCTCGGGCCGGAAGGCCGTACCGGTTCGGTCACGATTGTGGGAGCGGTCTCTCCCCCGGGTGGCGACTTCTCCGAGCCCATCACGCAGAACACCCTGCGCATAGCAGGAACGTTCTGGGCACTCGATACGAACCTTGCCTACCGGCGGCATTTCCCCTCTGTGAACTGGATTAAGAGTTACTCACTCTACCTCGACAGCGTCGAGGAATGGTTCTCGGAGATGATGGCCGGCAACTGGAGGGATCTGCGTGACAAGACGATGTACCTCCTGCAGAAAGAGGTCGAACTCCAGGAGATCGTCCAGCTCGTAGGCCCGGATGCACTCCCCGAGAGTGAAAAGGCTATCCTCGAGGTGACACGCATGATTCGGGAGGATTTCCTGCAGCAGAGCGCTTATAGCGATACCGATTCGTTCTGTCCCCTTGACAAGCAGTTCTGGATGCTCGCGACCATCATTTCCTACTACGAGGCAGCTGAAGAGGCCATGAACCGCGGGGTTTCGCTCAAGCAGATCTCCTCCCTCCCGCTCAGGGCCGAGATCGCGCGGATGAAGGAGATCGGCGAGGTGGGGCAGATCAGGCAGCTTGCAGACAGGGTGAAGGCACAGATCGCGGCACTGGAGGTGGAACACTGATGCCCCCCGTTCCACTCATCGACCGGGAATTCCGGACGGTCAGCTACGTTTCGGGTCCCCTCATATTCGTCGAGAGACCGAAGGGAGTGTCGTTCGGTGAGACGGCGCGGATTACCCTGCCCGATGGCGAGGTAAGGAACGGCCAGGTCCTCGACGTATCGAGGGACCTTGCGGTGGTACAGGTATTCGAGGGAACAAGCGGCGTGGACAACAAGGCAACGTCGGTCCGGTTCACGGGCCAGTCCCCCTGCATCGATGTCTCCCTCGATATGCTCGGGCGGGTCTTTTCCGGTGTGGGCAGACCCCGGGACGGGAGACCGGAAATCATCCCGGAGGACACGGTTGATATCTCCGGGATGCCCATCAATCCCTACGCCCGCGACAAGCCCTCGGATTTCATCCAGACCGGCATGTCTGCAATCGACGGGTTAAACACACTCGTGCGGGGACAGAAGCTTCCCATCTTCTCCGGGTCGGGTCTTCCCGCAAACAAGCTGGCAGCCCAGATAGCGCGGCAGGCCCGGGTCCTCGGGAGGGAAGAATCCTTTGCTGTGGTATTCGTGGCAATGGGTATCACGCACAAGGAGGCCTCCTACTTTATGAACGAATTCGAAAGGACGGGTGCCCTCGAACGCGTTGTCTTCTTCCAGAACCTTGCCGACGACCCGACGATCGAGAGGATCGCGACACCCCGGTGCGCCCTCTCCGTTGCAGAGTTCCTCGCGTATACCCACCACCTCCATGTCCTTGTCATCCTGACTGACATGACCAACTACTGCGAGGCGTTGAGGGAGATATCAACAGCGCGCGAGGAGGTGCCGGGAAGGAGGGGGTACCCGGGGTACATGTACACGGACCTTGCCTCGATTTACGAGCGTGCGGGAAGGATCAAGGGCACGACGGGCTCGATTACCCAGATCCCGATCCTCACGATGCCGGATGACGACATCACGCATCCCGTCCCTGACCTGACAGGGTATATCACCGAGGGACAGATCGTCCTTTCCCGCGACCTCTACCGGAGAGGGGCTGACCCGCCTATCGATGTCCTGCCGTGCCTCTCGCGTCTCATGAACCTCGGCATCGGGCCTGGAAAAACGCGGGAAGATCACCGCAACGTGGCAGACCAGCTGTATGCATCCTACGCCTACGGGAGAGACCTGCGCCGCCTCGTGGCCATTGTCGGCGAGGAGGCCTTAACAGAACTTGACAAGGTCTACCTCTCGTTTGCCGATGATTTCGAGAAGAAGTTCGTTACGCAGGGGACAGCCAACCGGAGTATCGAGGAGACGCTGACCATCGGGTGGGACCTTCTTGCAAAACTGCCCGAGGACGAGCTCAAGAGGATAAAGCTCGAATACATCCGGAAGTACCACCCCAGGTACAGGGCGGGGTGATGCACGTGGAACAGGTCAACCCGACCAGGATGGAACTCATCAGAAAGAGGGCCCAGATCAAGCTCGCAGAACAGGGGCGGGATCTCCTCCGGGAGAAGATGGATGCGCTCATCCAGGAGTTTTTCCGGATCATGGGGTCCGTCTCGCGCTCACGGGAGGAACTCGAGACTGTTGCAGAGACCGCGTTCAGGTCCCTTGTCATCGCCCAGGCAGTAGACGACCCGGTGACACTCCGTTCCGTGTCCTTTGCAACACGCAAGCAGATAGCACTTGATATAGGCGGCAAAAACATCATGGGCGTCCCTGTCCCCATCATCGAAAAGAAGAGGTTCTCCCTTCCCTCCATCGAGAGAGGATACAGTATCCTTGGCGTCAGCGGAAGAATTGACGAGACAGCCGAGCAGTTCGAGTCGGAGATAGACTTAATCATCGGCCTTGCCGAGACAGAGACGGCACTCCGCCGCCTGGGACACGAGATCCAGATGAACCGGCGCAGGGTCAATGCACTCGAACAGGTCCTGATACCCGAATTAAAAAGGCAGGCGAAGTACATCAAGATCACTATTGAGGAGAGGGAACGCGAGGACCTCTTCCGCCTGAAAAAAGTTAAAAAGATCCTCAACCGTAAGAAAAGGGGACAGGGAAGGTCCCCCTCCAGCGGGCAGAAGTCCACAGAAGGTTAATTTTGCCCTTCGCTAATCTGAGTGGGTAATGAGAACCCAATGTGGGGGCTGGTCGCCCCCACACCCCCACATGAGGATGGTTCCGCCGCCCCCGAAGGGCGCCCCGGCGGCGGTTTCACGAAGGGTTTCATAGAAAGTCTATGTTTCTTCTTTGAATAAACCAATTCAAAACGAAGAAAGAATGTCATGCACTCATGCAACTTACCCACTTAAAATGACGAAGAGGGGTTAATTTTGCCCTTCTTTTCTACCTAACCTTTCGCAGACATCGATCAGTGTCTTGAGACCGGGTTCCCTGCGTGCAACCTGCCCGGTCCGCATCGTGACCAGGACATGACGGAGATGGCGATATGATCTCATTTTTCCACCTTTTTTATCATCCGGGTGATGGTATCTTCCCCTCCACCCGGTGCGACCATGCATAGAATCAGGAGTGAAAACAGATAAACCAATGCATTGCAAGCGTGCCCTGCAAAAGGCAGGGGGAGATGGCCCGGGACTGCCCCTTCCCCGTTTCCGGTCACATCGTTGCCTTGAGAACGCGTGATGCCTTCTCGACGGCCACTCTCTGGTCGATTTCCTTTGCCCGGGATTCCCTGCCTATGGCGATGAGATCAAGGACATCCCGCCTCGACAGCCGGGAAAACGCTATTTTCTCCCATACGTCCCGCTCGATGAAGACCCACGCATCACCCAGTGCATGCTTGAGGAGGTCGATCTCCTCCTGGGAGAAATCCCTCCATTCCTCGCCCAGGTTTTTGCGTATCTTTTCAAGGGCCTGCTCGATGCTTTTTTCCCTCTGGAGGGAGAACAGTCTCCTCCCAATTTCAGTCCTGGATACGTCCGGCATGGTTTTTCCCCCTTCGATCCGCGACGCCGGGGTAACCGGTAGTACACCCACGAACGGATAATAGTTTGCCTCTGTCATTCCTCGTGTCCTCCCGAAGGGTACTTACTCTTCTCTCACCGGATACCACGGCAGACCGTGAAAAAGACCTGATCGGGCAGATATGACTCAAATGAGAATGATTAATAATGACAGAAATGCAGAACTCTTCCCATTCGAGGGTGTATGCATGATAACGTTGCCTTTCCTGGTAGTCTTTCCTGCCCTTGCTGCCGCCCTCCTCCTCCTGATTTCCCGTGATTCATGGAGGAGACTGGTCGTCTGGGCAGGAGCAGCCGTAACCGGCATTGCCTCCCTCTCCCTCCTGTTCATCACTCCTGAATCGGGTCCGCTCTTCTATCCCGTCGGATACGAAGTACTCTCGGAAGGGATGTTCGTTGCGGAGCTGGCAATTGCAGTCTTCCTCATCTACCTGGGGATAAAATACCGCAAGTACCTCGCAATCTTCCTGATACTGTTCCAGGCAGCCCTTCTCGTCTTCTTCGAGACCGGGCGGGGATCGGTACTCCACCACATCACGCCGAACCTCTTTATCGACCAGTTCTCGCTGATCATGGCCCTCATCATAGGGATCATCGGGAGCCTCATCTGCGTCTATTCACTGGGTTACATGGCTACGTACCATGAACGACATCCAAATGTTCCTGACCGCCGGCGGAGTTTCTTCTTCCTCGTCTTTATCTTCCTCTCTGCCATGTTCGGGCTGGTCTTTTCCGACTACCTCCCGTGGATTTTCTTCTTCTGGGAGATAACGACCCTCTGTTCATTCCTGCTGATAGGGTACTCAAAAACGGACGAGTCCATTAAAAACGCGTTCCTTGCCCTCAACATGAACATCCTCGGCGGCATCGCATTTGCCGGTGCGCTCCTGTACATCATTGCTGTCAACCCGGGCGGGGAGCTGCTCCACCTGCATTCCCTGATCCAGTCCAGCCACGCGATCGCCCTCGTCCCGGCAGTCCTCATCGGGTTTGCAGGGATCACAAAATCAGCACTGATGCCGTTCTCCGGCTGGCTCGTTGGCGCCATGGTCGCCCCGACACCCGTTTCAGCCCTCCTCCACTCGAGCACGATGGTCAAGGCCGGGGTCTACATCATCGTCCGTTTCGCGCCGGTCCTGACCGGGACGATGGAAGGCCTGATCATCGGGCTTGTCGGGGGCGTGACATTCCTCCTTGCGTCTGCCATAGCAATATCCCAGAGCAATGCAAAGAAAGTGCTCGCGTATTCGACGATCGCGAATCTGGGCCTCATCGTGGCATGCGCCGGTGTCGGAACGTATAAGCTCATCTGGGCAGCGATCCTCCTCATCATCTTCCACGCAATCGCAAAGTCCCTCCTCTTCCTCTGCGTGGGGACAGTGGAACACCGGATCGGGAGCAGGGACATCGAGGACATGACAGGCCTGATCGTGCGCATGCCCCGGATATCGGTGATGATGTTCATCGGCATCGCAGGGATGTTCCTTGCCCCGTTCGGCATGCTGATATCCAAGTGGGCGGCCATCGAGGCGTTCAGCGACGCCCAGTTCGGGCTTGCATTTATCGCCATCCTTGCATTTGGGGGGTCACTCACGGTCCTGTTCTGGTCAAAGTGGATGGGAAAGATCATATCCATGTGCCCTGTTGCCGAGAGAGTTGAGAATAACATCTCGACCGAGAAGTGGATGGTCCTCTCCATCCTCACCGCCCTGACGGTCCTTGTATGCCTGATCTTCCCCATCATCTCGGCACACCTGATAGAGCCGTTCGTATTGGCAGTCTACGGACAGACCACGAGGCTTTCGCAGGACAACATCACCATCATGGCGATGATGCTCTTCCTGCTGATGATCATGCCCTTCTCCCTCCTGCTCTACAGGAATGACAAGCGGATCGTGCCTGCCTACATGGGCGGGAGACCCACGACTGCCGACCTGACCTTCCAGGGATCGATGGGGATTCAGCAGCACGTCGGCCTCTGCAATTACTACTTCGAGGAAGTATTCGGCGAGCAGAAACTCTTCATGGCCGGGAGCGCCCTCTGCTTCGGACTGATCCTCCTTGTCGGAACGCTCACTGCAGGGGTGGCACTATGATGCACATCGAAAACGCACTTTTGTTTCTCGTGCTCGCACCGGTTATCGGCGGCCTCGTTGCCGGGATCGACAGGAAGATCACCGCACGGATGCAGGGCAGGGTGGGACCTCCGCTCCTCCAGCCTTTCTACGACGTGGGCAAGCTCTTCCAGAAAGAGCAGATCCTCGTGGCTCCGTCACAGAACTTCTATATCACCGCCTACCTCGTGTTCATCGTGGTCAGCGGCGCACTCTTCTTTGCGGGCGGAGATCTCCTCCTGGTCATATTTGCATTCACGCTTGCCCACATATTCCTGGTCCTCGGGGCATACTCCTCGTATTCTCCCTACAGTTTCATCGGTGCGGAAAGAGAGCTCATCCAGATCATTGCTTACGAACCGATGATCATCCTCTCTGCCGTCGGTATGCACCTTGTGACGCGGAGTTTCTACGTTGCCGATATCATGGCAGCAAAAGTCCCCCTCATCTCCTACCTGCCCGGTGTCTTCATCGGGTTCCTGATGGTGCTCACGATAAAACTCCGGAAATCCCCGTTCGACCTCTCGACGTCGCACCATGCGCACCAGGAGATCGTGAAGGGAGTGACAACCGAGTTCTCTGGTCCCATGCTCGGACGGGTCGAAATTGCACACTGGTACGAAAACGTGTTCCTCCTGGGTTTCATCTACCTCTTCTTCGCCTGGAACCCCCTTGTTGCAATCCTTGTCCTTGCCATCGTTTACTTCATCGAGATCGTGATTGACAATACGTTCTCGCGTGTGACCTGGCAGCTGACACTGAAGAGTGCATGGATCATTGCGGGCCTCATGGGACTTGCGAACCTCGGGATACTGTACTACCTCTCGGGGGTGGTGCCGGTATGAGTTACCTTTCCCGCTCCCCCTGGCTCCTCCATTACGACGCGTCGAGCTGCAACGGTTGCGACATCGAGGTTCTCGCCTGCCTCTCCCCCCTGTACGACGTGGAAAGGTTCGGGATCATCAACACGGGAAATCCCAAGCACGCAGACGTTCTGGTCATTACCGGCGGGATCAACGAGCAGAACCGCCAGGTCGTCAGGAACATCTACGACCAGATGCCTGACCCGAAAGTCGTCGTGGCCGTGGGTATCTGTGCATGCACGGGAGGCGTCTTCCGCGAGTGCTACAACGTTGTCGGGGGTATCGATTGCATCATCCCCGTTGATGTCTATGTTCCGGGCTGTGCCGCCCGCCCGGAGTCCATCATCGACGGGATTGTACGGGCCCTCGATATCCTTGAGGCTAAAAAGGAAAGGATGGGAAAACCGGGTGGGACCGGGCCGGCCGGTTCGCCTGCAGGAGGGGCACAATGACACAGGAAGACCAGCAGACAACGATTATCGAGCCGCTGCACCTCCTCGGAAAAGTGGAGGAATTCAGGAAGAAAGGGTGCCGGCTCGTCCAGATGCACTGCACGAAGGTCGGTGACACCTTCGAGATCAACTACTCGTTCGACATCAACTACGAGTTCTCCAATATCAGGATCATCACCGACGGAAAGACCGAGATCCCGAGCATTTCCGGTATTTACTGGGGCGCATTCATCTACGAGAACGAGATGCATGACCTCTTCGGAATCCGGTTTGCAGGAATGAACATCGACTTCTCCGGGAACCTCATCCGGACGGCAAAGAAAAACCCGTTTGCTGATCCGTCCTTCAGGGGGGAAAAGCCATGCCCCGACGCATAGTCGTGCCTTTCGGGCCGCAGCATCCGGTCCTTCCCGAGCCGATCCACCTTGACCTCGTCTTAAAAGATGAGCACGTCGAGGAAGCCCTGCCATCGATCGGATACATCCACCGGGGGCTGGAAACGCTCGTTACCAAGCGCGAATACCCCGAATACGTTTACATCGCGGAACGCACCTGCGGCATCTGCAGTTTCATCCACGGTATGACGTACTGCCAGGCCGTCGAAAAACTCGTGGACTGCACCGTCCCGGAGCGTGCCCTGTTCCTCAGGACGATCTGGTCCGAATACTCGAGGCTTCATTCCCACCTTCTCTGGCTCGGGCTCTTTGCCGATGCGCTCGGGTTCGAGAACCTCTTCATGGCATCGTGGAGGCTCCGCGAATCTGTGCTCGACGTGCTCGAGGAGACCACGGGGGGACGGGTCATCCAGGGAAGCTGCAAGGTAGGGGGTGTCCGGAAGGACATTTCCGGAGAGACTCTTGAACGGATGAGGAAAGGCCTTGATATCATCGAGAGGGATGCGGGAGAGATCGCCGATGTCTTCCTGCGTGATGATTCCATCGTCTCACGCACGCGGGGCATCGGCGTCCTTTCCCGGGAGGATGCCTATGCGCTCGGTGCCGTCGGACCGACTGCACGTGCAAGCGGGGTGGGAATAGACCTCCGGAAAACCGGGTATGCAGCGTACGATAAGCTCTCCTTTTCACCCGTGGTGGAAACGGCCGGGGACTGCCATGCCCGGTGCGCCGTCCGGGTCAAGGAGCTCTTCACATCCATCGACCTTATCCGGCAGGCAATTGCAAAAATTCCCGACGGCCCTATTGAGGAAAAACCTAAAAAGAACCCGGAAGGGGATTATTTTGCGCGATCAGAGCAGCCACGGGGAGAACTCGTCCATTATGTCAAGGGAGACGGGAGCAGGCACCTCGTGCGGTCCCGCATCAGGACTCCCACGCTGACAAACCTCCCCTCGCTCGTCAGGATGCTCAAGGGGTGTAACCTTGCAGATGTCCCGGTGATTGTGCTCTCGATAGATCCCTGCATCGGTTGCGCGGAGAGGTGAGGGGAGAATGGCATTCTTTGAAATGGCAAAAACGGCAATTGGCACGGTGCTCCGGAAACCCGCGACCCGGCGGTATCCCTCGGTCGCTCCCAAAAGCACACCCCTCACGCGGGGCAGAGTCTCTATCGATCCTTCGCGGTGCATTTCGTGCGGGATGTGCATGAAAAAGTGCCCTTCGGGTGCGATCTGTGTCAGGAAGGAGGAAAAGACCTGGAGCATCGACAGGCTCAAATGCATCGTCTGCAATTGCTGCGTCGAGGTATGCCCGGTGCACTGCCTGACGATGGATACCTCCTATTTCCCCTGCGTGACGGAGCACCGGGCAATCGACGTCCATGTTATCACCTACGTGAAACCCGAGCGGCCGAAACGCCCGGAAACCGGAGAGAAACCGGGGGAGGGAACTGACGGGAGCTCCTGAAAACGCCCCGGACTGTTGGATTTTTTTTATCGCTTTTCATTTTCCCGGTATACCTCCTTCCGGAAACGTCCCGCACACCTGTCAGCAAGGTGAAGGGGTTCCGGAAACCGGTGGTCCGTCGTGCAATGCAGCACGATGGAGATGGCTTCCGGAAGAGTTGTCCTGAATCCCGGCGAGACGCAGAGGGGCGCTTTATTCCGGCAGGTCCGGAGGAGAGACCCGACGACTTCTCCCCCCATCGTGACGGGGGAAGTTGCCCCCCGGATGTCAGGGGGAGCATCTGCTTCCATGCCGGAGAGGAGGTTTCCGGCAACGCCGATCGTCGGGACGTCCAACAGGACTCCGAGGTGTGTTGCAATCCCTGCCCTTTTGGGGTGTGCGTACCCATGGCCATGGACGAGGAAGAGGTCAGGGAGTTCAGGGACCAGGCGTAAGGCCGCAAGAATGGCAGGGATTTCCCGGAATGCGAAATACCCTGGGACATAGGGAAATTTCGCCTTCGATGTGGCAGCTGCCCGGGTTCGCTCGCGAAGGGACCCGTATTCCATGACGACGACGCATGCGCATGCATTGTCACCTTCATACGAGACGTCTGCGCCCCCCACCGTCCGGAGACCAGATGTGTCGGCAGGCTCCTGCCCTGCCGCGTACCGCGCAACCACCTCCTGGAGCCGGCGGGCCTCCTCCCGGAAAGAGGGGCCTGGATCATCTCTCATTTCAGGGTTTTTTCCAGTTGTTCCTTTCAAGTCCTTCAATTAATCGTTTCCCGAAAAAATAATGTGATGATCCCCGGCCGTCCCTGCATGGTGGACTGCCTGCATCCCATGTACCTTTTTTAGCCCCGGGGTTATAGGTACATACATAATGGAACTCCGGAACCCCCGCGGGACGGATGACATGACAAGGACCGTCGTTCGCGAAGAGGTCCCCGACTACTTCCAGGAACTCTCCGAGTACCTCGAGGTACTCTCCAACAGCCAGCGCCTCAAGATATTAAAGATGCTCGAGAAGAAACCGCGCGATGTACGGACAATCGCTTCCGAGATAGAGACCAGTTACGAAAACACGAAAAAGCATCTCGACAGGCTGATGAGCATGGGGCTCATCAGGAAAGAAGTCGGGCTCGGGCCGCAGACTTCAAAGGGGGTGCACCCTGTCTGGAAATACTCCCTGGTTCCCGGGGCAATGGAAGCAATCATCCGCAACCTCGGCTTCTTCTCGAACATGCGCATCCAGCTCTCAGACCTTGACCTGAAACGACGCCTCGAAGATGTCAGGTCTGCGATCGAGGGGGAGATCACCGGAAACCAGCCTGTCCTCATCGTCCTCGGGGGACCTGAAGATGGGAAATTTTTTTTCATCGGAGAAAAAGGCGCAAGGATAGGCAGAATTGACCAGACCGTAAAGGAGGAACCCTCCGGAGACGTGGTGCTGGGCAGGGACTACTCATCGGTGAGCCGGGTATCTCGTCCGCATGCTGTTATTCGCAGGGAGGGTAAGAAATGGCTGATAGAAGACCGGGGCAGCACGGGAGGAACGTTTCTGAACGGCACCGCTCTCCAGAAAGGTGTCGCCACCGAGGTATCCGACGGTGATGTCATCGAACTCGCGAAAGGACCTGCAGGAGCAAGATTGCTCGTTATCCTGCCAATCGGGGCTTCCTGACAATTCCTGACGGTCTCTCTTCCATGAAAACCGGTCCGTCCATTCCCGTTGCCGCCATCCTGATCCTCGCCGTCCTCTTCATTATCGGCCCCGCCTGTGCTGCAAAGACCCACGTGATTTCGGCAAGTGCCGGTGATGGTGGTGTGATATCTCCCTCGGGGGATGTCCAGGTCGACCATGGGGGAAGCCAGATATTCATCATCGAAGCAGCAAACGGGTACAGGATCGGGGATGTCCGGGTTGACGGGAAATCCCTCGGGCCCATCTCGTTTTATACGTTCACCAACGTCCGGGAAGACCATTCCATCGCTGCGAGCTTTCTCCCCCTGACTGGAACGCTCGAGATCGCCTCTTCGCCTTCAGGTGCATCTGTCTTCCTCGATGGTACATATATCGGGAAAACGACACCGTCGGGGCCGGCGAGGTTCGAGGGGATCACTCCCGGCACCCATTCCCTCCGCCTTGTCCTGGAAGGGTACGAGGACTACGCAACCGATATCCTGATTTCCGAGGGCACGACGACGACCGTCCCGCTCGTCCCCCTTGTCCCCATCCCCACGACGACAACAACCTCCCCCACACCCACCCGGACCCCTACACCTACACCTTCGCTAACACCCACCCCTACCACAACCATTACCACCTCCCCTACACCTACACCTTCGCCAACACCCACCCCTACCACAACCACTACCACCTCCCCCACACCTACCCGGACCCCTACACCGGTCGAAAGCATGACCCCGTCCGGTCTTCCCACGACACTTCCCGTTTCCTCCAATACGAGCTTGCCGTTCGAAACCGGGCCGGGAAACCAGGGAGGACTGGTACCCCCATCCTCGCCCCCGTGGACCCTCCTCGTCATGGTCACAGGTCTCCTTGCAACCGTCATCCTCTCCCGCGATGTCCTCTCCTCATACCGGGAGACTCTCCTTCCCCTCAGGAAACGCATCTTTGCCCTTCTTGTCCTTGGAATCCCCTGCGTGGCCCAGGCAATGGCTCTCCATGTAACGATCCGCTCCGGGGGTGCGGGAGGAGGACTCTTCCTTGACCTTGCTGTCGTCGTCATCCCCGTCTCCCTCTACCTCATTCTCTCTGCCATGGGTCTCGTCATCGGGGCACTCCTGTCGTGGCCTTTCCGGGGCATGCTGAAGGCACATACAGTCGCCGGTGTCGTCATGGTATTCCTCTCCCTCTTCTCCCTTGCCCGGGGAGATGACCCTGCGCCCGCAATCACGGGCCTGTTCCTCCTTTCAGGCCTCCTCGCAGCGCTTGGTGCCCGGTGGCAGGAAGGACAGTTTCCGGCAGGAAAAGGCCAGAGAACTCCCGGTCAGGCAGAGAACATAATACAGGGAGAGGCTTTTGATGTGACCCGTGCTCTTTCGTCCCGTGGGCAGGGTATGCTCCCCGGAGAGCTTGCCGACAAGTACTCCTCGCTCGAGTACATCGGTTCGGGGGGTCTTGCCCATGTCTACCGGGCTGTCAACTCAGCCACGGGCCAGGAGGTCGCCCTGAAAATTCCCTTAAGGTCTGACGAAACCACCGGAAAATCGTTCATGAAGGAGATCAGGGGATGGGAGGGTCTTTATCACCCCAATATCGTCAGGGTGAACGAGGCCAACATTCTCCCCATTCCCTACATCGAGATGGAATACATCAGGCGGACGCTTGCAGATGTGCCAAAGCCCCTCCCCGTCCGGGAAGCCGCGCGAATCGCCCGCGATCTCTGCAGGGGCCTCTCCTATGCACATGAACGGCAGGTCATCCACCGTGATATCAAGCCGCAAAACATCATGATTTCGGATGAGGGGGTTCCCAAGATATCGGACTGGGGGATGAGCAAGATCATGGGTATCCCTGGAATGCCCACCGTCACGGGATTCTCGCTCGCGTACGCTGCACCCGAACAGCTCGCTCCCGGGACGTTCGGGGAGACGGACAGGAGAACGGATATCTACCAGCTGGGCTGCGTCCTTTACGAGCTCCTGACGGGGAGGGTGCCTTTCCCGGGCACGGACATGGCACAGGTGACAACGGCCATCCTCTCCGCCATGCCCCCGCTTCCTTCCGAACTGAATCCCGCTGCACGGCCCCTCGACACTATCGTGATGCGTTGCCTTGCAAAGAAACGGGAAAACAGGTACCAGGATGCACTTGATCTCGAACGCGACCTGGATCAGTTCCTCTCAGGGTCATCCCCGTATGACGATTACGATATTTTCGAGGATAGTTGATCAGGAAAGTCCAAAAAAAGATGGAATTCTCCTGCCTGCCTCTTTTCTGCAGGAGACTCTTTTTTCATGGTGAGTGTGTGGATTTTTCAGGATCTGGCATGCATTACCAATGCTTTCCGATTGCTCATCGGGAGTGATGCTGATTTGGTTGTGCTCCTCTGGTGGTTGGGTGGCTGATGGAGATGCGGCGGAATTCGCAGGACACCTCCGGGTGCGGCAGGAGGCAAGTATGGTCCGGGATAATGTACAGGCACGGCAGGGACGGGCTCCGTGCCCTGACCGGAACATGGGGAACATGATTCCTTTGCCGCCACTTTCGTTCCCATTCCCGGTCCACCCTTTCATCCGGGCTGACCCTCCCGGCAGACTCTCTCATGCCTCACCAGAATTTCTCTCTTTACAAGCCCCATGATAAAATATGTCCATGGACGGGGACAGAGAACGCTACCAGGTACGATTACCATTGAACCGGGAGGTTAACAGGCAAGGGGTTTTTGGCCCTCCCTATCGTTCCCGGATGTCAGCCTGGGACCTGTCATGATTCCCCCTTCGGGATTGCAGCGCCCTTCCCGCCGCCTTGAAAGCCGCCTCGATCTCCCTGTAGTTGGGAATATGCTTCCCGCGTAATACCCGTTCGCCGGCTCTCATGCTCTCTCCGCCAAGGAGGCATCCTATGGTCACCTTTCTCGTGGCCTTCGAGAACCGCGCTATCTCGGATCCCAGGTGCACAGGGTCCAGGAGCGCAGAAGGCACGGCTATGATGATTGCGATATCCCAGTCATCCTGGAACCGGGTCATGACATCGAAGACCCGGGCATATCTCTCCACGCCACCGTCACCGATGATGTCCACCGGGTTTTCCCTGCTCCACATGGGAGGGAGGAACGAGTCCAGTTCCTCCCTCATCTTTTCGGGGAGGGGGACCAGGTTGATACCATACCGCTCAGCAAAGTCAGAAGCCATGACGGCAAAACCACCCGCAGTGGTGACAACGATCCCGCGGTTGCCCTCCGGGTAGCCCTCGGAAGCGAGGAGTTCGGCCACGTCGAATGCCTCCTCTATCGAGTACACCGGAATGATGCCCGCCTGCCGGAATGCTGCCTGGTAGACCTCGTAATTGCCTGCAAGGGAACCCGTGTGGGATGCAGCGGCTTTCCTGCCCAGCCTGGAAGACCCGGACTTAAATGCAATCACAGGGACTTTCGGCGTGATCTCCGAGACGGTCCTAAGGAATTCCCGCCCTTTCCGGATCTCCTCGATGTAGAGGATGATGGCACGGGTGCCGGGATCTTTTTCCATGATCCGGAGATAGTCTACGAAACCGAGGTCCGCCTGGTTGCCCACGCTGATAATCATGGAAAACCCAATCTGCTCGGGAACGCTCCAGTCGACGATGGTCGTGATGACCGCACCACTCTGGGATATGAACCCCAGGGGACCGTTCCTCGGCATGACCGGGTCGAACGTTGCATTGAGGCCGAGCCGGGGCACGATCATTCCGAGGCAGTTAGGGCCGATAATGCGCATTCCCGCACTCCTGGCAAGGGAAAGGACCTCTTCTTCTCTCCTGGCCCCTTCTTCGTCGTCTTCCCTGAAACCCGAGGAGAGGATGATTGCAAGGGGAACTTTCTTCTCCCCGCACTCGCGGATGACGCCCGGGACCGCAGGTGCAGGGACAGCAACGATCGCGGCATCGACATTTCCCGGGATCTCCCCGACTGCCCGGTATACCTTCTTCCCCAGTATCTCCGTGTGGCGTGGGTTCACAGGATAAACCGTGCCGGAAAACGAAAGGAGGTTCCGCAGGACGACATACCCGATCTTCGCGGGATCCGCGGATGCACCGATGACTGCCACTGACCGGGGTGCAAATATCCCTGTATCGACCGGTGTCAGTGATACTTCGTCACGGGCGGATGCCGCATTCCCCGAAAAGGCACGGATATCAACGACCTTGCAGCCTTCCCGAAAGAGGATGACGGGGTTACAGTCGAACTCCAGGAGAGTGTCATCCTGAAAGAAAACCTCTGACAGGGAAAAAATGGTATCGACAAGCGCCTCCTCGTCCAGGGGAGGAGATCCCCGGAACCCGCGGATGAGCGGGTATCCCCTCATCTCGTGAACCATTTCCCGGACCTGCTCTTTTTCCACGGGGAGCACCCTCATCGAGACGTCCCGGAGAAGCTCCACGAGAATCCCGCCCATCCCGCAGAGGATGATTTTCCCAAACGTCGGATCTGTCTTTCCCCCAACGATGATCTCGAGTCCGGGGGGAACCTGTGCCTGCACGAGGATTCCCTGCACGACTGCTCCGGGGACTCTTGATGGGACTTCCCGGAGCATCTTTTCGCAGGCACTGGCTGCTTCTCCTGCGGATCCTATCCCGGTAACAACCCCACCGACATCGGTCTTGTGAACGACCTGCCCGGAGAGGACTTTCAGCACGACAGGGTACCCGATGGCATCGGCAGCCCTTCCGGCATCTTCCGGCGTCCGGACGATGGCGTACGCGGGAATATCGATCCCGGCTTTCCCCAGCCTCTCCATTGCCTCGGAAAAGTCGATCATTCTTTGTACCCCTGTGCCCTGCCGGTTTCCTTCCACCTGTCCGCCTCCTGGTATAATACTGATCTTTTCGGCCTGCCTGTTCTTTCCTTGGCCGTGGCCCGTCATTACAATATCGGAAACGGATACGCACATTCCTGCCCTGCTTTCCTGCATGCCCTTTATCGTATTCTGCCGCCATTATTCATGCATGGGTGGAAATGACGGGTATTGCAGGAAAAGGCCGGTTCCGCCTGTTCCGGCTAATCACAAGGATACCTGTCCTCCTCCTGCAGGAGAAGAGATCCCTCCCGCTATCTCCGACGCGATCCGGGCATACATCGAGAGAAAGACAGGTAAACCGTGGGGTGATCCGACTGTCATCGAACGGCTTATGCGGGCAATCGTTGCCCAGAAATCAGCCTACTGGAAGAAGGGCAAAAAGAAGGTTTCCTACAGGAGAGGTTACCAGGTTCTCGGGTACCTTGCATACCATTTCCCGGTCTATTACGCCCAGGCGGTTTACCTCATGGAAGACCTCGCCAGGAGAGGACTCGTCTTTCCCTCCATGCGAATCCTCGACGCGGGGACCGGGCCCGGGACCATTCCCCTTGCAATCGCCGGTTTCATGGAACGCCGCGGGGGGCTCTCGGCGGAGGTCTTCTCGATCGAACAATCGGGGGAGTTCATCGAGGCCTACACGTTCCTCGCGGAGCGGACTGTCCCCGGAAGGAGTTCCGTGTTTCTGCACAGGCCGTTGCAGAAGGACATACGTTTCCTTGAGACTGACGATATCCCCTCCTCTCTTGACCTGATCATTTTCCAAAACGTCCTCAACGAGATCCCTTCCCGGAACCCTGCAGAGAAAGGCGATCTTGTCAGGAAGTTTGCGACAAATCTTTCGGAGAGGGGGTCTATTCTCCTCGTGGAACCGGCCGACCTTGACAACTCCCAGGAACTGAGGGAAGTGGCCTCCTCCGCATCGGGAAAAGGCCTCTTCATCCACGCCCCCTGCAGGTTCCTCTGGGGCCAGGCCTGCCGGGGAGAACGCTGCTGGAGTTTCGAGACGAAACCTCCCATAAAGCCTCCCCCTTTCATGCAGGATCTGGCGCGGGGCAGGGAGGGGTTCCGGTTCCAAAACGTGGATATCAAGTACTCCTATTCCCTCCTGCGGAAGGTTCCACCGCCCCGCGTTCCCGGGATCCCCCTTTCGGCAAAGCACTACGTCCGTCTCTCGACCCTTGCACGCCACGTGGACAGGAGGATCAGGGTTGCCGCAACCGTTGCATCAGGGGACCTTGGGGATTCGATGACCCATGTCTTTTTCGTGTGCGATGGGAGTCCGGGGGCTCCTGCCTACGCCGTCCTCCCGCGTTACCACGTCAGCGATAAGAACAGGTGGCTCCTTTCAGCTCCATACGGTGATATCGCCGAGTTCTCGCCGGTCCTTGTCCGTTTCAATCCCCGGTACAGGGCATATAATCTCCTCGTTACACGCGACAGCACGGTAAGGCCTTTTCCTGCCAGGGACTCCCCAGGATAACAAAAAAAGGGACCATAGAGGGGGAGGACGATGCAGGAGGATTCCCGGCATGTACTGGTCATCTGCACCGGTTTTTTCCCTCCCCGCATGCACCGTACGTGACCGTGATTTCCGTGTGAAAGGGCCTGCCCGGGACGATGGGTAGGGCTTTATCCCTTCAATTGTCCATACTGAAGGATAGGCAGGGTACCGGGGACACCCCCTGTTACCCGTGTTCCCCACGTCTGCATCGTGGTACCGGGGGTTTATGGAAAAGATGCGGCATATTATCTCTATCCGGGATCTGGGCAGGGAGGAGATAGGAAGAATTCTGGACGAAGCGGCGGCGATCCAGTCCCGTTCCTACGACCCTTCCGCGTTGAAAGGAAAGATACTTGGACTCCTTTTTTTCGAACCGAGCACGCGGACACGGATGTCGTTTGCGGCTGCGATGGCGCGCCTCGGGGGGGACTTCCTCTCCATGGACAGCGTCGAGGCAAGTTCCATGGCTAAGGGTGAGACCCTCGCAGATACGGTCAGGGTCGTGAGCGGGTACGTGGACGCGATCGTTCTCCGCCACCCGAAAGAGGGGGCAGCCCGCCTCGCAAGCGAGTTTGCAACAGTTCCCGTGATCAATGCCGGTGACGGAGCGGGGCAGCACCCTTCCCAGACACTCCTCGACCTCTTTACAATCCGGCAGTCCATGCCGCTCGAAGGGATCCATGTCGGCCTCCTCGGTGACCTCCGGTACGGGAGGACCGCTCATTCCCTCACCCATGCCCTCTCCCTTTACAACGTCACTATCCACACCATCACGCCCAAGGGACTCGAACTCCCTGCCGGCCTTGCGACCGAGCTCCGGGATGCAGGGACTGAGGTCATCGAGCACGGCGATATCGCGTCGTGCGTGCGTGACCTTGACGTGCTGTACGTCACGCGGATCCAGAGGGAGCGGTTCCCAGACGCAGCCTCCTACTTCAAGGTTGCCTCGAGCTACCGGGTGACACCCGAACTTCTTACGGGGACGAAAAAACACTTCATCGTCCTCCATCCCCTCCCCCGGCTCGACGAGATCGACCCGCGTGTCGACGAACTCCCCTGTGCCCGGTACTTCGAACAGTCGGCAAACGGGATAGCGGTCCGGATGGCGATGCTGCTGCGGGTGATGACATGAAGCGGGAGAAAGATGCGCGGGCAGGGCTCCTTATCAGCCCGATAGAGAACGGGACCGTGATCGACCACATCACCGCCGGGGAAGCCCTCAACGTGCTGCGCATCATCGGGATTACGGGGAGCACCCACGAGTCTATATCGGTCGCAACGAACGTCGAGAGCAAGAAGATCGGGACAAAGGATATCGTCAAAATCAAGAACCGGGAGCTCCGGAAAGAGGAAGTCGACCGTATCGCCCTGATCGCCCCCCGGGCGTCGATAAACATCATCCGGAACTACAAGGTCGTGGACAAGAAGGGCGTTGAGATCCCGGACCGGGTAGTCGGGATCGTCCGGTGCCCGAACCCCGGCTGCATCTCCAATACCAACGAACCCATCCAGTCCTGCTTCCTCGTCCAGAAGAAGGGGCTGCGGTGCCTCTACTGTGACTGGCTGATCACAAAGGACATCACGAGCCATATCATCTGATTTTTTTTAAAAAAAAGGTCAGCCCGCTGTCACCATCAGGGGACAGACGTATTGTGTCTCAGATGTGCTATCTTTTCTTTCCATTCCCTCATCTCGTCCGTGATCACGGTGCTGACTGCCCCGCCCTGGCGATCGCCGTGAGACGTCCCCATCTCCTCCTCGAGGTCCCCCTCGATGTCAAGGTACGTATCTCGAACGGCCTGGATGACATCCTCGTCGGCGTCCCACATGCCCCGGGCATGTGCCTCGAGCAGCCTCCGGGTCATCTCTTCCAACGCCCAGATGTTGTGTTCCCTGAAAAATTCCCGGTTTTCCCTGTCGAGGAGGAAAGTCCGGGCGATATCGTCGAAGATGCGGTCGTCGACCTCCCCCGTCGTCGCGTCCCAGCCATAGACCCGACCCGTCCTCCGGGAGAGTTCGGCAGCACCGGCATACCCGTGCTCCCTGAGTCCCGCGATGTACTGCGGGTTGAGGAGCTTTGTCCGGACCACCCGCCGGATCTCCTCCGCAAGCGTCCGCACTTCAACGGCCGCGGTGTTCCGGGTGTCACCGTAATAGGCCGGGACTTCCTTTCCCGAGATCTCCCGTGCTGCTGCCGTCATCCCGCCATGCGACCCGAAGTAGCAGCAGCACCCGAGCAGGTCATACTCGTCCGTGACGACCTTGTTGAAGGTGACATCCACGTTCGCGAGCTGGCGGACGAGGTCCTGCCTTGCCTCCCCCCCGAAGTTCCCCCGGCCATAGGAATACCCGTTCCAGTAGATGAAAATGTCCCCGAGGTCCGCAGCCGTCTCCCATGCCGAAGCGTATACCGCGAGGTTGACGCCCGTCCCGTAGGTCCCCCGGGGGGCCCCGAAGATCCGCGGGGTCACCGGACCTTTCCCGGCGTTTTTCCGCAGGTAGTTGCTTTCCGGGGGTTCGTCGAGCGAGGCGACCTCCCTGATCGCATCGTCGAGGAATTCCACGCACCCGAAGAAACAGTCCCGGAGGATCCCGGAGAGGCGTACCGTGATATCGATCCGGGGCCTCCCGAGCCGTTCCAGGGGTACCACGCGAAATCCACGCAGTTTGCCGTGGTCATACTCGGGTTCGACCCCTATCAACGCGAGTGCCTGCGCCATCTGTTCCCCCTCGGCCCACATGATATCTGATGCCATCCAGAGGAGCGCGACGTTCTCGGGGTACCTCCCGTTTTCGTTCCGGTACTTTTCGAGGAGGAGGTCTGCAAGCCGGGAGCCGATCTTCCACGCGGCCGGTGTCGGGACGGCCGAAGGGTCCAGGGAGTAAAAGTTACGGCCCGTCGGGAGGATGTCGACCTTTCCCCGGGAGAGGAGGCCGGAAGGACCCGGTGGGATGTACCTCCCCCGTGCCCCGGAAAGGAGGCTCCCTATTTCATCGGAGAGATCCAGGCGGCGGGAGACTTCCGACACTCCGTCACGGAGGCGGGAGAGCCCGTCACTGTCGATGGTTACGCACCTCTCACCGAGGACCGCGGCTGCCACG
Organism: Methanolinea sp.; assembly: GCA_029907345.1. GTDB lineage: Archaea > Halobacteriota > Methanomicrobia > Methanomicrobiales > Methanospirillaceae > Methanolinea_A. The sequence goes on from JARYMB010000002.1 coordinate 129,807, forward strand.
CGGGACGGTTCGTCACCGGAAAGGATACCTGCCACGATCTCCTCCGCGAACCGGTCAAGGACACCGAGGAGTGCCGATTCCGAGGGAGAGATGCGCATGTCGAGCCCCATCATGCGGGCGACCAAGGCATGGAGGTGGCCGTCGTGGTTGAGGACGGGGGTGATAAACCGCGCCCTCCGCTTTCCTTTCGGGATATCCCCGAATATGTGCATCCCTTCCGGGATTCTTGTCGCATACACTCCCGAGAGGAGGTGGTCGACTTTCGCGAGAACCGCTTTGAAATCCCCGTTCATTTCCCGGGGATCGGCATACCCGAGTTCCCGGGATAAGCCCTCTCTTGCGAGCGTCTCGAGGATCTGGTGCTGGAGTGCATGGGCCCTCGCACGGTCCGCGTCCTCGAACTTGCGAAACGCCGCAACCATCTCTTCCAGTTCCTTTAAGACACCGTAGGGGCTCGTTGGTGCCATCACGGTCTGGAGGTGGTCCACGAGCGTGGCGTGTGCCCGCCGCTTGGCGATCGTTCCTTCCGAGGGGTTGTCCGAGTTGTAAATGTAGAGGAGCGGGAGATCCCCGAGGACTGCATCGGGGAGGCACTCTCCGGAAAGGGCAACGGACTTTCCCGGCAGGAACTCGAGCGTCCCGTGTGTCCCGACGTGGATGACGAGGTCGGCGCCAAACTCCCGGGCGATGTACCGGTATACCGCGATGTAGTGGTGGGGCGGAGGGACATGGGGATCATGGAGGATCCGGCAGACCCTGCCATCGCACCGGGAGCCCGCACACCCCCGCTTGGGCTGGGTAAGGACGATGGCGTTTCCCAGCCGGACACCCGGGATGACCATCCTCCCCTGGTAGAGCATTGCCGGCGGGACACCGTCCCTCTCTTCCCCGGGCGGTTCGCCCCATGCTGCGACCACCCGGCTCCGGAGGCTCTCCGGGAGTTCACGGAACCAGTCCCTGTACGTGCCGGGATCGACCGTCCCGAGGGCCCCGCCCCGCGCGATAATATCTTCGACCGTTGTCCAGCGGAACTCGTTGATGGCCCTGCGCCCGAGGATCAGGCGGGCCAGATCTTCCCCGCTCTCCGGGACTTCGACCCGGAACCCCTCTTCCCTCATCCGGGAGAGGATACGGACCACGGACTCAAGGGAGTCCAGGTGCGCCGCGGCCCCCACGTTTGCCTCGACAGAGGCACACGCGGAACTGTTCAGGATGAATGCGACTCTCTTTTCCCGGGCAGGTTTCTCCCGGAGCCTGATGAGTGCTTTCACCCGCGCAACGAGAGTCTCGATCCTTTCCGGAATGGGCATGTGCCAGGCGTGCTCCGGTCCCTCCGGTCCCTCCCTCATCGCGCTCGCCACCGGTATCATCCCGGTCATCCCGTACATCTCCGGGAGGATGACGGCCCACCCAAGTTCCGTGCTGCCCATGCCGTCCTGTTTTTCCTGCCATTCCTGGTGGGTCCTGTAGTAGAGAACGAGGGGGTGGATGACAGGCACGCCGAGTTCAAAAAAAGCCCGGACGGGTTCTGCGGCATCGTGGGAGAGGGCAGACGACGGGAGGCAGATGATGGCATCAACGCCGGAGAAATACTGCCGGACGACACTGGCCGCATCGCGCGACCCCGACGCCGCGTCCCCTGTCCCGACCGAAAACGCGGCGATGACATCGTTTTCCTTTTCAAACTCCCTGATGAGGGCATTTACGGCATCGAGGTCACCGTTTGACCAGTAGATACGGTAGAAGAGTATCCCGATGGTGTGGGGGTGTTTACTTCCCCTCCATTCCCAGTACTCGCCGGCCGAGGAAAAGACCCGGGGGGCGTCCGGGTGGTAGATCCCTTCCCAGAGGTCAAGGGACGGTTCATCGAAGTGAACGGGCTCGTGCATGACCGCTGACCGGAGGAACCGCAGGAGGTTTGCCATGTTCGAGGGCCCGCCGTAAGAAAAGTAGGCATTCACTTTCGCGGTCACGGAAAGGGGCTGGTTCGAGATCGACCAGAAAGACTGGTCGGCGCCGTACGAGATGACGGGGATACCTGTAGGGAGGGCGGGAATGAGCGTGTCCCAGTAGGACTCCTGCGTCGGGTGGAGGAGGATGATGTCGGATTCCCCCAGGCTCGCGATGCATGGCGGGAGACTCGCAGGGTCCCTGAGCCGGAACGTCGCCCAGGCATTGAGTCCGACTCCCTCGTCGGCTGCAGCTTCCCGGAGAAGTGGCAGTTCGCTGCCCCACACAATGGCAGAGATACGCATTTCAGGATCCCTCCCTTACAGGTTCTATCGCGATGATGTGGGGGAATCCGTCGCCGCGGTCTACACGCACCCTCACACCGTAGACATCCCTGACAAGATCTTCGGTGAGGACATCGGACGGCCTTCCTTCGCCCTGGACCCTCCCTTCCGAGAGGACGAGGACACGGTCGCAGAAACGGGAGGCGAGGTTCAGGTCATGGATGGCCATGATAACACCGGTTTTCTTTTTCCCCGCATGGGTCCTCACGATTGCCATGACCTCGAGCTGGTGGCGGAGGTCGAGCGCGCTGGTCGGCTCGTCGAGGAGGAGGAGGGAGGGGTCCTGCACGAGGGCCCGCGCGATCATCACCTTCTGCCTCTCTCCCCCGCTGATCTGGGTTGCCTTCCGGAACGCTAGTTCCGAAAGGCCAAGCTCCTCGAGCACGGTGGTGACCATGGCAATGTCGCTTTCCCCTATCCCCCACGACACATGGGGGCGTCTTCCCATCAGGACGGACTCAAACACGGTCATGGCCATCCCGATGGAGAGGGCCTGGGGGACGTACGCCAACAGGCGAGCCCTCTCCATCGGGCTCATGGCAGAGATCTCCCGCTTCCCGAAAGTGACGCTGCCCTCCGGGACGAGGATATGGTTGATGCACCTGATCAGAGTGGTCTTCCCGCTCCCGTTCGGGCCGAGGATGCCCACCACCTCGCCTCCGTCCACGGACAGGCTGATCCCCTCAAGGACGCGTCTCTTTTCGTAGGTGAACGAGAGGTCCCGCACTTCCAGTCTCACCAGTACTCCTCCTTCCTGCGCACGAAAAGGTAGAGGAAAAACGGAATGCCGATGAACGATGTCATGATTCCGACCGGTATGATCTGGGGGGCAAGGATGGTACGACCCAGGCTGTCGGATGCAAGCAGGATGAGTGCCCCGACGAGACCGGATGCGACGATGAGGTACCTGTGGTCTCCCCCGATGGCAAGCCGCGTGATGTGGGGTGACACGAGGCCGATGAAACCGATGGTCCCCGTGAAACAGATGACAGCCGCGGTGATGAGGGATGCAGCAACCATGTTGAGCGTCCGGGACCGGCCGACCCTGACCCCGAGGCTCTGGGCGACATGGTCCCCCATGGAGAGGGCATTGAGATCCCATGACCTCCAGACGAGGGGGGGTGTTACAACCGCGACCACGATCGAGACGAGGGCGAGCTTCTCCCACGAGGTTCGCTGGAGGCTCCCGAACATCCAGAATACGACGGCCTGGAGCTGTTCCGTCGTTCCTGCGTACTGGAGGAACGATGTCATCGCCCCGAAGAGGTACATGAGGATGATGCCGGCAAGCACCATGCTCTCGGACGATACCCCGCGGATACGGGAAAGTCCGTAGATTGCCCCGGCTGCAAGAAGGCTCATGACAAACGCACTAATGACAACCAGGGTATCAGAGAAAACCACGGCCGGGAGGACGATGATGGCAAGAGCTGCGCCAAACGAGGCTGCAGATGCGATACCCAGCGTGAAGGGACTTGCAAGCGGGTTTCTGAGCACCCCCTGCATGACTGCGCCTGCAACTGCCAGACCAAATCCGGCAACGAGGGCAAAGAGAACCCGGTGGAGCCGCAGGTCCCAGACGATGGTATAAGCCATCGGATCCGGGGAGAAGGCTCCCGGTGCAATCCCGGCAAGGACAGCTGTCAATACATCCCCGGCATCGAGCCCGGCCGACCCGATGACGATCGAGGCAACAGCGAGGAGAAATGCAAGGACAAGGAGGGTAACGAGGAAGAGAACCCTGCGCACCTGTGTCTTTCGGAACGCTGCGGCGACTGTCTCCTTTCCTCCCTCCATTTTTCCCACCCCCTAGTCAACGGGATAGATGAACATGTCCGGTCGTGCGAGCGACGGGGCGAGGCCCTGGAACTCTTCGAGGTACCTGCGGTGGAGACCCTCCGGGTCGAGGTCCCCTGCCTGCTGCGGGTGGAACCACCGCGCCATGTACGTCACGCCGATGATGTACTGCGGGCCGCCGAGGATCCCGTTGTGGAGGACGTAGACCCGCCCGTTCCTGACGGCAGGCAGGCTGTTCCATCCCGGACGTGCCAGGATCGCATTGTATACCTCGGCAAACCGGGTACTGTTCTCCC
>JARYMB010000030.1 GCA_029907345.1 Methanolinea sp.
CTGCCAGCTCCAGTTCGATCGCGGGCAGATCGAGATGGAGGAGAAGTTCGGGGTCAAATACAACCTGCCGGTGCTCCACTACTGCGAACTGCTGGGCCTCGCCCAGGGAATGACACCCCAGGAACTTGCCCTCGACCTGCATGCAATCAGCTGCGAGCCGTTCTTGAAGAAGGTGCTCTGAAGGGAGGTGGAAAATGGCTGAAAAGAAAACCAGGAAAGAGCCTGCTGCAAGGAAGGACACCAAGAAGGCTGTAACAAAGGCCACACACGCACCCGCACCCGCTGCCACATCCCCCGATAAAGATCTCGGAAAAGGGGCTCGGATAGGCGTCTACATCTGTCACTGCGGGACGAATATTGCCGGATCCGTGGACATCCTCGCCGTCCAGGAATATGCAAAGACCCTCCCGAACGTGGCACACGTGGACAACTACCAGTACATGTGTTCCACACCGGGACAGAAGAAAATCGAGGAAGACATCAAGGAGCACAAGCTCACCGGTATCGTGGTTGCCGCATGCTCCCCGCGTCTTCACGAGCCCACGTTCAGGACTGCCACCAAGACGGGTGGACTCAACCCGTTCCGCTTCGAGATGGCCAACATCCGCGAGCAGGGCTCATGGGTCCACATGCATGACCGCGAGGGTGCAACCGCAAAGGCAAAGGATGCCATCCGGATCGCTGTCGCCAAGGCCGCACTCCTCCAGGACCTTATCCCGAAGAGCGTGCCCGTAACGAAGGCTGCCCTCGTCGTTGGCGCAGGTGTTGCCGGGATGCAGGCAGCGCTTGACCTTGCCAATGCAGGCATCAAGACCTACCTTGTCGAGAAGTCCCCGACAATCGGCGGCCGCATGTCCCAGCTGGACAAGACATTCCCGACACTCGACTGTTCCCAGTGCATTCTGACGCCCAAGATGGTGGACGTCGGCAGGAACCCGAACATCGAGCTGATGACATACTCCGAGATCGAGGAGGTCGAGGGATACATCGGGAACTTCGACGTGACCATCCGGAAGAAGGCACGCGGTGTCCTGACACCGGCAGAGGCCGAGGCACGGGGAATCGTGGGCGGTGGCTGCAACGGGTGCGGTGACTGTGACACAGTCTGCCCTGTCATCAAGCCGAACCCCTTCGAGATGGGGATGAAGCCCCGGAAAGCAATCTACATCTACCACCCCCAGGTCGTGCCCCTTATCTATACCGTTGACTTCGACAGCTGCGTGAAATGCGGCCTGTGCGTCGAGGCATGCGGTGAGAAGAAGGCTATCGACCTCGAGATGAAGGACGAACTCATCAAGGTCAAGGTCGGGACGGCCATCCTCGCACTCGGGTACGATATCTTCCCCATCGAGAAGAAGGAAGAATGGGGATACAAGAAATACGAGAATGTTGTCACGAGCCTTGAGTTCGAGCGGCTCATCTGTGCGTCGGGTCCCACCGGAGGGCACCTTGTCCGGCCAAGCGACGGCAAGACCCCAAAGAAGGTCGCCTTCCTGCTCTGTGCAGGGTCCCGTGACAACACAGGAGTCGGCAAGCCCTACTGTTCGCGGTTCTGCTGCATGTACTCCCTCAAGCATGCCCACCAGATCATCGAGAAGATACCCGGGTGCCAGCCCTACATCTTCTACATGGACATCCGGTCCTTCGGGAAGATGTACGAGGAGTTCTACTACCGTATCCAGGACGAGGGAGCCAAGTTCATCCGCGGGCGTGTCTCCAACGTCCTCGAGGACCCGGTCACCAAGAACCTGTACGTCATGGCAGACGACACACTCCTTGACCGCCCCATGAAACTCGAGGTCGACATGGTCGTTCTCGCGGCGGCAGTGCAGCCCTCTGCGGATACTGACAGGACACGCAAGCTCTTCGGTGTTTCCTGCTCGCTCGACGGCTGGCTGCTCGAAGCGCACCCGAAACTGAACCCCTGCGGGACGACGACGGCCGGTGTCTTCCTCGCCGGCGTATGCCAGGGGCCAAAGGATATCCCTGACACCGTCGCTTCTGCCGAAGGTGCGGCTTCCGCGGCAAGCATCCCGATTCACATGGGCGAAGTCGAGCTCGAGCCGTACTTTGCCCAGTGCATCGAGGAGAAGTGCGCAGGCTGCGGGATGTGCGTGAACCTCTGCCCGTACCAGGCACTCTCCCTTGTCGAGAAGGAGGGCAGGAAGGTCATGCAGGTCACCGAGGCCAAGTGCAAGGGTTGCGGAACCTGCGGAGGGTTCTGCCCCGGCGGTGCAATCTGGATGCAGCACTTTGCGACACCCCAGATCGTGGCCCAGATAGATGCGTTCCTCCTCGGAGGTGAACAGTAATGGCCGAGCAGGAGTGGAAACCAAAGATCCTCGGCATCATCTGCAACTGGTGTTCCTACGCGGGAGCGGACCTTGCGGGCAGTGCCCGTACCCAGTACCCTCCCGACATCCGCATTATCCGGGTCATGTGCACCGGCAGGATCGACCCTCTCTTCATCATGAAGGCATTCGTGGACGGGGCCGACGGCGTTCTCGTCTCCGGCTGCCACTTCGGTGACTGCCACTACCTTGAAGGGAACTACAAGGCGGCAAAGAGGATGTTCATATTAAAGAGCCTGCTCCGGAACATCGGGCTCGAAGACAAGCGGCTGCGCATGACATTTGTCTCCGCATCCGAGGGAGCCAAGTGGGCCGTGGTGGTAAAGGACGTTGTCGATACCATCACGAACCTTGGCCCCAGCCCGCTGAAAGAGATCGGGCGCTGATTTCGCGGGGGATCTACCTTGGCCAAACTGAAACTGAACCTGATTACGGGCCGCACCATCCACCAGGGTGTAGCCATGGAAGGCGGCAAGGAGAAAGACGCCTACACCAAAGCGTGCGGGATCATCGAGATGGATCCATCGGACCTGAAAAAACTGGGCATCTGGAAGGGGACGAACGTCCGGGTTACGAGCGAGTGGGGCAGCGTCGTTGTCAAGGCCGTGGAGGCCACGCAGGGGCCCCATCCGGGCCTCGCTTACATCCCCATGGGACCCTGGGCAAACTCGGTCGTGAATCCAAAGACCTACTCTACCGGGATGCCTACTTTTAAGGGCGTCCCGATTGAAGTAGAACCTGCAATAAACGAGCCGGTCCTCAGTTCTATCCAGCTCGTCCAGAAAAAATGCAGGGGTGAGGCCTGATGTCCAAGTCTGTGACTGACGTTATCTGTCCGTTCTGCGGAACCCTGTGCGATGACCTCGAGGTTATTGTCTCAGATGATGGAAAGAAAATTGAAGATATCTACAACGCCTGTGCCATCGGGGCCGAGAAGTTCATGCATGCCCAGGCCCCCGAGAGGGTCAAGAGGCCCCGGATGCAGCAGCCGGACGGCAGTTACAAGGAGGTCTCGTACGACGAGGCCGTGGAATATACTGCCCGGATGCTGTTCAATGCCAAAAAGCCCCTCATGTATGGCTGGAGCTCCACGAGCTGCGAAGCACAGAGCGTCGGGCACGAGATAGCCGAGAAAGTCGGAGCAATCGTTGACAACACCGCTACCGTCTGCCATGGGACAACCCTGATCGCGGTCCAGGACGTCGGGATACCAAGCTGCACACTCGGCGAGATCAAGAACAGGGCGGACCGGATTATATTCTGGGGCTGCAACCCCTGCCATGCCCACCCCCGGCACCAGTCCCGTTACTCCGTGTTCCCCCGCGGGTTCTTCACCAACAAGGGGCACATGAACCGGAAGGTAATCGTGGTCGACCCACGGGTCACGGACACGGCGAAGCTTGCCGACTACCATTACCAGGTCGAGCAGGGCCGTGACTACGAGCTCCTCTCAGCCTTCCGCGTGGCACTCCGGAACGAGCCGCTCCCCGAGACGGTTGCAGGCATTCCGCGGGAGAAGATCATTGAGGGTGCCGAGGTGATGAAGAGCGGGCGGTTCGGGATCATCTTCTTCGGCATGGGAGTCACCCAGTCGCTCTCCAAGAACCATAACATCGACAATGCCATCATGCTCACGAAGGACCTCAACGAGTTCACGAAGTTCAGCATCATGGCAATGCGGGGCCACTACAACGTGACGGGGTCAGGACAGGTCTTGGGATGGCAGTTCGGATACCCCTTCTCCGTCGACCTGTCCCGCGGGTTCGCCAGGTACAACCCGGGAGAGACCAGTTCCAACGATCTCCTCCGCAGGGGCGAGGTCGACGCCGTCTTCGTCCTCGGGAGTGATCCGGGAGCCCATTTCCCGATCAGTTCGGTGAAGAAGATAGCCGAGCTCCCCTCTGTCTGCGTCGACCCCCATATCACCCCGACGTCAGAGATATCCAAGCTCCACGTCCCTGTGGCGTTCGTGGGGGTCGAGGTCGGCGGCAACTGCTATCGCATGGACAACGTCCCGATAGAGGCCCGGAAAGTCGTTGACCCTCCCGAGGGAGTCCTGACCGACGTGGAGTTCCTCACCCGCGTGAACGCCCGTCTCGACCAGCTGATGGGAGGAAAATAGATGGCAGAGTACATCATCAAGAACGGCTTTGTCTTTGACCCCACCCAGGGGATCAAGGGGGACAAGGCTGACATTGCAGTCAAAGACGGCAAGATCGTCAAATCAACGGAAGTCTCCTCCAAAGCAAAGACGATTGATGCAAGTGGCAAGACCGTGATGGCTGGTGCGGTCGAGATCCATGCCCACATCGCGGGACCGAAGGTCAACGAGGGCAGGAACTACAGGCCCGAAGACAAGCTCTTCACCTACAGGCCCAAGAGTGCCAGCAGCCGCATGGCCGGTGGATTCTCGATCCCGACCACTTTCAAGACGGGATACGAGTATGCCCGCATGGGGTATACGACGGCTATGGAAGCCGCAATGCCCCCCCTTTACGCACGGCACGTTCACGAGGAGATCAAGGACACTCCCATCATCGACGAAGGGGCATACCCGGTCTTTGGGAACAACTGGTTCGTTCTCGAGTACCTGAAGAACAAAGAGATCGAGAACACCTGCGCCTATATCTCCTGGCTCCTCGAGGCCTCGAAGGGATACGCCGTGAAGGTCGTGAATCCCGGCGGGACGGAAGCCTGGGGCTGGGGCCTCAACTGCCTCACCATCGATGACCCCGTCCCGTACTTCGACATCACCCCGCGGGAGATAGTGACTGGCCTGATCGAGGCAAACGAGGCCCTTGGTCTGCCGCACTCGGTGCACATTCACCAGAACAGCCTCGGGAACCCGGGCAACTACACGGTGACCCTCGATACCCTGAAACTTGCCGAGGGTTTCAAGGCAAAGAACAAGTTTGGGCGCGAGCAGGTCCTGCATTCCACGCACCTCCAGTTCCACTCCTATGGAGGGGACAGCTGGGCGAATTTCGAGTCCAAGTCAAAGGAGGTGATGGACTACGTCAACAAGCAGAAGAACATAACCGTTGACACCGGCTGCGTGACGCTGGACGAGACCACGACAATGACAGCCGACGGGCCGTTCGAGCACCACCTGACCGAGTTAAACCACCTCAAGTGGGCGAACGTTGACGTTGAACTCGAGACAGCGGCAGGAATCGTGCCCTACATCTACAGCCCGGACATCAAGGTCTGCGAGATCCAGTGGGCAATAGGGCTCGAGCTGGCACTCATGGCAAAGGACCCCATGCGCTGCTTCATCACGACGGACCACCCGAACGCAGGGCCGTTCACGCGGTACCCGCGCATCATCAAGTGGCTGATGAGTGCCGAGGCACGCAAGAAGCAGATCGAGTCCTTCAAGCATAGCGCGAAGATGGTTGAGGCTACCCACATTGCAGGGATCGACCGCGAACTCTCCCTCTACGAGATTGCCCAGATGACCCGTGCGGGCCCGGCAAAGTCGCTCGGCCTTTCCCACCAGTACGGCGGGCTTGCGCCCGGCATGGACGCAGACATTGTCGTCTATGACTTCAATCCCGAGAAACCGCACAAGCCGGAAGACATTGAGAAGGCATTCTCGGCTGCTGCCTACGTCATGAAAACCGGTGTCCCGGTCGTCATAAACGGCGAGATCGTGAGCAACGGGAACAAGAGGACACTCTGGGTCAAGGCAAAGGTCAACGAGAACCCGCAGGTCATGCGGGACATCAGGGACAAGTTCCTGCGGTACTACAGCGTGACGCAGGCAAACTACGATGTGTCGTCGCACTTTGTCCCGAACCCCCACGTGATCGAGGTCGATGCGACGCACTGAGGTGGATGGATGGAGACTGTAACAATCACAATGAAGAACCAGCCCAAACTCTACCTCGAGGCTGACAACATCTCCCCGGATAAGTTTGCAGGGAAGAAGGCCTCCGAGATTGCGGCACTCCATGCCTACGAGGGACGTGAGCAGACGACCCTCGGCAAGTACTTCGAGATTGCCGGGGAGGGCGGGGCAACCGCCGCAGACACCCGCATCGTCGTGAAGGGTGACGTGAGCCGCGTCAAGTACATCGGCATGAAGATGTCGGCAGGCGAGGTGCTCGTCGAACAGAGCCCGGATATGTACACCGGGGCCTGGATGCAGGGCGGGAAACTGATTGTCAAAGGCAGCGTCGATTCCTTTGCCGGCATCGGTATGAAGGGCGGCGAGTTTCTCGTCGAGGGTAACGCCGGTGATTACCTTGGTGCCGCGTACCGCGGTGACTGGCGGGGTATGCAGGGCGGCCTCATCCGCGTCAAGGGCAATGCCGGCAGCGACATCGGGTACTTCATGAACGGCGGGACCATCATCGTCCATGGAAACTCTGATGTGCACGTGGGCACCCACATGGAGGGCGGCAGGATCATCGTTAAGGGCAACGCCCCGAGCAAGGTGGGCGGCCAGATGGTTGGAGGCGAGATCTTCGTCTACGGAACCATCGACGTGATGATGCCTGGTTTCAAGTACGTGCAGGATGAGGAAGTCGAGGTCGATGGGGAGAAAGCCCTCTTTGCCCTGTACCATGGTGACACTGGCGAAAGGCACCCCAAGAGAAAGGGCCAAATTGTGTACGGCAAGTTATACCTCAAGATCTAAACTTTTTTTCGCGGAGCGCACAGAGTTTTCACACGATTATTGAATTAATAAAACATAAAATAATACTTATTTTTTTGTTCGTGTTAAAGCCTTAAAAAGGAAAAGATAAAAACGGTGTAATATTTGAACTTTTCCAAAAAAATGGGCTAATATTCATTTATTTTTATATTTTTAAATTCCAGAATTAAATCAGAAACCTTTTATGGAGATAGTCAGTATAGTAGATTGTCCCGTGAGGGGACGTGCAGTAGTGACCAACATTCAACATCAGTGTTCATTATAGCGAGAGCCATCGTTCAGTTAAAGTAACGTATTGAAGCACAGAACTCTTCAAAAAGAGGATAAATTATGGCGAAATACAAAGACACCTGTGATTTATACGACGACAATGGGAAGCTGCTCAAGAGCGGGGTCAGCCTCGACAAAATCAGCCCCCTGAACAATGAGGGAATCCTCAAGATCATTGACCTCACCAAGAGGACTGTCGCCGTCAACATTGCCGGAATTGACAATGCACTCAAGACCGGAGCAATGGGAGGAAAGAACAACCAGATTCTTGGCAGGGCAATCAAGTGTGACTGCGTTAAGGATGTAGACGCACTATCCGAGAAGATTGCCGAATATGTCTCCGTTTCCAAGGATGACGACACCAAGATCACAAAGGTCGGCGGCGGCAAGATGCTCCTCGTCGAGGTCCCGAGTGCACGCTTGAATGCAGCAGCAACCTACGATGCTGCCACAACAGCCGTTGCAGCAGCCACCACACTTGCACTTGTCGAGCAGTATAAGGTCGGCATGTGGGATGCCCCCTACGTCAAGTCCGCAGTCTGGGGTTCTTACCCGGTCACAATGGACATGGCGGGCGGAAATATCATCTCTGTGCTCTCCATCCCCCAGAATAACGAGGGTCTTGGATATGCACTCCGGAACATCCCGGCCAACCACGTGGCCATGATGACGCACCGGAACGCCATGCAGACCGCAGCCCTCTCCTGCACCTACGAACAGGCCGGAGAGTTCGAGATGGGAATGGCAATCGGACCATTCGAGCGTGCCCAGCTCCTTGCATACGCATTCCAGGGTCTGAATGCCAACAACCTCGTCTATGACCTCGTCAAGGCAAACGGCAAGACCGGAACGATTGGTACTGTGGTCCAGAGCCTTGTTGAGAGGGCAATCGAGGACAAGGTCATCAAGCCGGGCAAGAAGGGCAAGAGCGGGTACATCTTCTACGAGACAAAGGACCCGATGCTGTGGAATGCCTATGCCTGCGCCGGGACGATGGCCGCGACCATGGTCAACTGTGGTGCCGGACGGTTCGCCCAGGCAGTATCATCCGTGCTGCTCTACTTCAACGACCTGCTCGAGCACGAGACCGGACTCACCAGTGCCGACTACGGACGTGTCATGGGAACTGCCGTCGGGTTCTCCTTCTTCAGCCACTCGATCTACGGTGGTGGAGGCCCCGGTGTGTTCAACGGCAACCACGTCGTGACGAGGCACGCTGCCGGTGTCGCTGTCCCGTGCGTATGCGTCGCCTGTGCGCTTGATGCAGGTACCCAGATGTTCGGCCCCGAGCAGACCTCGAAGGTTTACCAGGACACATTCGGGCAGCTGGATGTCTTCAAGAAGCCAATCCAGTCCATTGCGAAGGCAGTATAAATCCAGTCGATAGAATGACAGACGCCATATATCCTCAGGTCAGGATAGTGACTGAACGTCTCATGAACCCCGAGACAGTCGAGCGCGTAATGAACCTGATCATTGGCACCGGGGGGGTCCGGAGGGTCATCCTGAATGGCCCCCGCCTCCCTCCCACCGTCCCCTATGGTCCCGCAAAGGGTCTTCCCAATCCAACAGAATACCGGAAGAAGATCAAAATCGGGGACCAGGACGTCCAGCTGGAAGTGCATGTCGGGAACATTGTGCTTGAACTCGAGAACAGGGACTTCATCCCTGCCATCCGGGAAGCCTGCGAGAAGGGTATCACGAAATTCTCGTGGTACCTGCAGGAAGGCCGGTTCATGAAGACTGCACCGTCACTCGTGGATTATGCCAAGTACGGACCGGATGCAGACAGAGATATCATCGGTCTCACCGAACCGGGAAAGTCCGGGCTTGTCATTCTCCAGGGAACGAAGTAACATGCCGATGGGACGCGTCACCCAGGTCGTCGACTGCAGAGAGACCATGGGTATGGGAAAAGGTGGCGGGATCGCCCAGAGAGGGACGATCTCCGAGTGCCGCTACCCCGATGTCATCGTGGTGGGTATGTCCCCCGGAAGACGCCACGTGACAAAACCCGTGTGCGACATCACCTCTGCACTCCGACAGCAGGGTGTCGAGTACAGCATCAGCACGCTCGTCCTCAATGCCGGTTCAGGCGTGCCACCCGATGCGGCAAACATCGGTGGCGCAGTCCTTGGGGCATACTTCGGCCTGACAGAGAAGGAGATTGGTCAGATAGAGAAACACCGCGTCGCCATCCTCCACCATGGGAACGTCCGTTCCCACGTAGTCCACAAGGTCCGCTTCATCCTGCAGGCCTGTGACATAAAGGCGGTCGTGGTGTCCCAGGCACCTGTCGACTTCGAGGATTTTGCAAAGGAAGGTGTCAAAACCGCTCTCGTAATGCCCCCCCCTGGCAGGGTGAAGACGAAGGGGACCGTGATGGCAATCGTGAGCGGAGTGACCCGGGGACAGACACCGACCCGGGAGAAGATGGCAGAAGTCATTCACGCAGTATTGCGGTTGATCAAAAACTAGGAGTGATAAAAAATGGCTTACAAACCACAGTTTGGGCCCGGAACCTCCACCGTCGCCGAGAACAGGCGCAGGGTGATGGATCCAACCAAGAAACTGGAGAAGGTCCGGGACATCTCTGATGAGGACATTGTATTGATTATGGGACACAGGGCCCCCGGTGCAGCCTACCCGACTATGCACCCGCCGCTCACTGAGCAGCAGGAGCCGGACTGCCCCATCAGGAAACTGGTAACACCACTCGAGGGCGCCAAGCATGGGGACCGCATCCGATACATCCAGTTTGCTGACTCCATGTACAATGGTCCCTGCCAGCCCTACCTGAGGTCCTATATCGCCTCGTACAGGTACCGCGGTGTCGACCCGGGAACACTCTCCGGTCGTCAGATCGTGGAGTGCCGCGAGCGTGACCTCGAGAAGCTGGCCAAGGAACTTGTGGCCACCGAGATCTTCGACCCGGCCCGCACCGGTATCCGTGGTGCAACCGTGCACGGCCACTCCCTCCGTCTCTCCGAGGACGGGATGATGTTCGACATGCTCCAGAGGTGCATTCTCGACAAGAAGGCAGGAGTGGTCAAGTACGTGAAGAACCAGATCGGTGAGCCGCTGGACAAGGAAGTCAAGGTCGGCAAGCCCATGGACGAGAAGTGGCTCAAGCAGCACAGCACCATCTTCCACTCGCTCGTCGGAGTACCCTTCCGGTCTGACCAGGAGTATATCGAATACGTCCAGAGGGTACACGCCCTGAGGACCAAATACGGCTTCATGCCGACGGAGTGATACCCATGGCAAAGAAGATTGAAAGAACCCAGAAGCTCTTCCTGAAGGCCCTCAAGAACAAGTTCGCAGAGGACCCCCAGAGCACAACAACTGTATATCAGAGGATCGGTCTCAAGCAGTCTGCCAGGAAGATGGAGTTCGTCAAGGCTGGAAAGACTGCGGAGATGGCCCGTGGTATCTCCATGTATGACCCCGTCCGGTGCCACCTCGGTGGTATCCCGCTCGGGCAGCGCCAGCTGATGACCTACGAGGTCTCCGGGACTGGCGTGTTCGTCGAGGGTGACGACCTGCACTTCGTCAACAACGCTGCCATGCAGCAGATGTGGGACGACATCCGCAGGACGATCATCGTCAACATGGATCTTGCCCACCAGACCCTGCAGAAGAGGCTGGGCAAGGAAGTGACCCCCGAGACCATCAACGAGTACCTCCACGTGGTCAACCACGCGATGCCCGGTGCCGCCGTGGTCCAGGAGCACATGGTCGAGACCCACCCCGGCCTCGTCGACGACTGTTACCTCAAGGTCTTCACCGGGGACGACGAGATGGTTGATGACCTGGAGCCCCAGTTCGTGATCAACATCGAGAAGCTCTTCCCGGCCAAGCAGGCTGCCCAACTGAAGGCTGCCGTCGGCAAGTCCATGTGGCAGGCCATCCACATCCCGACCATCGTCTCGAGGACCTGTGATGGTGGGACCACATCCCGCTGGTCTGCGATGCAGCTCGGCATGTCCTTCATCGGTGCCTACCGCATGTGCGCCGGTGAGGCGGCGACCGCTGACCTTGCATTCGCAGCAAAGCACGCCGGTGTTATCCAGATGGGTGAGATCCTGCCCGCACGCCGTGCCCGTGGCCCGAACGAGCCTGGTGGCATCAAGTTCGGACACTTCGCCGACATGGTCCAGACAGACAGGAAGTACCCGAACGACCCCGCACGCGCCTCCCTCGAGGTCGTGGGTGCAGGGACAATGCTCTTTGACCAGATCTGGCTCGGTTCCTACATGTCCGGCGGTGTCGGGTTCACGCAGTATGCAACTGCCGCCTACACCGACAACATCCTCGATGACTACACCTACTACGGTATGGACTACATCAAGCAGAAATACAAAGTCGACTGGCAGAACCCGAACGAGAAGGACAAGGTCAAGCCGACCCAGGACATCGTCAACGACATCGCAACGGAGGTCACCCTCTACGGCATGGAGCAATACGAGCAGTTCCCGACTGCACTCGAGGACCACTTCGGCGGTTCCCAGCGTGCGTCGGTCCTTGCTGCTGCATCCGGTCTCACGACCGCAATTGCCACAGGGAACTCCAACGCCGGACTGAACGGCTGGTACCTGTCCATGCTCCTGCACAAGGAGGGCTGGTCACGGCTCGGCTTCTACGGATACGACCTGCAGGACCAGTGCGGTTCCGCAAACACCGAGTCCATCCGTGCAGACGAGGGTTGTGTCGGAGAGCTCCGCGGGCCCAACTACCCGAACTACGCGATGAACGTCGGTCACCAGGGAGAGTACGCGGCAATCTGCGGTGCAGCGCACTACACCCGCGGCGATGCCTGGACACTCAACCCGCTGATCAAGATCACGTTCGCCGACCCCTCGCTCAAGTTCGACTTCGCCGAGCCCAGGCGCGAGTTCGCCCGTGGTGCAATCCGCGAGTACATGCCCGCCGGAGAGCGCTCCCTCATCATCCCCGCACGGTAAAGCCCAGAGAATACCCCCTTCTTTTTTTTAAAATTCTGATCCTGGAACGGAACCTTCAGGGACTCATGGGAATATTCCCCTGATAAGAGAACAATTTAATTTGATTTAACTAAAATTATAGTTCACAAAGTGCCGGTAAAACCTTTTTTTTGCCGATTCCGCCGTGATAATCGCGTATATAAGCAAATATTTCGAAACCTTTAACTCTTCCATCATCGACTGTTAGATGAACCACAAAGGGTTTGTACTCGATGTGAGTGGCAATGCTGATTGAACACTCTCGTGCACTCTTCTACGCACGCAGGGAGGAGGCTAAATGGAAAGTATTGTGTTTGGCATTGGAATAACTGCATTGGCAGGAGCTCTTGCCACGGTAGCCGGTGCAGCGGAGAACACTGAATCTGATATCGGGTCGCAGGGTGACCCGAACTCCCAGGTTCAGCTGGCTCCGCAGATGGGGTATATCCACCGCATCTTCAACAAGGCCATCGCCGGTGAACCGCCGGCGTACGGCCTGTGGGTTGCACTCGGTGCCGGTCTTGCCTGGGCATTCATGGCAATGCAGGTCAACCCGATACTCGCTATCGTGCTCGGCAGTGCCCTTGCCGTATTCGTGCAGGGCGTGTATGCAACAACCGCATACCTGGGCAGGATTGCGAGCCTGTCGAAGTTTGGTCAGCCCGTCTTCATCGACGTGCTGAAGTCGATGACCACGGTCACCATGGCCCACGCATTCGTGGCCATATTCACGACCGTGACCATCTGTCATCTGATCAACGCCGCACTCGGTCACCCCTTCCCACTGCCCCTGCTCGGGCTCGTGTGGGGTATCGCCCTCGGCGCAGCCGGTTCTGCGACCGGAAACCCGTTCTACGGGAAGGAGCGTCAGTACCAGACCCAGAAGTTTGGGGCTGGCGTCCCCATCGCAGCGTCAGGAAACATCGTCCGCTATGCAGAGGCCGGGGAGAGGAACTCCCTTGATAACGGCTGGTTCTCGGCAAAGCTGGGTGGACCGGCTTCCGGGCTCTGCTTCGGACTGATCGTGTTCCTCGAGCTCTGGCGTACCGTCCTCTTCGAGAAGGTCGGAGCTGGCTGGGGTGCAATCATCGTCGGTATCATCATCATCCTCGTGTTCACCGTGATCGACCGCTACATCGAGGTCTGGGCACGGAAGAACTACGGGCCGTACGGTGAACCTGCAAAGGAGGGATCGTGAGACCATGTCTGCCATAGGCGCAAAACCAGCGGCCGGAGCCGCAATGGACATACCCTCGACAATTGCAGGCATCATCCTCCTGCTCGTCATCGTCGGTGCGACGTACTTCCTTGTCGGCCCCGGAATGATGTTCTACGCTCTCATCGGGGTTATCGTCGGAGGACTCCTGATCGCATTCGGTGTTCACTTCGTCCCTGTCGGCGGAGCGCCTGCCGCAATGGGGCAGGCACCCGGTATTGCAACCGGTGTGGCGATGCTCGCTGCCGGTGCGGGTCTTGCGGGCCTCTTTGGGGGTGCATGGGCCGCAGAACAGGGCCTCGTTGTCGCGGTCATCACCGGCGCAGTCGGTGGCGGCCTGATGATGGCCATCACATGCATGTTCGTGACCTTCATCTATGTCTTTGGCATGGGAATTCCCTGTGCCTCGGGGAAGGTCGCAAAGGACCCGATCACCGGTGACACCCAGACGGAGTTCAAGTCGCAGGGGACTGAGGGGCATGGACTGCCGTTTGTCTCCTACGTTGGCGGGGTTATCGGCGGGCTCCTTGGCGGTGGTGGCGGGACTCTCATCTATATCATGCTGCTCGATGTCTACAAGGAAGCACTCCCCGGCATAATGAAAGCACTCCCCGCACAGGTCCTGCCGATCGCAGTCAGCCTTGCAGGGATCTTTGCAGTCGGGATGTTTCTCGTTAACGCCGTGCTCACAGCCTACAACATCACCGGGACAATCGAGGGGCCCCACGACCCGAAGTTCAAGCGGTTCCCGCGGGCACTCGTCGCCTCCGCGGTGGCATCAGCCCTCTGCGGGATGGTCGCCATCCTGATCGTGGCCATGTGAGGTGCAGAAAATGACAGT
>JARYMB010000031.1 GCA_029907345.1 Methanolinea sp.
GTCGGAAAGATCCTGACTGCCTCCTCCATGCCCTCCGCGGGAGCCGTCCTGGTGACCCACGTCTCGCCCAGGATACGGGAGTAGACCATCATCTCTGCGGACATGGCGGCATGGGGGCCGTAGAAGATGCGGAGAGAGGGACTCTCGAAGACCGCACGGGACACCCATACCCAGTCCTTTCCCGTGTTCCGGATTGCAAGTGCAAGGATTCCCTCCTCGAGGGGGTTTACCCGGGGGGGCTCGTGATAGACCTTCGTCTCCACGTGCCGCGTGATCACGCCCTTTTCCGGGGTCCCGTACAGCGAGTACTTGGGCTTTGCGAGGGAGAATACATCGATAAGGGTATAAATGCCCTCCGATTCGGAAAATACCCCTATCTCGACGGGAAACGTGAGAAAGACGGATACCTCGGAGAGAGGTCCTGTTGCGATCGGGGTGAAATGGAATTCCAGTGTATTCGTGACTTCCTGGGGGAGGTTGACGGGTTCCACGGGGTTGATGGTGATCGTCCCGCCGGAGACCCCGAGCCTCCTTTCCACGCGACCGGACGGCGCCACCCTCTCGTAGAGCGTGAACTGTCCTTCCTTCCTTGTCTCCACCAATATTCCGCTCTCCATGAGCCGGAACGGGATCTCGTACCTCCCGAACACAGAGAAGAGATCGTGTCTTGGGGGACTTATACCTGACCTGCAGACGGTGCCTCTCTCTCATGGTCGTCGTGCCGTTCCCCTGCATCGATGACGGAAAGGATGAATTCGCGCGATTTCCTGTCGGCCCCGGGCAGGAGTGGCACAAACCCCTTCAGGAGCTTATGGTTCGGCATATCCCTGATCGCCTGGAAGACCCCGGCCCTTTCTTCCATCGGGGCAGCGGACAGGTAGAGGAGGATCCGCCTGTACCCTTCCTCGCCGTGCTGCATCAGGGCCTCGAGGGCTTCCGACCGGACGGCCCCGTCCGGGTCACCGAGTGCCCGAGTCAGGTCGTCGAGGGCGGCAGGGTCCTGAATCTTCCGAAGTGCAAGCACTGCACCTTTCCGGACGGGAGGGGGGCCGTTTGCAAGGGCAAGGCGGAGCAGGGGTGCTGCCCTCGTCCCAAACTCCCCCAGCGCGTACGCGGCCCTGCTCTGGACGAACCGGTCCGAATCCCCGAGGAGCTCGATGAGGGGGGAGATTGCCCGGTCGTCCCCGATCTCGCCGAGCGCTATCGCTGCTTTCCACCGCACGTCCTCGTCCGGGTGGTGGAGCGCACCGATGAGGGGGACGACCGCCGGTTCCCCGATCCGGGCGAGGGCCTCCGCAGCCTTCCACCTCACCCCTGAATACCTGTCAGCGGTAAGGACTTCCAGGAGGGGTAAAACGGCTGACGGTTCGCGCAACTCGCCCAGTGACTCGGCCGCTGCATACTGGACGGCCGGATCCTTGTGGCCAAGGGCCCGGACAAGGCCCGGGACATCCCTCTCCCTGCGCATGTGATCCACGTCGGGAGGGCCAAGGTGCCGGAGGAGGCCGTCTCTCCCCGGGAACGTACCCCTCCGGGAAATCGCCTTCCGGGCTTTTGCATCCCCGGTGCCGGCCACTGTTTCTC
Organism: Methanolinea sp.; assembly: GCA_029907345.1. Lineage (GTDB taxonomy): Archaea > Halobacteriota > Methanomicrobia > Methanomicrobiales > Methanospirillaceae > Methanolinea_A. Next base: position 1,585 of record JARYMB010000031.1, read on the forward strand.
TATGCTTCCTGCGCATGGAATCGGAGACCAGACCGATAACGAGCGAGACCAGGACGAACATGGCTGCCCGGACCGCGGGGTCAAACCCGATGGTCCCGGAGAGGAGAACCGTGTCTGCAAGGTAGAGGGCCGAGAGGAAGAGACTGACGGAGATTCCCCGGGCACCGTACCATGCTGCCGCAAGAACGATTGGGACGTAGAAGAAGTGCGAATAGACCGTCTCCACGCCAAGGGCACCGTGCACGACCAGTTCGAGGATGACCGATACGGCGATGAGAAACACGACGATGGCGGCCTTGGTGCGGCCCGCACCTTCACTGTCCGGGTGGGGAGGGTTCATCGAGTCAGAGTGGCACAAGCCCTCTTATAAATCCTGCGGGACAGGGGAAAGGGAGGGCAGGTTGAACGTGGCCCGGGATCACCGGCTCTTCCGCGAAGGCCCGGTCGTTTCCCCTGTCGCAACCCTGATGCACTCTTCCGTTGTCCCGAGGCGTACCGCTGCCCCGCACATGTCCGGCACGTAGGAGAACGCCTTGCCCGAGTTCACCATGATCGCCCGGAACCGTTCCATCGCGGGGGAGACGACCATGCACGTGTCTGCAAAGACCCGGGCACCGCTCGCCTCGATAACGGCAACATCATCGCGGTGCCTCTCGATGACTCCGCGGGCGGCAAACACGTAACAGGGTATCTTCGTCACCTTTCCTTCCAGGAGACGTGCAATCGTGCCGAGTTCCCGGGGAGAACAGTGGGGACAGCCCAGGGCCACCGCCTCGACGGGGATCTCTTTCATGAGCGTCTCGATCTCCTTTTTCTCGACGGTGATGACCTCGAGCGCGTCGGTCCCGAAGGAGAAGATCCGGGCCTCGGGAGTGATGCCGGCCACGTGAAAGAGTGCGACTGCACCGGATGCTGCCATTGCCGCCCCGAGTGCCTTCAAATTGTCCCTGTGGGGAGAGATCCCCTCGAAGAGGGGTATCCTTCCCCCGGCGAGCTTTCCCGCATGGTACCCGAGTGCCCCGAAAAGGGCAGGGTCGGAGAGCGACGCACCGTCCTCCACCCGCACGACGAGATGCGGGCGGCGTTCTGAAACGATGTGCAGGCCGTACTCGGGCGTCCTCCCGGTAATCGCGGCGGCAAGGGCACCCGGTCCCCCCTCCCGGTTCGTCCTTGCACCGATCACCGAGTTTGCGTACACAACGGCAGACGATTCCGACCATGCCACGTGGTCGCCGTACTGCGTCACGAAGAGGTAATACGGCGTGCAGGTGCACTCGAGGGCCAGGCCGAGCCTCCGGTAGGCAGCGATGACCTCCTCCTGGGCGCGTGCAAACCCGGGGTCGATACCCATCTCCTGCCACCGCTCCCTGTCCATCCCCACGGGGTTGAGGACGGTCGGGACAGCGACCCTCGCGTCCAGCTGCTGCAGCCATTCGAGGCCGTACCTCCCGATCGTCTTGAAGGACGCCCCGCTCACCTGGGCACTCCGGATGGGAATGAGACGCTCTGCCCCGTAGACCTTCCCGAGAGCGATGAGGATTTCGAGCATCCGGGCCCGGGTCTCACCCTGCTCCCCGGCAAGGATGGCCTCCTCCTCGGGCGAAAGTATCATTCTCCCCCTTACCAGCCCGCACGCGTAAACTCGTGCTCGTGGCCGAGGACCATTGTCGCGTCCACGCCCACCTTCACGTTCGTCCCGTCTGCCATCCGGCACGGGTCGAGGGAAGAACCGCGGGCACCCGGGATGACGAGGATGTCCCGGTCTCCCCTCACGCGCGTTGCGATGGCATACTCGACCTCGGCAGGGTCTGCCGGGTCGATATCCTCGTCCACCACGACCACGTGCTTGAGAGAGGTGTGTGCCGCGAGGGCCGCCAGGATCGCGTTCTTCGCATCGCCCTGCGTGCTCTTGCGGATCTGGATGACCGCGTGGAAGTAACCGCACCCCCCCGTCGTGAGGACAACGTTTTTGACGGTCGTCACGGCAGAGACCGCCCGGAAGATGACCGGCTCGTACGGCACTCCCATGAGGATGCGGTGCTCATGCCCTCCCGGGAGGATGCTGTGGTAGATCGCGTCCGGCCGGGTATACATGCCCGTGAACCGGATCACCGGCTGCATCCTGACGCTGTCGTACGTGCCCGTAATGTCCACGAAAGGCCCTTCCTCTGCTGTCTCGGCCCCGATGTACCCTTCGAGCACGATTTCCGCCCCGGGTACACAGACTCCGTTCCGGCACCGGTGGACCCTCACTTCCCCGCCCATGAGTTCGGCAGCAAAGGCAAGCTCCTTTCCCTTCGGGACGCGGGTGCAGCTTGCAAACGTGACTGCAGGGTGGACTCCGATGGCGACTGCCACCGGCAGCACCTCCCCGGCCGCGAGGGCTTCCCTGTGCATAGTGAACGTGTGCCTGCCCTCGACGAGCCGGGCTGCGACCCTGTCCGGGCCGAGGACGAGCATCCGGTGGATCGATGCGTTCTCGACTCCCCCGTAGGCAGAAAAAACGATCCCTGCCGTGATGTACCGGCCTGCATCGCCCGGGAAAAACTTCATCACAGGGAGGCGGGAGAGGTCGGCCTTTCCCATGGGGAGCGGGTCTTCCCGCACGATCCTGCCCTCGTAGGAAGCCCGGGCCAGGGTCTCTGCGATCCTGTTTTCGTCCACTCCCAGTGCGAGGCCGAGTGCCTTCCTCGTTGCCGTGAGGTTCATTGCGGCACGGCCGCCGGGAAGGTCGTGGAAGAGGAGGAGGGAGTCCGTCCGGCTCGCCATCCGGGGTGCACCGAACTCCCCTTCCGGGCATTCCTCGACATCGATGACCGACCCCTTCTCCCTCATCAGCTCGATGAATTCACGCATGGATTCCCCGCCTTCCTTTCCATGCGGTAAGGTGTGACCTCCCGTCAGATAAATCTGCAAGCCTTTGCCGGGGGATGGTTTCCCGCGGAGCCGGGCTGTCCGGAACGGGCAGGTTTTCTCAGGTACGCGGCGGGTTGTAGAACCGGTACCGGAACCGGGCTTCCTCCAGTACCCGGGCGCTCTCCGGGTCGAGTTCGGTGCGGGCTGCCTGCACGATCGCGTTGAGGATGTTTTTCTCCTTCAGGACGTCGTAGCCACCCTCGCGGGTCTCGTTCAGGAAATCGAGGAGTTCGTTGACGTGCCCGAGTACTTCGGGACCGGCAACAAGGTTGACACGGTTCAGGACGAACGCGAGGTTCCTCTTGGCCTGGGAAAGGGCATATGCGTCACCGCCCGCGACCGTGAGGCGGGTTACCGCGCAGAGGAGATCGTTGTATACCTTCAGTTTCTGCCGGTTCCGGAGGAACCGGAGTTCCCTGCTCTCCGCGTAGAGATACGCACAGGAGATGACGGCGGCGACTGCCACCACGCCTGCAATGACCATCGTCCAGTATTCGATCACAGTGACCCCCGGGGACTCCTTTTAGGCATTTTTCGTATATGAGCATTCTTTTTCGCATGCCCCGGGGTTTTCAAACCACATGCTCCACCCCACGGCGGCCGGTGTGTGGGGGCAGGGCAGCTCCCCATCCGGTTCTCACCACCAACCCAAAAATAGTAAAAAACCGGACCGTGTGGTATCTTTCCGTGTGCGCGGGGGCACCTAGGAGAAGAGGGGTTCCTGCGTCGTCAGGGGCCTGACGTGGAGGATGTCCGTTGCAATCTCCCCGACCTGGTCACGGAATTCGGGCGGGGTGTACACACCGAGCCGCCACTGTCCCCGCCGGGTCTCGTTCAGGGTGTGGAGCAGGGGGGAGACCTCCGAGAGAGGGACTGCCATGTGGCGGTGCCTCACCTGGACGGAGAGCGACATGTCGCCAGGGAACGGGGGGATATCCACCAGGACGCACGAGGGGTCTATCCCTGCCTCTTCTGCAACCTTCTCCCCGATCTCCTTCCGCCTCCCGAACGAGGCGTACCTGGCCAGGTGGGCCGCATTCACCCTGTCCCTGCCGATGTAGAGTGCCCTCTTGTAGAGTCTCCTCTCGTAGATCCTGCGGGAGAGGTCGCGGGCAACAGGGTCGGGCGAGGAGAGGAGGGCCTGCATGCAGGCTGAATCGTCGGCCTGGACGAGCGCTTCGATTCCCCTGCAGGGATCCTCTGCAACGTGTGCCATGACCGCCTCCTGGAACATCATCTCCCCTATCCTGCTGACATGGTGGAAGTAGACCGACGGGCGCATGAGCGTCCGTGCAATCAGGAGGCTCTCTGCGGCATTTATCCCGGTATCGGCAAGAACGAGGTGGCCGTCCATCAAAAACGTGTTCCTGATCAGCCGGTGGGCGTCAACCGTCCCGTACGGGGCACCCGTGTAGTGGGCGTCACGCAGGAGGTAGTCCATCCGGTCGACGTCGAGTTCTCCGTGAATGATGCCGGAGAGGGGATGCGTGCCCTGGATGAGGGAGACAACGTCGCCCGCGTCGATTCCCATGGCCCCGAGGATCTCCTGCACGTCCCTTTGTCCGAGGAGAGGCGAGACGTCCTGGTGGTGGCGCCCCAGGAACTCTCCGGCGAGGGGCTCGATCGCGTGCGAAAAGGGGCCGTGCCCGATGTCGTGGAGAAGCGCGGCCGCCTTCACGAGCGCCTGGTCCCCCGCGGGAAGACCGAGCTGCCGGGCCATGACCCCGGCAAGGTGCATCGTCCCGAGCGAATGCTCGAACCGGGTATGGTGGGCACCGGGGTAGACGAGGTACGAGAAACCGAGCTGCCGGATGTAGCGGAGCCGCTGCAGGAGAGGGGAGTCAAGCAGGGGAAGGAAAGGGTCCTCGACCTCCACGTACCCGTGGACGGGATCCTTGATGATCTTTGCACCCATCCGGAAGAACAGTCATCTTTTTGGACGATAAAGAATACAGCAGTATGATCGTCCTCCTCTCCGGGGGCACGGGCACCCCCAAGCTCGTCCAGGGTTTGCGCATGGTTATCCCGGACAGCGATATCACGGTCGTTGTCAATACGGCAGAAGACCTCTGGATCTCCGGCGGGTTCCTCTCCCCCGACATCGACACCCTGATCTACCTCTTTTCCGGGCTCCTTGACACCGGGACATGGTGGGGCATCGCGGGCGATACCTTCGTCACCCACGACGGGCTCCTCCGCCTGGGAAGCGACGAGTACATTGCCATCGGGGACCGTGACAGGGCCCTGCAGATCCGCAGGGGAGAGATGCTCCGGGAGGGCCTGACCCTCACGGAAGCAACCGAGGCCCTCTGTTCCATCATGGGAATCGATGCCCGCATCCTTCCCATGACCGACAGCCCCGTGGCAACACTCATCCGGACGACCGGTCGCACCATCCATTTCCAGGAGTACTGGGTCCGCCACCGCGGGCAGCTCCGGATCGACGAGGTGATCCGGCACTGGGACGGCCCCGCCCGGGCGACACCCCGGGTCCTCTCCTCCATCCTGGAGTCCGAGGGCGTGATCATCGGACCGAGTAACCCTGTCTCAAGCATCCTCCCCATCCTCGAGTGCGGGGGCGTGCGGGAAGCGCTCCGGGAGGTTCCCGTCGTTGCGGTCAGTCCCTTCATCGGGGACGCTCCCGTGAGCGGCCCTGCTGCCGCACTCATGAAAGCGAGGGGCTGTTCCCCTGACTCGGCCGGGACCTACGCCCTTTATAAGGATTTCGTGGACGTTTTTGTCCAGGACGTACGCGATCCCGTATCGGTGCCCGGTGCGGTCAGGGCAGACACGCTGATGAAGACCCCCTCCATTGCGCGGGATCTCTCCCTCCTCGTCCTCTCGCTTATCCGGGAGGCACGCGGCCGGACCCTTTCTCCGTCCGAAAAGGACAGATAGGGTTTTTACCTGGCGGACAGACATTCGTGGAAGGAGCGGGAAATAATGAGCATCTTTCGATCTCTCCGGGGAGCACTGGGTGGGGAGGGGGACAAGACTCCCGACGAGGCAGAGAAGCAACGGGTGGAGAGCGTCCGCAACGCTCTTGCATACGGGGATATGGAAGCACGGTGGAACGCGATCCGGGCCGCCGGGGAACTCGGGGACGCATTCATCGACCCGCTCATCAACGCCCTGAACGATGAGCACTGGATCATCCGGCGTGGCGCAGCCCAGACCCTTGCAAAGATCGGTGCACCCGCGGTCCCGCCGCTCATCGAAATGCTGGCATGCGAGGACGAGTCCGTCAGGCGGGAAGTCGTACAGGCTTTCATCCTCATCGGGAATACTTCGGTCGAGTCCCTCATCCGGGCGCTCTCGCGCGACCAGCCGGCCATCCGGGAGGGTGCCGCCCAGATACTCGGCGAGATGGGTGTGCAGAGCGCGGTCGGCCCGCTCGTGGAGGCCTTGAAAGACAAAGAGCCCCGCGTCCGCCGGGAGGCGGCAATCGCCCTCAAGCTGATAGGGCACCCGGATGCCATCAACCCCCTGATAACCCTTCTCGGGGACGAATCGGGGTACGTCCGCATCGCTGCTGCTGAAGCCCTCTGTTCCCTCGGGGACCGCGCAATCGGGCCGATGATTACCGCGCTCGCCCATCCCCAGCCGGAACTCCGCCAGAGAGCGGGACTTGCCCTTGCAGCGATCGGAAGCCCGGCAGTGGATCCCCTCATCGCGGCACTCACCCACGAGGATCCCCTCGTCAGGCAGGGAGCCGCAGGAGTGCTCGGCAGGATAGGCGATTCGCGCGCAGTCCCGGGACTCGTCCGACTCCTGGGTGACCCGGTCAGGTCAGTACGCCAGGAGAGTGTCAAAGCCCTCTCCATGCTCGGGTACCCTGCCATATCCCCGCTCGTCTCCGCGTTCCGGGAGGGTGACATGGTAATCCGGAACTGCGCAATGGAAGCGCTCTGGCTCATCGGCGGTCCGGCGGTACGCCCCCTGCTCGACCTCCTCGATGACCAGAACCCTGACGTGCGGAGGAGGACCGCTCTCCTCCTCGGCGAGATGGGATATCCCACCGCCATCGAGGCACTGACAAGGGTCCTTGGTGACCAGGTTCCGGCAGTCAGGAGGGAGGCATTCGAGGCCCTCGAGAAGATTCGCAAAAGGCAGCCCGAGGGCACAGGGGCTCTGCCAAAAACCGAGAAGGGCGGGAATGAACCGGCCGGGAATTCTGCAGGCAGCCCAAAGAAGGCCTGAAACTGTTTCTTACCCTGCCGGTGCCAGCGCAAACCGGACATCGAGAGAGAACGCCGGGACCTCGATGCCCTGCACCCGGACACCGTACTCACCCGGTTCCCACCCCGTCGTATCGAATTCAAAAGACCACCTGCTGAATGATGCCCCTTCCTGCCGGGTCACGGGAACCACTCCCGATGCCCCTGATACCGGCAGGCTCGCTCCCTTCTTCGTGGGGCCGAAGGCAAGTGGCGTGACCTGGACAAGGACGTGGTTTCCGGGGGAGAGGATCGTCTCTCCCGAGATTGCCAGCGTGTCACCCGCCCGGTACTTGGCACCGTGAACGAGGGGCCGTGTGGAACGCTCTGCCTCCACGGGCATTTCTGCTGCAACGGTCACCGTCTCCTGAACCTGACGGGGAGTGGTGGGAACGGGCATTATTCCCGGTGTCCCTCCGGGGCTTTTCCTGCCTTCCCCTCCCTGCGTCAGCGGCGCGATGCACCCGGTTACCATGAGCAGGGTGACGAGGAGGAGGACGAGGGCCGGATAGACGGGACACCGTTCCATAACCAGTGAAGGAAGCTCTGCGGCAAAGAACCTTCTCCCCGTCTCCAGCCCGGATGGCGATACCCATAAGCCCCGGAAAGTCCAAGATGAGGGGAAGGTTGTGACCATGCCACAGGGAGAAAGGTCATCGTCCCGGGAAGAGGTCGTCCTTGCGCTGAATGCAAAATTCCCTGTCATGCGGAGGCTCTTTGGGGTCAGGAAGGTAGGGATATTCGGGTCCCTTGCCCGTGGCGAGGACAGGCCCGAAAGCGATGCGGACATCGAGGTCGAGTTCGAGCCGGGGATGGACACGTATGCAAACTACATCGGGCTCGCCCTGTACCTCGAGGAACTCCTCGGCCGGAAGGTTGATCTCGTCCTTTCGCGCGTCCTTGCCTTGTACTTGCGGCCCGAACTCGGGGCCATGCATGCCGCAATCAGCAGGGACAAGGTGTATCTTGGCCAGATCCTCGACGAGATCGCGTTTCTCTCCCACCGGACACGGGGGATCTCGTCCCGTGACTTCCAGAAAGACGAGACCCTCCGTCGGGCCGTCGCACGGAGCCTCGAAATCATCGGGGAGTCGGCCGCAAGGGTATCGGAGCAGACCCGCAAAGACACCCCGAAAGTCCCGTGGAAGGAACTCGAGGGTCTGCGGTCACACCTCCTGCACCCCTACTTCGCAATGGACTGGTCACTCGTCTGGAACGTTCTCAACGTCTACCTCCCCACCGTCGAGCCGCTCATCCGCGCAGCCCACTCGCGGATCGCCTGATCGCTTCCCGCCCGGCGGTGGAAGGGAGACGGGCCCGATCCGGTATCGTTTAATAAGCAGCGGCGACGAACCTTTTTCACAAATGCTCAGCCAGCCTGCCCCTGCGGGGGTGGCCGCTTTCCATGATCCAATCGTACAACCTGTCCCCGGTCCTGCGCGAACTCCTGGAGATGACCGAGAGCATGCTCGGGATAGAACTCCAGCTCGTCAGGAGGACGGATGTCCCGCCCCAGGGTCTCCTCATCGACGAGTTCACGTACGGGACGGGGAAAAACGTCATCGCATTCTCCAGTGCACTCCTCGGGACACTCAAGGACTACACGATATGCCGCAACTGCATCGAGCTCCTCGCCCGGGGCTGTGCTGCCCGCCGCGGCAACCACAAGGTGATATCGTTTTCGAAGGAGAGTACCCTGGAGGGGTGCCGCCAGATCTACCTCGACATCCTCAAGGACGAAGGTACCCGTAACCTGCCCGTCTGGCAGAAGAAGCAGCTCGTGCCCCTCCTCTTCATGCTGCTCCACGAAGTCTTCTCGGAGATGCCCCTGAAACTGCTGGCAGATCTTGTCATCTCGCACCGCTTTTCACTGCTGCGCAATGCACAGGTGTATTCCCTCCTCAAGGAGAGCATGAGGGACATGCATGACCTTGTGCCCGTCAAGGACTTCCTCCCCCAGCGGTATTATGTCGTGCACAACGGTGTCTACTACGCAAGGGACATGGTCCTTGCCTATTCCCTCTCGGAATACAAGCTCAACCCTGTCATCAACATCCCCGAGCTCCAGCGGTTCAAGAACCTCGACATGAAGGAGATGATGACGCACAGGTGGAGCAGGTCACCGTGGTACCACACGAAGGTCGTCGGGGATGCCCTCTCGAACATGCTCAAGCGGACCATCGAGATGGACTTTTCCAGGGAATTCTCGATGGACTATTTCTACGATCTTTATGTGCTTTCAACCGAGATACCCGCCCGCTGGTGGGTGATGATGGGCATGCAGGACTGGTTCCTCTGGGATACGCCGGAAGCGAGAAGAGAGACCCTTGCCTCCCAGGCCGCCATCGAGAAGTTCGTCAGGGAAGATATATTCGGGCCCGACTGACAGGATGAAAGAGACCCTCTTTTCGGAAAGACAGATTATCCCAAAACCACCATAGGTAATGGATTTCACATGCGGATTCCTGTAAGGGAGGTCACTCCCGGATGCGAAACGGCTGAGATCTGTGGTTTTGTCCACGAGGTGCGTGACCTGGGGGGCCTTGCCTTCCTCCTCGTCAGGGACCGCACCGGTATCATCCAGGTGACCGTGCCCAAGAAGAAAGTCGCCCCGCACATCATCGATGCGGTCAGGGACGTCTCCCGGGAGTCGGTGGTCCGGGTGAAGGGGACCGTCAGGGCCATCGACAAGGCACCGGGCGGCAGGGAGATCATCCCCGCGGTCTTCGAGGTCATCAGCAGGAGCGAGTCCCCCCTCCCCCTCGACGTCGCCGAGAAGGTCCCGGCCGAGCTCGATACGCGCCTCGACTCGCGGTTCCTCGACGCCCGGCGGCCGCGGGTCGCAGCAGTATTCCATATCAGGAGCGCGATAGCGCAGGCCGTCCACGAATACCTTTTTGCCGCCGGTTTCGTGAACATCACGACCCCGAAGATCGTTGCAGCAGCAACCGAGGGGGGGACTGAACTCTTCCCGATAGCGTATTTCGAGAAAGAGGCGTTCCTCAACCAGAGTCCCCAGCTCTACAAGCAGATGATGATCGGCGCAGGATTCGAAAAGGTGTTCGAGATCGGGCCGATATTCCGGGCAGAGGAACACAACACGACAAAGCATCTCAACGAGGCGACTTCCATAGACCTGGAGATGGCCTTTGCCGACCAGAACACCGTGATGGATATCCTCGAGGACCTCATCGTTTCCGTCTACAGGAAGGTGGAGAGGGACTGTGGTCCCTTCCTCGAGGCAATGGAAATCGATGAGTTTTTTATCCCGAAGACGCCGTTCCCGAGGCTCCCCTACGGGGAGGCGATAGAGATTGCCGCGAGGAAGACGGACGAGCCCATCCGGTACGGGGATGATATCGGGACTACCGCAGAAAAGGCGATAGGCGAGGAGATGGGGGGCCACTACTTCATCGTGGACTGGCCGACCGCGATCAAGCCCTACTACGCAATGCCTTACGAGGACGATCCCTCGATCTGCCGTGCCTTTGACCTGATGCACCCCCGGATGGAACTCTCCTCGGGTGCACAGCGGGTCCACCAGTACGACCTCCTCGTTTCGCAGATCAGGGACAAGGGACTGAACCCGGAGAGCTTTTCGTTCTACCTGACGCCGTTCCGGTACGGGATGCCGCCCCACGCGGGATGGGGGCTTGGCATGGAGCGTCTCGTCATGACGATGCTCGGTCTTCCCAACATCCGCGAAGCAGTCCTCTTCCCGCGTGACCGGCACAGGCTCGTCCCATGACCATACCGGATCTCTTCGCTGCCCTCCCCGTCCTCCCCACGACCGTCGTCGGGAGCTTCCCGGTCGATACGGGCCGGGGTCTTTCGGGGTACCTCTTTCCGTTCCGGCACGCGGTCCGGCTGGCTGTTGAATCCCAGGTCCGGGCGGGAATCGACATCATCTCGGACGGCCAGGTCAGGGGTGACATGATCCGTGCGTTCTCCTCCCGTTTACCCGGGATTCGCGGGCAGGACGTGGTAAGCACCGTCCTGCCTGCATCGGGTTCCATCACGGTTGCCGATACCCGCTATGCCCTTTCGCGCCACCGGTTCGTCAAGGGCATCCTCACGGGCCCGACGACCCTCTCTTTCGGCCTCCATATCGCAACTCCCGTCTACAGGGACAGGGCGGACCTCGCAATGGACCTGGCACGGGCGCTTGCAGCCGAGGCAAGGGCACTCGAAAGTGCCGGCGCATGCATGCTCCAGATCGATGAGCCCGTCCTCTCGACGGGTGCCGCGGATCTCGCACGGGCAGAGGCGGCGCTGAAGGTGCTCGTGGAAGGAATCCATGTACCGGTCTCCCTTCACGTCTGCGGGGACCTGTCATCCGTCATCGACAGGCTGATCGCATTCCCTGTCGGCGTGCTCGACATCGAGTGTGCAAAGAGCCCGCAAAACCTCGAACTCGTTTCAGCAAAAAATCTCAGAGAGAAGAGGATTGCCGTGGGATGCGTGGACTCGGGCAGTCCCCGCGTCGAGGACGAGGATGAGATTGCCCGGAGGGTCCGTGATGCCGTCGACCGTCTCGGTGCGGGACGACTCCTCATCGATCCTGATTGCGGCCTCCGGATGCTGCCGCTTGACTCCGCGACAGGCAAGCTCTGCCGCATGGTTTCTGCTGTCAGGAAAGTGCGGGAAGAACTGGCAGGGTAACCCTGTCATCCGCCTAGACGACGCGCGAGGTTGTCGAGAGCTCGATCCCCTTCTCCGTGATGTTGAAGGGAATGATGCGCTTGGGGACCTGGGCGTTGCGGACCTTGTGGACCGCCAGCTGCCGCTCGATCTCGGTCATGATGATGATCTCCTTGAGCTCGATGACGACGTCGGCCATCCGCATGATCCTTATCTCCTCGACGGTCGTGTGGAGGTCGCTGTACAGGATGAAAAGGGCATTTGCCTTCCGTTCTGCAACATCCTTCCTGACCGAGGAGAGGAGCGAGATCGCGGCATCGATCCCGTTCCTGGTGATGACCGTCGAGAGGGAATCGAGGACCACCCTGTCTCCCTTCATCAGGCCGGGAAGGGCTTCGGGGGGACTGTCACGTGCATCCGTCATGCCCGGTTCCACATCGCTGTCGATCATCAGGTACGTGCCGGACATGCCGTCCGCACTCCAGAACTGGCGGGCGAGCAGGTCAATCCCGG
>JARYMB010000032.1 GCA_029907345.1 Methanolinea sp.
TGGATATCATGGGATCCGAGAAGACGACCGCTTCAGGCACCATCCAGTCCTTCGAAAAGACGATGAGCTACGGGTCAGGCGTACGCCGGTATTGAATCGGGTGAGATTCCCTGATCCATCCATCTCTCTTTTTCTTCGCCTTTCCCACGATCCAACTTTCCGGATAACCCCTCAAACCCTGTGTTTCCGCATGCATTAAGTGGTGCGCAGTCGATGGTGTATGGATGCAGAAAGTTCCCTGGCTGCTCGCCGTCCTGGTCGTCCTCGTCCCTTTTCTTGCGGCTTGCGTCTCTTACCCGGACGCCGATCTCGCCAGGGAGGGAGACAGGCTCCTGGAACAGGGGAACCTCGAGCAGTCGCTTGTGCTGTTCGACCGGGCAATCGCGATCAACGGGGAAAATGTTGAAGCCTGGGAAGGCCGCGGAAAAGCCCTGCATCTCATGGGCCGGGAAAGCGAGGCTTTCGAGTCACTGAACCGGTCAGTAGCACTGGACCCGTCTTCCGCCCGCCGCTGGGTTGCTCTCGGCGATGTCCTCCTCGGGATGGACCGGAACTATGACGCAGCCCAGGCATATGACCGGGCGATCTCCATCGATATCAATACGACAACCGCATGGAACGGTATCGGGATTGCCTATTCCCGGATGGGAAAATATACGGAGGCCCGGCAGTTTTTCCTCGCAGCCCTCCGGACGAACGGATCCTATGCACCGGCAGCAAAGAACCTCGGTGACACCCTTGTCGCACTCCAGTTGTGGGGCGAAGCCCTCCGTGCCTACGACCAGGCGCTTGCAATGGATCCCGCTCTTGCAAGTGCCGCTGTTGCCCGGGGAGACCTCCTCTCCCGGTTCGGGAGAAACGGGGAGGCCCTCTCGTCGTATGATCAGGCTCTCGGGATCGACCCCGACAGCACCTCCGTGCTCTCGAAAAAGGCCCAGGTGCTTGCCGCACTGGGGCGGACGGAGGAGGCACTGTCCACCATCGACAGGATACTGGTCCTGGAACCCGGCAATGCCACGTACTGGGTCCACAAAAGCTTCCTCCTGAATAACCTCGGTCGCTTCAACGAATCGCTCGATGCATCCGGCACTGCAATCAGTCTTGAGCCAAACAATGCAGTTGCATGGAACAACAGGGGCTTTTCCTACAATTCCCTGGGGATGTTCGGGGATGCCGTCTCTGCATACTCCCAGGCAATCGCAATCGATCCCGGGAACCCTGCCGCATATACCAACAGGGGTTTTGCACTCCTCAACCTTGGAAAAGGAGAAGACGCACTCGGTGATCTCGATCGTGCTACCACCCTTCAGCCTGACCTTGCGACTGCCTGGTCGTACAGGGCCCTTGCCGATTACAGGCTCGGCCGGTTCACCGAGGCCCTTGATGATGCCAGCAGGGCAACAAGACTGAATCCCAGGGATTCGTTAGCATGGTCAACAGGGGGCATGGCTCTCCTCCAGAAGGGAGAGTTCCAGAAAGCCATCCCCTACTTCGACAAGGCCCTCACGCTCAACCCGAATGCATCCGACATCTGGCTGAACAAGGGAATAGCCCTCTATATGGCAAAGAACAATGAAGAGGCATTATCAGCCCTCGACCGGGTCCTCGAACTCGACCCGGAGAGCATGACGGCCTGGCAGTACAAGGTCTATGCGCTCAGGGCCCTCGGGAGGGGTGAGGAGGCAGTCTGGATAACGGACCGTCAGCTGAAGACAGATTCATGGAATACAACGCTCCTCCTCCGGAAAGCCACCGCACTCGTTATCCTGAACCGCATGGGTGAGGCCCAGCTGGCCCTTTCCCGAATCCTCGAAAAAGATCCTTCCAATTACGAAGCGCTCGTGGCAAGGGGCAAAATCCAGATCGCTTCCGGTGACTACCTTGGAGCGATCAGGACCTTCGATGTTCTCCAGAAAACAATGCCTGATGCCGATGAATCCCTCATCTTCCTCGGTGTCGCATACTACAGGTCCGGCCAGTATGAAAAGGCCCTTGCCATTTACGACAAGCTCCTGAAGAAAGACCCTGCCAACTCCCTGACCTGGTCCAACAGGGGATATGCCCTCGTGAAAACCGGCCGGATCCAGAACGCGATCAAGTCCTTCGATCGTGCCCTTGAACTGGATCCGAAGAACATGGACGCACAATACGGGAAGTTCGAAGCCATCCGGATCATGTGGCCGTCCTACGTCCCGGACGGGATCTGAATTTAGTCCCAGTGGTGCTGGTACCCTGTCCCTTCGACGGGCCTGCCGTCAACGATGATTTGGGCTTTTTCAATGACACGCCCGATGATAAAAATCTCGGGCAGGTCGGGGGTCCGCTTTTCCGGCGGGATGGTGAAGAGGAGTCCATAGTCCCCTCCGCCAAGGAGTGCGAAACGGAGCGCAACATCGTCCGGGACTCCCGGTACCCCGGGTATCTTTTCCGACTCGATTGCATATCCTAGCCCGCTCGCCTGCCGCATGTCTTCGAGGGAGGCAAGCAGCCCGTCACTTGTATCCATCATGGACGAGGCGCCTGCAGCGGCAAGGGCGAGACCTTCCCCGATCCGGGGCTTCGGGGTGCTCAGGTATTCCCGGAACCTGCTGTATCCCTCGAGCGCCGCCTGTGCCCGCCCGGGAATCCCGACGATTCCCACCAGCTCACCGGGCCGGGCACCTGACCTCCGGACAGGACGCTCTGCAAACCCGATGCCCGAGCTGACGAGCGTCAGTTCCCTGTGAGCGTCGAGATCGCCCCCCGCGAGCGTGGCACCGCAGGTGGAGCAGCAATCCCGGGCCCCGGTGAGGATCTCTTCGAGGCGGGAAGGGGAGTCGAGCCCGGCGGCGAGGAGGACGAGGGAAGGGCGGGCACCCATCGCTGCGATGTCGGAGAGCGTGACTGCAGCACTCATCCACCCGATCTCCCTGTCCGTCATCCATTCCGGGAAATCCGTGCTCTCGTGGAGCATATCGGTTGTCGCGACCAGGAACGTGTCCCCGAGGGCAAGGACTGCGCAGTCGTCGAGGACCGCATCCTTCCCGACCACCGAGGCAACAACACGTTTTAACGCGCGTTCATCCAACTTTCCTCATCTCCCTGCCCCGCTCTGTCCGGTATTCCTCGAATATCTGCAGTACGAGCTGTCCCTTCTTCTCCCGTTCGTACCTCTCCTGCGACTCCTTCCACTCGCGCATCGCCGACCGGAACTCGGCCGGGTCCGCAGCCCCCCGGTTCCCTTTCACGACTGCACGAACGGAGCGTGTCGAGAGGACGGCTATCCCGGACTCCCGGAAAAATTCCTCGATCTCGTGGAATGCAGACTCGTTCTGGTTTTCCTCGACGAGGAGCGCCCCGATCCGGGCTTCTGCCAGTTCCCGGAGGGCCACCTTCCCGAAACCCTCTATCCTGTTGATGTAGAGGACATCTCCCTCGCGGATTCCCATCTCCGCGGAGAGTGCCCTGACCCCTTCCTTCGTGAGGGCAGAGAGGATCTTCAGGGGGACCGTCTCTCCCGAGAGGAGAGCCTCGTCGAACTCCCGCATCTTCATGATCCTCCTGCGGAGCTGCTTTGTCGTTTTCTCCTCGCTGCGGAGACGTTTTCGCAGGTTCGCGATGATGACATCCCTCTTCGTGATCTCGGCATCAGACCGTATCCGCTGGTCCTGGCGGGATCTCACCTTCTTTAAGCGGGTCTCAAGCCTTGCAATCCGCTCGTCCTTCCTGTGGATCTCCTCCTGGAGCTCGGCAACGAGTGCCCGGAGCCTCTTTATCGTCCCGTCGAGGACGCGTACCTTCTCGTCCCGTGCAGCATCGATCCTGACGTCCGGTGCCTCTTCCTCCCCGGCGGGGGTTGCCTTCTCGGTCATCTCCCCGATGACCTGCTCGAGAGACTGTCCCCGGACGATGCCGGCCCTCACCTCGTCGATGTCATAGCCCGGCGGGATCCTCCTGACAAGGTTCTGGAACTTGTTCCTGTACGCCCGGTACGCGTCGATGGCCGCGGCAAGGGCATCCCTCTCGTGGTCGTTCCGGGGATCATAGTCCTGCGTGAGTGCATGCTTGGCCTCGACGCTCATGTCAGCCTTCGGCGTGTAGGCGACGCCGTTGAAGGCCCGCCGGATCTTCTCCACGGAATAGGGCATCTCGTGGACGTCAGAGGCAATAATGAGGGGTTTTCCGACCCGGTACAGGGTCTCGATCACCCCGGCCATGGACAACTGGCGGGAACTCTCCATGTGCATGAGGTTCCCGTCGAGATCGAGTGCTGCCACAGCCGTGGTCGTGCCCGGATCGATCCCCACGATGAGGTACCGCGGCTTACCGGTGAGGGGTCGGAACCGGATCCGGTCGAGCCGTTTCCCGTGGATTCTGACCTGGACGTCTGCACCGCGAAACGCCGAAACCGGGATCTCGTCCCTTTGTGCTTGGACCGAGAACGAGACCCGGCTGCAGCCGCCGAACGCCCTTGTCTCCCTCTTTTCGTACTTCACGCCTGCGGCAAGGAGTGCCATCTCGATCTCCCGGGCCTTCTGGAGGACCGCCCCGTGGACCTTCCTGCAGTACCGGTTCTGGCTCCACCCGCCCTTGCCGGGAGACCTGTGCCTGCTGACAACGATCTCGCTCTCGTTCTCAAACGCTATTACTTCCGACCCGGCTCCAAGTGATGCCACCCGTGCGATCGTCCGGGCCTCGTCGAACGGGTCGAACCTGTTGAAGCTGATATTGTACCGGCTGGCGACCTTCCCGAGCGTCTCCTTCTTCTCGCCCCCTGTCACCTGGACGAGCCGGACGGAGGGGGGGAGCATCTGGAGGAACGAGTAGAGATCGTGCGTGTCCTGCGCCACTTCCTGCAGGCTGTCGACGGCAAGGATATCGGGCTTTTCCTCTGCGAGCCTCCGGAGGAGCCGGAATCCCGTGACTTCCGTCTCCTCTGTGATCTTTGTCCCGGAGAGAATCACAAGGGCATACCGCGGTCGCCGTGACCGCGACCGCACCGATCCTGTGATCACGTCGATTCCAAAGATCTTCATCCCCTCACCCTCGCGATCTCTTCTGTGCTGTCTGCCACGATGCCGTACTTGCGGCCAAAGTAACGGAGAATGTTCTCCACGTCACGGGCAAGGATCTGGTTGGCATTGGGATGGTCAGGCGTGATCCACTGGGGCCAGTCGATCAGGACGACCCCCTTTTTGTCGATCATCACGTTGAACTCCGAGAGATCGGCATGGATCACGCCAAGCGAGTACGCAACCGCGATTTGCTCGAGGATGGCAGCCATGACCCCGGCAGGATCTTTTGGTATCGTCCGGTTGAGCGTCGTCCCTTCGATGAACTCCATCACGATGACGTTGCGGTTCCGGCCGACGGGCAGCGGGACCCTCGCACCCGGATGCAGCTTTCGGAGTGCCTCGTATTCCCTCTCCGCCGATGCCCTCGATGCAAAGATCCATGGGCAATGCGTCTTTTCTGCAATGTACTCCCGCGAGACCCGCACCGACTGGAACGACCGCTGCCCCACGTGGTGGCACTTGACTGCCACGCGTCCAAGACCCAGCCCCTCGTAGACGACCGATTCCTTGCCCTCCCCGACGAGGGGTCCGAGTGCCGAGAGGGTTTTGTGCCGGGAGAGGGAGAGGAGCGCGAGGGTATCGGCACCCAGGAACGTCAGGCTGTACCCTTCGTAGGGCACCACGTCGTACCGGACCATCCCCTTCTCCATGAGGGTGCCCAGGCGGAACCGCGTCTCCGATTCGGAAAAGCCCGCGCTTCTCCTGATGAGATCGAGGGGAACCCATGAATGGGATCCCATCAGCCTTTCCAGGGTGTGCAGAATCCGGGTCTCGTAGGGGTGGAGCTGCCGTATCGTCTCGGCAGAAATGACCATGTCTGCTACACAATTTATCTATGCTGATGATAAAGGTTGATCTGATAACCCCTATGCGCTGCGACAAATGCAGGCGTCCTGCTGTTCTATTCCAGCGTTATTCAGGTCTCCACCTCTGCCGGGAACACTTCTTTGCGGACCTCGAGACAAAGGCAAAGAGAACGATCCGGGAAAACAGGTGGATCTCCCGGGGGGACACGATCGCCGTGGCGTTCTCGGGCGGAAAGGACTCGGGGGCGCTCCTTTATTTTCTCCATTCGCTCCTCTCGCACCGGAAAGACGTATCGCTCCTTGCCATCACGGTGGACGAGGGGATCTCGGGGTACCGGGACCCGTCCCGGGCCGGGGCCAGGGCCTGCGAACTGGGTGTACCGCACGTGACCGTCTCGTTCCGGGAGGCTTACGGGATAACGGTCGACGAGATCGTGGAGAGGAAGGGTGGTGCACTCTCCTGCACGTACTGCGGTGTCCTCCGGAGGCACCTGCTCAACGCTGCTGCAAGGGACGCGGGGGCAACAAAACTTGCCCTCGGCTTCAACCTGGACGACGAGGCCCAGACAGTCCTCATGAATGTGCTCCGGGGGGATACTGCACGCATTCTCCGGGGGGTGCAGCAGGTTTCCGGCATGGTCCCGCGGATCAAGCCTTTCCTCTCCATCCCCGAGCGCGAGGTCGCACTCTACTCCTTCCTGCGGACCGGAACGGTGGACACGGGGCGCTGCCCCTATTCGCAGAACGCGATGCGTGCAGAGGTGCGGCAGATGCTCAACGCATACGCGTGGAACCATCCGTCCGCCCGGTTCGCCCTCGTCAACCTGGGCAGGGAACTTGCAGAACTCGGTGCAGGCCGCCCGGGGGAGCTGCAGGTGTGTTCACGGTGCGGGGAGCCCTGCGGGACGACCTGCAGGAGCTGCGGGATACTCGACGAGGTGAGGTACGGTGCGTGACAGGAAAGGAACCCTGTGGAGGCTGTTCCACGGGTCCCGGAGGGTGAAAGCCGTCACCTATTTCCTCATTTTCGGAGCCCAGATCGCTTTTTACACCCTGCTCTTCCACTATGCCTACCCCCTCCTCGAGGGAAAGCCCATCACGTGGCCGGCATCACTCCTCTTTGTCCTCGAGACGGTCACGACCGTGGGCTACGGGGATCTCCTCCCTTTCACGAACCAGTATACCGTCCTGATCGTTATCCTCATGATGGTCTCGGGGATCATCCAGATCTTCATGGTCATCCCCCTCCTCCTCATCCCCACCATCGGGTCCCACCTCCAGCCCTCGCCCCCGCAGCGTATCTCCCATGAAATGTCGGGCCACGTCGTCATCATCGGGCATAACCCCATCACGAGGGCACTCGTCGAGAGCCTGCTCATCTCGGAGCTCCCGATCGTGATCGTGGTTGACCAGAAGGAGACCGCTTTTTTCCTTTCGGACCTCTTCGGCAAGCGCGTTTACGTGATCTGGGGCAGTTACCAGGACAATGCAACATGGGAAGGTGCCTGGGTGAAAAAGGCCCGGGACGTCGTGGTCTGCGAGGAGGAGCAGACCACGGCAAGCATCATCATCGGGATCAGGGCGATGACAGGGGCGCGGATCATCGCGGTCGTTGACAAGCTCTCTTTTGAGCGATACCTGCGCTACGCGGGGGCGGATACCGTGCTCTCGCCCAAGCACGTGACCGGCCAGATCCTCGCCCGGCACGTGGCACTCACCTCGCATGTCGATACTCTGGTCGAAGAGACCGTTGTCGTTGAAAACGGCAGCCAGAAGACACCCGCGGCGGGGGATCCTCTCCGCATCATCAACATCCCGATCCTCGCGGGGTCCCGGGCGGCCGGGCTCCGGCTGGGCGAACTGGAACTCTCCCCCCGGTTCGGCGCGGAGTGCATTCTCATCTCGCGCAGGGGTCATTTCTCCTTTTTCCCCGGTCCCGGCGAGGTGCTGGACACATCGACAATGCTCTTCCTCCTGATACGGATGAGCAGTATCGAGAAACTGGTCTCCGACCTCTTCCTTCCCACCGGAAAGACCGAGGTTCTCGGGGTCGTTACCGGGTTTGGGGACGTGGGGCGATCGGCATACCGGGAACTGACGGCCCTTGGAATGGAGTGCGTGGTGGTTGATCAGAAACCCTACCCCGTCAATATCGTGGTCGGAAAAGCGGAGGACGAGGAGACTCTCCTTGAGGCGAGGATCCGGGAGGCGGATTTCTGCATCGTTGCCCTAAACGATGACTCACGCAACATCCTCACCACGCTCATGGTCCGGAACCTAAACCCCAAAACACGCATCCTCGCCCGCGCAAACGATGCTGCGTCCGTCGACAGGCTCGCGCGGGCAGGTGCCGATTACGTCGCCCTCCTCCCGAGCATCGGCGGCCAGATCGTCGCCGGTGTCCTCCTCGCGGACACCGTGTACATCATCCTCTCGCTCCCGAACGGGCAGGTCATTGTCCGGGGGCGGTACTCCACCGGGATACCCGCAACGGTCTCCTCGATCGAGAAGAGTTGTGCCGTCCGCATTCTTGGGATCCAGGGAAAAGAAAAGTCCATTATCTACCCCGATGGGGAGAGCGCCGTCCATGCAGGCGACATACTGCTCGTAATGGGTTTTCCCCGGGGGCTGCGAAAGTTCATCAGGGTCACCCAGAGAGATCTCCTGTGAGTGAAATGAACGAAGAGGCAGGGTGTGCACTCGGGAGGATCGAACAGCTCCTCAGGTACGTTTACTGGAAGAGCGGGAGCAGGGGTTATGTCATCGGGGTCTCGGGCGGGATAGATTCAGCCGTTGCCGCAACCCTGTGCTGCAGGGCTGTCGGATCGGACCGGGTCCTCGGTCTCATCCTGCCCAGCAGCGTTTCGGATCCCTGCGACGTTTCCGATGCCGAGGAGGTCTGCCGGAGGCTTTCCATGGATTTCCGGACGGCAAGCATCGATCCCGTCCTCTCTTCATACCAGTCTCTGCCAGGCTTCCAGGATGACCGGGCGCTCCTTGGAAACCTGATGGCCCGCACCCGGATGGCAATTCTGTACTACCATGCCAACCGGCTGGGGATGCTTGTCTGTGGAACATCGAACAGGACCGAGTACATGATCGGGTATTGCACGAAGTGGGGGGACAACGCGGCGGACGTCCAGCCCATCCTCCACCTCTACAAGACAGAGGTCTACGAACTGGCAGCAACGATGGAAAACATCCCGGAACGCGTGCTCCGCAAGGTGCCGTCTGCAGGGCTCTGGAAGGGCCAGAGCGACGAGGCCGAGATTGGACTGAGCTATCCCGAGATCGATGCCGCACTGAGATCACTGGAACAAAACGGCTGGACAAGCCAGAGTTCCGTTGAAGAACGTGTCCTCTCCATGGTCAGGGCAAGCGAACACAAGCGCCGTCCTGCCCCAAGCCTCCTATAGGATGGCAAGGACCTCCATGTACCTCTCGGGGTACACGAGGGCGGAGAGCATCTCGTCCCTTCTCTCCACGTATCCGTACAAGGAGCCGTCACGCCACGGCTCCGGGGTTATTTCGTACGGTTTCCGGGTCTCGACCGGCGGGACGGAAGGATACCGCGGGTTCTTCTCGAGATCCCCCGAGACGATCTCGTAGTACGCGGCTCCGCGGTTCTCCTCGTAGAAACGGTAGTCGCTCTCAAAACAGGACGCAACGATGTTTGCCATCACGAGGTCGCCTTTTCCCGGGTTGATGGTGACATGCCCGTATCCCGGAGGGACAAGGACTGTCTCGCCCTTTTCTGCCGGAACGAGGATGATCCTTTCAAGGTCGCGGCGCTGGAGGAGGAAATGGGCCTTCCCAAAGAGTACCTGGTATACCTCGGGATAACCGGTGCCGGAAGGGTTATCCGGGTGATAGTGTCCCTTTGTCTTGACGAACTCGCCGCAGAGATCCCGGGGGGGAATGGAGGTTACATCGAAGCGGAGGTATCTTTCCGAGAGCCATGCCCTGTCGCCGGGTGACCGTGCGATGTCCCGGAACATCAGGTAGGCAGGGCCGGCAAGGTCACAGGCAGGGTTCCGGAGGACGGATCTGAGGTCCTCCACGCTCCGGATCACCGGGGCCCCTGCATACTCCCTCCAGTCTTCCATCACCCTTTCTTTTGGTTTTTCCGTATATAATATGCCGCGCCGGCTCCAAGAGCGACGAGCACACATATCCCGGCAATTGCGAGCGGAGAGATCCCCGGACTGATAACCTTTACGCGGACCTTCATCGTGTCGGAAATGACGCTGTTATCGAGGGCGTCCCGGTACCTTATCTCCGAGTCGAGTCCGTACTCCTTGAGCACCGCCCCTGCGTCCACTTGGACCTCAAACCGGGCGACCGCCCTCTCCCCGGGCGCTATGTCTCCCAGGTACGCAGAGTCATCGTTGCTCGAAAAAGGGTCCACGGCACTGATTCGGGCCTGGGCGTTCCGAGCCGTTGCCGAGCCGGTGTTCTCGTAGACGACCTCTATCACAGTCTTTCCCCCCGCTTTGGCCTCGGAAGGGGGAGAGACAACTGCAAACGAGATCTTCCCGCTGACGGGGACGCCGACGGTGACCGTGTCAGAGGTCACCGTATCTCCCTCGTTATTCGTGTACCTGCAGAATATATCGACAGGATAAGAGCCTTCACTTGCCTGCCGCGATACAGACACGCGGAACCTGACATCGCGGGTGCTTCCCGCGGGGAATTCACCGATGTAGATGTTGCTGTCTGTCGGGACGATGGGGCTGTTGCCGTTACGGGAGAGGTAAACCACGGTGTCCCGTGCATCCTCGTAGCCCTTATTCCGTACCGAGAGGGAGAGGTACCCCTCCGTTCCCGCGTTGAGAGCCTCGCCACTCATTGCAATCACTTCGAGCATTGCCCTCGGCTGCACCCGGACCATGAGCGGGATCGTCTCTTCAACGTCGCGGTAGGTGTAGGAGATAGCATCCTGCCCGTACTGCTCCGCAGTCTTCAGGTAGGAGTACCGGACATGCAGGGGGAGTGTATAGTTCCCTGAAGGAGCGTCTGAAGGGATCTTTGCCGCGAAGGAGACAGTGGCAGACTTCCCGCCCGGGATGTCCCCGACGACCTGTGGGTCGGCCTTGATGATGAACGGCGAGTCTCCGGCCTCGAGGGTCGCTTTCACGAGCTTTGCCGTGTTGGGGAGATCCTCCCTCTCGATGATCCCTGACTGGACGAACTTCATATCCACCAGTCCCCGGTTCTCGATTGTTACCCGGAGTGTGACGTCCTCTCCGGGGGAAAACTCGTTTCTGCCCTGAATTGCTGCAGAGAGGTCCGGCTCTCCCGCGAGGTACTTGACTCCCGCGAGGGCCGGGACACACAACAGACTGATTAAAACGGCCAGAAATACAATACGCCGCAGATTCATGGGATATCACGTGTTGTTATTGCTATAACAACATTTAAGAGCCGGCCCTATATAATGCTATGGAATGGCTGAGACTCCGTCCCCGTACCTTGCCCTCACCGAGATACTCAAGTCCCTTGGCTTAACGAAATACGAGGCGCTGGTATACATCGGTCTCCTGAAGGAACCGGGTGCCACCGCGACACGGATTCACGAGGTCGCCGGCGTCCCCCGCGCATCGGTCTACCCCGTGCTCGAGAGACTGATCCAGAAGAACATGGTCTCAGTCTCGCTTGCCACACCGCGCCGGTTCGAGGCCGTGCCACCGGATGCTGCCATCGACCACCTCCTCGATGCGGTCTCTGCGGATGCAGTACGGGCAAAGAAGATGCTCACCAAGATCTGGCGGGAGAGAAACCAGAAAGCACCGGCGGACCAGGGCTACATCTGGAGCATCTATGGAATAGAGAATATCCGGGCCCGTCTTGCGGACCTGCTGCGCAACGCAGCCGTCTCGATTGATGCTGTCCTTTTTGGCGATTTACCGGATGACATTTACTCCGTGCTCTGCGAGAAGGCAGCATCCCTCCCTGTCAAGGTCACGACGAGGAATCCGGAAAAGTTCGCCTGCCGGGGAATCGAGGTGAGTCTCCTCCCATCCCTCCCAAAAGACGTCCTGAACGTGGATGCCCATTTTACAGGCGGATTTTTCCTCATCGACGAGGAACGGGCAATGGTCGTGATAGTGACCGGCACCGGGGAGGGGACTGCACTCTTTTCAGAATCGAGGGGCTTCATCAGGTTCTTCCTGTCGTACCGTGACCTCGTCTCCTCGCTTGTGAAAAAGATCAGTCAGTAATCCAGTATCTCTTCCAGGTCGCGGACATCGGTTAATCCCTTGATGGCATGGGTGGTCACCGCAATTCCCCTCTCCTTGATGGCGGCCATCGGGTTCGTCCCGCCCAGTGCCACGATGCCCATGTACTGGGGGTCGACCGTGACGCCGAGCGCCGGCGTATTCGGCAGACCCACGTCCAGGATGGGTGAGAAACTGCTCCCTGCAAGGTCGTCGATGACCTCCCCGATCTGCCCTTCGGCCTCCATGTGACACTGCCGGATGTTGGCAAGGATGTTTCCGCTGCCCCGGCGCATCATCCCGGTAACGGATGTTATCTCCTGGGAAAGGAGAGCCTGGAGCGGGTCGATCGTTGTATGCTCGTACAGGATGAGGTGGGTGAACCGCCGGGGAATGCGGCCCTCGATCTCGACAACCCCGCCGCCGATGGGGTTCGACGGGATACCCCTGCGGAGGAGGATTCCATCAAGGGTGGAACTGCATATCGTGATGATTCCCGTATGTCCTTCCGGGACCTTTGTCTCTCCGGCAGTCCCGCCTTCCCGGACAAACCGGACAAGCCCGCTCACGCAGAGCCCTGCCTTAAACGTATCCCTCATCACGGTGATTGCGGCATCGAGGTCCCCGTTCTGAACGAACGAGAGATTGTACACAACAAGCCCCTCGCCTTCCCGGGGGTCATATGTCACCTGCATGGCATACTCCTCGATCCGGGTATGCACGAACTTGAGGGGGAGATGCATTTGCTACGATCTCATCCCCGGAATAGAAAAATTGTTCTATAAGATGGGGGAAATGTATGTTTAATGGACGAAAAGGTTCGGGAAAAGGCGAGGAATGCCATAAAGACAATTCTCGAGGCCGCAGGATACGAGGTTGACAGGCTGCAAGACCCTTACGACCTTGCCAGCCGGGATAACGACTATATCATGGTCCTCTGCAGCAATGACGATGATGAGATCGCGGATTTTGCGAACGGTACCTTCCGGCTCATGAGTGGCGGGGAAGAGATCACGTACAGGAAACTGCTCTTTTCTCTCGATGCCGGTGCCATGGCCGGGGGGTGCACAGTCTGGGGAAGGGATGAATTTGTCCGGCTCTACGGCGAGGCGGCCCTCGCGGGGATACTGTCACGCCCGTTTTCCCTGGCCATTGGTGCCGGGGAGAGGGAGGGGGCCGCCCCATCCGTCGCATCACCTCCGGGACGCGGAACCGAAAAAGGGGAGGAGGAGGCTTTGGGTGTCATCATCCCGCACCTGCCCATCCGGGTGAAGAAGGATGCCGCCGTGCAGATTGCAAAGATGCAGGGAACGGTCGCCCTGAAATTCATGCCGTTCTGGTTCTACTCGTACAGGAGTTCGGGGGAGCAGGTCTACAAGGAACACCGCGTCCCGTTCGATGCCGAGGGTGAGGGCGGGCTCAATGCCATCAACGGGCTGAAGTTCGAGGTGGACGCAAAGTCCCTCGTCGAGGACGCGATCCCGGCCGGTGCCGAAGTCGTCTCTCCCCGCATCACGCAGGAAGAGGCCCGGGAAAAGATCGCGTCGGAAGTGGCCGAGAGCCTGACCCAGAGGATCCGGATCAAGCAGGTGAGCGGGGACGCCATCTCCTACGAGGAGAAGGTGCTGAAACCCGACAGGCGGAACATCGAGGTCACGGTCCGGCAGGTCTACGTCCCCATCTGGCAGGTCCGCGGTAAGAAGATCGTGGAAGTCAACGCCTTCTC
>JARYMB010000033.1 GCA_029907345.1 Methanolinea sp.
GAGTCTCTCTCGCCCGAATGGGGTATGGCATTCCGGAGGGGGTTTTCGGTTCCCGGGATTTTTCGTACCTTCGGATCGAAGGCACGCAGCGGGGTAGTTGATGAAAAAGAGGCTGAAGCGGTTGCTGCAGAAAACGGTGTCGAGCTCTTCGGGGGGAGGGGCAGGATCGGTGCCCTTGCTGCAATAGCCCTCTCAGGCCTGCCCCACGAGATCCTCCTCCGTCCCTTTGCCCCGGTCCCGCCGGAGAGTTAACCGCCTGTTTTCCTAAAAAAAGCCCTGCCTTAAAAAAGGGGTATGAGCAGGAGGAGAAGGATGAGGATCAGGAGGAGGGTTGCAATCCGGATCAGGATAGTGCGCGCAGCCTGTGTCTCCTTATAGGACCTCGGCCTGATCTGGAGCGCAATTGTAGCTATGATCGCACCTGCCATGAGACCGATGACGTTCTGGAGGGTGAGAATAACAGCACTGATCGTCCCTCCGGGATAGAGAACGATGGAAAGCCCGCTCACGAGGGCAGGCGGGAGGAGGGCTGCCGCAACCGCCACTCCGGCGATTGTATCGGGTATTCCCTTTGCCAGTGCCACAATCGTCGCAAAACCAAGGAATACCGCCATAATGGCATAGACGGGGCTCTGGTGCGTGCGTGCAAGTATTTCCCCGGTCACCTGCAGGGGGACGAAAAAACCGATGATCCACGTGACGGCGAGGGAGAAGAGGATGAACGCAACGAGAAGGGAAAAGATGTTAAAAATATCCCGGGCGACACCGACACCGTTTCCCGTCGCAGAGTGGAGTGCAAAAGAGTAGATTGGGCCGATCATGGGTGCGATCAGCATCGCGCCGATGATGATACCGACGTTATTTAAAAAGAGCCCGATGAGTCCCACGATGCTGGCGACGCCGGCAAGAGTCAGGATCTTGGTATCGAGCTTCTCGTACGATTCAACCGTTGCAAGCAGTTTCTCAATAGGAGACTTTTCCTTTTTCTTTTCCCGTGATTCCTCCTCCTGCTTTTTTTTCTCGTCGAACACGGGAAAGATTGTGAAGTCCGGCGAATAGACCTCGACGAGCGTCTCCTTGTCGACGAACTCAAGGACCGTGCGAATACGTGAAACAAGGTCGTCGAGTCTGGTATCAGGAACAACGAGCGTGAACCTGACCCTGTCGTCTATCTCCTCCCGGTAGGAGTACGTCCCGCCGAGCAACTGGGTGATATTCGGAGCATCATCTTTCCTGAGCGTGATGAGGACCTTCTTCATCCCGGGGAACCCTCCTTTGTCTTTCTCACGGTCACGGGAAAGTGCACCGGAGCTTGATAAATATCTGCCGGTGACATTTTTTGACAAAATAAAAACCTATTAATCCGTTTCATGCCCATGGTTGAAGAAGAGGTCTTTTCAGGACAATTTTTGCGGCGGAGTGACACATGGAGACAAAAAGGGTCACAGGGAGGGGGAGGAGGGAAGCCTATTCCTTCCGCTAGAACAGACCGGGGAATGCATCCCAACCTGGCGGTGATGGCCCGCTCGTTCGCAAAGGACGAGGTGACCGAATACCACATTTACCGGAGGCTCGCGGGAATGATACGGGATGAAAAAAATGCAGGCGTCCTGCAGAAAATGGCCCGCGAGGAACTTGCTCATTCCCGGTTCTGGCAGAAAATTGCGGAAGTGGAGGAGGCCCCGGACACCATTCGCGTCTGGTGGTACGTCATCCTTGCAAAGCTCCTTGGAGTTACCTTTTCCATCAAGCTCATGGAGAGGGGCGAAGGCAGTACCATCGGAATGTACCGTGCAGTGTCTGACCGTGTGCCGGGAATCGAAGAAGTCATCCGGGATGAGGAACAGCACGAGAACTCGATCATTGCCATGATCTCCGAGGAAAAACTCCGTTACGTGGGCTCGATCGTCCTCGGGCTGAACGATGCCCTCGTTGAATTCACAGGGAGCCTTGCGGGTTTCACGTTTGCACTTCAGGATTCCCTGGTGATTGCAGCCGTGGGAAGTATCATGGGGATCGCGGCTGCCCTCTCGATGGCTGCGTCGGAATACCTCTCCCAGAAATCAGACCGGAGTGTGCAGGACCCGTTCAAGGCAGCACTCTACACGGGTGTTGCATACATCTTCACTGTCCTTGTCCTCGTCCTGCCGTTCGTACTGACTGGGAACCCTTTCCTCGCGTTTTTGATGACTCTGATCTCTGCAATCCTCATCATCACCGGGTTTACCGGGTATACCTCGGTGACACTCGACCTTTCGTTCGGGCGGAGGTTTGCAGAGATGGCAGCCCTCTCTCTCGGGATTGCCGCAGTCTCCTTCCTCATCGGGGTCTTTATCCGCGTCTTCTTCAATGTCGGGGTATAGGGGGTGAGTTGTCCAAAGAATTGATCTCCCTCTCCTCAATGATACCACCGTAAAAGAGATCCCTCTTTTTTTCGTCTCTGAAGGAGAGGACAGGCACATTCCGGACTGTCCGGAAATACCAGTCTTTTTTCAACACAAAAAACAGGATATTGCCCGTTCCGGAAAGCCGGTCTAAACGGTTTTTAACCTGTAGAGGGGTTTTCGTGCATCCCTGAAGTTGAACTTGGCGATGATGAGGCCGCTCTCGCGCAGGCGTGACAGCGCATTGCGTATCGTCCGGGGCGAAAATGCCACGCGTCCGATGATCTCGTTCAGAGTCCTCTCCTTGCCGTCCGAGAGCAGCATGTAGACCGCCCTTGCAGATGATGGCAGGCAATCGATCGTGGTTACCTGCCTCCTCACCTCGATCCCGTCTGTCTGGGTCGGGGTTGATACCAGTGTCATTGCACTTGTCTCCTTTTTTTAATGTATATTCGTACGTCTCCCGGTGCCAGGGTCATCCCCGCCTGACACGGAGCGCATCCCCCGGCCTGATCATCCCATGGCGAAATTTTCCATCCACGGCATGAGATTGTTCGAATATATACGAACGTTTTAGTATATACGAACCATATGTATTTATACTTTTTGTGACCATTTTCATGGGAGTGGAGGTTTGCAGGTGGCCGGGTCCAATCATGATCAGGGCGATAAACAACGTTATATCCAGATCTGTACTTCGGAACGTGGCTTGAAGGCCATCGACAGCCCTCTCAAGGGGCAGATACTCGAGATGCTCGAAGCCGGTGAGATGGACTTCGAGGAGATCGTGACCCGGACAGGGAAGGCCAAGTCAACCATTTCCGTTCACCTCAAGGCGCTCAGCGAGGCAGGCATCACCGTCTCACGTCCCGATCCTTCGGATGCACGCCGCCGGCTCTTCTCCCTGAACGGGAGAATCCTCATCCGGACCCTCGCCCTCGACCGTGACATGAAATGGGCCGACAATTTCTTCCCCGACAGGCTGCCCCCGGATGCAACGACCCGGGACGTCTTCAGCTTTATCCTCACCGCGCTCCGCGTGAGCCTGATATCAGACGGGATCGAGATACATCCCATCCTCTCCCAGGCCGGGCGCCGGGCGGGAAAGGCGATCTACCACCTGGTCGAGGATGACGACACGCCTGTCTTTTTTTCCCGCATCTCGTCCTTCTGGGAGAAGTTCGGGCTTGGAAAGATGGAACTCGAGCGGGATGATCCCTTCACCATCGTCATCCGGGACTGCTTCGAATGCATGGACCTTCCCCTGACAGGAAAGCCGGAATGTTCCTTCGGGGGAGGTGTGCTCTCAGCCCTCTTTTCTGCACACCACGGCGAGGCCAGGGAGGCCATCGAGAAGAATTGTTATGCGACCGGGAGCAACCTCTGCCGTTTCGAGATCTGGAACGCACGGTAAACACCCGATCCTTTCCGTTTTAGCACTCCCCAAAACCAGGAGACTGAAGAATGGTGTCCTGCCCGGATGATTTTCCCCTCCATTTTACTGAAAAGGTGGAGAATGGAACCGTATGCCCCAGTGCGAGGGAGGGGATTTGAACCCCCGAACTCCTGCGAGAATGGACCCTAAATCCATCGCCTTTGACCTCTCGGCAACCCTCGCTCCATAATTATGTGACTGGTCTTTCCGGATTAAATCATTGCCACCTCTCTTTCCGTTATTTTTGCGCTCCCGTTTCTCGTTGTATAACTGCACGAAATGAGAAAAAAAGCCAATAAAGCCAGATGCCACTTTTTTTATCGTAAAAATATTATTCTGCGCAATTATTATATACATGGAGATTTAATAGAAATGTGCCATATATGAGGGTCTGGTGAGAAAGACCAGTCTGATGACCCTGTAACCTTCAGCACCAGCAGGGTCAATGGCATCCCGAAGACCGGGTGAGATAAATGGTGAGGAATGTCAACCAGGAAGACCAGGGGCAGGAGAATGTTGCTGACTGTTCGCCACCTTTCAGTCAGGCACTGCCGGATGGTGATGATTCCCTCCTACGAATGAAGATCCTTGAGAAACTTGACACTGAGGATGTAAGGGATGTCTTAAAAGGCCTGCATACCGGACCTTTGTAACTTCATATATGGTATCTTTTCTGCTTTTTATGGCAGGAAGGGGCTGACCGGGAGACATACTGCAGCCCTCCGGGTCCCCGGGAACAGCCGAAACTGACCCTCCTTTTCTCGTAGCGTTCCTCTGGCATGAGTGCCCGGCGTGCCGGAATGCAAACCTGATAACCATTTCCGCACATCACCCTGTCAACCACCGACAGGTGCAGTGTATTTTCCTTCGGCCTGTTTCCCCTTCGATCAGGGACAGTCGCGGGATATCATTGCCAGGCGGGGAGAAACAAGATAATATCGTCCACCAAACGTGATACATCATGAAGAGGCTGGAGACCCTGGCCATCATTGCCCATGACATGGGGGCCATCTTCGAGTTCCTCGGTTTGATCACCCTCCTTCCCTTCCTCGTGCTGGTTGTATTCGGGGAATGGAACATGTTTCTGCCGATGGCATCGGTCCCCTTCACGTTCGGTCTCCTTGGTCTCCTCATATCCCGCATCCCCAGTAAGGAGAACGTTCCGCAGCTATCTGTTGCCCTTACCGCAGTCGCGCTCATATGGGTTGCAGTCGCCCTCATCGGGAGCTTGCCGTTCGTCATCGGTCTCCAGATGACCTGGACGGACAGCATCTTTGAGGCCATGTCCGGCTGGACAGGCACGGGTTTTACGGTTATCGGGACCCTGGATACAACCCCGAAGACTCTCCTCTTCTGGAGATCGTTCATGCAGTGGCTCGGGGGCATCGGGGTCATTGCCTTCGGTATCGCGATGCTCTCCCGGTCCGGCCTGACCCAGCACCAGCTCTACCGGGCCGAGGGAAGATCCGAGGAACTCATGCCGAACGTCGTCTCCACGGGGAGGAGGATGTGGGTGATTTATGTCTTTCTCACCGTGGTGTTCACAGGAATGGTCATGTTTGCGGGTATACCCCTGTGGGATGCCCTCAACCTCGTCATGGTCAGCCTTGCGACAGGGGGTTTTTCCCTCCACGACGCCGGGATCTCCTACTATGACAATGCCCTCCTCGAGATCCTCCTCATCCCTGTCATGCTTGCGGGCGCACTGCCATTCAAGCTCTACTTCCTGATGTACAGGGGAAAGATACGGCCGTTCCTCCAGGACAGGGTGGTCTGGCTCATCCTCTCTCTCGCTCTTGCCGGGTCTCTCATCGTCACCATCGACCTGCACCTCTTCAACGGCCTTCCCCTTGAAACGGCAGTGCGACAGGGATTTTTCTGCACAGTATCAGGTCTCACGTGCTGCGGGTTGCAGAACTCTGACCTTCACTGGGTTGCATCTCCCTTGATCGTCATCAGCCTCCTCATGATGATCGGAGGTGCTGCCGGAAGTACATCGGGAGGTATCAAGGCAAACCGGGTCATCCTCGGTTACGAGGGTCTCGTCTGGTGGTTCAGACGATTTTTCTCGCGGGGCAGGGTCATCGTTCCCTTCCGGCACGAAGGCCGGGCCATCCCGAGGCGGATATCTGACGTGGAACTCTCCAAGAACATGCTGATCATCGTCCTTTATGTCCTGACCATATTTCTGGCAACAATCATCAGCCTGCACCTTGCACCAACCGGGTTCAGGACGCATCAGGTCATATTCGAGGAGATCTCCGCGATGAGCAACGTCGGGCTCGGGCTAGGGTACCTGACTCCGGCAAGTCCGCTGTCAATCAAATGGGTATTCATTTTCCTGATGTGGACAGGCAGGCTCGAGATTATCCCGGTCCTCATCCTTGCCATGGGTCTGATCCGCGGGTTCGAACCCCGCATAAAGGCGAAATAGATTCTACCGCAGCCTCTCCATTCTCCCCATGCAGGGCACCACCGGACAGGGATCATCCCGGTACTCAAAACGCCCTGCTTGGCGTTGATTACCAAAAACAAAATATTATTCACCTTCAGCCCTAATCCCTAATACGTTGACGGCCCGATGGATACCGTTCTCCTGACCACCGTGCATATCCTGGTTGCAGCAGCCGTCTGCTGGCTCAATTTCATCACGATAGACATGTTCTTCAAGCTCCCCGAGAAAGGAGGGGTTGTCGGGGCCACCGCCATCGCCCGCCACATCGAGGCTGGCGGAGGCTCTCTCGAAGGCGGGACGATGATGGGAAACATCGTCTCCTCGCCTGACGCATCTGCTGGAACCCTCCTTGCTGCCTGCGGGGTCTTCATTGCAGGCATCCCCGGCGGCCTGCTGGCAGCGCTCCTCGTCTTCATCGGTAACCGGATCTGCCACGACAGGGGATATGCGGGGACGACAGGCTGCCTGACGGCGACATTTATCGTCTTTGGGTTTACGCTGGCCGGGTTCTCTGCCGCGGAGTTCATTGCCGGGATGGTGATCGCAATCCTCTCCATCCAGGGAATATCCCATGCGTATGCGAGCCGGGTCCTTTCCACGATATGGAAGGTGAGGAGGGGATGACCCCGGCCGGAGTGGCACTGGTCCTCTGCGGTGCAGTCGCCCTGTATGCAGGGGTCCGGGTCGCCCTCGAACCGGACACGCTCCGGAAACTCCCCTTCCTCAACGTGTTCTCCTTTGCCATCACGGGTGTTATCGCGCTCCTCCTGCCCCATCCCCTGGGGATCGTGGCTGCCGCGGCCTACTTCGTCGGGTCGACGCTCGAATCAAACGCCATTGCAAGCACGTTTGCCGGGGGTCTCGAACGCGGATGAATGAGACAGTGATGATCATGCTCGCAGCCCTTGTCGTGCTGGGGTGCGTCCTTGCCATCCGGGAGAGTGACCCGTACCGGAAGCTGATCGCGCTCTCGCTCATCGTCGGCGGGACCATTCCCTTCATCGTGGACAGGGGACTCCTCGACGTGGCCGTCGCGGTGGCGCTCATCTTCCCCCTCTCGACCATTTTCATCCTGATGGCCTGCCCGGGGGGAGAGCCATGACCCCCGAGTTCCTCCTCGGGCTGTTCCTCATCCTTGCAGGCACGGTGGGAACTGCCTTTCCCAGGCCCAAGACCTACCTGAACCGTCTGATCAACCTCGAGATCCCGGGGATCGGGATACTCCTCGTGATGCTCTCGTACAACGAGGCGCTTGCCCTCCTCACGTACGGGGGCGTCTCTGCCCTGAGTGTCTTCATCTTCGTCAGGGTTCTCCAGAAGAGGGAGGCAAAAACGTGATCATCCAGAAAATATCACGGGTCCTCTCCAACTACGACAACATCCTCCCCCTCTTTGCCGGGGCATGTGCAATCCTCGCTGTCCTTGCACTCCTCTCCCTCCCCCTCCCCTATTTCGAGGACCAACTCTATCCCAAGCAAATCGTGCCGGGGAGCACACTGAACCCCTACGACAGGGGCGGCCCTCCATTCACGCGGGCCGATATCAGGCTCCAGTACCCGGAAAACTCGCCGACGGCAGGGTACGTGACCGCGTACCTCACTCCCTTCTCGCTCTTCCTTTCCCGGACCACGATGTACATGGGCACGACGATCGTTGCACACCCCGGCGGTATCCTCGACGAGATTCTCTACAACACGAGGGGGCTTGACACGGTGGTCGAACCCACGATCCTCTTCGTCTCGTTTGCCATCGCTGCCTACATATTCCACAGGCGGGAGGACTAGGAGATGGCCTGGAACGAGTACTCATTCGGTCTTTTCGTCGTCTTCCTCGCCGCCCTTGTCGGGTTCCTGGCGCTCGCACGGGAACGCGATGACCTGCACAAGCTCCTCCTCGTCGATCTCGTGGAGGTCGCCTCGATCGGCGTCATCGCGCTCCTTGGAACCGACCTTGCCGAGGCACTCATCCTGCCGGGCCTTGTCGTCGGGATTGCCGAGCTCCTCGCCCTCTCGCAGATCTACATCGCCAAGGAGGATCTCGCAGGCGTCCCTCCCCGGGGTCTCAACATCGAGGTCGTGCAAAAATCCCCCGCGACCGTGATCATCCCCGGCTTCCTCGTAGTCTACGGGATCGTCCTCTCGGGGTTCACCGGCGGGGGAGTCGCCGCCCTCGGGCTCGTCTTCTACTTCATGAGCCACCGGTTCCTCGGCGATTTCCACGTGCTGGAACTCGCAAGCGGGATATCCTGGGCACTCTGGGTCGCAGCGTTCTTCGTCTTCATGTTCGCGCCGGCGTTCTGGTACCTGGCACTGATGGGGGCTGCGGTCGGCATCCTCCTCAAGGTGATCACGAAAATCTCGCTCGTGGGAGTCATGTGGGGTGAGCCGGAATGAACGAGATCGGTGGGGTTCCCCTCTTCTTCCTCGAGTTCGGGGACATCGTGACATACTTCTCGCCCTTCACGCTCACGCTGTTCCTCCTCGCCCTCGTTTTTACGGTCTTCGTGGTCGTCAGCAGGCCGGAGCGGCAGATCGACATCGCGTTCGGGGCGGATGCCTTCTTTGCCAAGGAGATCTCCCTCCCGGAGCTCCGGTTCCGCAGGTTCATGGCGATTGCCTGCGGCCTGGCGTGCATGGGCGCAATGGTCACGGGAGACGTCTTCGATTTCACCCTCTTCGTCTCGCTCGTCGGGATCTGCAACGTCGGTATCGTCGCCGCGGTCAGGACATACCACGTCCGGGACGCCGCCTACCAGTACGGCCTCGTGGCCCTCGCAGGGACCGTTCCCCTCTTTTCTGCCGCTGCCATGGTTGCTGCAACGACCGGGACCCTCTCAATGCTCGAACTGGCGTCCCCCGCGGCCCCGCCCGTGCCACTGATCGCCCGTGCCCTCCTCGTCCTCGGGGTGATGGGGGAGGGCATGGCGCCTTTCTACGCGGCAAAGGCAGAGATGTTCCGGGCACCCGGGGCACCCTACGTGATCATGTGCTCGCTCTCGTCCCTCCTGATATTCCTCCGGGTCACGGAGGTGGTTCTCCTCCTATGACGCCTCATGTGAAGAAGTCCCAGGCACTCGCCGTGGCAGTGGTATCTGCCCTGGCAGGGATCGCTGCAACCCTCCTTACCCTCGCGGGGGTGCTGCCACCCCATGCAGATGCCGCAGCCTGGGTCATCGCGTTCCCGGCCTTCGTCCTGGGCCTGTACCTGTACTGGATGGCCCGGGAAGGAGAACCGGACATACCTTTCGTGGGGTACTAGCAATGATCGCCGAGCTTCTCTTCGGGACGGCCTTCGGGCTCCTCCTGCTGGGCATCCACCGGAAGGTCATTGCCCGCATCCAGAGGAGACCCGGGCCCCCCGTCTGGCAGGAGATCCTGCACATGCTCAAGTTCTCCTTCAAGACGACCTGGGTCCCCGCGACTGCGAGTGCCGTCCTCTTCGTCGGGGTGGTCCTGGTCGCGATCGGGATATGGACGGCCGCACTTTTCGTTGTCCTCTCGGGCGAAAGCCTCCTCATCATCTTTGGGATTTACATGCTCCACAAGATCGTGGAGCACGGGTTCGGGCTCTCATCCGGGTCACCCTACGGGAAGTTCGGCGGCGTCCGCTCCGTCATCTCGGCCGCGTCCGAGATCCCCCTCTTCGTGAGCATTGCGGGGATTGCACTCTTCACCCATTCCCTCATGATATCAGACATCGTCGCGTACCAGGAGGTGCACGGGCCGCTCCTCCTCACGGTGCCCCTCGCCGGCCTGGCGATGTACCTCGTCGTCCTCTCCAAGATGCCCTTTGGCCCGTTCTCCATCGTCGAGAGCAAGGAACTGGTCAGCGGGTACAAGACCGAGCACTTCGGTGTCTGGCGGGCAGGCCTCGAGGTCTGCAACGGGTTGAAGACGTATGTCCTCCTCACCACGTTCCTTCTGGTCTTTGTGGGGAATATGCCGTTTCTCCTCCTGCTCGCCGGCATGCTGGTCCTCACCGTATCGCTCTCCTTTGCGTGTGCGCTCTGTCCCATGCTCTCCCCGTACGACAGCGTGACCGTCCAGACGATCGTTGCAGGCCTGATGCTCGCCTACGTCAGCGTCCTGGTGGTGGTGTCATGATACGAGTTGTTTTGGTGGCAGCATCCCTGATCTATATCATGATCATAGCCGCCCAGGTATGGGACCGCCCTTCCCTCTGGCTGGAAGGGCTCCTCATCGGGACCGCCCTTGCAGCAGCAACGGCAATGTACTGGTTCCGCGACAGGGTGATCCTGGACCGCTGGGAGAAGGCTGCACTCTGGGCTGCCGTGCTCCTCTTCCTTGGTTACGGCCTTGCACGGCTGGGAGGACTGGTATGAAAGAGGCCCTCTATGAAAAAGACCTGACCGCAATGAAATTCACCATCCTCGAGAGCCGGCGGCACGACAGGATGGTCCGCGAGATCGCAGCCGACCTTGGCATCCCCCACCTCCTGCTCCGGCGATACCTGATGGAGAACCTCGACATGCTCCTCCTCGAGAACCTGCCGGCCCGGTACGAGCAGGGGAAAAAGTTCCAGGAAGGCCTGCCCGAGGTCGAGAGGGCGCTCTCGTCCCATCTCTATACCCGGGCCGTCCCCCTCATCAACGAGCGGGTGATGGATGCGATAGTCGCCGCGACAAAAGAGAGGGTTGCAGCGGGAATCCCCCTCTCCGAGGCCGTCTCAGCCGGAAAGGCGATGGTCCGGCAGGTGATCCTCCGATGACGTTCCTCCAGAAGATCAAGAACTTCGTCCGGTCACGTTCGATCCACGTCGCCTACGTGGACGTCGGGTCGTGCAACGGGTGCGACATCGAGGTTCTCGCATGCCTCTCGCCGCGGTACGATATCGAGCAGTACGGAATTTTCGTTCACAATAACCCCCGGGAAGCAGACATCCTCCTCGTCATCGGCGCATACACGCCCGGATGGGAGGAGAAGCTCCGGGGACTCTGGGAGAAGATCCCGCCCCCCAAGGCCGCCATCGCGATCGGGAACTGCCCGATATCCGGGTGCCTCTTTGCCCGCCCCCACACCCTCGTCGATCCCCCGGTCGCAAAGCACATCCCCATCGCTGCCCAGGTGCCCGGCTGCCCGCCGCGGCCGACGGAGATCCTCTCTGCCATCCTCTCGGTCGCCCCGACCGTTTTCGCAGACTACGAGGTGAATGGAAAATGAAACGGACCGTCGATGTCTCCATCCCCGTCGGCCCGGTCCACCCCTGCTGGAAGGAGCCTGCCAGGGTGAAATGCGAGACCCGGGGGGAGTACGTGGTCTCGGCCGAGGTGGAACTCGGGTACATGAAGAAGGGGATCGAGCGGATCATGAAGGGCAGGCCATGGCAGGAGGTGATGTTCCTTGCCGAGCGTGTCTGCGGTATCTGCTCGGTTATCCATAACATGGTCTTCATCGAGGCCCTTGAGCACATCAGCGGTATCGAAGTTCCCCGGCGTGCCGCACTCCTGCGGGTCATCGTCAACGAGCTCGACAGGATGCAGAGCCACATCCTTGCCAACTTCTCGTATTGCTACACCATCGAGCACGAGACCCTGGCGATGTACCTCCTCGACGTCCGGGAGAAGGTCATGGACCAGCTCGAACGGATCACGGGGGCCCGTGTGACCTGCGCCTACATCGTCCCGGGAGGGGTCCGGTTCGACCTCCGGCCGGAAGACGCGCAGGCCCTCCGCCTTTCCCTTTCTGCCATCGAGCAGGAGGTGACCCGGTACACCGACATGTTCTCCGGCGGCCCCTTAATCGCTCTCCGGAGCAAGGGGATCGGGATCCTCACGAAGGAGGCGGCACGCGAGGCCTATGCCGTCGGCCCGACGGCGAGGGCCAGCGGTCTTGGCGATATCGACAGGCGCCTGCGGCATCCCACATACCAGAGCCTCGGGTTTTCTCCGGTTGTCAGGACGGAGGGGGACAACTACGCCCGCATCATGGTCCGGTTCCAGGAGATCGTCCAGAGTATCGGGCTGATCCGGAAATGCCTGGACGAGCTTCCCGCAGGACCGATCCGGGGCGGAGGGATCCCGGGTGCCGGGGAGATCGCGTACTCGGGGGAGGCTCCCCGCGGAGAGCTCACCTACTTTGTCAAGACGGATTCGGCCGGGAGGGTGCTCGAGATCTCCATCCAGACACCATCGATCATGAACATCGAGGCCTGCTGCCACTACATGCTGAAAGGGGTCAGTTCGATGGCGGATGTGACGTCCACGTTCGTCTCCTCCGACCCCTGCATTGCCTGCACGGAGCGGTGACAATGGCCATATCCCTCGTCGCATATATCAGGGAATTCGCCCGCCGGGAATGGGCAAGGAAGTTTCTTGCGGCAAAGACGGCACCGCTGGTCATCCCGCCCTACTTCCGCAACTACCCGGAGCTGACCGGCAAGACCTGCACCCACCACCTCTTCTGCATGATGGCCTGTCCTGCCCCGGGTGCCATCGATGTGGTCCGGACACCTGAGGGGTGGCAGCCCCGCATCCACATCGGCCACTGCATCCGCTGCGGTCTCTGCGTCGAGGCCTGCCCCAACGGCGTGCTCTCGAGCGGCAGGATCCTGGAGTCCATGTTTTATGACAATACCCGCCTCTCCTTCTCCTTCAAAATAGACGTCGACCCGGACAAGTGCATGGGGTGCGGGAACTGTGCGGTGGCCTGCCCTGTCAACAAGCTGATCGATGCCCAGATGTCGCACGGC
>JARYMB010000034.1 GCA_029907345.1 Methanolinea sp.
CTGCTGCGTCTGCAAGGGGTGCACTCAGGGTGCGGACCGCACTCTTCGTGACACTCCTCTGGACAAAGTCTGCCATGTTGCTGATACTCCTGCCCCCGGGATAACCAGGGGCAGAAAAAAGGAGGGAGGAGTATATAAAGAATTGAACGGCGGGTTTCCTATCGGAAAGCATATCTCCCGCGAAATGGCGATCCGGGGAGATCGGTGCGTTCCCGTCATGCATGGTCACGTGGCCGGGTGACCCATGGTGGACCGGCCGGGAATTCGCGGGCATGCCCGTATCGCGCGATCCTTCGCCTCATGGAAGGGGGAATACGTATTCAAACGTGGGTAACTATTGACTGCAGGCCACTCCAAAATACCTGAAAACTTCGGGAACAATTCCTATCCGGATCCATGTAGGAGGAAATATTCTGAGCAACTTCTATTTTCGGCATTCCAGACGAATAGTACTTTGCCCTTTGCAGTATTTTCTCTAACTTTTTACTAGGCTGATGTAGTTCGTCGGGATTGATCATTCTCGACCTGCTGACGAAATGGGGGGAGATTGCCGGATATGCAGCCTTTATTGCATTTCTGTCGCCGAGAAACCATGATTCAAGTTCTCCTATGACAATTCGGTTCAATACCTGAAAGGACTCGGACCGACCCGCAGAACTCTTGGTTATCATTTGCGCATCCTGCGCAATCTCCTCGAGGCTCCTCTTCAGACGGTAACAATCATCGATATCCCTGTCAACAAGAACCACGAT
This sequence comes from Methanolinea sp., assembly GCA_029907345.1. Taxonomy (GTDB): domain Archaea; phylum Halobacteriota; class Methanomicrobia; order Methanomicrobiales; family Methanospirillaceae; genus Methanolinea_A. The sequence continues at coordinate 753 of JARYMB010000034.1, forward strand.
TTTGTGATTTGTATCAATCCATCCTTTGTATCCCTTGAGAAGGACAGGCAATCGCTTCAAAAGGTCCTGTTTTCCTTGAAAAACACGGATACGGATTGATGTTTCGGTCGGAAGAAGTTTGGGGAGCAGATTATTCAATGCAGCTTCCATCGATGGCTCTTCCACTAAAAAATCGATCTGCATGGTATACCTTTTCTCAGGTAACCTTTTCCGGGGTAAGAGGAAGATGTTTTGTCATTTTCGTGCCACCCTCGTGTGTAAGCGGATCTCCCACCTCGAAATACCCCTCAGCCCATAAGTATCCGAGAAGTGATCCACTCTTGTAAAAGTCCTGTATGCCTTTCATCGAGTCGGCGCTCTTTGCCCGGGTGAAACCTTTTTCATCCCGGTACAGGACCCACAACTCCTTTGGTTTCAGACCATTCACAAAATAAGGGGAATGAGTCGTGACGAGAAGCTGGGAACGGCAGGAAGAATTCCGGAATTCCTCTGCAAGGCCCGGTAAAAGTCGGGGGTGCAGGTAATTTTCCGGTTCCTCGATGCCGATGAGTCGGGGCGGTTTTTCATCGTACAGGAGAGTTAAATAAGCGAGCATTTTCAGCGTCCCATCGGATGCAAACTTTGCAAGAACCGGGCGTTCAAAGGGTGCGTCTTTGATCTGCAAAAGGAGCCTTCCATCGGCAAGCAATTCTGCATCAACCGTCTGCAGCATCGGTACGCGTTTTGAGAGCGTAATCAGGATTTTCTGCAGCCTGCCGGGATGCTGTTCCTTTAGGTATTGGATTACATTGGGAAGATTATCTCCTGTTGAGGAAAGCCTCTCCTGGGGACCGGCTTCGGGCACTCCGCGTGTTGCATCGGCACTTAAATAGGAGAGATGCCAATCGGAGATGAACTGCCTGAGTGCACTTATCCGGGGGTGTTTCGCGAGCTGCCCCAGTGTATTCACCGCTAACCGTTCGGGGGAGTCAAGGTCTTCTTCAATCCTTTGATCCTGTTCATCAGGCATCTCGCCTGTTATGACCTGTCCCGCTCCTTTTTTAAAATCCAGAAATCTCCATGGTTTTCCGGTTTCTTTTCGCCGCCATTGCAACCATTCTTCCGCGATATAAGGTCCTTTTTCATTTTCATCTATCGCGATGTGGTACGTGATCAGGGGGGTATCTTTTCGTTCCCGGTACTTTATCTCAATGACGATAGGGCCATTGCAACCCCGTGTCCGCAATTCTTTGAATCTCCCCCGTTTGTCCCAGGCTTTCCGTAATCCGACGGTGAAACATTCGGAGAGAAAGGCGAATACATCGAATATTGTGGATTTCCCGCTTCCATTCGGACCGAGAAATACCGTGAGGGGTGTGAGGTTTTTTAACTCAAGGTCATGCAGTGCACGATAATTCTGAACATGGAAGTATTCAATACGAGGAACAAATGTTGTACCCTGTGAAATTATTGAATTATTGAGTTTATTCACCATTGCCCAATATCTCGTTTATAGAACTGCCCTTCTCATTAAATTGTTGGTGGATGGTTTTTCCCGCTCGCTCCACCCCCGCGAACACCGCCGCCTTCCTCGCTCTCCCCTCCAGCACGTCGATGACCCGTGCGAGCGGCGTGGTGAAGAGGACCTGCCCGACGGCGAAGTTCACCGCCCGGCCGGATGCCGAGAGCCGTGCGGTTCCCACCATATCCCCGGTTGCGAGGAGGAGGGCACGGGAGTCGCCCGCGAGAACGGCGGCAATATCACCGAGCGGGATGCAGAACCAGCGGGGCTCCCGGTCGATGTGGATAACCAGGTTTTCGCCCTCGATGATGATCCGCCCGGCCTTCTCGAACGCAGACCCGGGGGATTCCCGGATTCTCCACCGGGAGAGGTCCACATGCCCCTCTGATGGAAGAGGAAGGGGTTCTGCGGGAACCATCGGCCGGGGGCACTCTCCGAAGCCCGGACGGGCTCTCTCCGGGGCAGGGTCTTTTGGTGGGGTGGCAGGAGGGCAGCCCGTGGAGTCCTTTGCGGGAACCATGGCGTCCCCGGACCCCCTTCTCCGGGACAGGAGCCGGGTGAACAGGTCCCGGAACGCCCGGATCAGGCCCGGCATGGGGGATCCTCCCGGCCCGGTTGCACGGCGGTCTCCCGTCGCGCACAGGTGCCGTCCCCTCTGCCCCTCCCCCAAAACACCCGCTTTTCTTCCCGGCCTGCCGGTTGCTTTCCGGGGAGTTCCTGCCGGTGGCGGGAGGAATGAGTCCTCCCCGGCGGGCAGGCCAGTGAATCTTTTCCGGTCACCCCAAAGGATCGGGTGGCGGTTACCGTGTGCCGGAGCCGGCTTTCCCGGCCGGGAAGGAGGACGGGCGGGGCCAGATTGTCCGGCGGCGAACAGGACCCCCTCACCCGGGCTGCTCCCGTTTCCGGCAGCGGGCCCTCCGCCGCAGGAGAGATCCGTGCCCCCACCCCTGCGGGGGAGTTATCCGGGGAAAAAGCCTCCCGGGAAAGGGTGATCATGCGGTTGCCTCCCCGCATCCCTGCTTCCGGGAGAGCCGCCGGTAACAGGACTCGCACACCTTCGTCCTTGTTGCCCTGTCGATGTAGGCCGCCGGGTCAAGGGAGCATACAGTGCAGCGGCCCGCATCCGATGCAAGCGGCTCCATCCGGGAAGGGTCACACGTCCCCGGAAGGATCTCCGCGTGCTCCTGGACATCGCGTTTCGCCCTGCCGTAGCAGGCCCTGCAGATCCGGCGGGCGGCCCGGTCTTTCCGCTGCAGCCGATCACCGGATGGTTTCTCCACGTAGAACGACCAGGGGGCACCGCACAGGAAGCATGGTGTCTTCTCGGGCGGCTCGAGCGGCTTGTAATCACGGGCATCGATCCGCACGGAGGGGGTGCCGGTAGGATCTCCCGGACTTCCGCCATACCCGGGCAGACTTCCCCAGACTTCCGCAATTTTGGGCTGCGGAAGTGTTTGCGGAAGTGCAAACGGAGAGATTTCCGGCACGTTTGCGACGATCGGAGGCGATTCATCATTTTTTGATTTTTGCACTTCCGCAATTTCAGGATCACACACACGTGCAGACACACACGCAGTGTCTTCTACCGGCTTCCGTGATCCCGGGCATATGCGGAAGTGATCACGTGTACATATATATGTACTTTTATTATATTCATTATTTAGGGAATCGGAGCCTTCTTCATTGTTTCCTGATACTTCCGCACCTGCGGAAGTATTGCGGAAGTCTGCGGAAGGTGCGGAAGTCTGCGGAGATCCCCCATCATCATCCTCATCGAGCCAGACCGCCCCACCTGTAAACCAGGCGGCATAGAGATCGCGGTCGAAGGTGTAGGCCCGCATCCTCCGCTGCATCGAGACACCATTCGCATCCTCGGCGGTCGCCACCGTCCGATCGCAGTAGGCAATCGCGGGGCACTTCTCCAGCAGGCCGGAGTGAACCGTGCCCCGCGAGACGTATCCGTGGATGATCTTGTGGATGTTGCCGTTGGACCAGCCCGTCACTTTCTGGAGCATCGGGATCGTGAACTCCGGCCACTCTCCCTGCACGATGGCCAGGAGGAGCCCGGCCTCCCGCCTCGTCAGTTTCGTTTCCTGGCCGCCTGCGGTCCCGGAAAGGAGGGAGTAGAGCCTGGCCGCCTCCTCAAAGTCCCCGATAGTGGCAGTCAGGCAGGAGACGGGACCGTGCTGCTGCTGCTCCCGCTGCATGAACCGGAGGACGGCGTTGGCCTTGATGAGATCGAGCAGCATCTCCGGGTTGCGCCGGTTCGCAGCCGCCTGGAACCGGATCCGGGTCGCGAACGGGATCACGACGTGGAACCGCTGTCGCCCGATCTCCTCCCACATCTCCCGGCAGGCATGGATCTCAGGGCGTACCCCTCCTTTACAGCCCGGCACTCCCTGATCGCGTGCAAGGATCCGGGCCAGCACGCGGGCGTCCTGCTCCTCCGAGTCATCGATCCAGCAGGTGAGCATCCTGTTCTGGACCTGGTCGTCTCCAACACCCTCGACCTTCGACACCCACCAGACGCACCGCTCAGGGATGGTGCAGACCTGCATCTTGCGGTCCCTGGTGACCGTCCGGTACCCGATGGGTTCGGAAAAGCACGTGGTCGCCGACTTGAGGATCTCCTGGATCTCCTCGGAGAGGGCATGGTCGTCGAGCACGATCACGCTGCCGGGCTGCATGCCCTCGAGGTAGAAGAGGGCCTTGTTGCTCATTGCACCCTCCAGCCGGAAGCGTTCCGGGACCTGGCGGAGCATGGTCGCAAAGGCGTGGCTCTTGCCCTTGCCGCTCTCGCCTGTCACGGAAACGTGCAGGCCGTTCGTGTTTGCGACCGACCGGGAGGCAAGCGACATGACGAGGCACTCGGCTACCACCTCGTCGCCCTCGTGGTCCAGCGCGAAGGCCCGGAGCATCGCCTCCTTCGGGTCGCCGTGCTGCAGGAGGGAGAGCGCCTCCGCGTGGCCGGAAAGATCGGCAGGAGGGGCCGGGTCACCGGGCACTGGTACTGCCGGGGGTTCGGCGGGGGCAGGGTCTTCTCCCTGCCCGAACTTTGCCCGGAGTTCCTTCCAGCGCTGCGCTCCGCCGCCGCAGGAGGCGTGGTGGCACCCGGCATGGATGGCCCCGTTCCCGAACTGGATGGCGAACGCCCCGTCCCTGTGGGCATCCGAGAAGGGACATTCGTCGAGGACAAAGAGCGTCCCGCCGGCATAGGGCTTTTCCGCCGCAATCCCGATGCCGTGCCCGGACAGCCAGGAACGAAGGTCGGTTGTCCCGCGGGCGGGAGGGGCCCTGGGGGCCGGAGGGGCCGGGAGGGATGCCGCAAGATCCTCGAGGAGACCGCGGCCGGCGATCCCGATCTGCTCCGGGGCGTCGAGGATCCGTGCCTTCCGGTGGGGGCGGTCCGGCGTGCAGTCGCCCTTCCGCGACGTCGTGCCGTAGAGTTTCCAGATGCGGGCCGCGTTATGGTTCGCGGTGTCCACCGTGCAGGCGCCGTCCGAGAACATGACGTCCAGGGCTTCGAGAGCCCGTTTCACGAGGTCGCGGGCCGCGTCATCGTTGGGGAGGTCGATCCGGTAAAGCAGGTGCGCCCCGTTGCCGGAGTCCGCGAGGACCGGTGCAGGCCAGCCGCGGTCCGAGAGGAACGCGGCGATCCTGCCCGCCCGGTCGAGTGCCGCCCGGTGTTCCCCGTCGGTTGCGGAGACGCCCGAGGGCCGGACGGGGTCGATGTCGACCGGGAACCAGCGGCGGCGGAGGATGTCGCCGTCCGCCGTGGTGGCGTCCTTCTGCGACAGGTGCATCTTGATGCGGTTTGCCCTCCGCGAGAGGAGCGCCGGGTTCACCTCGTTGAGCGTGACGTAGATGCCGGCCGTGCCGGCCGCGTCCAGGGGCCCGACCGCCGCCCCGAGTGCAGCCGGGTCGTCGAAGTACCCGGATGCCATTCCCCTCTCCGTGATCGCCCTGACCTCGACGACCGAGCCGGGGAAAGAGAGGAGGGAGAGGGCACGGGCTATCTCCCCGCCTTCCATGCCCGGCCTCCGGGAAAGAGGGTGCAGCCTTGTCTACCGGGAACAGCCCGGGTCGTCCCGGGCAGCGTCACCCTGGCGGCACAGCAACGGGACCGGGGCTCCTGCCCCGCCCGGTCCCCCGGGCGGCAGCCGCAGGCCGGGCAGGCGGGCAGGGAGGGGCCGGGCGTGCACGTGATCCGGACGAGCGGCATCACGGCAGCCCCCCTTCCCTGCCGGCGTCGTCCCCGACCAGCCCGCACCGCCAGAGCGTCCCGTCCCCGGACCGGACCGGGCAGGCGGCGGCACAGGTCTTTCCCTGGCAGAGGACGATCCGCCGGGGGTCCGACATGAAGGGGCAGACCTTGCGCTCCGACATGCCGCCGTCCGCCTCCTCACGCCACATCCGGCACCCCCGTCTCGGCTATCCCGCCGGGGAAGACCCTGTACAGGTGCCAGGATTTGTGGCCGGAACGGATCCAGAGGTTGACCGATGCGCCGGTCGCCCGTGGGATTCCCCGCAGGTCCGCGATCTCCCCGGAAAAGAGGGACGCGGCCTCCGCAACGCCCGCGATCGCCCGCCGGGTCGAGACCACGGAAAAGACGTGGACCACGCCCGCCGGGGACCAGGCGACCAGGCTCCCGGGGAAGGCAGGGTCCGTGGACCGGATCACGACCGGGAAGGCCATCTCCCGGAGGACCGACCTTGCCTCGTACTCCGCGGTCCGGCACCGGTAGCGCCTCGTTCTCCGCGGCGACAGCCTGTGGTCATTCGTGGGTATCATCCGGGTCAGGCTCCTGGAAGCAGGGATTGGCCTGGCACGCCTGGTCCGGGCAGGGACCGGGTGACCTGCACACATACGTCAGCCACTTCCCGTCCGTCCTCGCGGACAGGTGGGGACAACGGGGAGGCATATCAGGGAGCCTCCGTGACAGGGAGTGCCGGGGACGGAACATTCATCTCCCCCGGTGTGCAGGATCTGATAGGTTTCCTCCAGATGTCGCATCCCTTCACAATGCCATCCCGGGGGAAGCCCGCTATTCTTTCCATGCCGTATCCTCTCCGCGACATGCGTTTTCGTTCGTTACGGGAGCGGACCGGCCGGGATGCCGGTGACCGCGCCAGGGGCCACCTGCATACCTGCACGTGGCCGCAATTCCTTGTTTTGACACCATTTTTTTATCACCGTGTGACCCCTTCGTGAAAAAGGCGACAATTCCCGATGGGTCACACGAAAGAGGATGGGACGAGGGTGGGTTTAAAGGTTTACCGCGCGGGCTGAAAGTGACCCCTCATCAAGGTTGCGGTGGGTGGGGGTCATGATTCCCAGGCGATACGATGCGTATTTCGCCGTACAACGCCCGGAATAGGGTCAGTCGCGGGGGAGTGGGGGTACGGGTACTCTACCCGGTTTTCCCGGGGTGGCCAGGCAGGGCGTCATCCCTGCATCGGCGTGGCACCGGCTGTGACTGCGTCCAGAACTTCGGCAAACTTCCTCGCCATCTCCACGTGGCTGTACTTCATGATCTCCTCCCCGATGCCATGGTACTGCACCGCGCCCAGTTCCCTGTATTCGCGGTATGCCCGGAGCAGGTACTCGCGGAGTTCTGCTTCGTTTGAGCAGTGCACGCCGGCATGCGTCTGGTCGAGGAGCTCCTTCACGACGCCGCCGCCGGTGTAGCCGAGGGAGAGGATGGGGCGGCGGGCGGCGAGATAATCGAAGAGCTTGCCTGTGTAGACGCCTTTTTCTTCGGGATCATTCCAGGTAAGAAGAAGGAGGATCTGTGCTTCGCGCTGTTTTTGGATGGATTCTTCCCTTGGGATCATTCCATAAATTTTGACACAATTATCCAATCCATATTTTTTGACATCTTGTATCAACCATCCTTCATCATACCCATAAAATGTGATTTCCAATATATTAGGATCGATTAAATTTTCATTTATCAGATCTCTTGCAATTCTGAAGAGTAATTCAGGGTCCCGTCGTCCTTGATAAAGGTTACCGGTATATGTGATTGAAAATTTGCCTGTTACTGGTATACCCGGGTTCATTTGTTCGGGATCAAACCCATTTGGGATTGCAATGACCTTTTTGTTTTTATGCAATTCCTGCAATTTTTCTGCAAGGGGTTGGGATACAGTAATCAGAACATTTGCATTGGATAATGTTTTAATCTCAAGATGGCATTCGAAAAATTTTCTGATTTTGGAATGAGAATAATAATGGTTCTGCGTCCAGAGATCACGAAAGTCGGCGATCCATGGGATGTTAAATTCTGATGCTAATCTCGAGGCAACCAGATTCACAGAAGCCGGACCGGAACTGCTGATAATTACATCATATTTTTCATTTCTTAGAATTTCTTGACCTTTTTTAATAGCAGGGTTAATCCAGGTTTTATTCACATCCGGATATGTGAAAATTTCTGCCCATAAATTTAAAATAAAATCAAGAAATGTTTTTTTATTTTTTTGTGATTGAACCTCCAATTGTTCCTTAAGAGTTAAATGAACATTCAAGCCCAATGTTTTTTTCCAATTTGTAAGGATATCATTTGTTAAAATTTCATTTACGAAAAAATCACTGCATTCCCTTGTATCTCCACAAATTATTGTACTTTCCCAACCAAAAGATCTAAGGTGTCTTGTGAGTCCTTGTAGTCTAATTGCACCAATAGCCTCTTTTTTATTAAAATGGTAACTTATAATTAAGATTCTTTTCATGTATACCAATATTACTCGATTAATCTGATATCGAGATTTCCATTAATGTAAATTTTTTCTACAGTTTGATCGATATTTAAACGTTCAAAATCAGAGGGAGTAAATCGCCATTTTTCTGGAAATTCGGGATACATATTTTGATAGAAAAATTTTCCCTGATTGGTAAAAATGAAATATTTTGTATCTTGATAATTTATACCAAGAGTGTTATTTATATTATAATTAAAATGGTCTGGTGGCAATAATTGATTGACTATGTTGGCATAATAGATATTTTTTCGAGGATAATCACGACCATAAATTGCGTCATACAATCTATCTTGCGATAAGCCATATTCAAGAATCTGTATATTATCGTCGCGATACTGGTAAAATGTAGTTATACCAAAAAATTCACTTTTTGTCACTTGTAAATTTGGATATTTAATAATTGGTGAATAATATAAGTTAAATGTAGAAAACCAAACAATTCCTATCAATATTACAAATAGAATAATTTTTATTAATTTGAATTTAATCATAGAATTTGATTTCATCAATAAAATAGTTGAAGGGATAAGTATTATTGAAAAAAGAAGAGCGCAAGAATACATTCTACCAAAACCAAACGCTCCATTTATAAAAAACATAACTATTGACCCAATAAAAAGGAAAAGGAACAAGAATAACGTAATAAAAATAAAATTAGGAATTTTGTCATTTTTCAATATTTTAAAAAAAATGAAAATTGAACATATTAAAGAAAGCATTCCCAGAATAATTCCCTGTCCATATACGTTTAAAATTAATCGTATGATATAAAAAAAATCGACATTTACCTCACCCAATAGACCCGAATATCTTTGAAATTCTGATACGGTTTCTACTGAACCTAATATCGTTTGTATAATAGGTTTTATAGTTCTTATCATCACATATATATAAGAACTCCAGGATAAGAAGAGAATAATTGAAAGAAAGAGAGGGTTGTTTAATTGCTTATGAAAAGAAATAAATTTGTTAATTGATTTCATTGGAATCCATGATAATCCTTTGAAAAAGATGAAAATAAAAATTATAATTATTGAAATTAAGGGATGAAAGAAAATGAGAAGAATTGATATTATAATTAACAATAAAGAAAATGTTCTTTTTTCCTGATATGAAATATTTTTAAAAATCAGATAAAGAAATAATGGTAGGAGCATAAATGCTTGTGGATTTGGTGCAAAAGCCATGTGTCCATTACCGAATAGAAGTATTGATGAAAAAATCAGAAGTATAAGACGTTCAGATTGTTTAAAAAAGAATATTATTGAAAGTAAATAAAATGAAGCGATAAAAAAAAACGAAAATATTCCCGGTATAATCATTGTAATATCCTGAAGGGATAAACCGGTAAAAAAATGGAGGATTACACCAAGAACATGGTCAATAGGATACATATTTGAATAGCTAACATATCCTGTACGGAGTATATCTTTCATCCAGCCAATATGAGTAAGCACATCACCGTATCCAAAATTCAGATATCCACGGACAAATGGCATGAATAATAAAATCGAATTAACAAGAAAAATAATCAATAAACCAAAAATCCATTGATTGTTTTCATTCTCATCATTAAATCCTATGATTGCAAGAATACTGATGCCAATAATGATTGCGAATATTAGTGTTAGCCAAAAATAAAATGGATAAGAATCGTATATCGAAAATTCATAATTCGAAGCAGGTGGAATTAATAGAATTGTATATAAAGAAAAAAAGATTAACCCCAGTCCAAGGATTGCGATGAATTTAATTATTAAATTTAAGTGTGATTTAACATTACCTGATTTAAATTGCATTTAAGACCCTTCTCCACCTCTCCACCGCCTTCTCGAATGTAAACTCCTCCTCCACGTATCGTCTGCCTCTTTCCGCAATCCCCTCCAGGTCAGGATGGTTCAACGCCCGAATCACGTTCCTTGCAATGCATTCCGGTGTGTTATTCTCCATGATAAATCCCGTCACACCATCCTGGATCACACCTGGTATCGCGCCGACCGGTGTTGCGAGCACCGGCGTCCCGCAGGCCATGGCCTCGAGCATGATGTTGGGAAGTCCTTCCTTTTTTGATGGTAGGACGATTAATTTTATCTCGTTTAAATAATTAGGGAGATGATCAGGGGTTATCCATGGATGTAGGGTTATATTATACTGATTTTTTTCAGTTTGAATAAATTTATATGTTTCCTGAAATAACTCTCCTTCTCCCGCAATGAAAATATTCAATTTATTGTTTTTTGAGAAAATTAATTCGATTGCTTTTATTAGATTTAAAATTCCCT
>JARYMB010000035.1 GCA_029907345.1 Methanolinea sp.
GGAGGTTGTCGAGGAACTGGTTCCCGAGGCCCTTGCCCTTGTGGGCGTCAGGGACGAGCCCTGCCACGTCGATGAGGTTGACCGGGACGTAACGGATACCGTCCGTGCAGTGACCGCAGGTGAGCCCCAGGCCCCGGCAGGGACAGTCAGTCCTGTAATAGGCCACGCCGAAGTTGGCATCGATTGTGGTGAAAGGGTACCCTGCGATCTCTGCAGGTGCCATCGTTGCCGCCCGGAAGAACGTGGACTTCCCGCAGTTCGGCTTTCCGGCAAGAGCAAGCGTGATCATAGCAATTCCCTTTACCTTTTACCACCTAAAACATTAGTGCCTTATGTCATACACGAAAAAGTCCGTTTACTACTTCGATGCTCCCGGCCCCCAGAATACACGGGACTGTGCAGAAATCGCCCTCGAAAGGGCGAGGGAACTCTCCATCAGGAAGGTAATCGTTGCAAGCACGTCGGGAAAGACGGCGGAGGAATTCCACCGTGTCCTTGAGGGAACAGGGATCAGGCTGATCGTCGTCACCCACGTCGTCGGTTTCTCGAAACCGGGAGAATGGGAGTTTTCCCGCGAAACAGCCGGGAAACTGGAGAAGGCCGGTGTGACCATCGTCACCGGGACGCACGTTCTCTCCGGGCTCGAGCGGGCGTTCTCCCGGTCGGCAAAGGTGGGCGGCGGATCCCGGACGGAAGCCGTTGCAGAAGCGTTCCGCAGGGTCATCGCCGTGGGGCTGAAGGTTGCCGTGGAGTGCACTCTCATTGCGGCAGACCAGGGCGTTGTCTCGCCGGACGAGGAAGTGATCGCGGTCGGGGGGACGGCAAGCGGCGCTGATACAGTCTGCGTCATCAGGCCTGCCCACACCGCCTCGTTCTTCGACCTGCAGGTCAGGGAGATCGTGGCGATGCCACGGGAAAGGTGAAGGGATGGTCCCTGCTGCGCTGGCAGAAGCGGTATCGACCATCTCCGGAAAGCCCGTGCTCTGGGTCCCGGGCCTTGCCATGGGCTGTCTTGCTGCAATGGACATCCTCCTGCAGTACTATGTTGGGACGTTTTTCCTGACGAGAGTGTGGTTCATCGAGGCGCTGGCAGTCCCGTTCCTCGTCGCCGGGGCATATTCGGAAATCCGGAACACCGGGGAGGAGCCACGAACGTTCCGGAGCGGGGCCGTCCGGTACTACTTCAGGGTCCTCGTCCCGTTGCTGGTCGTTGCCTTTGCGATACTCGCAACGATCGTCCTCCTTGCCATACCCCTCTCGTTTCTTGGAAACTCCGCCCTCGTCCTCCCGTACATCATCCTTGGGAGTGCGATCCCCATCGCCTTTTTCACCTTTTTCTCCGACTGTGCGGCGGTCTTCGAGGACTGCCGGGCCTTCGAGAGCATCAGGAGGAGCGTGGAGGTCGTCCTGAACCGCCCGGGCCAGGTCATCGTGTTCTTCCTTGCCGCAGCAGGGATCGCAATCCTCGTTACCCTGCCCCTGATGGTCATCTGGACAGGACTCCTCTACGAGAACCTCGTTCCTCTTGCCTCGATGGAACAGGGCGAGCTCCAGGCACTCACCATGGAGACCGTCAACGGCATGCTCGGCCCCGCGGGGATTGGACTTTCCGCGCTTTTTGTGTTCATCTGGTTCACCCTTGCCGGAAACATCCTCCTCACGTTCAAGGCCGTCTTCTACCGCCATATCCTGGACCAGGTCCCGCAGGCGGGCGCCACCGTGCCGCTCCGGGGAGAGTACGATGAGAAGGGAAGGTGGTACAAGTACTGAACGGGGTAACCGTTCCCCCTTTTTGACCCGGACCGCAAATTTTCTGGTATTCCGGGATCCATCACTTCATCCATGCCCTGCGTTGCACGTGTGACCATCCGGTGCCGGGGCCACCCGTTCGTCACGGCGCTCCACCCGACAACACTCGAGATAACAAAAGATGCAGAACTTACCCCGAAGGGTGACTGCATCATCGGGATCGCAGCGGACATGGCTGCACGTGATCTCCCCCCGGAGGTCCGGGACCTCCTCTGCCGCGATGAGGCTTTTGTCACGGCAGGATTCTGCTGCGAAGGGCAGGTCGTTACAGTCAGGGGCCGGGGAAGCAGCAGGATGACGCTCTCCCACCCGACCGACATGGTCTTTCGCAGGAGCGGTTTTGTCTGTGACAGGACGGTTGCGATATGTGCTGACGGTGCAGCACGGACATTTCCCCGCGATTTCGTGGCAAAAGTTGCAGCAGGAAACCAAATCCTCGTGAGGTTCGAGGTCAGCGTCCCCTGACCGGAAAGGGGGTTCTTTTAGTCCCGCCCGAGCATCGTTATCTTCAGCTCGGCACCGGCAAGGATCTCTTCTGCCTGCCGGATCAGGACTGCGCCCCTCTCGTAGAGTGCGATTGCTTCGTCGAGGCCGGTCTGGTTGTCCTCGATTTTCTGGAGAATCTCCTTGATCTCCTTCATAAGGTCTTCAAACGTCTGTGTCATGGTACAATTCCTCCACCTGCGCCCTCGCGGAACCGTCGGCCATCCGAATCGAAAGCCGGTCCCCCGGAGAGAGTTCCCTGATGGAACGGACAATCTTTTTTTCGCGCGTGATGATGCAGTAACCCCGCGAAAGCAGGTTCACCGGGTTTCCAGCCGCAAGGAGACGGGAATACCCCAGGAGGCGTTCTTTTTCCCGGTCGATCCGGGATTCCATCGCCCGCACCATCCTGTTTTCGAGGACCGAGAGGTCTTCCCTCCGGACCGTCAGGCGCTGTCCCATGCGGCGGGCCGAGAGCCTCTCCCGGATGTCGGCAAGATCGGCTGATGCCCTGTCGAGTTTTGCGAGCAGGCGGCCGGCGAGCAGCTTCCTTGTCCCGCCCAGTTCCTCGAGGATCTTCACCCTGTCGGGAACGACAAGTTCTGCCGCGGCTGACGGGGTCGGTGCCCTGACATCGGCGGCATGGTCGGCGAGCGTGATATCCACCTCGTGGCCGATGGCGCTGACCACCGGGACAGGAGAGGAAGCGACAGCTCTCACGACGTCGGGGTGGTTGAAGGGGAAGAGGTCTTCGAAACTACCCCCGCCCCGTGCGATGATGATGACTTCGACGAGTCCTGCCAGCCTCCCGATCGCCCGCGCTATCCCGATGTGCGCAAGGTCTCCCTGCACGGCAGTCGGTGAGACGACGATTTCCACAGGGCACCGGCGCGAGATGACGTTCCGGATGTCCTGGAGGACTGCCCCCGTTTCTGACGTGACGACCCCGACCCGCGACGGGAAGGGCGGCAGCGTCCGCTTCCGCGAGATATCAAAGCACCCTTCTGCAGAGAGCTGTGCTTTCCATTGTTCGATCAGGAGGTATTTCTCGCCCCGGCCGGCGGGACGGATGTCACGGACATAGAACTGGTACCTCCCCCCGGGGGAGTAGTGGCCGACCGAGCCGAACGCGATGACGTCCATCCCGTCGGCGAGTTCACACGCGAGCCTTGCTGCATCTGTTCTCCAGATGACGCACGAGAGGAGAGCGTTCCTCTCTCCCTTCTTCTCCCCGAGAGAGAAGTACCGGTGACCCGAGGTATGGTTCTTGTAATTGGTGACCTCACCCCTGACCCAGATGTCATGGAGACGGGGATCATCCAGGAGGGATCCTATGAGGGAGGAGACCTCCGAGACCGAAAAGATCCCCGGCGGGTGCCCGGGATATTCCATGCCGTGTCCAGGGTTGTTCCGGGTCATCAACACTTAATTATGGGCAGGTTGTTATGAAATAGGATCATGGTCGTTTTTGCGGTCTCCACCATGTTTTTTCACGAATATCCAATCGGGGAGATCTTGTCGGCGGTTGGGGCGGCAGGCCTCGATTCTGTCGAGTTCTGGGTAGAGACACCGTCATTTTGGCTTGCAGGCCAGCCGGAGGGCGAGATCGGGAAGGCCAGGAAGATGTACCCGGTCATGGACAGGGCAACGCTCCATGCACCGATCCTCGATTTAAACCCGACTTCCGTGAACCCCGTCATCGCCGATGTGTCCGTCCGGTTCGTCTGCGATTCTGTCAGGCTCGCGGAAAAGACGGGTTTTCCGCTGGTCACTGTCCACCCCGGCAGGAGGACTGCAAAGAGACCGCCGGGCCCCGCGGACCTCGGGAAGTTCGAACGGTACATCCGTGCACTGGAGGAGGTGTCGCGCGGGTCGGGGGTGAGAGTCGCCATGGAAAACATGGAAAACCGCATCAATGCACTGGTGTGCACCCCGGAGGGCATGCGGGCCCTCCTCGACTGCGAAGAATGGCTCTCCTTCACGCTCGACCTTTCCCATGCAATGGCTGACGGGCCCGGCGTGGCAGCCCGCTACATCGACCTCTGCGGGGACCGGCTTGTCAACGTCCACGTGAGTGCGGGCCGGGATGGAAGGATGCACCTCCCCCCGTCGGGAGACCCTGAAGTGTCGGGCATCCTGGACCGCCTTTCCCGGTCGGCATACCGGGGCCATCTCACGCTGGAGATCGAGGACCTTGCCCTGCGCCAGCCCCTCTCGTACCGGGAAAAGATAGCCCTCCTCGCGCACGAATCAGGATTCATGAGGAGTTTCTTCGGAGAATCGACGAATTTATAAAATGTCAGTGCGATAGATAGAGTGTCACTGGGCACATGAAAATGATGAGAATAGCCGTTATACCGGCGTGGACCTGATGATCGAGGACTTTTTATTCCTTCTGCTGTTCATCATATGCCTCATGTTGTCTGCCTTTTTTTCTGCATCGGAAGTTGCCCTGATCTCCATCACCCGTGCAAAGGTCCGGACTCTCGTCAATGAAAAAAGGCCCGGCGCGGATGTCCTTGCACGTCTCAAGGAGGACCCCGACAGGTTCCTGATCACCATCCTGATAGGCAACAACATCGTCAACGTGGCTGCCGCGTCGATTGCGACCGCGGTGACGATCAGCATCTTCGGGAATATCGGCGTCGGGATCGCAACAGGTGCAGTGGTCATCCTCCTCCTGGTCTTCGGGGAGATCAGCCCGAAGATGTATGCCGCCCGGAACGCGGAAAAATTTGCCCTTGCCGTCGCACGGCCGATCCACCTCCTCTCTGTCGTTTTCTCGCCGCTGGCTTGGGCGATCGGGAAGGTGAAAAGGAAGGACTCCGGGGAGCAGGGGGCTGCCGAACCATCCGTGACGGAGGAGGAGATAAAGGAATGGATAGAGGTGGGCAAGGAGGAAGGAGCAATCGAGCAGGAGGAACGCGAGATGCTCTACTCCGTGCTCGAGTTCGGTGACACGACGGCGCGGGAGATCATGACCCCCCGCGTGGACGTGGCTCTCATCGATGACGAGAGCACCCTCGAGGAAGCACTCCACCTCTTCAACGAGACCGGGTTTTCCCGTATTCCTGTCTACCACGAGAACATGGACAACATCATCGGGGTCCTCAACGTCAAGGACGTCTTTTCGAGCATGCTCTCAGGAAAGAAGAACGTCAGCATCCGGGACCTGATGTACGACCCCTTCTTCGTGCCGGAGAGCAAGAAGATCGACGAGGTACTCCGCGAACTGCAGCTCCGGAAGGTCCAGATGGCGATCGTGCTCGACGAATACAGCAGTTTCGTCGGGATCGTGACCGTCGAGGACATCCTCGAGGAACTCGTGGGCGACATCCTCGACGAGTTCGACAGGGAAGAACCCCAGATCCAGAAGATAGGGGAGGGGGTTTACCTCGTTGACGCAAAGGTCTGGGTTGAAGAACTCAACGATGAACTCGATCTCTCCCTTCCCGTCTCGGAATCGTACGAGAGCATCGGCGGGCTTGTCATCGAGCGCCTCGGGCATATCCCCCATCCGGGCGAGAGCGTGTACATCAGGGAATGCCACACGACCCTGGTGGTCACCCAGATGCTGGCCCGGCGCATCGTGAAGGTCAAGATCATCGTGCACCCGCCGGGAGAGGAAAAGGACGGGGAGAAAGGAGAATGAAACGAATTGCTGTCCTTGCATCCGGAAGGGGATCAAACTTCCAGGCCCTGATCGATGCCATCGGGCAGGGTTATATCCCTGCGGAGTGCGTCGGCCTCGTGTCCGATAACCCGGAGGCTTACGCCATCACGCGCGCCAGGAGTGCCGGAATCCCCGTCTTCATCGTGGATTATTCCCGGTATTCTTCCAAGGAGGACTACGAGGCAGCCCTGCTCCGGGTTATGCAGTCGCTGCATGCGGATTTGTTCGTCCTTGCCGGTTATATGCGCATCCTCGGTGCGGGAATCGTCAGGCAATTCCCGGGAAGGATCATCAATATCCACCCCGCCCTCCTCCCGAGTTTTGCAGGGCTGCATGCCCAGCGCCAGGCCCTCGAATACGGCGTTAAGGTCTCGGGGTGCACGATCCACTTCGTTGACGAGGGGGTGGATACAGGCCCGATCATCGTCCAGACCTGCGTGCCGGTGCTCCCTGGCGATGACGAGGAGAGCCTGTCCGGGCGGATCCTCAAGGAAGAGCACCGGTGCCTCCCCCGCGCAGTCCGCGCATTCTGCGAAGACCGCATCAGGGTCAGGGGTCGCATGGTCTCCATAGTCGGCGAGGATTCTGCATCACCTGCATAAAGGTATATCTCGTCCCGGCACCAGAGTGATATCCTCCCTTTCACTTCCATGAGCAGGAGAACAGCACACCCCGAGGCACGGCGCATCGCCCGCGAAAGGATAGCCATCCTCTTTAGGCAGGCAAGGAAAACATTCCCCTCGGATCCGGCCCTTGCCGACAGGTACGTCTCGCTGGCACGGAAGATATCAATGAAGCACCGTGTCCGGCTCGACAGGGAGTTCCGGAGGCAGTTCTGCCATCATTGCCACCGTTTCCTTGTCCCCGGGGCCAATGCGAGGGTCAGGATATACCGCGGCAGGGTTACAGTCACGTGCCTTGCGTGCCACCGGCAGATGAGGTACCCCCTCCGGAGGAAGTAGTGGATGGACGGGCATGACGCGATGCAGGATCTCAAGGCGACTGTCTGGATCGGGAAGCAGGGTCTTTCGGAATCAGTGATCAGCGAAGTCATCCTCCAGCTCGAAAAGAGGCACAGGGTCAAGGTGAAATGGTTGCGCAACGCGGATTTTGACCCCGGGAGCCTTGCAAGGAGTACCCGTGCCAGGCTGGTGATGGTACGAGGCAGGACTGCAGTGCTCGAGGAACACAAAAAGGGATAGAATCCGGGATATTTCCGGCAGTCGCCACGAATAGGGCTCCATGCTCGAAATATATAAAAGTACAGCACACAAAATAGTAAAGACTGTTCATTCCAATCGGTGACAGTGAGGTTATACCAGGTATGACAACCGTCTATGACGTCCCGGCAGACAGGTTCATCCGCACCCTGGCCGAGGAACTGAAGAAAAAACCGGAGATGAAGCCTCCCGACTGGGCAGCATTCGCCAAGACGGGAGTGCACAAGGAGATGCCTCCCCACGACCCCGAATGGTGGTTTGTCAGGACGGCATCCATCCTCCGGCGGGTCTACATCGAGGGACCCATCGGGGTGCAGCGACTCCGCACGATATACGGGGGCAAGAAGGACCGGGGTTCCCGGCCGAAACAGTTCAGGAAGGGGAGCGGGTCAATCCTGCGCAAAGCCCTCCAGCAGCTCGAGACAGCCGGATTGATCCAGAAGGAGAAGACCGGGAGAAGGGTAAGCCCCGGCGGTATATCGTTCATGGACAACCTGGCTGACAGGATGGCCAGGGAGGAAAAGACCCAGGCCACGCAGTGAGGAATGACCGATGGGAGACGACGAGCTTGCAGAACTCCGGCGCAGGAGAATGGCCCAGTTACAGCAGCAGGCATACGATCAGCAGCTGCTGCAGGAAGAGGCCGAGAGGCAGAGACAGATCGAGTCGCAGATCCATGCAGTCCTCCTCCAGATTCTCGAGCCCGAGGCACGCGAACGCCTCAATACCATCAAGCTCACGCGCCCTGATTTTGCACGGGCAGTGGAACAGCAGCTCGTCCTCCTGGCAAATAGCGGTCGTATCAAGCAGAAGATAACTGACGAACAGTTGAAGTCCCTGCTGCAGCAGTTACTGCCTGCAAAAAAGGATTTCAGGATTACCAGGAAAGGATGAAGGCCGGAGTCCTCTTCAGCGGGGGAAAGGACAGTTCCCTGGCAGCAATCCTCCTCTCCCGGGATTATACCGTGGAGCTGAACACGTACGTGTTCGGAAAGCACAGGGACCTTTCCGCCGTGGAGAGGGCGGCAGGTGCACTCGGGTTACCCTGGAGAGTCAGGGTCTTTTCCCCGGGCCTGCTGTCGGCAGCGGTCGATTCCATCCTGGAAAGGGGATATCCGGCAGAGGCAATCACCATGGTCCATACAGCCGCACTCCGCGACCTTGCATCGTATTACAGGGTTGTCGCGGATGGCACGCGGTTCGACGACCGTGTTCCCATGCTTTCCAGGGACGAGGCCCAGTCCCTCCAGGACACCCATGGGTGTTCCTACGTCCGGCCGCTTCTCGGGTATCCCCGCCGGGAAGTCGACCGCATGGCAGCCCGTTACCTTAGAGTAATCCTTGGGGAGACGGGCACACTGGAGAACGGTGACTACGAGGTGGAACTGCGTGAGGCTGTCCGTGCCAGGGGGGAGGATGCCACCCGCTTTTTCCCCATGTTCCATGAGCAGTCACTGGTCATTGGTCCGGCAGACACGAGAGGGTGAGGTGAAATTTCCATGAGCAGATCAACGAAAGGTTTCAAGATGCGCCTCGCGAAGGCGTGCGAGCAGAATCGCAGGGTTCCTGCATGGGTGATGGCCCGGACGAAACGCCAGGTCACAACGCACCCGCGCAGGCGGAACTGGAGACGGAGCACGTTGAAGGTGTGAGGTCACCATGGCAGAGAAGGTCCAGGAACAGATCTACGTGATCCCCCTGCGCGAAGCGAAGAGGGCACCGCGGTGGAAGAGGAGCAACACCGCCATCAAGGATATCAGGAAGTTCCTTGCGCGGCACATGAAGAGCAGCGACGTCAAACTCGACCGGACCATCAACGAGCGTGTCTGGGACCGGGGTTCCGAAAAGCCCCCCTCCCGGATCCGGGTAAGGGCCATGAAGTTCGACGATGGCCAGGTCCAGGCCGAGCTCGCAGAGGAGTGAGATGGAAAGGACGATCTCGTTTGGGGGAATCCCCCACATAGGGGTCTTCTCCCGTGTCCTGGACGACGTCGCGGTAATCCCCCCCTCGGCTCCCGCGGAGTTCGGGGAAGCACTCAGGGAGCTGCTGGGAGTCGAGATTATCCCGACCACGGTCCAGGGAAGCGAGATCATCGGTTCCCTGCTCACGGGCAACGCGAGGGGTTTTGTCGTGAGCGGGATGGCAACGGAGGTGGAAATCTCCATCCTTCGGGAATACCGCGAGGTATATCTGCTCGAACACACGATGAACGCGGCAGGCAACGTCATCCTCGTCAATGACTCGTTTGCGGCGGTCCACCCGGACATGCCCGGGGAGATGGCAGGGGAGATCGGGGATTTCCTCGGAGTGACGGTTGTGCCCCTCACGCTGGGCGGCGTCAAGACCGTCGGCATGGCAGGCGTGGCAACAAACAGGGGTGTCCTTGTCCATCCCCGTTGCACGAGAGCCGAGATACAGAGGGTGGAGGAGGTCTCCGGGATTCCCGTCGGCACGGGGTCGGTGAACGGCGGGACAGGGCTCGTCGGGACAGGACTCCTCGTCAATTCGAAGGGATACGTGGCCGGACTTGAGACAACCGGGTTTGAGCTGGGACGAATAGAGGACGTTTTTGGTTTTCTGGAGTGAGAGGAAATGGCAGAACAGAAGTTCGAGGTAAAAGGCGATTTCAGGATGGGCGGCGAGATCCGCCCGTTCTCAAAGATCATCGAGGCACCGAGTGAAATGCAGGCAAAGGAACGCACATTCACGCTGTTTGGAAGCAAGCACCGTGTAAAAAGAAGGTATATCACTATCCACTCCGTTACCCTGCTCAAAGGTGAGTAGCGTGGACGCAATCGACCCAAGGGAACTCCAGTCCCTGCAGATATACCTCAACGAATACAGGCAGCAGGCAGAGGTATTCTCCCAGCAGCTCGCGCTCCTCGAGGAAGGGAGGGTTGAAGCGATGTCTGCAATAGAGGCTGTGAAGGGAATTGCGGAATCTCCCGAGAGCACAGTCCTTCTCCAGATGGGAGCAGGGATCAGTGTCCGTGCCCGGGTCGAGAATCCCGGCCGCGTCCTCGTCAATATCGGGTCAGAGGTTGTCGTGGAACGTTCGACGGAAGAAGCGGTCGAATACCTCAAGGACCGCATCACCGAGATGGAAGCTTCGGCAAAGAAAGTGATGGAGACCCTCGAGCAGATACGCGCACAGATAAACGAGATAGGCCGCCGTCTCGAGGCAGGGTATCACCAGTACCAGGCGCAGCAGGCGCGGGCTGCACAGGGCGGGGAACCCGGCGGCTGAAAGGGTCGTGGTGAACGATGTTTGAGGGGCTCCGGTCCAGGCTCCAGAAGATAACAGGGTCACTGGAAGACAAAATCGGGCAGAATATCCCTGCAGAACCTTCTGGGGAGAAAACCGGGGTCCCGGGTGGTGCGGCACCTGCGGAGGCGGCAGAAAAGGATCCTTCCCTCCTCTCGCGGGTAAAAGTCCTCATTACAGAAAGGGAATTTTTTATCTCGGAGAAAGATGTCGA
Source organism: Methanolinea sp. (assembly GCA_029907345.1). GTDB lineage: Archaea > Halobacteriota > Methanomicrobia > Methanomicrobiales > Methanospirillaceae > Methanolinea_A. The sequence goes on from JARYMB010000035.1 coordinate 10,666, forward strand.
GGAACCCCTCTTCGAACTGCAGATGGTCCTTCTCGAGAATGATGTCGCCCTCCCGGTGGCCGATGAAATCATCCGGAGGGTCAGGGAGGACCTGACTGGGAAACGAAGAAAGATTGGGGAACCCCTCCACGAAATCGTTACTGCAGCGCTCCGAAACGCGCTGATGAGCGTTCTTGGG
>JARYMB010000036.1 GCA_029907345.1 Methanolinea sp.
AATTGTAAATAATCCATAGTGCTGACCCAAGTTCCCCCCGGAGGGTCCAGTGTGTTATCGAGCGCTGCCGTCGCACCCTGCATGACAGCGGTGTCACTTTCCGTGAAGAGACCTGTTACGGTCACATCCGTGTGTGTCTGCAACCCCTGCGTTTCGAGCGTCTGGTTTGCCGGAATGTCTGCTGTTGCAAGTCCTGCGAAAAAAAGGAAGGGAATCAAAACAAGGAAATATCTCATTTATCCGCACCTAACAGGAAGGTTCACGATGGCGCCAATAAATTTTGTTATTTATGATCTGCTTGTTCCTTATGCAATTCCCCTTTTGATTGTTATATTGGTCAATTGAAGAACGACAATATTTTAGTTGAACATTATTGGTTTCATTTCCTTCATGGTCATTCCCATATGTACGAGATTAATTAATTGAATCGGGTGCTGTCTCTATAAAAAAAGTCTTTCTGCCGGATACCTGGACGGCAAATGTCCTCAATGTTCTCTCTCATTTCGGCCGCATGTATCCCCATTTCTCCAGAGCCCGGGCAAGCTCCCGGGAGCGTTTTGCCTTCTCGTCGAGGGATATTCCCTCCTTCCAGGCCTCGATCGCCTGCATCGTCGCAACCGCCCCGGCCCGCGTCCCGTCGGGGTGGCCGTGGATGCCGCCGCTCACGAGCAGCACGAGGTCGCAGCCGTAGATGCCGAGGACGTCCGGGACGAGGCCGGGGTGGAGCCCGCCTGAGGAGACCGGGAACGCGGTCTTTATACCGCCCCAGTCCTGGTCGAGGAGGATGTGCGGGACGGCCTTCACGTGCTGCTCCCGCAGGACGTCGGCAAGGAGGGCCACCTCTCTCTTTGTCCCGGAGAGCTTTCCCACCGCCGTCCCGGTATGGATCTGCGAGACGCCGATCAGGCGCATCAGCTTGGCAAGGAACTGCATGGATATCCCGTGCTTCCTGTTGCGCGAGAAGGCGGCATGCATGGCCCGGTGCGCATGGATGGCAAGCCCGAGGTCCGAGCAGTAGTCCCGCATCGTTGCGACTGCTGCTGTCCCGGCGACCACGACGTCGATCATCGCGTAGTTCCACCCGGATGCGGCAAGCAGGTCGGCCCGCTTCTTCATGGTCTCGGTGTCGGCCGTGATGTTGAGGAACGCGGACTTCGTCTCCCCTGTCTCCTGCTCGGCACGGTCCCGCAACCGCGTCATCTCCCGAACCCTGTCCTCGAACCTGTTGAAGGACGTGGAGGTCAGGTTCTCGTCGTCCTTGGCAAAGTCAAACCCGCCCATCCATGTCTCGTACGCGACCTGTGCGTGTTCCTTCGCGGAAAAACCCACTTTCGGCTTCGGGACCGCCCCTGTCAGGGGCCTGCCGTGCACCTTCATCATCGTCCGGATACCCTCCATGCCAAAGTGCGGCCCGCGGAAGTGGGAGATGTACGCCTGCGGGAGGGTGACATCGATGAGCCGGAGGTTCCGGAGCGCCTTCATCCCGAAGATGTTTCCCGCGATCCCGCTCAGCAGCTGGACAGCATTGCCCTCCTCCCAGAGATCGAGAGGGTAGGAGATCCATGCGTAATTTCCCTCTAGCGCAAAGACGGTTGCCTGGAGGTCCTTCATCCGTTCGGGGAGGGAGGCCAGTGTCGTCCAGGTCCCTGTCGAGCTCTCGGAAGCGATCCTTCCGGCGGCCTCCTCCCTGCTGATGCCTGCCGCCGGTTCGAAGGAAAAAAGGGCTATAAGTTCGTCCTTTCCGGGTTCGTGGGACGTGTCCACGAAATCCATGTACCAGTCGATTGCCATGGGATGTCCCTGTACAGGAAAGGGAGGGACGGAATCTTAATGGGAACGGTGGAGGAGAAAAGGAGACAAAACGGGGGACTTTTTCGGGGTATCACGGGAAGGGCAAAGAGCCGGGCAGGCAGGAAAAACCACATGGTTCCCATCGGGACACGCGGACACGGAATGAAAATGGCGGAGCCATTTCCATGGAAAATTGTCAGGTCCCCTTCCGCCTGATGCGGACCGACTCGGCATGGGCGAATAGCCCTTCGGCGTCCGCGATCGTCTCGATGATGTCTCCGATCGCCTCGAGGCCCTCCTTCCCGATGATCTGGACGGTGGACGTCTTGCAGAAGTGGCCCACGTTCAGCCCCGAGTACATCTTCGCGTACCCTGCCGTGGGCAGGACGTGGTTTGTGCCCGACGCGTAGTCACCGGCTGCAACCGGGGTATAGGGACCGACGAAGATGGACCCGGCATGCCTGACGGCAGAGAGGACCGCGAGCGGGTCGCTGACCTGGATGGAGAGGTGCTCGGGGGCGATCCGGTCCATCATGCGGACCGCCTCGTCCATGTCAGGCGCGATCACGTACCCGGAGTGGGCCAGTGCCTTTTCGATGATCTCCTTCCGCGGGGACTGTGCAAAGAGTCGTTCGACCTCCCTGCCGACCCTCTGCGCAAGCGCCCCGTCGGTTGTCACGAGCACGCAGGCGGCGTCCGGGTCGTGCTCTGCCTGGGCGAGGATATCGATCGCGATGAAGGACGGGTTGGCGGTTGCGTCCGCGATGATGCCGATCTCGCTTGGACCCGCCGGGAAGTCGATCTCCGCGTGTTCCCGGAGGAGCATCTTTGCTGCCGTCACGTACACGTTGCCCGGCCCGACGATCTTCTGGACCGGGCGGATCGTCTCCGTCCCGAGTGCCATCGCCGCGACGGCCTGGGCTCCCCCGATCCGGTAGATCTCCTCCACGCCTGCGATATCGAGCGCAACCAGGGTGAGCGGGAGGATGGGCGGAGGGCTGCAGGCGCACATCCCGGCAACTCCCGCTACCTTTGCCGGTACGGCGTTCATCAGGGCCGTGGAGGGATAGGCGGCCCGGCGGCCCGGGACGTACAGTCCCACGCGGTCGAGCGGCGTTGTCTTGACACCGAGCACGATGCCCGGTTCAGTCTCCTCGAGCCAGAGGCTTCTCTCCTTCTGGAGCTCGTGGAACCGCGTGATCCGCGCCTCTGCCTCGATCAGGCTCTCGATCAGCCGGTCTTCGACCTCCTCGTAGGCCGCGTCGACCTCCTCGGGCATGACACGGACGGACGTGCACTCCGGTTCGTGCTTCTGTGCCATCCGGAGGAGGGCGGCATCCCCGCCTTTCCGGACTTCTTCGATGATCCGGGCTGCCGAGGCCTTTGCCTCGTCGAGGCTCGAACGCCGCTCCCTCTCCCACCGATCCACATCAAGCGGTCTGAACATGCGGAACACCTGTTTCTCCCGGAAAGAGATTAAGGGTGGTGTCACGGGAGGAAACGGTGACCGGTACGGTTCAGGGGCAGAAAAGAGGATGCAGATGCATCGGTAGAGGGGAGAAAGGCGCACCGGGCAAGGAAACGGTGGTTGCCTGATGATGAATGCGAGTGGCAGGATTCGAACCTGCGAACTCCTGCGAGAACCGATCTTGAGTCGGTCACTTTTGGCCTCTCAGTCACACTCGCTCCTGTACAATAGGAAAGGATCAGGCAGCAGGATAAACCTTCACGATCCACCCGTCCCCTGTGACTGGAAACGATTCCACTCTTTGGGCTTTCATTTCCCAGGAATGACGGGGAACCTCGAAAAAACCCCGTGCGATTCCCACGGGCTTCTTACCAGGGAGCGTTCTTCCGAACTACCGGTGATGATAGCCATGCTGAAGAAAGACTCCCGGGACATGGTGGGCAAAAAAATGATTGTCAGGGGAAAAGAAACCCCGGAGGACTGATTCCTGGGGGTATTCCTGTCAGGAAATCCCGGAAATCTCCTCCAGCAGCTTCTTTACATCGATCCAGATTATCAGCTCGTTCTGGTCCCGATCCTTGTCCCGATCTTTCTTTTTGATGATACCGAGAATGGTCGCAGACGAGCCGTCGGTAAGGAATGTGTCCCGGTTACAGTCCACCTGGGCCGCCTCGAATGTCGAAACGGACGTCACGTCGTCGACGAGGATACCGATCTTTTTTCCCATGACCTTTTCATCAAGGACGATTATTCTCCGGTCCTCCTCGGGGATGCCGGAGGTTTCGGTGATGGCAAGTTTCCCGCGGAGGTCGACGATCACCGTGATCTCCCCCCGAAGGTCGATAATCCCCCTTACCCAGGAGGGGGTGCTGGGAAGAGTGGTAATGGTCGTGTATTCCACGACTTCGCGCACGTCAAAGAGGTCTATTGCGAAGTGACGGTTCCCGAGGAAAAACTCGACGACCTGGATAGTTCCGCCGTGGATCCTGTTATCCGGTGACGAGACACCCGGCATGCTGGATGGGGCCATGGCCGACACCCCTCATTCGACCTTGAATCTCTTGTTTGCGGCCAGGGCTTCGGCGGCAATTGCGTTCACCTTGTTGGCCATTGTTGAGATTTCGTCCATAGATGATGTCGATTCTTCAACTGCGGCCGCAATGCCCGTCGCTTCCTTTGCGGTCTGGTCAACAATCCTCGCCACCTCGTTCACAGTCGCAGTGATCTCCTCGGTTGCGGCAGCCTGTTCTTCCGTGGCAGATGCCACCTCCTCGGCGCTCTTTGCCACGTGGTCTATGGAGTCGGCAATCTTCATGAAGGCCTGGAGCGTCTCTGTCACCATCCGGGATCCGGTCTCGACGACAGCCTTGGCGGCCTTCATTGCCTGCGTCGCATTGAGAGTCTCCTTGTTGAGGTTGTTGATCATTCCCTCGATCTTTTCGGCTGATTGACCCGATTCCTGGGCAAGAGCCTTGACCTCTGTTGCCACGACTGCAAACCCGCGGCCGGCATCCCCGGCCCGCGCCGCCTCGATCGCGGCATTGAGTGCGAGGAGGTTTGTCTGGTTGGCAAGGTCCCTTATCAGGCTGACAATCTTGGTAATCTCGTTCATCTGGCGTTCGACTTTCGAGACGATCTCGGAGACCTGCGCTGTCGAGGCTGCAATGTCGGCCATGCTTTTCTCGGTATCTCCCGCGAGCTGTGCACCCTTCCTCGAGAGATTGTTCGTTTCCCGCGACAGGTTGGAGACCGATTCCATCGAGGAGGCAATCTCCTCTATCGTGGCGCTCATGTCGCCCATCGCCTTGAGAACTTCTTCTATGTTCTGTGCCGACTTCTCCGCGTTGGAACTTAAGGATGCAGTTTTCTCTGCAATGTAATGGAGGCTCTTTACCGCATCGCCGATATCGACGCTCGTGACTTCCGCTGCCCGCGTCAGCTCGTTCATCTTATCGTTGACGTCGCGGATGTTGTTCTGGAGAGACCCTATAATTCCGCGTACCGCATCCCGCAGAAGAATAATCTGCTCGTAGACGTCCTTTGTATCTTCGTCAGGCTGCGTTATGTCATACCGGAGGGTCAGGTCACCTTTCGCCATCCGGGCGTACATTTTCTGGAGCTCTTCGACCTCGCGGGCCATGTATTCCTGCTTTTTGATGACTTTTGTGATGTCGTTGTAGTTGATGTAAATGTACTTGACATTCCCTTTTTCGTCGAGGAGCGGGATATTCGTCCGTATAACTGTGTGGATTCCCGAGGGAGTCTCCATCGTGCTCTCCCCCACACTCACTTTGCCGGAAAGCGCGTCCAGGATGGAACCACCCGAATCCCTGATATACCGGATCATGTTTTTATTCTTGATGTCGGAAAGCGGGAGCCCGATAAGGGTTTCCCTGCCATACCCGAGCAGTCTGCAGAGCGGTTCATTAACCAGGAGTATCTTCAGGTCCTTATCCAGGATACCATGTGGAATCGGATTTTTCTCGAATATCTCGGCATATTCCTGAACTTCAAGCATTCAATTCCCCCTCTGAAATTTATGCACCGGCCGCGTCTTTGCCAAAAGACAGATGGAAAGAACCAAATTGGTGGTGCACATGGTACATTTCAGGTAAAAATATTTAAACCCGGAGTCCGGATCCCCCCTTTAAAATCAAAAAGGCGGGTACCGCTGCAGGCAGAGGGCCCCTTTCTGCACCGGGAAAATACGGGGTGACCGGGTATGCTGGTCGGGGAAACCTGCAAGGCCGGCCCTTAACTACCCGGAATAACCCTGCACGGTCTTTTGTCAGCCGGTGAGAGAGCCCGCAATCTCCCTTACGGTCTCCACGAGGGCAGAGACCTCCTCCCCCGTTGTATAGCACCCAAGCGACGCCCGTACGGTTCCCCCGGGGTGGAGGGAAGCGGCCAGCGGCTGGGCACAGTGAAACCCGGATCGGACGCAGATGCCCCTTCGCCGGTCGAGTTCCGCGGCACACGCGTGGGAGCTCAATCCCCTGACGTTGAAGGAGATGACCGGCGAGCCCCGGGGGCTGTAGACTTCGACGCCGGGCAGGGCGGAGAGGCCGTCATGGGCAAGGCAGGCAAGCGAGGTCTCGTGCCGGTGGATGTTTTCCACCCCGAGCTCCCCGACGAGCCCGATCGCTGCACCAAGGCCGATCACGCCCGGGATGTTCGGCGTCCCTGCCTCGAACCGGGCGGGCGGGGGGAGCAGGGAGAACCCGTCGAGCGTGACCTCCCCGACAATGCCGCCACCGTAGCAGCACGGCGAGAGGAGGGAGAGATCGGATGCATACAGGACTCCCGTCCCCTGGGGACCGAGGAGCCCCTTGTGCCCCGGGATGGCGACGAAATCGAACTTCCCGGCGTCGAACGGGATGTGCCCGGCAGACTGCGCAGCATCGAGGAGGACCGGGACGTCCCGGTCGTGGGCAATGCCTGCAACCTCCTCCACAGGCTGGACGGTCCCGAGGACGTTTGTCATGTGCGTGATCGCGACAAGGCGCGTCCTCTCCGTCAGGGCACCTCCAATTTCGGCGGGATCGACCCTTCCGCCATGGTGGGGGACAACCACGGTGCGGACGCCCCTCTTCTCCAGGTTCATCCAGGGCAGGAGGTTGGCATGGTGCTCGAGGGCGGTCGTGACGACCTCGTCGCCCCTCTTCCACGACATCCCGTTTGCAACGAGGTTGATCGCCTCTGTCGTGTTCCGGACAAAGACGAGCGTGCCGGGAGTTACACCCAGGAAACGGGCCAGCACGTCCCGCGTCCGCTCGTACTCCTCCGTCGTTTTCCGTGCCAGCCGGTGGGATCCGCGGCCGTGGTTTGCGGCATACTCGTAGAAGTACGCGCACATGGCCTCCACCGCTCTGACCGGTGTCTGGCTGGTCGAGGCGGAGTCGAGGTATATGCACCTTTCAAGGACCGGGAACTCCTCCCGCAGGCGTGCAAGATCGTACATCGGGAGGAATTATCGTCCTGTCTGACCTTGAGAATTGCCGTTTGGACGCAGGGTCACATGAAGTCGGCAAGTCCCTTCTGCTCGGACTTCTCCTGCCCGAACGTCGACTCTATTGCCATGTCGAGGACGGCAACCCTCTGGCGGGTATAGTCCGAGATCCTGTACCGGGCACAGATGTCGCGGGAGACCTCGAGGTACTTCTTCACCGAGCCCTCGTGCACCGTCGGGATGATGTTTCCGCCGCACCGCGTGCACTTGCCTGCAAGCGGCATCCGCCGGTAACTCGCGTTGCACCTTGTGCACCGGAACTTCTGCCGGGAGTAGGCCGAGAGGTTGCCCATCAGGTCACGGATGAAGTGGGTCGTGAGCACCCTCTCGGCCACGTCGTGCTCGTCGACGGCCCGGATCTTCTCCGCGAGTTCGAGTTCCTTTGTCAGCTTGTCGATCATCGTCTTCTGCTGGGTATACATCGACTCGATCGGCCCTGCCGAGATATCCGTCGTGTCGTGGGAGAAGGAGAAACCCTCCATCTGGGCGGGCGTCCCGAGCCTCCTGCCCACCCTGTCGACGAGTTCCTCCACTTCGCGGGGATGGGCATACCGCAGGGCCGCGAGGTAGAACCCGAGCGGGTAGCCGGACCCGACGTCGAGGTTGTGGCTCTCCTTGTCGATCTCCGCAGGGTCGATCCGCGTCGTGAGGACCAGCGGTGCATCCATCGTCCCGCCCCTCGTCTCCGGGAGGAAAGACCGGGAAAAGTTGATCAGCCCGTCGAGGAGGAGCATGATGCAGTCCTCGTCCCCGTCGCACTGCCCCGTGAAGATGCCGTTTGCACAGACCGTGTGCTCGTCCGTGACCGTGAGGCAGAAGACCCGGTCGTCAGGGCAGGGGATGACGTCCCGCCGGGCAATGTGGTCGGCAAGGACGTTCATCCCGACCATCACCGGCACGGCATCCCCCTCTTTGACCTCGACGGCCCGGATCTTGCGCAGGAAACAGACGTCCCAGAGGAGCATCGCGTGGTCGGGGGTGACTGCGATGGAGCGGCCCCCCTTTGTCTCGAACCGGATCAGGGCGGAGGGGGCCCGGTGGATGGAGACAGAAGTGACCCGCCGGAGATGGGGCTTTCCCTCGGTATCCACGGTCCGGACGAGGAGCGTTGACCGGGGATCGGAGTAGTACGTGCCGAGCCGGTCTATCCCGGGCCGGGAGAGATCGAAGTTCTCCGCAACGATCTGCCGGATGGGTTTCGTGCTCCATTCCCTCCCGTCGAACGTCTCGATCAGGGTGTCGCCGTAAAAACAGTTCCTCCGCTTGGCCGCGTGGAAGAACGGGTGGGCATACCCGACGTTCGCCCGGGAGAACCCCGCGATACGGGCGAGGACGCCGGCACTCGTGTGGGGCGCAAGCCCGATGACAAGGTGGCCGAGGAGGTCATCCCGCGAGCTGACCCTGTAGAAGGGGGCAAGGCCGTAGCACTTCTCGAGGAGCTCGTCGATGAACTGGGCGACCCGTACCATGTACTCGGCACAGGAGTCGGAGAGGAGGATGTCCTGGGGCCGCAGTTCGACCACCTGCAGGGGTGAGGCGAGGGGTTTTCCCTCGACATCCGCATCGTAGCCCAGTTCCCTCAGCTTTTCGGGGGACACGCCGATTTCGGCGGGCCGGATGTGCGTTAGGGGCAGGTCGATCATGTCGAAGCGGACGGTGCCGTCCTTGAAGACGAAGATGTCCCGGGCCGCCCGGAGGATGCCCTTCTCGATTGGCTCGACCGTCTTTTCCCGCGATATCAGTCCCCGGACGCCCTTCACGAGGGAAATAGCGTTCTCGCGGAGACCCAGTCTCTCGACGGCCGCCATGTACTCCTGCCTGACGTTGAGTGTTGTCGTCGCCGCGCAGGTGGCAGGGACGTGGCAGGCAGGGCAGGTTGCGCCCGGAACCTCCCGCCTGCACCGGGGACAGGTATACACCGGCTCCGTGTGGCTGCCGCAGGCACACCTGTTCCGGAATGTTTCGGTCCCGCAGGAGGGGCAGCGGCGTCTCCCCGTCTCGATGGTGATCACGCCGCCGTCCATGTTGGGCTGGGGTGCGTGGGCCTGTGCTTCCTGGAACGATCGCCTGTTCCCCCCTGCCTCGCCGAGGGGGAAGAGACCGTGGGGAGGGGGGTTCATCTTCCGGGGGCGGGACTTGCCCGGCCGCCCCATGCGTCCACCAATCCGTGTCCCGGCCCGGGACCGCATGGGGAGGCCCGAGAGGTGGCTGACGAGTGCAAGGGTGTCATTTCCGGCAGGCGCACTCTCCCAGGCCGTCCGTCTCTTCAGTGCCAGGTCGAGGCCGAGGCACGCGAGGAAGACGAGGTACTCGCTGATGCAGATCTGGTCCTCCCTCACGCGGTGGGGGAGGAGTATCTCCTCGAGGAGGTGCTTGATCCGGGGGTCCGGCGGGAGAACGAGAATCCCGTGGCGGATCTCCCCCTTCGCCGAGACGTAATCGGCAATTTCGCGCACCTCGGAGGGAGAGATATCGTCCCACAGGAAGGTGAAATCGGGGTGGAGGAATGCCCCCTCGAAACACTGGGCGATCGCCTCTTCCTCCGTCCGGGGCCGTTCCTTTCCCCCCTCCTGGCACCACCACTCGTGGCAGTAGGCAGGCGGCACGAGAGGGTGGTTGTTCTCGAGGAATTCGCCGTACCCGATCAGGATCTCGCCGACGTCGAGGATGCGGTCGACCTCGTCCCTGAGCCTGACCGCGAGGTCAGGATCGTCGATGCGAAGGACGTCGCCGTTCTTCAGCCGGACCGTCGGCCCCTCAATCGTGTCCACCGGGACGATCCCTGCAGCCTTCCCCGGGCGCTCGATCTTCATCTGGGTCCCGACCGCGAGGTAATCGCCCAGGATGTGCATCGTCGCCGGGGAAAGGCCTGCTGCGGCAAACCCCGTGTTCCGCGAACGCCCGTACCGGAGGCGGAACCCCCCCTTCC
>JARYMB010000037.1 GCA_029907345.1 Methanolinea sp.
ACCGCCGCCGGGGCGCACCTTTTGGGGGGCGGTGGAACCATCCTCATGGGGGGGTGTGGGGGCGACCAGCCCCCACATTGGGTTCTCATTACCCACTCAGATTAGCGAAGAGCCTTTTTTTTTCGTTTTTTCCTTTCCTTTCAAAGAACCGGTTACCCGGTATTCAGGGAAAGTCATATCAAAAATGGCCCACCTCCCGGGGGGGAATGTCAAAAAATCCGGCTGGGCGATCACTTTCCGCGATCTCTTCAATAATGCGCGGATCTTTTATTCTGATGATTCCGGAGAGTTTTTAAGCGCTGGATTCTTTCTCTTTTCCACGGATCGGAATGCTCTTTTCTCCTGCACTGTTTATGAAGCCTTTCCCGGTATCCCGGTGTACTTCAACCGGGCGCATTTGAGGAATGCCATAGTGCATTGGACAATTCCTTGAGATACGTGGAATCGATGCTTTGCATCGGTACATGTGCGGAGGGAGCCTGTGTCAGCGACGGTTCCCCCCGGTCCACGAACTCCCTGATCATGATTCGTACTCATCAGGATGAGGGAATGGCAGCCCTGGAACATTTTCCAAAAATCCCGTGGCCCCCAAAAAACAGGCACGGCCCCTGTTCACGGACCCGCCGATGCTTTCCTGAACTTTCCGGGCGGCACCCTGATCTCGAACCGTGCCCCCTTCCCCGGCTCGCCGTTCTCGGAAATCGTTATCCCGGTGATCGCGAGGATCTCGCGGGACAAGAAGAGGCCCATGCCCGTGTTCTTCCCGTATCCCCGTTCAAATATCTTTTCTTTCTCCCCGGCGGGAATGCCTGTCCCGTCGTCCTCGCACACGATGGAAAGACCGTCCTCCTTTTCTTCCACAAAGAACCTGATTGCCGTTACCTTCTCCCCGTGCCGGACGGCGTTATCCACGAGGTTGAACCATACCCTGCGGATCAGCAGGTCGGCAAAGATCTCCGTCTTCTCCGGGATGTCATTGATCAGGCGGACGTTGCCACGATCGACCTCCGCCACAACGGAGTCAACGAGGCTCCGGACATCGTGCCAGACGGGGAGTTCGACGCCGATGTTCTCGTAGTCTTTCGTGAACCGGATCATTGCCGCGATACGCCCGGCAGCTCCCTGGATCACCCCGGTTTTTTCAAGCACGCCGGGTCCGGGCTGCTCCTCCGCAAGAAGGGTAGCATAGCCCTGGATGACGGTGAGCTGGTTGGCGATATCGTGGCGGGTGAGGGACGAGAGGAGGTTGAGCTTGCGGTTCGCCGTGCGGAGTGCATCCTCGATCCGTTTCCGCTCGGTAATGTCGCGTGCGATCCCTTCGACGGCAACGACTCTCCCCTGTGCATCAAGGATGGGGACGTTTACCAGTTCTGTCCAGAAAACCGACCCGTCTTTTCTCCGCATCCGCAGCTCAAGGGGTCTTTTGATGGCAGCGGCATCCTCCCCACGGGCGAGAGCCTCCAACAGGGGGCGGTCTTCTTCGAGCGCGATTTTGAATCCCAAATCCGGGTCCGCATAATGCTCTTCGGGAGTGTACCCCGTGATCTTCGTAGCCGAGGGAGAGACGTACGTATACCCGCGGGCGGGGAAGAGCTCGTAGCGGTAGACAAGGTCCTCTGCGTTCTCCGCGAGCCGTTGGAACCTCTCCTCCCTCTCCCGGAGGGCTTCCTCGGCCCTTTTCATCTCTGTAATGTCCTGGTTGACGCCATGGGTCTTCACCGGCCGGCCTGACCCGTCCCTGATGAGGCCGATGCGCACGACGATCCACCGCACCTGCCCGTCCCGGCGGATGATCCGGTGCTGGCGGATCGAGAGAAAGTCCGAACTATTTGCCGATTGGGCCTTCTCCACCTCCTCGGCCACCATGTGCGCATCGTCCGGGTGGACGAACTCACGGGCATAGACCTCTGCGGGCATCTGGTACCCTCCCTCCCGTTCCGCTGTCGTGCCGTACAGGGCATAGAACCGGTCATTGAAAGTGAGTATCCCTGATGCAATGTCGAATTCCCAGTAAGCCATGTGGGCAAGGTCCATTGCCGCTTCGAGCCTTTGCCTGTACCTTTCGAGATCCTCCATCGCCCGTTTCTGTTCCGTAATGTCACGGCCGACCGACTGGTACTCGACAAGCCTCCCGTCTTCGCCAAAGATTGCCCGGTCGCTCCACTGCTGCCACCGGACCCCGCCGTCCGGCATGATGATCCGGTGCTCGATGGTACCGGCCGGGTGATCGGGGGTGAGCGATGCGAAGAACTCCCGCACCCTCTTGCGGTCGTCCGGGTGGATGGCTGGCCGGAACACGCGGCCGGTCATTTCCTCCGGGGTCATGCCGAAATAGTCAGCGTACGCCCTGTTCACGAAGACATGGGTGCCATCGGGAAGGAACCGGCAGATGAACTCGGTCTGGGACTCGATGATGTGATGGTAGCGCTCCTCGCTCTTCCGCAGGTCTTCCTGTGCCCGGACCCAGCTGGTGACGTCCCTGTAGATGGCCACGATCTCCCCGCTCGTCAGCTTGTAGACCCAGTTTTCCCGCCATGTACCGGGATCGCGGTGGTCCCTGTAGAGTGCCGGCGGAAAGTATGCGGCTTGCCCCGTCTTCCAGACTTGCCGGAACACCGGGAGGAGCCCGAATTCCCGCACTCCCGGGAAGACTTCGGTGACGCGCCTCCCGACGACGTCTTTTCGTGCGAGGCGTTCGATCTCTTCTGCCCGTGGGTTGAAGTCACGGATGATGAAATCCTCTCCATTGTCGACGGCCTCGTACACGACAACGGCACTCGGCACCGTGGAGAATATCAGGCGGAACCGCTCTTCGCTCCTGCGCAGCTCGTCCCGGGCCCGTATCTGCCCGGTGATGTCGCGGAACGTCCCCTCCACGCCAAGGACTGTCCCGTCCGGTCCATGGACGAGGTAGCTGTTCGTCGAGACAACAACGGGGGTCCCGTCCTTTTTCCGGAGGGTCACTTCGTAATTGGTCACCCTCCCGTTCCGGTAGATCTCCTCCAGCAACTTTTCCCTGTCTGCCGGGTTCGCGTAAAAGTCCTCTGCAATTGGTCTCCCGATGCATTCCGCGACATCATCGTACCCAAGGAGCACTGCCCATGAACGGCTCGCCTTCACGAGCCTTCCTTCCGTGTCACTCCGGTAGTAGACGTCCTGTATCTGGTCGAGGAGGGCGTTATAATCTTTGTTTGCCTCGACGAGGGCTTCTTCTGCCTTCTTGCGGGGCGTGATATCCAGCAGGGACGCAACGCTCTTCCGGGTGCCCGGGATGAGGTTAACCGAGAGGTAAATGTGCCGGATCTCTCCTGTCGCCGTTACAAACCGGAATTCATAGTTTTTGAGGGCTTTTTCCGGGTCTGATCGCCTGAGATGGTGCTGGGCAACCATCCGCTCGAGGTCTTCCCTGACCACGAAGTCCATCCACGTCTTCCTGTTCTCGATCTCTTCCCGGGGAAGGCCGCTCAACCGGACGAACTCGGAATTTGCAAGGGAAATCGTCCCATCGCTCTCGATGAGGACAGTTGCCGTCCCGGTCGTCTCGAAGATCGTCCGGTATAACCTCTCGCTCTCCCGGATGGCATTCTCGAAAGCCTTCCGGGCCGTGTTATCGGCGATGATCCCGCGGAGCCCGGTCACTTCTGCCCCGGAGACGATCGGCGCTGAGTATATTGTGACGGGGAAGGTGCTGCCGTCCTTCCGGATTGCCGTGTACTCGCCGGGGGGAAGAGTGCGGGGTGCCTCGCCCGCAAACACCCTCTGTATGGCCTCTCCTGCTCTCTCCCTGTCTTCGGGAGCGATCATCTGGAGAGCAGAGAGTCCCCGGTCAAAGTCCTCTTCTGTGTAGCCGAACAGTTCGGAGGCCTTCCTGTTTGCATAGGTCAGTGTCATCTCCCGGTCCATCTCGAAGATGACCTGGGGCGCCATCTCTGCCAGCTCCCGGAACCGCTTCTCGCTTTCGGCAAGTGCCACCTCTGCCTTTTTCCGGTCGGTGATGTCCCTGATGGACTCTATCGCCCCGCAAATCCTGCCCTGCGTGTCATACAGGGGCGAAGCCGTGAACCAGAGGGCGGCACCCTTCCCCTTGTTCATGTGGGGGATGGTGATCTCGCTGTACAGTTTCGTTCCCACTCTCCTGATGTAAGGGTATTTTGCCTCTGTTTCCGGGTCGTTTTTGAGCACGAGGTCGATGAGGATGGGGCGTCTTTCCCGGTAGAAGGGGAGGGCATACTCGAAGTTGCCTTTCCCGAGGATATCGCCGGCAGGAACACCCGTCATCCGTTCCATGGCACGGTTCCATGCGATCACTTTTCCTTCCGTGTCGATGGCAAACGTTGCATCAGGCAGGAACTGGATGATCTGCCGCAGCCGCTCCTCGGTCTCGAGGCGCTCGTGCCCGGCCTTGTACAGTTCGACTGCCCGGGATATCTTCCGTTCCAGTTCGGCGAACTGGGGCCGGGGTTCTCCCCCTTTCTGGATATAGAAATCGGCACCACTCTCGTAAGCCTCGATGACGACCTCCTCGCGGCCCTTCCCGGTGAAGATGATGAAGGGGATCGTGTTCCCCTTCCTGCGGATCTCCCTGAGAAGGGCGATCCCGTCCATTCCCGGCATCTGGTAATCGGAGACGATGACGTCGTACCGTTTGGCCTCCATCATGGCGAGTGCTTTCCGGGCGGAATCCGCAACGTCGACCGACATGTTCCCCATTCGTTCGAGGAACATCTTTGTCAGGTCGAGGAGGGCAGGCTCGTCATCGACGTAGAGGACAGAGATCATGGTGCGACCACCCCGGATATGGGGGAATGCTGGAAGGACAACGTTACACCTGCCTTAATGAGTTCACCTGCAGCATGGCAAATACCTACCTAGGTACCGTCCCTAATAAGCTGTAATTTCAGATCCTGTATCCGCAGAGGATATCTCCCCCACATCGGATAAATACCGTCTACTCGTGATCCACTCTTCATTGATATCCATGAGGATAGATCCCGCAATTCTCAACAGGGATGAATCATTAGGGAAAGCGCCAATGGACCGATATCGACGTTTTAATTCCTTATTGACACGTTCGAGGAGATTCGTAGTCCGAATTCTTTTCCAGTGATCAATAGGAAAACTGCGATAATTCATCACATCGTACTGGAATCGTTCTATAGTCGCCGCAGCGCGGGAAAATCCACGAGATTCAAGTTCAATGATACATTCCTGGAGTCTTCGAGGATCATTCAACGAATCTTTCAGTATCGCGACAACGAACTTGTGATCTTTCCTCGGTATTTTCTTCAATACGGCCCTGATAAAATGGACCTGGCACATTTGCCAACTGCACCCATGGAATGAGCGTTGCACAGCATTCTGGATGCCTTTATGGCCGTCTGATATGACAAGATTAACTCTCCTCAGTCCTCGATCTTTCAGTTCGGAGAAGAAGTCTTCCCAGGTAAGCTCATCCTCACCGTCTGCAATCCTGGCTCCCAGAATCTCCCGGATCCCGTCATTCCTGATGCCCGCAATCACAAGCAATGCTTTGTTGGTGTACTTGATTCCATCCCTGACTTTGAAATATGAGGCATCCACAAAAAGGTAGGGGATATGCGATTCAACAGGGCGTGAAAGGAATTCTATGACCTTTGCATCAAGGTCTTTCGCAATGCTCGACACATACGAGGCCGAGATCTTTTCAACACCGAGAGTAGCGATCACATCCTGGATCTTTCTTGTTGATACTCCCTGAAGATACGACTCAATAATCGCATTCTCTAGTGCCTTCTCTACCCTCGAATACCGTTCAAACACCTGTGTCTTGAAGGGGATATCCCGCAATAAGGGTTTATCGAGGGATAAGGAGCCATATCGTGATTTGAGAGACCGAGACCTGGTCCCATTGCGATAGGTACGCCTTGATCCTGTTCTCTCGTATCTCCCGGCCCCGGCCAGCTCATCAGCTTCTCTCTGCATCACCTCGTTCAGAAACCAGGTGATAACATTCCTCATTCCCTCTTCGTTATCGGTAAGGTAATTTACTACCAGGTCTTTACTATTCATTGCCCTGTATTCCTCCGTTTCTCAATTCAGAGTGGATACAGGGATGCTTCAATTTTACAGCTTTATCTGCACACTACCTACCTATCTTTAGGGGAATGGGAATGGGAAATAAACCGGATCCGGTATTCCTCCTTCACTGACAGTTGTAGGATCCGGGTTTAAAAGGTGCCCGCGTTTCGACCGGATCCGCCTCTCCCCACTGCTCCCGCCTGCAGGGCGATGCAATCCCTCTGGTATGAGAACAAGCCGTAATCCCTCTTTCAATCGCGTTGATTCTGGCGGAAAGAGAATATTACAGCAATATCAGGCATTCTTTTCAACCACGTGGATCGCACTTGCTTTAAAAGCGACCCCGATCTCCCTGCCGGGTGCAAGGTCGAGCTCCTCATACGAGCGCTGGGTAATCACGGCGGTAAGGATCACCCCGATATCAATCTTCAGTCGGGCGTTCGGTCCCATCGGAAGGACCTTGGTGATCCGACCGGTAAACTCGTTCCGGGCGCTGCTTTTCACTCCGTCGATAACATGGAACGTGATATCCTCAGGGCGCATATAGAGCATGACCGGTGTTCCGGGGGGAAACGGAGTTGTGGCAATGATAGAAATGCCATCGACTTCGACCGAAGCCAACCCCCCGTCGTTTGTGGCAACAACCCCCTCAAAAATATTATCGACTCCTACCATGATCGCCACGGCCTTATTCATCGGATGGTAGAAGATCTCCTTCGAGGTTCCGATCTGGCCAATCCTTCCATCGATCACCACCCCAATGCGGTCAGCCAGCCTCTGTCCCTGTACCATGTCATGGGTCGTAAGGATAACGGTGATTCCGAACCGTTCCTTGAGGGCCGATACCAGTTTCTCGATCTTTTCGGTGGAGACCGGGTCGAGGTTGGCAGTGGGCTCGTCGAGGAGGAGGATATCCGGTCTGGTGGAGATCGCCCGGGCAATCGCGACTCTCTGCATCTCTCCACCGGAAAGGGTGCCAGCCTTCCGCTCTTCGTATCCTTTCAGCCCAACGAGCTCAAGCGCTTCCGGCACACGGGCCTCTATCTCTTCCCTTCTGACTTTCCTGAAAAAAAGCCCCATTGCCACGTTATCAAAAACCGTTCCCCGGAGCGGGGAGGGTTTCTGGAAGACCATGCTCATCTTCCGCCTTATTGGAATCCTGTCCCTCTCCCTGAGTGAGGAGACTTCAGTATCCCCGATATAAATTTTCCCGCTGGTGGGGCGTTCCAGCATATCTATCAGGCGGATAATGGTGGTCTTTCCCGATCCGCTCGGTCCGATAAAGGTAAAGATCTCGTTTTTCTTTATCGAGAACGTGACATCTTTAAGGACCTCTTTTTCGCCAAAATTCATCACCACATGGTCGAACTCGATCACGATTTTACCGCTCCTGGATGAGGAAAACTATTCCGGTGACCAGCATGGCGATGACAAGCAGGATGACCCCCAGTGCAATCGAGAACGAGAGGTTACCCATCGATGTCTCGAGGGCAATAGCGGTAGTAAGCACACGGGTGTAACCCCTGATATTTCCCCCAATCATCATTGCTGCCCCGACTTCAGAGATCGCCCTGCCAAAGCCGAGGATCACACCGCCAAGAATAGCAAACCGTGCTTCCTTGACGATGGTGATCACAGTCTGGGTCTCTGTGGCACCAAGCGTTATCACAGTATCCTGTATTGTCCGGCTTACCCCGGAGAGAGCGATCAGGGTCATCCCGATCATCAGGGGAATGATGAGCACAACCTGGCCGATGATCATACCCGTGGGGGTGAACAGCAGGTTAAAGAATCCAAACGGCCCGGAGCGGGAGAGGAGGAGGAAGACAAGCAGTCCGGCAAGCACTGTTGGCAGGGCATAGAGTGTCTGGATGATGGTGACAAGACCTCTCTTCCCCCCGAATTCTCTAAAGTGAATGAATCCCCCGATGGGTATTGCAATCAGGGAACCGATTAAGGTGGCCGAGAGGGAGATGAGGAGTGACCGGGCTGTGATCTCAAGTACTTCCCCGTTGAGTGTTACAATAAGCTGGATTGCCTGGATAAATCCTTCAACGACTTCGCTCATGGCTTCCCCTGCTCCATGGAATGTAGGGTCGGGATTTTTCTCTGGTCAGATTCAGATACATTGAGAAGCAACTGTTCCGCCGCGGGTACGAGATAATGAACAGTATACGGCAAATCGGGTTTACATATGATTCAATAGTAATTAATTGAATTATCAGGGGATATTAATGATATCTGCTTACCTGTTGGTTCATCAATTGGTATCAGAGGAGATTATACGAGCCCTGCCCGTGCCATGAGATCGGTATAGACATTCAGGCCGAGGATTTCCTTTCCTTCGGACGAATAACGCTCCTTCATCATGGCAAGGTATCGCGCGGTGCCTGCCGGGGTTGTCATTATCCCGACACGTTCTGCCCGGGTGACAAGTTTCTCCTGCTCCATCATTGCAAAGTAGGGGAGGACATAGTAATGGGGGACATCAAGAAACTCGGCAAGCCTCCGCGTCGTTGGCAGCCTGATGCGGATCCCCTTCTCCGAGAAGATCACTGAGATTTCATGTTCTTCAAAGAGCTGGATGCGCAGGACTGCATCGTAAAT
>JARYMB010000038.1 GCA_029907345.1 Methanolinea sp.
GGCCTGAACGGGGAGCACACGATTCCCCTGTCCGGGGGAGGAGGGGCCATGGAAGACGGGCTCCTGTTCCTCCTCGGCATGTGCACCGGCAGCCTGATGATGCTTTTTGCCATCCTCCGGGCGATCGCCGGGATGCACAGCCGGCTGGAACAGATCCAGGGGAGGCGGTGACCACCCGTTCCCGCTTCCCTCTTTTTCCTGCAGGCCGCCTCTTTCCCCCCGAAAAGGAGGTCTTTTCGCATGGTCGATAACGAGTTGATCCAGGTTTTCGAGCTGTTCGTTGCGCTGGTGGCGGCCATTGCCGCCTACTGGCAGCACAGGCAGAAGGGCCTGGCGGTCGAGGCACAGGAGGAGGCCGTCGCCGGGATGCAGATCGCTGATGCGATGCGGTGTGCGGCAGAGTCACAGAGGGACGACGTGATCGCGTACTTCGATCCTGCCGACGACTCGGTGACGACGCCTCCTGATGCGGTCCCGGCCCGGTCCTGGAAGATGAGCGACGAGACGCGGCGGTGGGTGCTATCCGGGCATCCGCCGGATGAGCAGGCATCCCTGTTGAAACAGATCGCCGAAGCGGAGGAGCAGAAGAAGATGCGGTATTTCATTTCAGTGCCGCATGCCTTTTACGAGATCGAGTACGGGCTCGTGAAGGGAGGAGGGAGGGGAGGGTAACCCTCCTTCTCGATCAGAATAACCGGGACTTAGTGTGAAGAATTCTGTCTGCTCCGAATGGGGGAGCATCCTTTTTGCATCAGGACGGATTCTGGCCGGCAGTGAAAGAAGAAACCCCACCTCCCCAATTACATATCCCTGGTATCTCCCTGCCAAAAAAGGATCATCGGCAGGAAACGAGAGTGGCAGCAAATAATAGATGCTGGAGATAAAAAAAAATTTTTCCCATTAATTTAAGTTTTTCAATGATAAGGTGGCATCTTCTATTCCTTTATCAGATAAAAATTTTAGAAGAATTTCATGTGCTTTTCGTACCCCTTTTCCTCCTCCCAATAATGATAATGGAGAATTTTGTTTATCCCAACTAAATTCTTTTAATGGTTCAATGAATTTTTTTATTGAAGAAATATCATTAGGTTCTAATTTATGAATTAATGACCAAGTATAAATATCATTTGCAAGCGAATGGAGCGCGTAAATTGAAACCACTCTCAATAACAAAAATTCTTTTTGTCTATTAATATCAAAGCAATCTGGAAACATTTCCTTGATAACTTCCCAATATTTAATTAAATATTCTTTTTTATACTCTTTAGACCTAATTTTAAAATCAACATTTGAAAATAATGGTTTTAATGATGATACAAAAGAATAAAGTTGAATTGGTCTCTTTTTATTATATATTCCACCTAAATTAAATAAACCTTTTAAGGGAGAATTTTGAACATTTAATTCATTAATAATGGGAACTATTTCAGTACGCCATTTCTCTTTTTCAATTATTGGAATTCCTGAAATACCTGTTTTTACAGTTTTATAAGCTAGTTCATCTGTTAAAGATGGATTTACAGGTTTTTGAGTCTTATTAATAATGAAGAAAAAAGTACCTTCAAGGTCTTCTATTGTTAATTTTATTGTTCCATTATATTTTGAATGGATTTTTTTAATAATTTCCGTTGAATCTATAAATACAATTGGTATTTCAAACGATAGTTTATTTTGATAATCTTTTATTATTTCATATTTATCAGGAAGAAAATATTGAGTATGTATTTTTCTCAAATCTGAAAATATTTCTTCAAATCCACCCGTTCTTTGTTGTCCATCTAAAATACGGATTATTCCTGGTTTAATTGGTAAAACAAGTTTTCCATAATCTCCATCTATCACATTAAATGAACCTTCTCGGAAGTTTGCGAATATACTTGGTATAATTGCTATAGGACAATTATCTAAAAATTTTTTAATTTCAAGTGTTTTCTCTTTCAATCGTTCTCTTTGAAATCCTTCGAGATATTCGTCATCCCATTTATCTATAGACCCAAGTAGTAACAGTTCAAAAGCCTTAATTTTTCCAGTATAAAGAGTAATATCTTTTTGTTTTATTCTAATTACAGGAATTTTTATTTGATTTTTTAATAATTTTCTCCATTCAATTGGCAGAGATTCAGCTGGATTATTTGAATATTTTCTAAACATATCCAAAATTTCAATAAAAATTAAATTAGTATTAAAATCAAAATGTTCTTGTTCAGAAAATAAGTTTAATGTCTTATTTAATCTATCTGGAAAAAATAACGCAGGATTATTCCAACATTTATCACAAACGTATTGATTTTTATTATAAGGGCCATGTGCGACATCTTCAATCTTTAAACCACAACTTGAACATATCATTTTTTAACCTCTCTTAATTCAAAAGCTTCTTCAAAACATGTAGCCTCATTGAACTTATTTACAAGACCCGTATAAGGAGGAAATGCACCCCCAAAACCAATTACACGCCTAGCTTGTTGAACCATTTCAATTTGTTGATTTGTCCATTTTGGCGAGACATATATATTTTTTTCAAGTGTATATAATGGCTCATATCTCATTGGATAACACACCACGCCCCAATTAAGAATATCTCTTACACGATTCAAAAAATCCTCTGGTGATTCAATATAATTAAACAAAGTATAAACAAAAATTTCTCTTCTATTTATTCCATTATCAGATAATTTTTCAATGGCAGATTCAACTTTTTTTCTCTGATGTGATGAATCATATGCTAATCTTATTGAAGAATCAATTTTTAATTGAGATAATTTTGAGGCTATTTCATCCGTGATTAAACTTGCATCAATTCCTTGATTAAAATCAACTTTTTTATCTAAATCATATAATTCATTTAAGATAAACTTCCAATATTTATTAGCAAGAAAATTATTATCAAAAAAAATAATTTTGGAATGATTAGGCCAAATATATTTTTTAATGCTTTTTCTTAATGAATTCATTTTTCCTTCAATTCTAGGAACAGCACAAAAATTACATGAATTCTTACAACCCCTTGAAGAAAAAACTATACTCCCATCCCATTCAGGGACTAATGTGTAATCTGGCATATAATTTTCAGCTTTTTTACAAATAGATAGATGGACTTTATCAGCTCCAGAAAGAATTGCGTGTTCAGGGAGCAATGAAGCGTAAATTCCTCCTAAATGAATAGGCGTTTCTGGAAAAAGTCTCTTATAATAATGAACTGATTCCCATACTTGACGCCAAGTCCATGTAAATAAACTTGTTATATATATTCTATCAGGAATTTGTTTAGGTTCACTACAACCATGAATATATTCTGTAGTGTCCCCTTTACTTTTATGATACGAAGATAATTTTAAGAGTCCTATAGGTGGAAATCGTGTATAATATGAAGGTTCTATCAAGAGAATGTGTTTAGCCATTAAGATACTTTTTTGGATCTTAGATATTTAAGATCTTCTCTTTATCTGATCTCCAATTGATCTACATATAAGAGCATTAATTTTAATAAAGATATTGAAGAGAAAATGTATTTAATTAAAATATGAGCTTTAAAGATATTAATTTAAAGAAAAGTTATACATCAGATATTGATGACATTGTAAACGATTTTTATATTCCAATTCTAAAAGAGGCGATTGTATATAAGCGATTAGCAGGTTTTTTTTCATCATCTAGTTTAGCAATTTGTGCCAGAGGAATTCTTGGATTATTGAAAAACGGAGGGAAAATGAAATTAATTATCTCTCCAAAAATTTCTGAAAAGGATTATCAAATGATTTTAAAATCTAAAATTAATCCTAATGATTTTATTGAAAAATCAATGCTTGAAGATATTGAAAAAATTTCTAACGATTTTATTCGCGATCATGTTTTTGCTCTGGGTTGGATGCTAGCAAATGATAAATTAGAAATAAAAATTGCTCTTTTGAGAGAAAGGGAGCATCTAATTTATAATTATGAAGATATTGAGAAAAGTGGAATTTTTCATATTAAAGTAGGCATCCTTGAAGATAAAGAAGGAAATATCGTTACATTCTCCGGTTCAATTAATGAGTCCGCAGTAGGATGGACCGAAAATATTGAAGATTTTAAGGTATGTACAAGTTGGAATGAAAGTCAGGAAGAATGGTTGAATAGTGATATATCAAAATTTGAAAGATTTTGGAATAATCTTTCTCCAAAGGTATTTACAATTGACTTGCCTAATGCAGTTAAACGAAAATTAATTGAAATATCTCCAATTGATTATAATAATATTAATTTAGAAAAATGGGAAAAGAAAATAAAACCTAAAGTAAGCCTGTTTGATTATCAAATTTCAGCCATTAATAATTGGATTGATAATGAAGAAAAAGGAATATTTGAAATGGCTACAGGAACAGGAAAAACTTTCACGGCACTTGGCTGTTTAGAATATGCTATAAAAAAATACCCCTATATATTCTGTGTTATTTCGTGTCCTTATAAACATCTTATAAAACAATGGTTAAAGGATTTTCAAAAATTTGGATTAATTATAGAAAAAACAATTATTGCTGATAGTAGTAATCCAAAATGGAAAGATGAACTTACTGACGCATTAATTGAACAAAAATTAAAACAAAAAAAACAGCTAGCTATTATTACTACACATAAAACATTTGCTTCTGACTCGTTTATAAATATTATTTTAAAAGAATTAGACCCAAATATTCCAGGATTCCTTATAGCAGATGAAGTTCATGGAATTGGTTCTCCATATCAAAAAAGAGGATTAAATACTATATATCAAATGCGTCTTGGATTAAGTGCAACACCACGGAGATTTTTTGATGATATTGGAACAAAAGCAATACTAGATTATTTCGGTAAAACGATATACAAATTTACTCTCGAAGATGCGCTTAAAAAAATCAATCCCGCAACAAATGATTTTTATTTAACTCATTATAGGTATTTCCCAATTTTTATAAAATTATCAGAAGATGAGCTAAATCAATACATTTTACAAACTAAACGGATTGCTTTAGTATACCACAATAGTAAAAATGCGATTGAAAAAGAAGAAATATTAACTCAATTATTTAATAAAAGGGCAAATATTGTTAAAAATGCCAAAGAAAAATATTTAAAGTTAAAAGAAATCCTTCAAAATTTTCCTCCATCGCAAAATGGTATTATTATTTATTGTACACCCCAACAAATTAATAATATAAAATTTATTGTAAATCAATTTCATTTTATTGCTCATAGCTTTACTATGCAAGAAGGAACAAAACCAAAAAAACGATTTGGAGGGATATCAGAAAGAGAGGATTTACTAAAAAAATTTGCTAACGGAGATTATCAGATTTTAATAGCAATAAAAATCTTGGATGAAGGTGTTGATGTTCCCTCAGCAAAAATTGCAATATTAATGGCAAGTAGCGAAAATCCGCGGGAATATATTCAAAGAATTGGCCGTGTAATTAGAAAATATCCCGGAAAAACTGAAGCATTAATTTATGATATGATAGTATCTCCATCAAATATAGAATTACCTCCAGAATTAAAGGACCTAGAAAAAATAATTTTTTCCAAACAACTCGAAAGGTGTGAATATATTGCGAATTATGCAATAAATAGTTCACAAGCATTAAAAGAATTATTTGCCCATAAGGTGTAATAAAGAAAAAAAAGGAAAAATAAATAAATTTTAAATTCAATAACCAAAATTTAGGATGATATGAGAAATGGAAAAGGGAATAGATCGAATAAAAATTATTATTGAGGAAGAATGTGGATCGAATATAAATTTACGAAATTTCTTTTTTGAGTTTATTGAAAAAGAATTATATACTGGACATTATACAGATGAATTGAAATCCCTCATTGATAAGTATTCTTCAGATAAGGCTGATAAAGATGAGACTTAAATCAATATATCTACATAATTATAGACAATATAAAGAGGTAAAGGTTGATTTCCCGTCAAGTAGAGAAAATGACTTATTTATCTTTATTGGAAAAAATGGAACTGGAAAAACAAATTTTCTTAATGCTATTAACTGGTGCCTTTATAATGATGAACCTCATTTATCTCTTGATTCTGAAGGTTTACCAATATTAAATACATTAACTTATCAAAATTCCGAAAAGGATGTTCCTGTTAATGTAAAAGTTGAGATAACATTTGAAAATAATAATGGTTTACCAGTTATTTTTTCTCGAGAAAAAAAATTTTTAATTGAAAATAATAGGGAGGTATTAAAAGGTCAAACATTTAAAATTATTATAACAGACAAAAAATATAACAGCAAAATTATCGATATTGATGATAAAACAAAAGATTGTGTCGAGAGGATAATACCAAAAAATATTCGTGAATATTTCTTTTTTGATGGAGAAAGACTTGATAATTATTTTAAACATATACCAGGAGATATTTTAAAACAAGCCATAATTGAAATATCAAAAGTCAATTATCTATATCGAATGCGAGACCGAATTGATAATGTCTCTAATAGTTTTAGACGTGAAGCAGGGAAAATGAGTAATAAAATTTTTGATTTACAAGAAAAATTAGAGAAAGAAAACGAAGATTTGAATAAATATCAAACTCAACTTGATAATATCACTTCTGATTATGAAATTGCACTAAAAGAAATCAAGCAAATAACTGAAGAATTAAAGAGATTTCCCAATATCAGTGATTTAGAAAATAATAAAGCAAGATTAGAGAAAGAAATTGGAGATCAAGAAATTAATCTAGAAAATAAAAAAAGAGAGAAATTAAAAATTCTTTATAAATTGTATATTTTTCTAAATAGTTATGAAGCAACAAAAAATACTTTAAATACAATACAATCAATGAAAACACGTGGGGAAATCCCTCCATTCACGGATAAAGAAAAATTGAGTCAGATTTTAAATGATGGTTTTTGTAATATATGTGGAAGAGAGTTAGATTATAATTCAAGAGAATGGATCTCTGAAATAATTAAAAAAATCCCAATATCCTCAAAAGTAGCAATAGAATTATCAAATTTTGAAAATCCAATTAATAGAATTTTCACGGATATTGAAGAATATTATTCTCATTTGTTGGAAATTTCAAGTGAAATAAATCATATTGAAGATAAAATTAAAGAAATTGATGAACAACTTAGTGATATTCGTTTAAAATTACAAAATTATGATATAGAAAAAATTAAAAAATTAGAATTGGAGAGAGAAAAATTTGAAAAAAGCCGAGATAATCAGAAAGAAAGAATTGGTCAATTAAAACAATATATCTCACAAAAGACATCAATTATTGAACAATTAAAGGGAGAAATTAAAAAAGAGGCAATTAAAAATGAAAAAGCAAAAATTATTATGAAAAAAGTCGATTTTTGTGATAAAGCAAAAAAAATTCTTACCGATATTATTGATAAAAGATTGAACGAAATAAAATATTTAATTCAGAAGGAAACAAATGAAATCTTTTTCAAATTAATATGGAAGAAATTAACTTTTAGCAATATAATAATTGATGATAATTATCAAATAAAAATGCCAAGTTCCGATAATAATTATCAAATGTTAGGAACTCTAAGTAAAGCTGAAAATGAATTATTAGCACTCTCTTTTACTCTAGCTCTTCATAATGTATCAGGTTTCAATATGCCTTTATTAATTGACACCCCGGTAGCTCGAGTATCAGACGAACAAAGAGTAAATTTTGGCAGTACCTTAGTCGAAATTAGTAAGAATAAACAAATAATTTTACTTTTTACTCCTGCAGAATATTCTTCAGATATTAAGGGGGTAATGGATAATTTCTTAACTAAAAAATTTGAATTTGAATTATCATCTGATGAAAGACAAACGATAATAAAGGAGATAAAATGACTTTAGAGGTTGAAAAATTCTATATTGATATAACTGATAGGCCAATATATGACAGATTAGAAAAGGCATTACCATTGAAAATGTCAAAAAAAGATTTATTTATGTTTGCATTAGTAATAGGATATAAAAATAAGAAAAAAGAACCAACAATCTTTAAAAAATCGGAATTTTTTTGGGCAGATAATTTAAAAATTGAGGATGAAATCATTATAAAATCAATTGCCATTTCTGATAGTGGTGATATTGAAATTCTTCAAAATCCTGAGATACTTGTTGAAAATATTCAAAATTATGCTCATGGAGGAATTTTAATTTTAAAGGGTAAATTTGAGCAATATGGAAGTTTTACTAAACATATTGAAAAAGAAGTACAGGAATTGTATCAAATATTTCATTCTAAATAGAACGATATCAAGGGCAGATGGACAAGCGCTTTGGATTCATCGCTTCATCGAGAGCAAAGATCCTTCCCCAATATGGAATTCACAACGAATTCAACTATACGAAG
>JARYMB010000039.1 GCA_029907345.1 Methanolinea sp.
AAATTCGTGGTGTCGATGTGTACACAATGTGATCCAAATTCACTCTGGATGAGACATTCTGCAACAATCTCATTGAATAATTCGGTGGGTCCATACTCGGCGATGGCATCCAGGGTTCTGCCGAATACATCGTCGTTGAGATGATCTCTGGTAATTCCAGGGCCAATGAGCCGACTTAATGCAATGTCATCAAAGAATTCGGGAAAGAGGTAGAGTCGCCGTTCAATGAATCCTAACCCGTTCAGAGCCATTAATTCCACGACCTGTGAATGGGTCAGGTGATGCTGACGTGTTTTGGGAATTGCCCGGTCTATCACTTTTCCGATTCCAAGGGAATCGTATGCTCCGGCAACGATCCCCAGATGGCCTACGGTTTGGATGGATTCATCGTCAAATCCATCAATTATGGGCATATTGTAGGTTTTTTACCCAAAGTACAAAGATCTTGCGGTCGTTTAAATTTGAAATTTGAATTTTTTTACTGCGAATTGTGGGCTTAAAATATTAATAATCTAATGAGATTGCAGGACTCTTCTCCGGCACGCGGTTTTCAGCTGCCTGAATACCTGCCGGAGTGACTGTTACCACCTGCGGTAATCCGGAAAGGAAGCGAATGAGCGGGAGGGGCGCTGTCCGACCTCACAATAAACTGGTTTGACCGGGGCACGGAACTTGGTCCGGTGGCAGAAACGGAAGCAGGGATCACTACGGGGCATCACGAACATCTCCGGTGAAGGTCTCTTCCTTTCCGGGACGGACGGTCCGCAGATCGAGGCATTCGTTCTGTGCATGGAATGCCGCGGGGAAGAATACCCGGATCTCCGATGGGGTGATGAAACTCCTCCCATGATATCCCCGGCAGGAATGCATGGGGGGGCAGGGGGGTGATACCATTCAAAAGAGATTGGGGGGCGTGCAGGGCGGTCACCCCCATGGTATCTGACAATTCCCGCCTCTGACCAGCCATTCTGGCATACCTCCTCCGGGAGGGGGAATTCAGATGCCTTCTGCCATGCACGACCCTGGTTCTCCTGACTCGGTTATGTGGTGTATGTCCGTTGCTTTTCGATTCCTTGACGGGGTATCCCGCCAGTCGGGCAAAAGTGCCTGGTGGTGCACTCTGCCCGATGAATATACTCATTCGGTTGTATTAAAATTTTTTATTTATGTAATATTTTATCTTACTCATTTTGATTGTATTAAAAAAAGGCGTGCAGTCGGACGTGAATACTGCAACAGCGGATCACTAGCGCTCCTCGGGCCGGCAGAGAGAGGTACAGGGAAAGTTATCATACCGGTTACAGGGGAGAATAGAAATAGCACTCTTTTTCCCGAGGAAAAAAAGAGGGGAAAAATTTTTCCCGGTTAAAAAGACTGTTTCCGGATGGATGCTGGTATCGGCAGGGAACGGCGGAGTTCTCTCTTCATTTCGCTCATAAAATCCCCCTCTGGCAGGCCCGCATCGGTGCTTATCACGTGTTGAACGATCTCAACGGCCCTGGGAATGGCATTCCGGACTGCATCAGACAGGCCGTACTCGACTTCCGGGTATGACACTCTCTGGGGTTGGCAACCGATGATGAGTATGTCAATGCCATCCTTGATCCGATCGAAGGGCGACGCGATGTCCCACACGAAAGGATCGCAGTACGAGCCTGCCGGCAGGTCATCGACCTTAAAAAAGCCAATGGATCCCGGTTCAGACCCGAAATCGACGGAATCGAGTATTATGAGTCTCCTTGTTTTCCCGGCGTCAACCAGTGAAAAGATGTAGTATGTCCCACAGATTCCTGCATCCACAACTTTCACACCGGGGGGCAGGGGAACTTTTTTCAGTTCTTCAGCGGCTGCGGGGCCAAACCCGTCATCTGCAAAAAGCGGGTTTCCGCATCCCGCAACGACTGTCCTTGGATACAGCATCTTTTCCTTGTCTCCTATTTTCCTGTGAAACGCACACGGGACCATGGGGCCACATGCTCCCCTAAGGAAACCGCGGGACACATTTTTCGAATGGGATTCACTCCACGAATCTCTGGTTCCATGCTCGAAGCCATGGCGATACCATGGACGTGTTTGAAGAATGCGTCCGCGCTTTTCATTTTGCATGCGTGTATCCCGGGAAGAATCAACTGACACCTGGAGCCTCGCGTCACGCGGAAAACCATGGTGATTCTAAAACTTCCATGCGCACCACTCCAGGATACGGACGGCCCCTTCATTCCCCGGGGACGGGCCCGCTACCAATGACCATTTTCCCCCTGAAATAGAGCCGGTATACCTCCAGTATAATTTTTCTCCATTCTTCCTCTCCTGCGTTTTTTCTCAGGGTAAGAGAAAAAACCTTGATATTCTGGGGGAGTTGGGATGCACGGTCTGCACAGGGCATCAGTTTCCGGCAGGGAAAATCCATGCATTCCGAACAGAACACCACTCTCTTCTCCCTTGCGCACCGGAAGGTTGCACACTGGCCGTCGATGACCGGACAGAACCCCTCGATTGCCCGGCACCCGGGACAGGAAGCCTTTTCCATCGGAATAGTGAACTCCTGTGCTACCCGGGACCGGACGGCTTCATCGGTTCCTGCCCGAAAGAGATAGCAGATCTCGCAGAGGAGTCCGCAGGGAGCTTCTGGTAGCGTTTCCATGGTAATATGATTAATTACCGTCGTTAAAAATATTACTAAATAATATTTTTGTTATAATTAATATGAAGAATGCATCGTTCCATGTACGGTATCCCGCGGGACACCGGTCGCGTTCTCTTCCCGGAAAAAGGGTTTGAATTTTCCCCCCTCCCCGTTCCCGTGGAAATCCGCATGACCTTTCCACCTTCACCGGGCAGGGATGATCAGGGACCTCTCACCCGCAACAGGGAATTCCCGGATAGCCCCGCGGGCGAACTCCTTTCTTGGCTCGGCAAAGTTGAACTTCAGGGAAGGGTCCGCGAATGCGACCTTTACCCGGGGGTCGAAACAGAACGCGTCGTTTCTCCCGTAGTGTGCTCCGGCCACGATTGCAGCATATTCTCCCTGGTGCCCGACATTCATCGCGTAGTTGGGATAGTTCGGCCCGCGCAGTTCCCCCATCGCACCCCTGTCGGGTTCCATGGAGAGGGAGTTTGCCGAACCGCACTGGTCCTGGAGGTCATACCCGAAAAAGCCAAGGCGGGACCACGCGTCCTTGTGGATGATCATGGAGAGATACCATGCGTTCAGGCCGGCATTGGAGTTCCCGGTTGGAATCGACGTCGAAAGACCGCATGCAGCTGCAATGACTGCAGCCCTCTGCGAACCCCCGAAGTGGTCCTCCATCATTGTCGGGAACTGTTTGTACT
Source organism: Methanolinea sp. (assembly GCA_029907345.1). Lineage (GTDB taxonomy): Archaea > Halobacteriota > Methanomicrobia > Methanomicrobiales > Methanospirillaceae > Methanolinea_A. Next base: position 3,334 of record JARYMB010000039.1, read on the forward strand.
GTTCCATCGCGTAAAGGGAGACCTCCGTTGCGATATCGTTGACGATATCCTGTGTCGGGCGGATGGTCGCACCGGGCGAGGGCGCCGTGTAATCGTAGCCATACCGGTCCTTCACGTAGTTCAGGCCGTAATACGTGAAGTCGTCGAGGATGTTATCGGTATACGCAGCAGTTGCATACTGGGTGAATCCGACACCTCCCGACATGTACGAGCCGAGCCATATCTGGTCGAAGAGAACGGCCCCTGAAGCCACGACTTCGAGTGACGCACGTGCGGGATCGTTGGGATACCTGCGGTTCGTCTGGATGACGTCCCCGAAAAGGCCGAACTTGATGCCTCCGGGTTCGTTCGGGCCCCTTGCCCGCCGGGCAGGCAGGTGAGATGCCATCTGGATGACCCCGGCATGCTTTGCGGCAAACGACAGGTCTGCAACTGCAGCCTCCCCGGCACACGTCCGGTATGCAGCGATGAAGGCCATACCGATCTGCATCGCCGACCAGCGGCTGGTCGTACCGCCATCACAGGTGCGCACGACAATTGTCGGGACGTGGATGGCCTGGTACATCGACTTTCCGATTTCTGACTTGAGCGTTTGGGCCTGCTTTTCGGGAAAGAGTTTGTTGATGTCGATGAGAAATGCGGGTTCAATATCGTCGGCCATGTCGTCGTCCCCGGTAAATACCTTGACGTAACAGTCATCCACGAGTCCCGGGTGCGTCTCGACCATGTGCTCCTGGACAACGGCTGCTCCCGGCATGGCATGGTTCAGGATGTGGAGGTACTCGTTGATGGTCTCGGGTGTGACCTCTTTTCCCAGCCGTTTCTGGAGCGTCTGGTGGGCAAGATCCATCCCGACGATGACTGTCCGCCTGATATCGTCCCAGAACTGCTGCATTGCTGCATTGTTGACGAAATGGAGGTCGTCTCCCTCCACGAAGACACCGGTCGTGGATACCTCGTAGGTCATGAGCCTGCGCTGGCCCATGGGTATTCCCCCCAGGTGACAGCGCTCGGGGTCGTACATCGGTATCCCCCGCTGGACCTCGATGACCTTTGACAATTCGATGAACTCGCGTTTCCGTGGTGACTGGAAAACGCCACCGAAGTTGTAAAATGTTGTGTGCCCGGAGGTCACGTCCTCTCCCCGGAACTTTTCCTTGAGGGATTTCAGAAAGAGTCTCTGTACTTTCTCGATCTTGGTCATTGTTTACCCCTCCCTGGGCAAAAAGCCGTATTTTGTCCTTAAAGAGTGGATTCTCTGGAGGTACTCGATATACTCGGGGTCGTTCCTGAGTGGGGTGCCGACGAGAGAATGAAATATCGTCGACTTCTGTTTCAGCCAGTCCTCGTCCATCGGTTTCCCGACGCTGACGTGACGGTCGAGGGGAACCCCCACCTGGTCCTTGACATACTTGACGATCCCGTCCCGGTCGAGGATGCACCTCTGGAGTGCATCGAACATCATCCCGTCTTCGGAGAGTCGCAGGGAATGTCCGTGCACCGTGGCCCCCCGGAGGCCCGAACGCGCGGGATCGAACAGGTCTGTCTCGATGAGTTCCTTGGAGTACTTTTCAAGGTCCCGCTCCCGGCATTCGACGATCTGCCGTCCCGAAAGGGTCCCCGGGTCTATCCCGCGGAACCTGTACATTTCCACGTACGTCCTCTGGTAGGGCTGGCAGGGCGCATTGAACATCGAGTCCGCGAACTGGATGTACCGGACGCGGTCCCCGGCCTTAGCGCCTTCAGTCGGGGAAACGAGCCTGCGCATCGGGCAGTCCGGTTCCTGCTGCTCGGCCAGGGGGGGATGAGCGATCGGGTACGCCGAACCGGGTGCACGGTGGCCGAGGAGGAGGACGATATCCTCTTCTGTCACGTTCCTGATAACGGAAAGACGTCTCGAAGGGTCCATCTGCCTCCTGCGGTTCTCTGCGACAACAGATGTTCCGGGACCGAACTGCGGTTTCCGGGCCATTCAGAGGTCCCCCCTGCAACCCGTTGGTTCGGTCAGGAAAACCGGGTCTTCTTTCCGGTTCGGGTCGGACAGGCCTATCACCGCGGGGTCGGGCAGTGGCCCGTACCTGGCATAATCCGTGAGGCTGGGTCTTGTCTTCATGAATCTTCCCTCCTGCACGTAGCAGGAAAAGTCGGTGAAAAAGTCTTCGCAGAGGGATCGGACCTCGTCAATGATCGATTTGTCCTCGACCTCGAGGACGAGACTTCCCACCTGTACCCGGAGGTCGAACTCGGTGCCGAGGACACGTATCTTCTTCCGCTGGGGGTGGACGTTGGCAAGTCCCCGTGACGGGCCGTAGGGCACGGTGGAGGGGAGGTTCTGACCGTTGAGGAGGATTCGTCGCACGCCATGGACTGTGGCAAGCCTATCGAGGAGACGCCTCGTTGTGTCGGCACCAAGGAGCCGCATCGGGACGATCCGGCACTGCGGGAATTCGGGAACGTCTGCCATATTTTCAGGCCCCCATCGCAATCTGGTGGAGCGGCCGGGAGAAAACATCGATCTTGCCGTAGGTCTCGCCCATTATCTTCGACGTCGCTTCCGGCGAGAACATCTGGGTACCGGCGTCCATGGCTGCGGCAGCGACCACGCACGGGATAGCCACACCATTTGCATGGCGGGTGACGACATGGTTACCGTTGAAGACACCGGGCCCGCCACCCCCGTAGATTGAATGGCTGAAAAACGAGAACCCGACTGCAGTTCCCATGACCCTCCCGAAATCAGCCCCCGGAAGACCGGTCTCGTGTTCAAGGAGATCGTTGAAATAGAGAAGCGTCGAAGAGACTGCCTGCACGAACCAGCCTGCCCCGCAGTTTACGATGGTTGCCGCGAGGGTTCCGGCACATGCATAGGCATTCCAAAGCATCGGGTCTTTCGTCTCGTAGAACTGGAAATATGAACCCTTTTTCCCGGGGAATATGACACGGTCCTCGAGTGCCCGGTCCACGAGGGACTGCACGACGGTGCCCACGGTTCCCGACCTGCCATTCTCCTTCACGATATCGTACACCATGTTGTTGGCATTGAGACCCTGGTATGCATAGCAGAGGAGCTGGTTTCGTTCGAAAGGCCCGATGGCCCCGCCCATCTCGAAGATCCCCGCGGTCTCGAGGGTAGCCGAGAGTGCAGTCCCCTGCAGGGCATTTCTGTTTGTCATCATGACAAAATGGTTGACATTGATGTTGCGGAGCGCATAGCCAATCCCCTCGTTGTTCTGAGGGATGGTGAGAATCGATGTGACGAATGCGCCTTCCATGTCCTGGGTGTGGGGATAACTGCCCCAGCATGCTGCCTTGACGGTGGATGCATCGAACGGACCGACATCGAAGGTGTCGACGATAGCATAGGTCACTGCGGATGCAACCGCCGTGATCGCAGCATCGTACGTGGAAGCACCTGTCAGCCTCTGTGTGGGTACCCTGACGAGGAGGAGTTTTCCTCCGGCGAACTGCATAACCTCGGTATCGTCATCCTCCGTGACCTGGACCATCGACCGAATTTTATCGATGATCTCATCCTTTCTTTCCATGATGGGCAGTTTGAGTTCCCGCCCGGGAATCTTTCCCTTTCCGAGTTTTGCAGTCTTCAAAGCATCCTCGATCCCGCCAAGGTTCACATTGATTGTCCTTTTGGTCAGGTCAATGATCTGCAGGGCTGCAGGATTGATGAGGGGGTTAATCCGGTGGAGGAACACGTCGCTCTTCAGCAGGCGCCCATCATCCGTGTAGAGATCGATTGTCTCCTGGTATCGCGTCATACTGTACGAAACCTCGTTAATCCATTTTTTTTAAAAACTGCATGGCATGGTGCTCTCATGCATGAAGGATAGCCAACTGGTAATACCTTCAATCCATTTAATATAGAAAAATTACTATTAATAGTATAAAGTGTATAAAATTTTAGTTACTATGCAAAAGTATAGTGATACGATATGCAGGTGCTGCCTCCGCGAAATAATGCCGGTACTTTCACGAAAATGGTCCATATGCGTTATTGCAACCCTGGGGCGGCACGGCAGGATGAGGTTTTCCGAGATTCTGCTGGTGTGCAGGACAATATCTCCCCGTTCCCTCACGATAGTACTGCAGGATCTTCAGGAACATGGAATTGCTACAAGACAGTCCTTCCCGGAGATACCTCCCCGCGTGGAATATTCCCTTACGACAAAGGGAATGGCACTCTGGAAATCTCTTGTTCCCCTTTTTTACTGGGCCAGGGAATATCACCGTCATGTTGATGAACAACCGGGGATGCTCTGTTTCCAGGCACCTGACCTGTGATAGGGTAATACGAATCGGGAAAGGAAATTAACGTTGTTCAGGCGGCAACAGGGACAAAAACAAGAGATTGGGGGGACGAAAAGCCCCCCGGGGACGGGCAGTTGGACTGTGCTGGTTGGTGGACCGGGTCA
>JARYMB010000003.1 GCA_029907345.1 Methanolinea sp.
TCACCAATGAACACATCTCCGCCTTGCGGGACCTGCTTGATAGTTGCGGCGGATGCCGGCAGCATAAGTGCGGCCAGTACGACCACTGCAATCAGTGCAAGGCTAAAGCGCTTAATCATTCTTTTGTCCTCCTTACTCATGTCCAAATCCTGAACGTTCAATCCATGCACACGCAAGAACCGTCATCGACAGATGCCGAACGCCGGTTCTCCCGTGCTCCATACTCCGAATAACGGAATATGATTGAATATTTGTGGAACGCCTCATATATCCTTTTTGGTCGGGAGATGGAGAAGAGAAAGGGAAAAAACCGTTTAATCCCGAAATTGGTCAGCATTTTCACTTTTTTTCCTGTTTGGTGTCCGGTTATTCACCGGGTTCTGGCAACAACCCCATATACCCCTGTTCTTCCGGCATCATCGCATACGCGCACACCTGTTACTAGTACTTTAATTATAATCAAGTACGACTAAACCGGTTATCGTCTTTTTTTGAAGAGATAATGTGTTGCCTTTTGAAGGGTTGCTACCGACCCGGGGGTTGATAAGGTTCTTTTTATGCCCCCCACCTCCCTTTTGGAATTGCAATCCCCCTATTCCTTACCATCCAGTGCCGGGGCCATGGTCAGAGAACAGGAGGAGGGCCGGAAAACATTACATTAACGACGTATCCCTTCCCCATATTGGAACATGCGGTGTATCAGAGCCCATACCCTCGCCTCTGCCCATGAACAGGTCGTCAAGATGGTCCTTGAGAAGGGAACTCCCCTCACGACCGAGAACGGGGAAGCAACCGTGGAGTCAGAGGAAGTCGCCATCCGGGTTGAACAACCGGGTACACCCCCCATGGTGAGCCCCTCCTCGCGGTTCTCCGGCCGGTTCATGGAGCAGTATGCCCGTGACCTTATTTCCGGTACCGGATCTGTATTCGAGTACGATTACCACGACCGTCTCTTCAACTGGGGCGAGGGGCTCTTTTCCCGGGATGGGTCTGAAATACACTCTGACCAGATTGCATACATTATCCGCAAGATTCAGGAGAACCCTTCGACGCGGCGGGCTATCGCAATCACGTGGAACCCGGTCAGGGACCAGTCCCTTGGGGACTGTCCCTGCCTGCAGCTGGTCCAGTGCGTTGCCCGGGCCGGTCTCCTCCACATGAAAGTGGTATTCAGGAGCAACGACATGCTCACCGCGGCGGGTGCAAACATGTTTGCCCTCGTGTCACTCCAGAAACACATCGCCGGGAAACTGGGGCTTGGCTGCGGATCATACACCCACGTCTCCCTCGTCCCCCATATCTACTATGTCCGCGATGCCGCGGACATCGAACCATTCTGCAGGAGAGGAGAGGTCATTTCCCCCATCCCGGAAGTCTGCCGCTCCTGCGGGAAATGCAGGTGACCGGCTCCCGGACAAACCGGTCAGGGTCGCATAAAAAACCAGTCAGGTTAATTAAGAGACAGGGAGAATAGATTAGGGTATCTCAGCCCGGTAGTGTAGCGGTCAATCATGCGAGACTCTGGATCTCGCGACAGCAGTTCGAATCTGCTCCGGGCTATAATCCATTATTTTTCCTGTTTTCCGTGACATCCGAAAAGGCACCCGGATCCCTCAATCCTTCGGACATTCGAGGATCGCGTGATCACGGTGGTATGGTTCAAGCCAGATGACCCGCCTTGAAATAAGTCCGGATTCTGCCAGCTTCTGCGATACTTCGTGCACAACGTCGGCTGGTTTTTGCGTCACATCGATACTGCGGGCCTTGACAACGATGAGGGCTGTCCCCCCGCGCCGGAGGAACGGGAGATTCATGAGTGCAATACCCGCCTGGTCGGGATGTGCGACATCCTGGAAGAGCAGATCTACCTCTTCCACGAGGGGCGCGTAGGAGGAGGGATGTGCCGCATCGGCAAAGAGGGGTATGATGTTCTTCCTGCGCGATGCAACGGCAAGGAGGTCCCGCATTGGGGCATAGGCGTTTTCGACCGCGTAAACGACCTCCGCAGAGTCTGAAACGTGCGAAACCGTTGTCCCGTGGGCAGCGCCAAGGTAAAGGACGCGCATCCAGGGTTCGAGGCTGACTTCCCCGCCGAGGTAATAGTACGCCGCAAGCTTGCTCCGGCAGGGGTCCCAGACTCTGTGACCCCGGATCATACGTTCCCCGTAAACCCCCCCTTCTCCCCGGGAAACAAGGACCCCATCGATCCAGATCATGTGCCGGGACCTCCTGCCGCCCTCTCTACTGCGGCGCGTGCATTATCCAGGAACCCCTCGTCCCTCTCACCCCGGAAATAATCAATCCTGGCAGCAAGGGCAATTTTTGCCGCAAGTGTCCGGGAGACTTTTCCCCTCCGCCCCTTCTGGGCCCCGTGGACCCCCCGGTACTGGTAGATGATACCGTGCTTCGGAGGGGAAGATCCTGATCTGATATGTGCAAACAGGGCAGTCCGGGCACCCAGTACCTGGATCGTGCCTGCAGGGAGGCGGGCGAGGGCTTCAAGACCACCTGCAGCAGCGAGGAGACGTGCCGCCACAATTCCCCCGACAAGCCCGGTGCAGTTGGGAATCACTTCGCCTGCCGTCTGCTCGATCTCCCGGGTAAGATCGGCCCTTATCTCCGACAGGTGCATCATTCCGGTTGCAATACCCCTGACACGGGGACTCCCCGTTTCGAGGAGAATCTCGAGCGCTCTTTTTCCCTTCAGGGCATGGAATTTCCGCGAGAATTCCGGGGACCTGGCGGCATGCCACTCCAGCGCCCGTCCTGTGACAAGGTTGATTGCCTCGTCCAGCTGGTCCCGCATGTGGACCATCTGGATCAGTTCCTGTTCAGGCCTTGCTGCGACAAGGCCGAGTGCCTTTTCTGCGCGAAAAATGCAGAGCTCGCGGAGCACCCGGATGTATTCCCCGCGTGAACAGACAAAACCGCAGTCCCTTGCGGCTTCCCACGCGGGGGGACAGAACGATTCCATTTCCGTCCGAATTCCCTCCAGGCGCCGGGACAGGTATTCCGGGTCAGTGGAACCTGCCGGCGTGCACTTTCCGCCGGTGACATCGCCAAACCAGTACGATGGCATCAAAAGAGATCTGGGCTTACCAGGAGTCATATACCCACCTGTTCGTTCCCCGCATCATCACCTGGGAACCCCCGGCAATCGGGTCAGAGTCCACCGATACCAAATGAAAAGAGCATTACGGGGAGCATGATCGATCCCATGCAGAAGACCTGGGGGATTGCAAGCAGCCGGGGAACGCACCCGATCGCCGTCGCGAGAGCGAGGACAAGGAGTCCGAAAGGCCCGGTGGTGAGGAATGCAACGAGAATTACGAATCCGATAACGACCATCGCCAGCCGGTTCCTGTCGATTCCCTCCAGGCGTTGCGCCATGCCTGCGAAGGCAACAGTGAGAATGTAGGCTGCAAGTGCCGCAATCGTCGCGGAGAGGAGAAGACAGGAGAGTGACGGAACCTCGAGGGCGGAAAGTGCAGACACGACCCCGTTCCTCGTTCTCTCGATTGAGAAGAAGGCGGCAAGCCCGACCAGTGCATTCGTGGTGTTTGCCGCACTCGTGGCAAGGATATACTCGCGCCGGTCCCGTGAATAGTCAACGCCGGAAGCGAGGACACCGTTTGCAGTCGCGTTCGATAGGCCCGGCAGCCACCCGACGAAGACGCCGGCGATGCATCCGAGGATCGTTCCGCGCATGATTCCCCTGTTTTCAAGGGCGATACCGGAAAAATCCTGCGGCGGAACTGCTCCCCTGCCGGAGAAGAGGAGGACGGAGACACCGAAGAGACCGGAGAGGAGCGGCATGAGCACGGCACTCCCCCCGAACGGTGATGGGGACAGGAAGGCATAGCGGAACGAAAAAATACCGAGAAGACCGGAAACAAGGAAGACTGCGATGGATACGCGGGCAGCAGAGGAATGCAGCGCGAGGATGGTGACCACCGCGATGATAACGATTCCGCTCACCCAGTCGATTGCAGGCTGGATGGACGGCATGAGGATGATGAGGATCAGGCAGAGCGGAACGGAAAGGACCACCCCTGCAGCACTTCCCAGGGCGGCGATCCGGACTGCTTCCTCCCCCTTGCCTTCCAGGCAGAGGGAATGGGCGGGCAGGACTGCAACTGCTGTATCTGCATCGGGGATACCGAGGAACGTGCTTGGCACAGCGTCCAGGAAACAATGTGTCAGGAGCGCCGAGACCAGTACTGCAGCAAGGAAAACGGGACCGAACAGCGGCAGGAGGAGGGCGAGGAGCGCGATCATGATGCCTGCCAGTGTGTTGACATGGATCCCCGGAAGGAGTCCTGATACGGTGCCAAGGGCAACCCCTGCTGCCGTCCCGGCGAGCAGCTCCATCATCCCTGCCAAGGGAGGGGGGCAATTATCTTAAAGGAATCGATACCAGATCAAAAGACCAGCAGCCTGCGGGGAGTTCCGGGATGCGAATTGCAATAACGAGGCTCAGGGAAAAGGCAACCGATGACAGGGCCCGGTGTGCGGCCTTCGGTCACGAGTGTTACGCAGTCTCCCCTCTCGAGGCGGTTGTCGACCACGAAGCTGTGGATATGTTCACCCGCAAGGCTAACAGCGGGGACTTTGACTGCATTTTTTTCACGAGTGCCCTTCCCGCCCGCCTGATTGCCCCAAAACTGGAGCGCTGGCCGCGCGTTATCGCCATCGGGCCGCAGACGAAACGGGAACTCGAAAAATTCGGGATACATTCCGAGATCCTGGACAGTTTCTACAGCCGGGACTTCGCTCGTTACGTCGGAGACTGGTTAGAAGGCAGACATGTCGGCATCCCCCGCGCGGACGTCCCGAACCCCGGTCTTATTGCCTCGATCGAATCTGCCGGGGGACGGGTTACGGAAGTCCTGTGTTACTCCCTGAAACCGACCGGGATTCCGCTGCCCCTCGACGGCGCTGACGGGCTGCTCTTCACGAGTGCCATGTCCTACCGGGAAGCCGTCTGGGAACCGGGGCCCGGCCTGATCCTGATTGCGATCGGTGACATTACGGCCGGTGCGATGGAGCGGGGGGGACATCCCCCTCACGTCGTGGGCGACGGATCCCTCGAGGGCACGCTTTCTGCCCTCAACAGTTTCCTCCAGTCTTCCGGGAGGGTTCCCTAGTGGGGGATGCAGAGCCCGTGCCGCTGCCGCGTGGCGGCCTGGTCGTCATCGACAAACCACGGGGACCCTCAAGTCACCAGGTGACCGCGTGGGTTGGCGACATCCTCGGGCAGAACGTCGGGCATGCCGGGACGCTCGACCCGGGTGTCTCGGGCGTCCTGGTCGTGATGGTGGGAAGTGCCGTCAGGCTCGCACCGGTTCTCCTCTCCCACGACAAGGAATACGTGGCTCTGGTGCGGTTCCATGGCAACCCTGCCGGGGAGGCAGTCAGGAATGCCTGCAGCGAGTTTTGCGGGCGCATCTACCAGAGGCCCCCCCGGAGGAGTTCTGTTGCAAGGAACCTCCGTATCCGGACCGTCCAGTCCCTGGATCTCCTGGAACTCGACGGAAGGCTTGCCGTGCTCCGCATCTGCTGCGACGCAGGGACGTATATCAGGTCCCTCTGCCACCACATGGGCCTTGCCCTCGGGTGCGGGGCCCATATGCAGGAACTCCGGAGGACGCGCTCCGGTCCGTTCCGGGAGGATTCTGCCCATACCCTCGCCGAGCTGCGCGATGCCGCAGACGCCTTCCGCAGCGGATTTGTCAATCCCCTCCGTGAGATAATCCTTCCGCCCGAATCCGCCCTTGTAGGCCTGCCGGAAGTTTTCATCCGCGACTCTGCAGTGGATGCACTCTGCCATGGTGCCGCACTCGCGGGGGTCGGGATTCTCTCGTCCGGGGCCTTCAGGAAGGGTGAACGCGTCGCAGTCCTGACGCGGAAAGGAGAACTCGTCTGCACGGGGCGGGCACTCGTCTCATCGGCGCAGTTCGTACCGGGAAAACCCGGCCTCGTTATCGCACCGGAAAGTGTTTTTCTCCCGCGTGGGACATATCCCCCGGGTTGGAAAAAGAAGGAGAGGCGGGTTGATCCTCCGGGGTAAAACACCCCTGGCCGGGGTCCCGCCAGGTTGGTCGCTCTCTGACCCGCCGGCGGGACATCCCAAGAATCAGATAGCATTAAAAAAAATCCCGCCCCATAGTATGGATACACTCCTTTTGCTGAGGTAGTCTAGCGGTACGGCGCAGGCCTGGAGAGCCTGTGGGGCCTCGGCCCCTCGGGAGTTCAATTCTCCCCCTCAGCGTTCCCTCTTTCAGATTTTATCCCGATGCGCATGCTTTCCTCCCGCAGCCTCTCGAGCGCAAACGCGTAATATTCACTGGAGACCTCAAAGCCGAGAAAGTGCCTGCCCATCTCCCTGGCAACCACGGCGACCGTCCCGGATCCGATAAAAGGATCGAGGACCAGGTCTCCGGGATTGCTTGAATACGCAATTATCCTGCTGACAAGGTCGCGGGGGAGTTTCGTCGCGGTCTTTTTTTTCCCCTTCCAGTATTCTCTCCGGATAACCCAGACGTCCTCGGGGTAATGGTCCTGCTTGTTGAAGGTGTAATGCAGGGGATCCTTGACGGCAAAAAGGATATGGTAATGACTCGTCACGTACCGGCGGCGTGTAAAAACCCCGAACTGGAACTTCCATATCAGGTGATTGATCGTGTGAAACCCCGCCCCATCAAGGCCGCAAAGAACCTCCTTGAGCCTGTTCCATCCTGAAAAAACATAGAGGCTCCCCGTCGGGGAGAGAACGCGATAAGCTTCTTCCATCCAGCGGTTGGTAAAGTCACCGTACTTGTCGGGCGCGACCTCGCAATAACCGTCCAGGACGCGGGAGCCAGTCCTGTTGTAGTTTGTCCTCTGGGCCCTGAAATCAATTGCAAACGGCGGGTCTGTCACGATGAGATCGACTGCCCCTGCCGGGACTTCGGGCAGGAGCAGGAGAGCATCTCCCCTGTAGATGGTGTCCGGTGAAAACGGGCCGATATCCTGTATCTTCACGCTCCCTGTCTCCCCGTCCTGCATTTCTCCCCTGCTGCGCGGCCAAGTTCGAAAGCTTTGCGGTTGATCTCAATCGTCTTTCGCGGGACCAGCCTTTCGATTGCGCCAAGGAGAGATGCCGGCTCCAGGGGTAAAAACCAGGATGCGGCACCTATCATGACCACGTTCTGGGAGAGGGAACTGCCTGCCTCTGCCGCAATCCTGTCGGCATCGACCAGGCAGAGAGACCACGCAGAGAGTCTCTCCCTGAGTGATACCTCATCGGGAACGGGGAACCCCTGCATGTAGACCGGTGTCGGAACGACGAAACGGCTGTTGGAGACAATCGTTCCCTCCGGAGCAAGGAAGTGGGCATACCGGAGTGCCTCGAGCATGTCGAACGCGATAATGAGCCGGGCCGAACCCGGTGGGATCAGGGGGCCGAACTTTCCATCGATGCGGATGTGCCCCTCGACGGATCCTCCCCTCTGTGCCATCCCGTGTGTCTCTGCTCCCTTCACACTCCTCCCTTCGGCAAGGCATGCCTCTCCGAGAATGTTGGAGGCAAGGATAATCCCCTGCCCCCCGATTCCGACCATGAGGACATCAAAACTCGTGCTCATCTCTTTCCCTCCGCCCTGCTCTCCTTCCTGATCGCCCCCGCCGGACAGATCTGGGCGCAGACTCCACAACCACTGCAGAGATCGGTGATGAATGCCTTATCATCCCTCTTCTCGATGGCCGGGCAGCCAAACCCAATACAGACGCCGCAGGCGGTGCAGGTCGCCGGGTCGACCTCGAAGCGTCCCCTGCGGAGGTTGGCCCTCCGCGCCATGATCACGCAGGGCTGCCGGGCAATCACCACCTTCACGCCGGGCTGGTCCTTTGCGGCCCGGAGGGTGGCCATGAGAGAGACGAGGTCATACGGATCCACGGTCTCGACCCATGATACCCCGCAAGCCCTGCATATCGCCTCGAGCGACACCTGGGGTGACGGCTCTCCGCAGGCCGTGACCCCGGAAGCCGGGTTGGGCTGGTGACCGGTCATGGCCGTGATGCGGTTGTCCAGGATGACCAGGATCATCCGGGCACCATTATACACTGCGTTGAGGAGACCGGGTATCCCGGAATGGAGAAACGTCGAGTCCCCGATAGTTGCAACAATGTCCCTTGCGTCTCCCGAATGGGCAATACCGCTTGCAACGGTAACCGCCGCGCCCATGCATATGGTCGTGTCAACGGCACCAAGCTGGAGGCCAAGAGTATAGCACCCTATATCGCTTGGATATATACCATCGCGGAACACCCGGCGCATTGTATAGAAAACCGGGCGGTGCATGCAACCGGCGCAGAGTATCGGCGGCCGCGGCGGGAGATCTGCCACGGCGCTTGTGACAGGATATTCTTCCCGGGGTGCGATCCCAAAGGATTTCATGATTCCTGCTACCGATGCCGTGGAGAGCTCCCCCTCGTATGGAACGATCCCGTTCTTCTTGCCGGATACCGGGATTGTTCCGGCAACCTGCCGGACCGCCTCCTCGACGACCGGGTGGAGTTCCTCGACGACAAGAACTTTCTCATGGCGCGATATCTGGGCTGCCAGCCATTCTTCGTCAATCGGATATGCGCCGATCTTGATAAACGAGACATCGTCAGGGAGGATCTCCTGGACGTAGGCGGCTGCAATGCCGCTTGCAACGACTGCCCGGCGACCCCTGATCACGGCGGTGTTGTATCCCTTTTCGACCAGTGCCTTTTTGAGAGCAGGCTGCTTCTCGTTCAACTTTTTATGAAGGATTCGGGTGTGGGCCGGGATGACGACGTACTGCCGGGGATCCTTGTGAAACTCTCCCTTCCGCGTATTCCTGACCGGCTCTCCCGTCACAGTGTCGCCCTTGGAATGGCATATGCGGGTCGTGGGCCGGAATATGACGGGGAGCGAAAACTGCTCCGAGAGTGCAAAGGCATCCCTGACCATGTCATGTGCCTCCTGGATGGTCGAGGGATCGAGGCAGGGAAGGCGGGAAAAAAGGGCATAACAACGGCTGTCCTGCTCGTTCTGTGAACTGTGGGCAAAGGGGTCGTCGGCGCTCATGATCACGAGTCCGCCTGTCACACCCGTATAGGCACTCGTCATGAGGGGATCGGCTGCAACGTTCAGACCGACGTGTTTCATGGTGCACAATGCACGCAGACCACACCATGCTGCAGAAAGGGCATTTTCAAACGCGACCTTTTCGTTGACAGACCACTCGATGTAATAGCCGCGACCGGGAACAGCCCTGAGGATATCGACAACCTCCGAGGACGGTGTACCCGGGTATCCTGTCACAAAATCGACGGGTGCCTCCAGGCACCCATGGGCAATTGCTTCGTTGCCAAGCAGGTACTGGGTTTTCATGAGTATTCACCAGGGATTCGCACACGTACATTCTGGCAGAACACATTTAATATAGTGGTTTTTGTAGTCCCCGGGCAGACCGGAATTCAAAACCTATAAAAACCAGCGGGGATTAAGTAGTACGGCAACCCCGGGGGCCCGTAGCATAGCCAGGTGGTGCGCCCGGCTGATAACCGGGAGGTCATGTGTTCGAATCACATCGGGCCCATTTCCCATCTTCTTATTATCCATCCCGTGTTACATGCATTGTATGAAAAGAGACCTGCTCATCGTCCTTGTGCTCGGACTCTTCGCCTGCGTCGCACTCTATTTCATTGTCGATATCTATGCCAGCCTGATTGCAGCAGTCCTCGTGATTGCACTGGCAATGTCCCTCTTCATCATGCAGGACAGCGTGATGAAACCGAACGTCTTTGTGTTCATCGAGGAGAATGCAAAGGGAATCAGGGTGCGGAACAAGGGTAATGCAAAGGCACTGTCGGTAAAGGTATCGCTTGAACCCCAGGATCTCCATTTCGACCTTCCGGTTCTCGGGGAAGATGCAGTCGCAACGTTTCCCGTTCCTCCCGTGACTGATAAGATAAAAGTGAATGTCAGTTACAGGAACGAAGAGGGGAATACCTTTGCAAAGACCTTTTTCCTCAAACCGGGGGACATCGAGGACGAAGATCTTCTCAAACCCCTCTTTCCCCTCTTCGGGTGGAAATAACCCTGGAATCTCCTATTTTCCCTGCGTGATGAAGGCAATCGTTTTTTCCAGGGCATCGAGGAGTTCTTTCTGGCCCTGCAGGTAATCCCTCATCGCCCGGTACAGCATGACCATGATATCATATCCGTAGAGTTTCAGTGCATCCTGCGCGGAAAGGGGGTTCCTGTAGGAATCGACAACAACACCATCGCTGCTGTACATCAGTTCGTAGAACCGGCCGTCCTCTCCGAGGACGCAGAACTGGTCATCCACCTTCTTTCCCGGATCATCGGGCCTGTGCGGCACGGGATCTGTCCTTCCAAGGACTATCATCTTCTCCTTGTAAAAGACCGTATCATATAATTCGCCCTTTGTATCCTGCTTTCCCCTCATGAGCATGTTGAGCCCGATCCTGCCGATGAGGGGGGCAGTCAGTTCCCCCATCCTTGCCATCAGGGCACTGTCACGGGACCTGACTTCTTCGCTGAGTTCCCCGACCTTCCCGTTATATTCCTCGATCTTCTCGAGCAATTTCGTGTATCCCTTTTCAATTTCGTCTTTTCCTGACATGTCTCCCCCTTCCCCGCACGCTGCAGGGGTTCTTCCGGGGTTTTCACAGAAGGGATCGGCAGCACCGGCAATAATGCTTCCTTTTGCCCCCTCCGGGGGATAATAAACCACATTTCGCGATATGGTAACACGGGGCTGCCGGGCGTGGTTCCCGCAATCAAACCGGTTCACCGGTGAAATAGTAAGTGCGATCCTCCAGGATTCGGACGGAAAGGACAGCCCCGGGTTCATGGCTTCCCTGCAGAACAACAGCGCGGTACTCCCGTGTCCGCCCGAGCGAGGTTCCGGGCCGGACGTGCTCCGTGATCATGACAGGGACGACCCGGTCTTTCCACCTGGCATTCTTTTGCCGCGCAATCTCCTCGGCATAAACGCGGAGTGTCCGTGATCTCTCCTTCTTGATGCGATCAGGCATGTCCTTCTCGTGCCAGGCACGCGTACCGGGACGCGGGGAATACCGCGTGACAATGACGCGGTCGGGCCTGATTCGTTGCAGGAGTGCCAGAGTCTCGGAAAAATCGTCCCCTGTTTCGCCCGGATACCCGCAGATGATATCGGTTGTCAGCGAGAGGGCAGGGACTTCCCTTTCGAACCGCTCCACGATGGAAACGACCTGTTCCGGTGTGTATCCCCTTCGCATCCTCGAAAGGACGTTTTCTGCTCCTGACTGGATGGGGAGGTGGAGGGCTGCAAAAACCTTCGGGAGCCGGAAGGCTTCTGCGACCTCATCCATGACGGGAAAAAGTGTCGCAGGGTTCATCATCCCTGCACGGACCATGAAACGGCCATGCAGGGCGTCCAGGGAACGGAGGAGAACGGCCGGAGACTGTCCCGAATCCCTCCCCCATGCACTCATGTCCTGCCCGGTGAGTCTCAGCTCCACTGCACCGGCAGCAACGAGCCGGGCTGCCTCCTGCGTGATATCTTCGAGGCTCCGGCTCACCAGAGTTCCGCGTGCCAGGCGCGTCGCGCAATAGGAGCATGACCCAAGGCAGCCCCTGCATGCCTGAACGACCCCTACGGATCCCTGAGGAACGGTCTTCAACTCGGTGTAAGCTGCATGGATATCGTCGGGGTGGATGATCACAGGCTCACACACGTTCCTGATTGCATCCTCCTGGACAAGAGCCATGCAACCCGTAATATAGAGGGGGCGCCCTGCGTAATGACGAAGTTCCCGAAGAATTTTCCTCTCTGTCTTCCCGACCACAATACAGGTATTGATGACAATGGCATCCGCACGGAAAGGGTCATTGACGAGTGTACACCCACGGGCTTTGAGGATCTCAGCGAGTTTCCAGCTGTCGCCCTCGTTGTAGGTGCATCCAAACGTGCGCATGTAGACCCTGGTCCCCGGGAGAGGTAAATGCGGCCCGGGTTCCAAACGCGGGTCTTCCCTTTTGTCTCCGGGATTACCGCTTCCCATACCTGATATGTACTTTTCTTCCCAAACCTCCTGATTGTTCTTTGCTACGTTTGTTAACCGGTTGCCACCTTTGTTTACCGGTAAAGCAGTGGCGAGTCAAAGATGCATCTTTTTGGAAATCTCTTCTCCGTGGAGGAAAATGCTTAACCCGAAGAATTCATTATGTCTGTACAATGATCCGGATCGGGCTTCTGGGCTGCGGGAATATTGGTCATATCATCGCGAAAAACCGGGAAAATTGTCAGATTCTGGCCCTGTATGACCAGGTGTTTCCAAGGGCGCAGGAGCTCGCTGACATTTCAGGGGGAACGGCGTACAGCGATTTTGATTCGTTCATCAGCGCTGACTTCGATTATGTAGTCGAGGCCGCATCGGTACGGGCTGCACGGCAGTACGGGCAGCGCGTCCTTGCAGAGGGAAAACATCTCATCCTCCTCTCGGTAGGGGCACTTGCAGACCCCGTTTTCCTCTCCGGCCTCATTGCAACAGCCCGGCAGAGCGGACGCAGGATCTTTATCCCGAGCGGCGCCGTGACGGGTCTTGACAACCTCAAGGTGGGCCAGATCTCCCCTGTCCGGCGCCTTCTCCTGCGGACGACAAAAAGTCCCGAGTCCCTGGGAATTCAGGCCACGGGCCGGCAGCTGGTTTTCCGGGGAAAGGCCCACGAGTGTATCAAGGAGTTCCCCCGCAACGTGAACGTCTCCGTTGCCCTCAGCCTTGCCGCGGGCAGGGATGCGGATGTCGAACTCTACGCTGACCCGTCCGTGACGCGGAACATCCACGAGATCGAGGCCGAGGGAGAATTCGGAGAGATCTACATCCGGGTGAGCAACGTCCCCAGCCCGGACAACCCTGCGACCAGTTACCTCGCCGCGCTCTCGATCCTCACCCTGCTGCGGAACCTCGACAGCCCCCTTGTGATTGGAACATGACGATCGAAGAGAGGATACGCACTTTAAAAGAAGAAAAGAATGCCCTCGTCCTCGCCCATAACTACCAGAGGCCCGGGATCCAGGACCTTGCAGATTTCGTGGGTGACAGTCTCGAGCTCGCGCGGATGGCAGAGGGGGCAAAAAAGCCCATTATCGTTTTCTGCGGTGTCCTCTTCATGGCCGAGACGGCAAAGATCCTCAACCCGGAAAGGAAAGTCCTCATCCCCGTCAGGGACGCAAAGTGCCCGCTTGCCGACCAGCTGACCCCTGATATGCTTGTCCGGGCAAAGGCCGAGCACCCCGGGGCAGCAGTCGTCCTCTATATCAACAGCACAGCGGAATGCAAGGCACTTGCTGACATCGTCTGTACTTCTGCAAATGCTGTCGATGTCGTCAGGTCCCTTGATGCAACCGAGGTGATCTTTGCCCCCGATGCAAACCTTGCTGCCTATGTCCAGTCCCGGGTGCCGGAAAAGAGGGTCATTGCGGTCCCCCCGGCAGGTCACTGCTACGTTCATGAGTGCTTCTCGAAGCAGGATGTCCTTTCTGCACGGGACCGGGGGGATACGATCATCTGCCACCCCGAATGCCGCCGGGAGGTCCAGGAAATATCTGATCTCGTCGCTTCGACGGGTGGAATGGTACGGGCGCTCCGGGGCCAGCAACCCGGCAGGAGGTGGACCATCCTGACGGAAAGGGAGATGGCTTACAGGTTAAGGACCCTTTACCCTGACCAGGAAGTGCACGCAAGAGACGATGCCGTCTGCAGGGACATGAAGAAGATTACAACCAGGGACCTTCTCCTGTCGCTCGAGAAAGAACAGTACGAAGTTATCCTCCCCAAAGAGACAATGGAGAAGGCCCGGCATGCAATCCGGAGGATGCTGGAGGTAGGACGGTGACCGGGCCGTTCCATCTCCCAAGAGACAGGCTCCTCTCATTCCTCGCAGAAGACGCCCCTTTCGGGGATATCACATCGGGATCTGTACTTTCCGGGGAAAGGTGCAGGGGTCGCATCGTAGCACGTGAGGGCGGCGTTATTGCCGGACTGGAGGAGGCGGGGGAGCTCTTTTCACTCTGTGACGTTACCTTTCGTCCCCTCGTTCGCGACGGGGATCGGGTCGGGCCAGAATGCGTGCTTGCGGAAGTAGAAGGACTGGCCGGGGCCGTTCTTCTGGTCGAGCGAACGGCACTCAATATCCTGGGACGGATGAGCGGGATTGCAACGATGACCCGGAGCCTCCAGGACGTGCTCGACGAAAAACTGCCCGGGGCACGCATTGCATCGACCCGGAAAACATGTCCCGGTCTTCGCGTGCTCGACAAGAAGGCTGTCGTCCTCGGTGGTGGCGACCCTCACCGTCTGACGCTATCGGACGGGATTCTCATCAAGGACAACCACCTGGCCCTCGTCCATCTCGAGACGGCAATTGAACGGGCCAGGGCCCACTCCTGCTACCGGAAGGTCGAGGTCGAGGTCGAGAGCCCGGAGATGGCACTGCGTGCGGCACGGGCGGGTGCCGATATTCTCCTCCTCGACAACATGGATCCCCCGGAAGTGAGGGAGACTCTCCGGGTGCTCAAGAATGCCCATCTTCCGCGGCTTCCTCTTATCGAAGTCTCCGGGAGAATAAATGCAGACAACATCGCCGAGTACGCAATCCGGGGTGTGTCTGCCATCAGTATCGGGGCACTCACCCACAGCCCGAGGAGCCTCGATATCGGGCTGGACCTGGACGTTACCACCGCATTTCCAACCCGTTGATGACGGGAACCGTACCAATTCACTCCTGGATAGTCCTTTTTTGCGATCAGCACGCCGGGATATCCCGGACAGGAGTTCGAGCCGGCCTGTTTCCTTCCACAACACTTATAATGACCAGTTGCAAATGCCTGCCCTTGGGAACAAGCTGGATGCCCGAAACGGAAGTGCCGGACCGCGTGAAGACAGAGGCTGAGGAGGCCGCACGGAGGAGGCAGGTCAGGAGGCTCGTTGCTCTCCTCAGGAGTCCATACCTGGACGACCGGTGGAAGGCTGCAGAGAAACTCGGTGTTATCGGGGATGGTTCAGCCGTCCCCGCCCTGATCGAGGCCCTCTCCGACCCTTTCGTGGAGGTCTCATGGATAGCTGCCAAGTCCCTTGGGGAGATCGGTGACGGCAGGGCGTTCGAGCCGCTTGCCCAGGCATTGCGATCCCCGGAGAAATGGCTGCGGATAGGTGCCGCAATAGGGCTTGGTCGCCTTGGAGACAGGCGCGCTGTCCCTGCCCTTATAGAGACTCTCAAAGACGAGAAAGCACTTGTGCGGAAACATGCCGCCTGGGCCCTGGGAGTTCTCGGAGACCCATCAGCAACCGGGCCACTCAAGGCACTCGTAAACGACCCTGACCGGAGAGTGAGGGAAGAGGTGGCGATTGCTTTGAAAAAGCTTCTGCCTCCCGGGGAGGGAAATACTCCCTGACAGGTATCACGCCACCTTTGCATGGACGGGGAATCATTTTTCCGGTCGTTAATCCATTTCCCTGATCATGGTTGATGTCACGGTCATGGTGCTTGCTGTCACGGTGGTTATTGCGTTTATTGCCCTTTTCATCCTTTTCTTCGCATACATTCGCACGCGGGAGAAGATTGAGGAGAGAGCCCGTATTCTCTTTGGGGAATGGCGATCCGGTACCCTTGAGAAAGAAGCCAGGGAACGCGCTGAACTGCTCTGCCGCGAGTGGGCTGCCGGACAGGAGGCCCGGATAAGGCGGGACGCAGTCGAGAGGAGCGAGGCAGTGGTGAGGGGCAGGGTCACCGAGCACCTTCTCCCTTTCTTTCCCAACTTTCCCTATAATCCCAGGGATGCACGCTTCCTTGGATCGCCCGTTGACTTCGTTGTCTTTTCAGGCCTCTCTGCTGGCAGCCTCGACGAGATCGTCTTTGTCGAAGTCAAGAGTGGCAGGTCGGCATCCCTCTCGTCCCGGGAGCGGATGGTCCGCGCCTGCGTGGAGGATGGAAAAGTAAGATACCACATCATCAAAACGGGGGATGCCTGAGATTTTGAAGAAAATCAGGTTCCGAGAGGTTTGCTCTCATGTTCTGGAAGACCCGGGGGCCTGTCCATATCGATCACATCATCGACATAGGTCGTCAGCTGGGTCAGGAGAAGGGGGTCTATCCCTTTCTCCACTGCAAGGAAAATCCCCGGTACATCGAGGAGTCGCAGCTTGCTCGTGACGAAATGGATGAACTTCGAGATGTGTATGGACGGCAGGTAAATGAGCATCGTGCTGATCGAGTCAAAGAGGAGACATGATCTCTCTCCGGATGCCGGGTTGAGGACCTCTGTGATGGCGATTCCGAGATCCGTCAGGTTCGAGGGGCTGTTGACGAACTTGGTGCCGGTCTCCCCCTCCGGGATACGCCCGATAGCATACTTCGTGATGGCATCGATGAATGTGACTTTCCCCATGTCGATCCCTTCAGCTGCATAATGCTTCTTCAGAATAGCCGAGGGCTGGTTGGTGGTGATAACGATCACCCTGTATCCCTTGTCAATGAGGGTCTTTATAACCCGGATGTTGTTCTGCCTGAGCCTTTCGGCTGACGAAAGTATCAGGAAGAGTTTTTCCTGGCCGAGACGGGTAATATCGAACTGCGTCTCCATTCTCCCTCACCGTGTCAGGAAATCGCGGAACGCCTGGGGGATCTCGTCGCGCTCCTCGATGATTTCCCGGTTGAGCTCGCGAAAATTCTCAATGATCTGTTCCAGGTGCGTGATCTGGACCGAGAGCATCATCTTCAGCTCGTCGATATCCGGACCCTGGTCAAGCTGCATGCGCATCGATGTCAGGTTGTCCCGGAGCATCTCGAGGGGGTTCTTCATCCTGAGAGCCGCTTCGGAGATGTACCCGACGAGTGCGTAGTGCTTCCTCTCGATTTCTTCCTTCTTTTCCGCCAGCTCTCTATTCGCGCGGTCCCTTTCCTCCGATATGGTTGCAACGATCCATGTAATGACGAGGAACATGGCAACGCGGAGTATGGTCGCCCATGTCAGGTCTCCCACGAAAAGACTCGTTGCGAGTGTTGCACAAACAAGTCCTCCTGCGATGAAGAGGGCTTTGTGGTGGTACCAGAGCGCTGACAGGACAAGGAGGATGTAAAAGATATGCGTATACCCGACAGCTGTCCTGAAATAGAGGTGGACAATGATCTCCAGACCGATGCAGACGAGACCAAGGACCGCGAGAGCCCAGACCCTGTGCCCGCCTTCCCGGGTGATCTTCCCCTGCTCCATACCTTTTTCCCCCCGTTTCATACCGGAAAATCTCCCACCTTCTTCTATTTCTTTCCGCCCATATTAAAATTGGTCAGAAAGAACGCCTTTATCGCCCTGTTTTTCATTTTGTACACCTGTGTCCCAGGGAGATCCATGTGTTTTTTTCAGGGTGGAGACCGTACAGCCGTGATATCCCCTCCGGAGCGCACGAGCACCTCCCTCTCTCCCCTGTACGTCTGAACAGTTCCATAAACCCGTATCTCATCCCCGACGCCGGGCCATCCACTCCGGACCGCCGTGGAGGGTATAAAGACCCGGACTCCTGCCACCCGGAGAATCTGGTGACCCCCGGTCGCAGTCGCCCTGACTTCTTCCACGCTGCCCTGGAGAAAGACAAGATCTCCCTCGCGCGAGTCCGGACCCATCGGGTGTGCGAAGGCTCCTTTCCCGGCAGATTCCAGGAAGAATGTGGTAATGGCGACCGCTGCTATAACAACCAGGATGAGCACGATTGCTATCTTTTCCTGCCGGACGAGTATCATCACAATCCCGTAACTGTGGATGCCAAGGGACTTATACCATCCAACATGTTCATTATGTTAACAGTGTTAACACTTGTCAGTGCATGAACATGGAACACCTGCCACCCTCGTCTCTTATCGTTCTCCACATCCTCGATGAGAACGGGGCGATGACGCACAAGGAGATTGTGAAGAAGAGCCGGCTTGCTCCGCGGACTGTCCGGTATGCCCTCAAGAAATTAAAAGAACAGAACCTCATCGCAGAAAAGTTCAACTTCAGGGACGCACGCCAGGTCATCTATCTTTCCCGGCCACAAGCAGTGACAGCATGAAAGGGCATGACTGTGATATCATGTTCTGCGACACGATGGCCAGGCGCATTCTCCCGTGCCTGCGTGCAGAGATGGTCTGCCGCCTCGTGCAGAAGCGGGGTATCAGCCAGAGCGATGCCGCGCGGCGCCTCGGTGTGAGCAGGGCTGCAGTCTCCCAATACATGAACAGGAAGAGGGGAGACACCTCCTTTGAGCTGTCGCCCGACCTGGATATCCTCCTCGACCGGTGGGCGGAGGCTGTTGCAGGAAACGGGGGCACAATCACTCTCTGCGATCTCTGCCGGTGCACCAGGAAGAGGTTTCCTGATCTTCACTGATCACGCGCATCCTGTTTTAACGGCCCCTCTTCCTGAACCGGAAGAGCACGATGAGGACTGCCACCACGAGCGCTGCAGTAACCAGTTTTAACGTGTCGGGTCCGTGACCCGGTATCCTCTCCTGCCCGGCCCGGTTCCAGTCTGACTCGAATACAGACGTAAAATACGCCCCGACACCAGGGTGGTCCACTATGAGGGCAGCCTCCCTGTTGTTCACCGGGGAGTTGGCATTCCAGTTGATGGAGCTGACGAGGACTCTCCTGCCATCGATGATGGCACCCTTGTTATGGATCTTCTCGACCTTCCCGGGACCGGTGTCTGCGCACCGCGCCTCGAGTGGCAGACCTTCTGCAGCGGCGATCCTGTTGATGACCGCAACCATCTCGTCGTTATCCGATTCGCCCTCGATGTTGTAATAGTAGGAGTCGAGGAGGACCCTGACACGGACTCCCCGGCGGGCGGCCTCGATCGCATCGCTGAGAAACGGGTTGAGCATTGACCCGGACTCATTCGTGATGTATGCCATCTCGATGTCCACGGACCTTTCTGCCCCCCGGACCAGCCGACGGACCAGGCTGCTCGTGTCGGGGGATATCACGGGAGTGACGGTCGCCCCTGAGAACCTGCAGGTCTCGAAAGATGATGAATAGGCATCCTGAGAGGGCATTTCCTCCGGCCCGTCACCTGCTTTTGCCCTGATCGTATACTTTCCGCCTGCATCGTGGGAAAAGACGGAAAAGAAATATCCTGCAAGTCCGGGATGGGTAACAACCACGCCAAAGCCCCTGTTACCCCGCTTTCCCCTTTCAGGAAAACCGCTCTCCTTGAAATTTTCGCTCGTGATAAGGACACTGGACCGGTCAACGATCATGTACTTGGCATGCATGTACCGGTAGGGGGCATGAACGTCCGATGTACCGGACATGGTATATACCGGGATTCCGTGCTCTTCGAGACGGGAGATGACCCATTTTTCTTCTTTGGGGATGCCTCCCACCGGCCCGCCTTCCAGCAGGACTGTAACGTTGACGCCACGGTCCGCGGCCTCCACGAGAGCCCCTGCGAGCACCGGGCTGGTGAATTCGTATACCGCGACGAGGATTTCTGTGCGGGCACTACGGGCAAGGGAGAGGAAAACATCCCGGGAACAGTCAGGGGAGACGAAGGCAAGGCCATCCGCATCCTGAAACGTCGCCTCGGGGAACTGGGACTGCCCGAGCATCAGGATACGCGGGTCCCACGTCCCGTTTTGGAAGTAATGGACCTGTCCCTGTCGCGTGCTGACCATCCCGGGCCACTCAACTCTCTGGACGGGGGTCCTCTCCCGGTAGAGGGTAATCTCGTCGCGGGTGTTCGCAAGCTGGAACCTGCCCGTCCTGGCCATGTCAGGCACTTCCCGTGTGGTCCCGTCCCACTCGTAATCCGGGTACTCGCCGTGGCTCCTCCTGTAAGCTTCGGCATCCCGCGCGACTACACACCGGCCGGCAAGGACAGCACCCGCAGGGAACCGCACACTCCCTTCGCCATCGCTGATCATGACCCCTTCGAGGGGGCCGCTCCCCTCGAGGCAGAAGTACTCGTCCCGGTCCTCAGGGAGGTACGGATCAGGGCAGAACTCGACGAGAGTGATACCGGTTGCATGTGAAACGAGGGCCAGTGCCAGAAAAAGGGAGCACCAGTGCATGATCTATCTCATGATATGGCAGGAAATGATTAATCTGCCGGAATATCTCACATTGATGCACGAAACGCAGCATAATCTCCCCTCCCCTCATCCTCAAGATCGGTGGAAGCCTCCTTTCCTGTGCGGAGGGGATATGCTCTCTCCTCGCCAGAAAAGAGAAACCCGTCCTTGTCGTGCCCGGCGGCGGACCCTTTGCACGGGCCGTGCGTGAAACGGGAGCGATGGGAACGCAAGCCCACTGGATGGCCGTTTCTGCAATGGAACAGTACGGGTGGTACCTTTCCCGGTTCGGCCTCCCTGTGACCGAAGAACTCGCCATGCCGGAAACGCCCCGCATCCTCCTTCCCTATTCCATCCTCCGGTCGCGTGATCCCCTCCCCCACTCGTGGGATGTGACGTCGGATACAATCGCTGCATGGTGTGCGCAGGTGCTCGGTGTTCCCCTGGTCCTCCTCAAATCTGTGGATGCTATCCGCTCCGGGGGACTCGTCCGTCACGCCCTGCGGTCACCTGTCCCGACCGACGACGTCGATCCCTGTTTTTTGGGTTACGTACTGAATCACGGAATACCCGCGATGGTTATCTCGGGGCTCCATCCCGAACGCCTCGCTGCCGTGCTTGATGGTATGGCGACCACGGGAACGACCATCGGCTTTTAAGTGTTTCAGGAGAGATAGTATGAGACACTTTGCGAGGAGGAAACCATGCCAGTCAGAAAATGTACGTCATGCAATTCACCGCTTGCCGAAAGGGGCGCAACGGAGTTCGGTTGTCCGAAATGCGGGTACGAGATCAGGAGATGCTTCCGCTGCCGGGAACAGAGTATCCCCTACGTCTGTCCCAAGTGCGGATTTAAGGGGCCGTGAACCATGGGGACCGTTGCAGTCATTCTCAAGGTCATGCCGGAATCGCCTGACGTTGATCTTGTAAAACTGAAGGATCGGATTAAAAATGAAGTCCCGGCCGTCAGGGACATCCGGGAAGAGCCCATCGGTTTTGGTCTCAAAGCCCTCATTGTTGCAGCGCTCGTGAACGATGCGGCAGGCGAAAGTGATGCAGTCGAGGCCGCGATCCAGAAAATCCCCGGGGTCGAGCGGGCCGAGATCACTGAAGTCACACTGACCTGACGAAGGCAAAGCCCCCTCCTGGCGTTTCCCTTTTTTGGGAGAGAAAAGATCACTGGGTTTTCAATTTTTCAAGGACTGCCGCGGTAATCGTCCGGATCTTCTCAACGGATTCCCTGAACCGGGCAACCTCGTCCTCGGATATCTTTATCGGAACCGGAAAGACCCCCTGCCTGTTCATCCTCGCAGGGACACCAATGCACACGTCACCGATATCGTGGACCTCGCTCCGGATATAGGCTGAGACCGTCAGGATACGGTTTTCGTTCCCCAGGACCGTTCGTACAAGAGTTGCGATGGTCTCCCCGGGGCCATACACTGTGGCTCCCTTGTTCCGGATAATCTCCTCGCCGCTTGACCGGACGACTCCCATGATGTCGTCGACGGGCAAACCGATAAACGCAGGCAGGTTCGAGATCTGGATGCCCCCTATCGTGGTTGCGGACCAGAGCGGCACCATCGACTCGCCGTGTTCCCCGATGATGCGGGTGTGGACTTCGCTCACGTGGACCCGGAAGTGACGGGCGATCAGGGACTTCAGCCGCATGGAGTCAAGGTGCGTGCCGAGCCCAAACACCTGGTGCGGCGCCATGTGGGAATACCTGAGGGCAACCGATGTCATCACGTCCACCGGGTTTGTGACCATCAGGATCAGTGCATCCGGTGCATGTAACCCGATACCTTCCGCCGTCTTTGAAACGATACGCGCATTCTCGAGCGCGAGGTCGAGGCGGTCCTGACCGGGTTTTCGGGCGACACCCGCTGTGCAGACGATGATATCGGAGTTCCGCGCATCGGCAAGGTCCGTTGTCCAGGAGAGGTTGACGGACTCTCCTGCTGCTGCAAAGGAATCGGAAAGGTCCCTTGTGATCCCGGCGAGGAGGTTCTCGCGCCCCTCCCTGCCGTGAAGCAGGATCTCATCCACGTAAGGGATATGCCCAATCGTATGGGCACAGAACGTGCCTACATTGCCTGTTGCGCCAACGATGGTCACTTTTGCCATTGTAAAGTACCGCTTTGGTGGAAAGTGGGGACACGTTCTCGGTCGACGGTCCGAAACTGCCCCTTTCCGGCACAGCCCTCCTCCGCCCCGCACCCCCATGGGCGCCGAATGTTCACGGTGGGTCTGCTCCCTTCCGGGCCTGGACCGGTCCCCGCGACAGCAGGCCACGGACCCCCTCCGGGATCCTGGTTCCTGTCCACCGACCTCATGGGACGAGGTTTCAACGTCGGCCTGTACCGTTCGGAGGCAGCCCGGTTCCGCCTTCCTCGAACTTCGCCCCCCGCATACCGACGGTTTCGGGTCACAGGTGACGCCGGGCCACCCGGGCTAGTCCCCGTATGATATGGGAGCCTATGGGATAAATACCTCGCCGGGGACCCGGTCCCGCCACTCCTTCATAATCCGCCTGTTTGCTTCCGCGTCCGATTTATCGAAGAGATCGAGGACCGCGCAGACCGGTCCCCGGGGAAGAACCCGCCACAGTTCCCGGTAATCGCCGAAAAATACGGACACATCCTGTTCCCCTTCTGTCCTGGCGACAAGGACAGGCTCCCTCGAGATCTGGCGATCCTTCATTTCATCATAGGACAGTTTGATTGTGACATCCTTTACCTTCAGGGCATCCCGGTTGACATGGATGTTCTGCGCCGACCAGTATGCTGCCGCATACCACGCGTCGTTGAGGATCACCTTTTTGACGCCATGCAGGGCTGCGCACAGGCCGAGCGTTCCGTTCCCTGCACAGGCATCGACAAAGACTGCCGGAAGACCCTCCTTCAGCCTTCGCTCGACCGACTCGATCTTCGGGTTCCGGGGGCGCGGGAACTCTACATGAATCTGGGACTGCTGCGTATAGATAACGAGGGGCCCTGCAGACGTAGGGAAAATTCCTGCCCTGACATCGCAGCCTGCGAGGAGATCATATGTCCGGGGAACTTTCTCCAGGGTCGGGTCAACCGCACCCGGCACGAAATCGCCTGACCTGACAACCCCGCGAATTTCCGGGACCTCGGCGACAAACCTCTCTGCGACAGGCACTGTCACGGCCGGGGAGAGGAGAACGAGGGAATCTTCCGGGAGGAAAGGTGGTGCGGCCGTGAAGACCCCGGGATGGATCAGGGGTGATCCTACCGCTCTGAGGGGCTCTTTCCCGGAGAAAACCCCCTCCTCCACGAGTATCACGTAGAGATGTGCAAAGACTTCGTCGATGAACCGCTTTCCGCACCTGCAGGGAGGGGCATACTTTCCCTCGGGCGGCGGGGCGTTCTTGTCAAGAATGCGCTGGGAACACTCGTCGCAGGGTGAGAAGAGATCAGGCAGCCTCCCGAGGACGACCCCTGCATCCTCGATACAGTCACTGCCACACACCGGACACTTCATACCCCGAGATTGCACGGCACACCATACATACCTTGGCAATCGGGGGACCAGCTGGGAGGTTTCACAATCACCGGTCTGCAAAAAATGCACCATTGCGGTTTTTCATGGGCCCGATGCGATTTGAACGCATGACCGCCCGGTTATGAGCCGGGCGCTCTGACCGGACTAAGCTACGGGCCCTTGGAGAAAAAAGCGCCGCCAACAGGACTCGAACCTGTGACATGCTGGTTAACAGCCAGCCACTCTACCAACTGAGTTATGGCGGCACGCCTGGTATGCCTTTATAGGTTGCCCTTGGCGGTGTTAAAGGTAGCGGATGGCTTTTGTCCTCCTTCCGGGTTTTCTCTTCCGCGACCACACCCTTCACTTTTCATCTGGAGGAGGAGCGCGATCATATCATCTATCTCCCCGTCAAGACCCTGCAGGAGTTCCTCACTCAAAGGGGTTGCAACCGCCCCCGCCGGGGAGGCCTGGATGTATCCCATCTGCTCCAGTACTCTGAGCGAGTAGCGAATCCTGTGAAAAGGCAGGTCCAGGAGCTCGGAGAGCTTCATGATTCCGATTGGCTGGTTGGAAACGACTGCCCTGAGTACCTGCACGTGCCGCTGCATGAGTTCTATCTCTTCCCTGACTCTTCCTATCACAAAGGCACCCCCTTCACCATGGGTCCCCGTCCGTCACGACTGCTCATCAAGCCACTCCCTCGTCGACCTGTATCGCCTGCGGAAGTAAAAGGAGAGCCCGGCTGCAAGGATGAAAAAGAGTGCTGCAAGGGGTGTGCTGATGGTTCCGGGCGCCTTGAACAAGACCACGACGCCGATGGCAGCCATCAGCACCACTCCGTTGAGAATTATTGCCAGTTTGTAAAATTTCCACTTGAACTGCTCCCTGGTCGCCGCGTCCATCACAGAAATGTCAGCTTCGAAATAAAAGTACTTGTGGGATTGCATCTTACGTTTTTATATCCATGGACGTGCTCGACCGGGCATTAAAAAAGGGAGGTTTTGGAGCTTACGTTGCATTCGGGACCTCGGGTGATGCAAACCTCCTCTATTTGACCCGTTTTTCCACGACGGATCCGATCCTCTATATCAGGAGACCGGGTGAAAAGGGCCTCATTGTCGTTTCCCAGATGGAGATCGAAAGGGCAGCAAAAGAGGCGACAACGGCTGTTATTTCCCGTGCAGATGCCGGTTTTTTCGATTTTGCAAAGGAAGAGAGCGACCCGTGGCGCGTGCTCGCCCTGGTCATCGGGCGCCTGGTCCGGGGACCGCTCCTCGTCCCTCCCCATTTACCCTACGCACTCGGCTCGGAACTTGCACGGGAGAGAAAGGTTGCCATCGATAGCGGGGTCGTTGCAGGTATGCGGGAAGTCAAGAAAGCGCAGGAAATAAAGTGCATACGGGATGTTCAGCACGTCTGTGATATCGCAATGGACCGGGCCCTTCGTATGATCCGAAAGGCAAGGGCCAGGAAGGGCCTCCTCTACCAGGGTGCGGTACCACTCACCTCGTCCCTTGTCCGTTCCGCCATTCACCAGGTTTTCGTGCAAAAAGGGTGTGTTCCGTGCGATACAATAGTGGCCTGCGGTGAAGAGACCGCGATGCCACACAGGAGGGGTGACGGCCAGCTCCGGGAGAACGAACCGATCGTTATAGATTTCTTTCCACGGCACGAGCAGACCGGGTACTATTCGGACATGACGCGGACAGTCTGCCGTGGCGAGGCCCCTCCCGAAATTGCCGACATGTTCAGGGCCGTGCGTGACGCCCAGGATCTTGCCGCGAGGCTCATCAGGCCGGGTGTTTCCGGGGCCGCGGTATACCAGGCCGTCGTCGATTTTTTCCGCGATGCCGGGTACGAGAGCGGGTCGCGGGGTTTCGTCCACAGCCTCGGGCACGGCGTCGGCCTCGAAGTACACGAGCGTCCGGGACTTGGTCCGTCAGGAGAGGAATTGAGGGAAAACAGCGTGGTGACAAACGAACCCGGCCTCTACTATCCAGGTACAGGCGGGGTACGGCTCGAAAATACGGGCCTGGTGAAACGGAGTGGTTTTTCTTCCTTCACCCGATTCGAAAGGGAACTGGTCCTGTGAGGCAGTCATCATGAACGAAGAGGAAATTGACCTTTACAGGGAGGCCGGGAAGATAGCGTCAAAAATACTGGCGCAGGGCGCCCGTGAGATCAGGGTCGGTGTCCCCCTCCTCTCCCTCGTGGAAAAGGTCGAGGATATGGTCACCAACGCCGGTGCAGGGCTTGCATTTCCCTTAAACGTCTCCCGGAACGAGGATGCGGCACACGACACTGCTTCGCGGGGTGACGAAAGACTCTTTGAGCAGGGTGATGTCGTCAAGATCGATCTCGGCGTGCACCTCGAGGGGTACATCGCCGACTGCGCAACGACAGTAGACCTCGGTGACCATGGAGGCCTCGTCGCTGCCTCAAGGGAAGGACTCGAACGCGCGCTGGAACTCGTCCGTCCCGGAATAACGACAGGAGCACTCGGTGAGGCAATCCAGCGGGCGATAGAGTCGCGGGGTTTCCGCCCGGTAGTAAACCTCACGGGTCATGGTCTTGCCCGGTACATGATCCACACACCCCCGAACATCCCCAACGTCGGTTTTCCGGGCGGGGCAGTCCTGAAAGAGGGGATGGTCCTTGCAATCGAGCCTTTTGCAACGACAGGTTCCGGCCAGGTGAGCGAGAAGTCGCGGGTCGAGATTTTCCAGCAGGTATCCGTCAGGCCCGTCCGGCCCCCTGCAGCAAGGAGGATACTCGAGGAAGTGCGGGAACGAAGGGGTATGCCTTTTTCACGCCGGTGGCTCTCGGATCCCCGCCCGGACATCCCGCTCGCCTCGCTTGCGCGGGACGGTGTTCTCCGGAGGTACCCCGTGCTTGCAGACGTCGCAGGGTCACTGGTCTCCCAGGCCGAGCACACCCTGATCGTCACCGGGGACGGGTGCATCGTGACGACCCGGTGAGATACACTTAAACAATTCCACAGGAAATGATTTAAGTTACAGACATGCCTGTTGACGATGAAATCCTCAAGCTCATGGAAATCGTCCTCACTGCCGAGATTTTCAATACGCGCCCCGACCTGGACGCAAATGACCTCACCCCCGAATGCAGGATCATCTTTGGGATTAACGGAGGCGTGGATGTTAAGCGCCCCGTGCACGTCAGCGAAGGGATGATCCGGAGGGGCCTTGGCATAACCGACGCGTGCCGGAAACTGCAGGAGACCCCTGTCATAACCTGCGAGGAGTTCGGCCAGCGCATCAGGGTGACGACACTGGAACCCGCAGCCCGGTGGTTCCTCAAAAAAGGAGGGCTCCCGATCATCCGGAAGAACCCGACACTTGCGTATTTTTTCCGCGACTTCGAATCGACAAGTGTTTCCTACGAGGACGTGCGCGCGAACAACCCCCCGGTCGAGGACACACGGGCGTTCCTCCAGTCGCGCATCGCAACACTGCTTGCCGGTGACGAGCGCCTGAAAGGTGCCCTCGATCTCGTTATCATCAGCGCGCCGGAGGAGGTCGAACAGGACTTCGGCGACCTCGTATGCA
The DNA here is from genome assembly GCA_029907345.1 of Methanolinea sp. GTDB lineage: Archaea > Halobacteriota > Methanomicrobia > Methanomicrobiales > Methanospirillaceae > Methanolinea_A. The sequence goes on from JARYMB010000003.1 coordinate 27,213, forward strand.
CACCTGCGCAGGAGACCGTCATCCGGAAGATCCAGGTCGCCAGGACGAACAGGGACCTGTTGCGGAGGCACCGCATCCACGAGGTAGGAAAACTCCTCTTCGTGGGTCCGCCGGGGACTGGAAAGACTTCGCTTGCACTCGCACTCTCGCGGAAGCTCCATCTCCCGGTTATAGAAGTGCGCCTCTCGATGATCACGTCCCAGTACCTCGGGGAGACCTCGAAGAACATCGATCGGATCTTTGAACTCGCAAAGAGCCTTTCCCCGTGCATCCTCTTCATCGACGAATTCGACTTCGTGGCCAAGAGCCGGGTCACCGATGACCATGGTGCCATGAAGAGGGCTGTCAACTCCCTCCTCAAAAACATCGACCAGGTGAGCCTCGTCCGCCACGGCGTCATCCTCATCGGGGCGACAAATCACCCCCAGCTCCTCGACGCGGCTGCCTGGCGGCGATTCGACGAGGTCGTGGAATTCGGTCTCCCTGACAGGGACATGCGCCTTGCAATACTCCGGAAGATCGCTTCAGGTATCAGGTGTTCCTGTGACTTCCCGGAACTCGCCGATGCAACCGACGGTTTCTCGGGTGCCGACCTGCGCATCATGGTCAAGGAGGCCATCCTCTCAGCTCTCATGGACCGGCGGGAAGAGATCGGGCCTGCTGACATCGGGCGCGGTATCGCGGCCGTGAAGAACCGGAACACGATCCGGTCCCAGAACTGGCTGGCTTGAGGATGAAAATTGTCCTCCTGGGGACGGGTGACGCCGTCGGGACACCACGGGTCGGCTGTTCCTGTCCCCAGTGCTCATGGGCCGGAAAAACCGGAAGGGAGAGGCTCCGGACATCGCTGCTGGTCTCGGAATCCGGCCACAACATCCTCGTCGACACGGGGCCCGACCTGCGCCGCCAGCTCCTGGAAAACGGGTCGCCCCGGATTGACGCGGTCCTCTGGACCCATGGCCATTATGACCATTTCATGGGGTTTGGCGAGTTCTACCGGGTCCAGAAGATGCCGACGGTCTTCGCCCCTCCCCCCGTCATGGATTACTGCGGAAAAATCTTTTCTTTTCTCGATTTTCCACCGGTCAGGGTCGGGGAGTACGAACCTTTCGTCATCCATGGCATCGAGTGGACGTTCCTTCCTGTCTGCCATCCCCCTGCATACACCTGCGGTCTCCTCATATCCGCAGGAGACGTGCGTATCGGGTACACGTCCGACACGAACAGGAACATCCCGGATCGGACCCGGGAGGCGCTGACCGGCGTTGACCTGCTCCTCGTCGATGCCCTCCTCCCCGGCAGGCTCCATGTCCCCAAGCACATGAACTACGAGGAAGCCTGCGAACTCGCAGAAGACCTCCATGCTGCCGACTTCCGGTGCGTCCACCTCAGCCACCTCGTGCCCTGGGACCTCCCTCACCTGGGACGTGACGGCGAGGAGTTTGTCTTCTGAAGCGGTGCCTCTGCCCTCCCGGCAGCCGTGAGCACCCTTTAACCATATCTATATAGGATTCCAGTTCTCATTCATAGGTGGATGAATATAAAGATCCTTGAACTGACGAAAGACAAAGTGAGACTTCTCATCCAGGGAGAGGGTCACACCTTCATGAACGTCCTTACGGAGGAGATCCTGACCGACCCGGACGTTGATGTTGCCAAGTATCTCATCAAGTTCCAGTTCTCCGACCCGGAACTTCTGGTCACCACGAACGGGAAGAAGGACCCCCTCCAGGCAATCACCGAAGCCTGCCAGCGCATCTCGCGGACATGCGACGATCTTCTCGGAAGCCTCAATACGTCCGCGAAGAAAAAATCAAAAAAGTGAAATCCTGACTTTTATTGAATAATTCTCCTTCACCCTCCCGGGCAAAGGAGGGGTTCTTTCCCCTGTGGATGATGCCGCCCTGTATTCAGGACGGGAGCCTCTCGGTGAAAACTATCGAACCTGATACCCGCGTTATCCTGACCCTGACCTTCTGCCCCGGTTTTCCGCCCGGGATATAGAGGATATACTTGCCCATCCTCACGACACCATCGCCCCTCCTGCTCACGGACTGGACTTCCACGTCAAGGGTCGCCCCCTCTGTTACCTCGTTGACGACCGGCTCCGTCCGCGCCTTCCTCTTCCTCACGGGCCGGTGCCCCCCGCACGCATCGCACCGGAGGAGGAGGACGCGGTCGTCCTTGACAAGGCGCGTGTCCGGCTTGCCGCACTCCGAGCATATGACGTAATCCTCCGTATAGGACTTGATGAGGGAGTTAATCAGGCCGGGTTCGAACTTTCCGTTGAATATGGCCCGTGATCCGTCGATTTTACCCGCAGTCCCGAGTTCCCCGAGGAGGAACTTCATCAGGTGGTCACGGTCCCGCCGGAGGGTGTCGGCAATCTCGGCAAAGTTCTCGAGGACTGTTGTCTTGCCCTCGATGTAGGACCTGGCTTCCGGGACAGAAAAGCGTTCCCTGGCTTCTGTCGGCTCCGTGACGTGTGAATATGCCTTTTTCAGGAGGGTCTCGTAAGGATCTACCATTGTCTTTCTATTTGTGCGCCCGGGTAAAAATGCCTCCGTCGCAGGATGCCCGCTGGCTTTTTGTGAGTTCAGCATGAAAATTTTCCTGCATGCTATCTGCCCGGGACCTCGAACAGATCAGGAACAGGCTCGGCCGTGAACCGACCGACGTGGAACTCGCCTGCTTTGAAAACCTCTGGAGCGAACACTGCAGTTACCGCTCGACCCGCGCACTCTTAAAGACCCTCCCGACAACGGGTCCCGGTGTTCTCCTCGGTCCCGGGGATGATGCAGCGATCGTCCGTTTCAATGACCGGACTGCTCTTGCAGTGGGCATGGAGAGTCACAACCATCCCAGTTACGTGGACCCGCACGATGGGGCCGCGACAGGCGTGGGAGGGATTGTCCGGGACGTGCTCTCCATGGGTGCCCGGCCGATCGCCCTCATGGACCCCCTCTACTTCGGACCACTCGGGAGGGAGAAGAACAGGTATCTCTTCGAACACGTCGTTGCCGGGATAGGCGGCTACGGCAACTGCATCGGGGTACCTGTTGTGCGGGGTGACCTCTGCTTCGACCCGGACTTTTCCGGCAACCCGCTCGTCAACGTCGTCTGTATCGGGACAGTAGACCCGGACTCTTTTTTGACGGCGCGGGTGAAGAGACCGGGAAACAGGCTCGTCCTCGTCGGTTCATCAACGGGAAGGGACGGCCTTGGCGGCGCGTCGTTTGCATCAAGGGACCTCTCCGAAGACGCCGAGGCCTCCGACAGGCCGAGCGTGCAGATCGGTGACCCGTATACGGAAAAACTCCTCATCGAGGCGGTGCTGGAGATGGCCGCCACCGGAAAAGTCCTCTCCTGCCGGGACCTCGGCGCTGCCGGGCTTGCGGGTGCGTCAAGCGAGATGTGCAGCACGTTCGGAGGTCTCATTTGGGCAGAGAAAGTGCACCAGCGGGAGAAGGATATGCATCCCGTGGAGATCATGCTCGCCGAGTCGCAGGAGAGGATGCTTCTCGAAGTGCAACCGGACGATGTCCCCCTCATGGGACAGATTGCAGAGAAGTACGACCTTGCCTGGAGCGAGGTCGGGGAAGTCATCGACGAGCCTGTGTACCGTGTTACGTTCCACGGGCGGGTCGTCTGCGATATTCCCATTGACTTCCTCGTCACGAAAGCCCCGCCCTGCACGTGGGATAGCCGGCCATACAATGCCTCAAAGCCCTTTTCGCGGCCTTCCGAGGACGTTGCGGAACTTGCGCGGAAGGTCCTCTCCCACCCGGAAGTGGCATTCAAAAACTGGGTCTTTGAGCAATACGACCACGATGTCCAGCTCCGGACCGTCTCTTTAGGCCCTGACGCCGCCGTCCTCCGGCTCGATGGAGAAGCCCTCGCCCTCTCCTGCGGGTGCAACCCCCGGCACATCTATCTCAAACCATACGAGGGAACGGCCAACGCGGTGCTCGAGAATGCATCGAACCTCGCATGCGTCGGGGCATCTCCCCTCTGCATCGTCAACTGCCTCAACTTCGCAAGCCCGGTTCACCCTGAAGTGTACTGGCAGCTCTCCGAGTGCGTGAGAGGTCTTGGGGATGCCGCCCGGAGCCTCGCGGCCCCGGTCGTCGGCGGGAACGTCTCGCTTTACAACGAAAGCGACGAGCACGACACCCGGATAAAACCCACACCGTCTATCGGCATGCTTGGAAAAGGGCCGCTGTTCACCCCGGCCCGGCCAGGAGAGGGGTGGGGACTTGCCCTCCTCGGGGAGCCGGGAGCCCATTTCGGCGGGTCCGTCCTCGATGCAGTAACGGGTTGCGGGGGCGATGCACCTCCCCTGGGCAGTGCACAGTTCCTTTCGCTCGTCCGCGAACGGGTTTGCGCAACGCGGGATATCGCCGTGACCGATATATCTCAGGGAGGACTCCTTGGGGCCCTGGTGACTTTTTCCCCGGCCTCCACGGTTACACTCGACTGCGACCTCCTTCCAGGGCTCTTCTCAGAAACGTACGGAAGGTTTCTTCTCGCTTTCAGGGATGCAAATGACATCCGGGACCTCCCCTGCAGGGTCATAGGGACTCTGGGCGGTGACAGGCTGGAAGTGACAGGAAAGACGGGGAAACTCGTGCTGGATGCGGAGGAGGTCACGGACGCCCTCTCCTCCCTCACCCGCTGCATGCAGCTGTGACCTGTTTCCCCGCGTTATTATTTTAAAAAAATAGTAATCAGGTCTTTTCCGTATTCTGGAACTGTGGCATCATCGCCCGGACTTCTTTTCCGACCTGCTCGATTAAATGTTCCTCGTCGGCTTTTGTGAGGGCATTGAAGACCGGTCGGTTCACCATGTTCTCGAGCATCCATTCCTTGGCGAACTCGCCCGTCTGGATCTCCCGGAGAATCTCCTGCATGGCAAGGTATGTCTCGGGCCCGATTACCCGCGGACCCCGGGTCAGGTCTCCGTACTGGGCCGTATTGCTGATTGAGTTGCGCATCTTGGTAAAGCCGCCCTCGTAAATCAGGTCGACAATGAGTTTTGTCTCGTGCAGGACCTCGAGGTACGCCATCTCCGGTGCATACCCCGCATCGACGAGTGTTTCGAAGCCTGCCTTGATGAGCGATGTCATCCCCCCGCAAAGAACAGCCTGCTCCCCGAAGAGGTCCGTCTCGGTCTCCTCGCGGAATGTCGTCTCCAGGACGACCGCACGGGTGGCACCGATACCTTTTGCATACGCAAGAGCTATCTGCTGGGCCTGTCCCGTGTAGTTCTGGTGGACGGCAATAAGGGCGGGGACACCCTTCCCCTCCTCGTACATCTTCCTGACCATGCGCCCCGGGCCCTTTGGTGCCACCATGACCACGTCAACGTCCGGTGGCGGAACTATCTGGCCGTAATGGATATTGAACCCGTGAGAGAACATCAGGCACTTCTCCCCGGAGAGGTGGGGGCGGATCTCGGCCTGGTAGAGAGACCCCTGGAGCTCGTCGGGCACGAGGATCTGGATGACCTGGGCCATCTTCACGGCTTCCGGGACAGGGTAGACCTTGAACCCGTCCGCTGTCGCCGCCTGCCAGGAACGCCCGGGCCGCAGGCCTATCACAACGTCAAGTCCGCTGTCCCTTAAGTTGAGCGCCTGTCCCCGCCCCTGGGACCCGTACCCGATAACCGCGATCTTCTTTCCCGAGAGAACACCAAGGTCGGCATCGGAATCATAGTATTTTTCCATCATGGTCTGATCTCACATCTATCGGTAACAGAGCACTTAAATATTATATGAAAAAATTACATTCCACATCAGACCTGGGAGAGATGCTCTATTCCCAATGCCATAAAACCCAGATCCGGGCGTGATTTGCCCGATATCCAGTCCACGCTCCCGGATGTGCGTATCAACCTCACCAGGGTCGGGGTCAAAAACGTCAAGAAGCTCGTCGAGGTCTCCCGTCCGGAGAAGAGGCCGGTCATATTCATCTCCAATTTCGACGTCTTCGTCGATCTTCCCGGGAGCCTCAAGGGTGCAAACCTTTCGCGCAACTTCGAGGTCATCGACGAGGTCCTCCAGCAGGCAATCGACGGTGAAGTCAAGGAGATCGAGAACCTCTGCAGCGTTGTTGCACGAAAGCTCCTCGACCGCCACGAATACGCCGACAGGACCGAGGTCCTCATGAACAGCCAGTTCATGGTCAAGAGAGAGACCCCCATTTCCCGGACTCACTGCCACGAGGTCGTAAAGGTCCACGCGCGTGCAGTCGCCCGGCGGACGTTCCGCGAACCCATCGTCAGGAAGAGCATCGGTGCCGAAGTGACGGGTATGACAGCCTGCCCGTGTGCACAGGATATCATGAAGGAGAGGGCAATATCCGTCCTCCAGGGACTCGGCATTCCGGACGAAAAGATCGACCTCTTCCTCCAGGAGGTCCCGATGGCGACCCACAACCAGAGGGGAAGGGGTTTCCTCTGCATCGAGATCGATGACGACCAGCACGTGAAACTGGAAAAGATCATCACCATCCTGAAAGAGTCCATGAGCTCCTCGATTTTCGAACTGCTCAAGCGGAGCGATGAGAGTTACGTCGTCCTCAATGCGCACAAGAACCCCCGGTTCGTGGAAGACTGCGTCCGCGAGATTGCCAAGAAGGTCATCCATGAGTTCCATGATCTCCCCGGAGACTCCCTCGTCACCATCAAGCAGACAAACGAGGAGAGTATTCACCAGCACGACGCATACGCAGAGCGCCAGGCAACAATGGCAGAGCTCTTCGTCGAGATGAACGGAGAGTCATCCGATACTTAATGGACATAAAAACCTTTTGTTCGCTGAAAAGGGAATGGTAATTACTCTTTCTCCATGAGAGACCCGGCTTGAGAACGAGCGCATGGAGACCCCGTGAAAAACCCGTTTAAACGGTGATTTGGATCCTGGCCGGGGACTGCTTGTCCATATTCTTGATCATTTTTCTCATACCGGCATCCAAAAAAACTACTTATTATCGTCTATTTTGTCTCATTCGCGTTATGGTCTGTTTTCCTTTCAGAACAGAAACTTTGCAGAGGAGATAAATAATAGGAGAAGATGACATTTTTGATGAACGTACTTTGTACGGTCAACCATCTCTCCAACCGAGAGGTGAGTGTGGAACAAACACCTGTATCGCACTACGAACACGGAAATACCATGAGGCGATTATATTGTCGAAAATTGTAGAGATCTCTCCAACCACGAGGCATGAGGGACACTCAAAGCTCGTCCTGAAGGTAGACGATGCCGGTATCGTCGAGCGTGGTGACTGGCTCTCGATCACCCCCGTCAGGGGAGTGGAGAAGCTCGCCATTGGAAAGACGATGGACCAGGTCCCGAAGATCGCGTCACGCGTGTGCGGTATCTGCCCGATCGCCCACACACTGGCCGGCATCGAGTCCATGGAAGGCTCGATCCGCTGCGAGATCCCAAAGGATGCAAAACTGCTCCGCATCATCCTGCAGGCGGCCAACCGGCTGCACAGCATCGCACTCCACAACATCCTGATCCTGCCTGACTTTTACCTGCCGGGTACGGATACCAAGATCAACCCGTTCTCCCCCCAGGAACCTGTCCGGTCGGTGGCAAAGAGGATCCAGAGGCTTCGCGAGATCGGCCAGACTATCGGCGAGATCGCGGGCGGAGAGGCCGTGCACCCGAGCAACCCCCGTGTCGGCGGGATGTACAAGGCCTGCACGAAGCAGGCGGTCACAAAGATGTACGACCTCGCCAAGGAAGGTCTGGTCCTTGCCCACGAGCAGATGGAATTCATGCTTGCAATCATCAACAACATGAAAAAGAGAGACTGGGTCGAGGTCGGCGGGAAACAGATTCCCCTTCCCAAGACACTGGGTTACCACAACCAGGGTGTCATGGCCGCCCACCCGATGTATGCAAGCACCAACCTTGATGAGAACCCCGGCTGGGATCCCAACAGGTGGACCGATGTCAGGCCGTGGGACTGGTACATGGGCGAGGGCGAGGTCAGCCTTGCAGACCCGAGCTACCCCATCGGAGGAACGTCCCCTGTCGGAACAAAGGTGAATCCCCAGATGGAGGCATGCACAGGTGTTCCGCTCTATGACGGGGCCCCCGTCGAGGTCGGCCCGCGGGCACGCCTTGTCACGTTCAAGAACTTCGACGAGAAGGGCACGTGGGGCCAGCACATCGCCCGGCAGCTGGAGTATACAGACTGCTTATATACCATCCTCAAAGCCCTTGACGAGTACAACCCGAGCGGCAAGGTCATTGCAGACCATATCCCGCAGGGTGACGGTTCCCTCGGCTGGGCTGCAAACGAGGCCCCGCGCGGGACGGACGTCCACCTCGCGAAGGTCAAGGACGGACGTGTCCTCTATTACGAGATGCTGGTCCCCACCACCTGGAACTTCCCGACCTGCAGCCGTGCCCTGACCGGTGCACCCTGGCAGGTTGCGGAATTGGTTGTCCGCGGATATGACCCGTGCGTATCATGTGCAACTCACATGATCGTCATCGACGAGGACAGGAAAGTCATCGCCCAGAAACTCATCCAGTGAGAATTCCGGCATGCTGTATCCCGAGATCGTGATCGCAGGGTGTGGCAACCCGCTGTTTGCCGATGACGGGTTTGGTCCCGCAGTGATTGAGGAGCTCCAGCGCCTCGGTCTTCCCGACAATGTAAAAGCCGTGGATGCAGGCCTTGGTGGCCCGCACTTCATTTTTACGCTGCTCGATCCGGCAGTGACACGGAAACTCATCATTGTCGATACCGCGGACTTCGGTGGAAAACCCGGCCAGCTGGCGCGGTTCTCTGTCGATGACCTCCCGCCGGGCAGTTATCGCGATGCCCACTCGTGGGATCTCACCGAGCCGCTTCACAGGTTGAAGCATAAGGTCGACATCACAGTCATCGGGTGCCAGCCCCGGCGCGTAAGTGCACCGGAATTCGAGATCGGACTCTCGGATGAAGTAATGGCGGCGATTCCCCGGGCAGTGCGTGAAGTACTGGCCCTGATAGGGGTGGATTATGGGACTACTCTCGAAAATCTTCGGAAAGAAGAGCACCAGCGAGAAGCCGGAGGCAAAACCTGCGGCAGCAGCTGGTGTGGAGAAGAAGGCTGAAACGATAAAAAAGGAGGAAAAGCCTGTGGCAGACAAGATTACAGTTGGCCACGTGCACATGAGCGGGTGCACGGGCTGTCTGGTATCCCTAGCAGACAACTATGGTGGATTGTTAACCATTCTTGACAAATACGCCGACCTTGTCTATGGCCTGACCCTCGCCGACGTGCGGCACATCCCCAAGATGGACGTGGCACTCGTCGAGGGGTCGGTGTGTATCCAGGACAAACTATCAGTACAGGAGATCAAGGAGACCCGCGAGAAGGCAGCTGTCGTGGTGGCAGTCGGCGGGTGTGCCTGTTACGGCAACATCACGCGGTTTTCACGTGGTGGCCAGCCAAACCAGCCGCAGCACGAGTCATACCTGCCTATCGGAGACCTGATCAAGGTGGATGTCTACATCCCCGGGTGTGCCCCCTGCCCGCAACTAATCAGGAACGTATGCGTCATGGCATACCTGCTCCTGAAGGGCAACAAGGACCAGCAGGAGCTTGCAAAGAAGTACCTCGCCCCGCTGATGCAGCTTGCCGAGCGCGGGACCGAGGCCTGTGGCTGTGACCTGATGATCGATGTCGTCAACCAGGGACTCTGCATGGGATGCGGGTCCTGTGCGGCGGCATGCCCGGTCCGGGCAATTACCCACGAGTACGGGAAACCCAACGTGAACAGGGAGATGTGCATCAAGTGCGGTGCATGCTACGCCCAGTGCCCGAGGAGTTTCTTCAACTTCGACGTGGTTCCCGAATTCGAGGCCATAATGGACGCTATTGGGGCGGCACTCAAGTGAGGTGAGAGAAATGGCAGGAGAACTCGGAAAGTACAAACTCTGCGTATCGGCTCGCAGCACTGACAAGGCCATCCTCAAGAAGGCCCAGGACGGGGGAATTGTGACCCAGCTATTCAAGGTCGCCCTTGAAGAGGGTATCATCGATGGTGCCATAGTTGCCGGACCCGGCGATGAGCCGTGGAGACCCCGCCCGTTCATTGCGACCACCGTCGAAGAACTGATGACCGCTGGCGGCACGAAGTACAACATCAGCCCCCAGGTCTCATGGATCAAGGAAGCGACAAGGAGCTATGGCCTCGACAAGATAGGTATCGTCGGGACACCGTGCCAGATGCAGGCAGTCCGGAAGGGCCAGCTCTACCCGGTCGGGTGGCGTGACGTCGACGACAAGATCAAGCTTGCCATCGGCATCTTCTGCATGGAGAACTTCTCCTACCAGAGCATCAGGCAGCTCGTGGAGGACCATGCGGCAATGAAGATGGAGGCCGTCAAGAAGATGGAGATCGGCAAGGGCAAGTTCTGGGTGTATGGGCAGCGCGGGCAGGTCGTCCAGCTTCCCCTCAAGGTGACCCACAAGTACGAACAGCCCGCATGCCACGTCTGCCTCGACTACGTGGCCAACCTCGCCGATGTCTCGACCGGGTCGGTCGGAAGCCCCGACGGGTGGAGCACGGTCTTTGTCCGGACACGCAACGGTGACGATATCTGGAGCAAGGCGATCGCTGCCGGGTGTTTCGAGACCAAGCCCATCGAGCAGGTGAAACCCGGTCTTGAGCTCGTCACCAAGCTTGCGACCGAGAAGATCACGAAGAACCAGAAGACCGTCGAGGAGAGGGCGAAGTTCGGCGTGAACAAGGCCCTGCGGAATCCCTACCTGGGACCAAAATAAACTTTTTCCCTTTTTTATTTTTCATGAGTGGCGGGGACTTGAGCTTGCCCTGTCTTTCGATTTCTTGGGGATTTATCAGGATTAAGAGGGCCGTAAGATCAATCAGTTTTCCACCCCATGACTGCGATTTCCTTCGCAATCATGGGAAAGTGTATATCCGGCCATGCCCTCTTTCTTTTCATACAAGAAGGTGAATCAGACAATGAACCGTTCCATGCTCCTCCTCGCCCCCGTGGCGATAATCTCCGTATGCCTTGTCCTCTCTTCCGGATGCCTCCAGGAACAGGGCACCGGTAAGGAACCCGTGACCACGACTCCCGTATTCGGTCCCCAAGACAACGGCAAAAACGTCTCCATCCCGGCGGGGACAGGGTTTACCCTGCGCCTCCCCGAGAATCCGACCACCGGTTACATGTGGAACATGACGCGGCCGCAAGGCCTTGCCATCGACAAAGACGAGTTTATTGCTCCCGATACGAAGCTTGTCGGTGCAGGCGGCACCCGGGAATGGGTTTTCTCGTGCAAAGAGAAGGGCCCTACCCTGGTTCATGCCGAGTACAGGCGCCCGTGGGTTCCGGCCGGCACCATCGTCTTCGTGCCCCTTGAAGGCGGGTTCTTCGGGATTGCTGGTGACGATGGGAAAAAGTACCTTCCCCTCACTCTCAGCCCGGAGTTTCAGGCGGACGGTCTCCGCGTGGCATTCGAGGCAGAGGAGGCCCCGGACACCGCAACAATCCAGATGTGGGGCACTCCGGTGAACATAACGTTCATCGAGGCTGCGGAGACGTATGACCTCCATGTCACACTGACATAGAAAACCCGTGGGAACCCCGATACGGTCCGGCAGGGATTTTTCGATCCCCGCCCTTTCCTTTTCCCCGCAGTTTCACAGACCAAGGATCTGCGGGAGTCGCCGGGCATATGCCCTCACCATGTCCTCGTCGCGGAAATCGCCCGGAGTCACCTTTGCCAGAGACAGTATCGCCCGGTCTGCAGCACTCACTTTTTCCATGTCCACCTTCCCGGGGAAAAAAGCATGGTCCCTGACCGGGATGAAACCGGTAACGTCGGAGAGCGCATCGCATCCGGCTTGGATCACCGGTGGTGACCGATCCCGGAACGTGTAGCCGACCGAGAAAACAGCAACAGGGATCCTCCCGAGAGCCGTCCGTTCCCGGGAAACATACTCCCGGGCCTCTGCAAGCCACTTGCCCATGTAGAGCGGGCTGCCAAGAACGGCGGCATCGTAACCTTCCGGCCGGGAACGGACCCCCTGCAGGGGCACGCAGTCGGCGATATACCCGTGGGCCCGGAGTTCCTCTGCGATTATATCCGCGATTTCCGCCGTCGAACCATACCTGGTCGCGTACCCGACCATGATGGTTTTGGGAAGTCCGGTAATCTTCCCGCCTGCCACATCCCTTGCTCCTGCCTGTTTGACCTTTGTCACCATCCGGCTGTCCCCCTTCTCTCTTCTGGTGTACCTATACATTCATATAAACCACGGAGATTATTCTTACTCATAGGAGCATAATTGAGATGGCAGAGAGAGAGATCTTCCAGGGCGTGCCGGGAATGCTCCGGCCATTCAGGGAGTTCATGGAAAAGAAGGGGTACAAACGCGGTGACCAGGTCGTATACTACGGGTGTCCCGGGACCTGCACGCCGTTCGTGGAACTCCTGGGATTCGCCGTACGCAGCCTTGAGCTCGATCAGGTCTTTGTCCCGTACGTCGACGAGTCAAAGGCGCGGAAGGTGACACTTGTCCCGGATGTGGGGATGCAGGCATCCGGTGCTGCATCCGTCAGGAACCCTGCCGCAGTTGTGGTGATGGGGGGACTCTCGATGCCCAACGTCCCTGTAACGCTGGAACAGGTTGCAGGTGCCATCGGGAAGTACCAGGGGGCGGCAAGAATCGGTGTCTGTTTCATGAACATGTTCGAGAAGGCAGGGTGGACGAAGGAGATACGTTTCGACCTCCTCATCGATGCAACCATCAACCCTGTCACTGTCTGGAAATGAGGGAAAATACTCTTCTTTTTCCCTTACAGGTCCCTGATAAAAGATTCCACGAATTTTGTCAGGGCCGCGCTGACTGATGCCCTGTCCTGCGCACATACGGAGAATATCAGTGCATTTTTGAAAGTGTCCTCGAGATCCCGGGGACAGGCCCCGGGCAGATCACACTTGTTCAGCATCACGGCAAGCGGTATCTTCTGGTCCATGAGCGTGGAGAAGAGGTGCAGGGTAAACTCATCGGGCGGGACACTCGAATCGACAACGAGGATGGCAGCATCCATCCCGCGGGCGATGATCTGGCGAACGAACTCGAATCGGTCCTGGCCGGGAGTCCCAAAGAGATAGACCTGCAGCGCATGGATGTCAATTCGGCCGTAATCCAGGGCAACGGTCGTATCCCCCTCCCCGGTATGCGCCTCGACGTGACGGGAGGCGGGGTCAAGTGTCTGGATCAGTGTTGACTTCCCTGCATTGTATGCTCCGAAAATAACGACCTTGATCTTTCCGCCAGCCATTGTAAGTACTTTGCACCGGGTTTTTTTTATCGTTTCGATATTAATCCGGTTTTTTGAAGAAACCTGTCTCCCCTTCCCACCTTCATAAACTCCATGTGGGTCCGGGCATATACTATTCACCATGACCAGTCAAGACACACGGGGCAATCCCGCTCCTGATCAGAAAGTCATAATGGAGACGACTCTTGGGAAAATCGAGATCGAGCTCTTCCCGGATATGCCCATCACCGCCGGGAACTTCGCATCCCTCGTCCGGAAAGGGTTTTACAACGGGACCATCTTTCACAGGGTCATCGACGGTTTCATGATCCAGGGAGGAGATCCCACGGGGACCGGCCGGGGTGGACCGGGTTACATGATCAGGGACGAATTCGCGCCCGGTAGGAAAAATGACCGGGGAACCATTGCCATGGCCAACGCAGGCCCGAACACCGGCGGGAGCCAGTTCTTCATCAACCTGGTGAACAACCACTACCTGGACGGGCGCCACCCGGTCTTCGGGAGGGTCACTGCAGGAATGGACGTCGTGGATCGGATTGCAAAGCAAAAGACCGACCGGAACGATCGCCCGCTCCAGCCGGTCACGATCGTCCGGGCAGAAATCGCAGGGGATTAAAGCATCCCCCTCTGCCCCGTGCCCTGTGCCGGGAAAGGATCGCCTGTTTCCCACGGGCAACCCGTCCTGTACAGCGACCGGAAACAAAAACAGCGGGTACAGGAATTTCCCGGGACAATGGGAAAAAAGGGTATTCAGGCCAGGTAGTCTGCAGGTGTCGGGATCTGTTCCTTCAAACCCTTCCTCTTGCGTATGCCGGACACGACTTCCTTGAGCATGTTGGCCGGTACGAGTTCGAACCCTGCAAACTCCGTGCTCCACATCGCCCTACCCTCGGTTGCTGACCTGATGTCCCCGGCAAACCCGAAGAGCTCGGCGACGGGTGCCTTGCCGACGACGGTCACCGTGTCACCCTCGCTCTGGATGTCGTAGACCTGTCCCCGGCGCCCCTGGATCTGGGCAGTGGCGTTGCCCATCTGCTCCGTCGGGACGGTGATCTGGATCTTCTGGATGGGCTCAAGGAGCGTGTCGCCTGCCATCAGCATCGCTGCCTTGACTGCCGCGCGGACCGCCGGGATAACCTGTGCGGGGCCGCGGTGGATGGCATCCTCGTGCAGTTTCACGTCGACGAGGCGGAGCTTGAGGTTCTGGACCTTCTCGTCGGCAAGAGGCCCGCCATCGAGTGCCTCGTGGATACCCTCGATGATCAGCTCCATCGTCTCGTTCAGGTACTGGATACCCTTGGTCATGTCGATGAACATGTTGTTGCCGTAGATGTCCTTGACGTTCTTTGCCTCTTCCTTGTCCATTCCTGCAGCGATGAGGACATCCCGGCGCTCGAGTGCCATCTGGTTCATCGAGACCTTCCCCTCCTTGATCAGGTCGACGATCGCATCGGGGAGCGGCTCCACCTCGATATAGAACCTGTTGTGCCGGTTCGGTGACTTTCCTTCCACGGGTCCTGCCTTCTGCGTCACGGTCTCCCTGTACACGACGATAGGCTCGGACGTGACGATCTCGACACCCTTGTCCCTCTTGATCCGCCCTGTGATGATCTCGAGATGCAGCTCGCCCATCCCGGAGATGAGGTGTTCCCCGGTCTCCTCGTTGATGGTGACCTGGAGTGTCGGGTCTTCCTTTGCAACCTGTCGCAGGACCTCGACCAGTTTCGGGAGGTCCTTCATGTTCTTGGCCTCGACGGCAACTGTCATGACCGGCTCGCTGTAGTGCTTGAGCGACTCAAACGGCGTCATGTCCTGCAGGGTCGTCACGGTCGATCCAACGATTGCATCCTTCAGTCCCGTCACGGCCGCGATGTTGCCGGCTGTAATCTCCTCCACCTCGACCCGTGTCGGTCCCATGAAGATCCCGACCTGCTGGAGCCGGTTGACCTTCTTTGCGGTCCCCATGACATACATCTCCGTCCCGCGGCGGATTTTTCCGGAAAACAGCCGGCCCGTCGCAACTTCTCCCGCATGGGGATCGAAGGAGATGTCCGTGATCATCAGGGTTGCAGGCCCGTTGGGGTCGCAGTTGAGCATGGCCTTCCCTTCCGGCGTCTCGGGGTCACCGTGCCAGATTACCCGTATCCTGCGTTTCTGTGCCTCGAGCGGGTTCGGCAGGTGCCTGACGACCATGTCGAGAACCACGTCGCAGAGCGGGCTTTTCTTTGCCAGTTCCTTCATGCTCCCGCTCCGGCACTTCTCGTAGACCTCCTTGAACGAGACCCCGCTCTTCTTCATGAAGGGGACAGAGACCGCCCAGTTGTAGAGGGCAGAGCCGAATGCAACGGTGCCCTGCGCCGCATCGAGTTTCCAGCCGGCCTTGTAGGCCTCCTCGTTCATACCCTTAATCAGCTTGTTGACCTTGTCGATGACGCGCCCGAGCCGTATCTGCATCTCCATCTCGTCGACCTTGAGCTCGTTGATGAGCCTGTCGACCTTGTTGATGAAAAGGACCGGGCGGACACCCTCCTTGAGTGCCTGCCGGAGCACCGTCTCGGTCTGGGGCATGGTGCCCTCGACGGCGTCAACGAGCACGACCGCCCCGTCAACTGCCCGCATTGCCCTGGTCACGTCACCGCCGAAGTCCACGTGGCCCGGGGTGTCGATCATGTTGATCAGGTATTCCTGTCCCTCGTACTCGTGGACCATGGAGACGTTGCTTGCGTCAATCGTGATACCGCGGGCCTGCTCCTCCTCGTCGGAGTCCATGAAGAGCTGTTTGCCCGCAAGTTCCTCCGAGATGATCCCGGCCCCTGCAAGCAGGTTGTCGGAGAGGGTGGTCTTGCCATGGTCGATATGGGCAACGATGCCGATGTTCCGGATGTGAGCCGGGTTGCTCATCAGTTCGGTCACTTTCTCGATTGATTTTCTGCCTCGGGCCATAAAACACCACAAAAAAGTAAATCGGTTTTTATCTGGCGGATTTTGCGATCCGCTCGCGTTCTTCCTTCTTGTTCACGGAGTAAGCCTTCACGTCCCCTTTCGATGCGGCAATCAGCTCGTCAGCAAGGCACTGGGCAACAGGTTTCCTGCTCTTGTGCGCTGCCTTGTACACTGCCTCGGAGATGAAGAAGAGGGCCGTGTTCACCCGCCGCAGGGGCGCGGTATCAACGGACTTGGGGACGTTGATCCCGCCGTATTTCAGGCGGACTGTCTCTTCACGCGGGCCCGTGTTTGCAATGGCCTCCACGAGGACCTGGACCGGGTTCTTCTTGGTCTTCTTGGAGATGATATCAAAGGCATCCCGAACGATCCGGGTGGCAAGCTGCTTGTTGCCGGTATTCATCTCGGACTGCATCAGCCTGTTGATGAGGCGCTCCACGATGAGCATGTTGGCCTTATTGAATTCCTGCCGGGTGAATTTTCCTGTCGTATGAGGGACGATCACGGGGTTGAGGCTGATGTACTTGACGAGGCTCGGGTCGGTCACCTGGACTTCCCCAAGATCCCACCTGTTGAAGAGGAGGCGTGTTGCGGGTTCGGTCTCTGTCATTTTCTACCTCACCTGCGTGGCTTCTCCTTGCGCCCGATGACCATCTCGTGGAGCGAGACGTTGTTGACCTTTGTCACGACGTACCGGACACCCGGGATATCTCCCATCGACCTGCCCAGACGACCGCCGATCCCCTCGATCTCGACCTCGTCGTGCTCGTCGATGAAGTTGATCGCACCGTCGCCGACCGCAAACGCGGTGACCTGCCGCCCGTTCTTGATGAGCTGGACACGCACGCACTTGCGGATAGCAGAGTTCGGCTGCTTTGCCTCAACACCGATCTTCTCGAGCACGATCCCGCGGGCCTGCGGTGCTCCTTCCAGCGGGTCCGACTTGATGTTGACTCCGCCGTGGCTGCGCACAAACTTGGGGTCGCTCCACCGAAACTTCTTTGCGTCCTTGATGAGTTTTCTCGCTGCAAATTTGCCCTTACCCATGAAATACCCTCATTTCTGTTTTTCTCTGAAAGTGGACAGAATTCACCCTGTGTGGTATATATAAACGCGCGGTGGCGATTTATACATTTGCACTTGTCCACGATTGCCTTACTTTGTTGGACACCATTGCTAATAATATTATATCCCGTTCCCTCCAACATACTCCCAATGATCTTCCGTATTTTCAAGGAAGTCCAGTTCGACGCGAGCCACAGGCTCCTCCATTACCGCGGAAAGTGTAACCGCCTCCACGGGCACCGGTGGAAGGTGGAGATCTGGATGGAAGGCCAGGCCGACGAAAAGACCGGAATCGTTGTCGATTTCAACACGATGAAAGATGTCATATGCGGGTTCGACCACCAGGTCATCCTGAACAGCGAAGACCCGATGGTGGATGCAATCAGGGCCTTCCACCCGGTCATTACCACGCAGGGAGACCCGACAAGTGAGAACCTTGCGTCCCTCTGCGCCGAAATGATCCGCGAGGAATGCACGCGCCGGGGCATTGATGCACGCGTCCTCCGGGTCAGGGTCTGGGAATCCCCCGCGTGCTATGCCGAAGTGACGTATGAAGGTGAATGAGATCTTCCGGAGTATCCAGGGGGAGGGTATCAACCAGGGGAGGCCCTGCACCTTCATCAGGTTCGCCGGGTGCAATCTCGACTGTGCATGGTGTGACACACGGAGGGCACGTTCGGAGGGCGAGGAGATGGACCGGGACACCATCCTCGGACGGGTTCGCGAACTGGGCGGCAGGTACATCTGCATCACGGGGGGAGAGCCCCTCCTGCAGGGCCCGCCCCTCCTCTCCCTCGTGCAGGACCTTTTCACTGCAGGCTGCACGATCGATATCGAGACAAACGGCACACTCGATTTCTCCCTGTTCCAACCATATGCGGGCATCTGCATGGACGTCAAGTGCCCGTCGTCAGGAGAGAGGAGCAACCTTGCACTCCTGCCCCTCCTCTCCGGCCGCGATGCCGTCAAGTTCGTTGTCAGGGACCTGGAAGATTGCAAGTATGCCGCTGGAGTCATGCGGACCGTGCCCCACGGCACGCAGGTCTTCTTCTCGCCCGTCGGGGGGACAGACCCCCTTGTGGTGGCCCGTTTCCTCATCCGGGAAGACCTGCCCGCCCGCCTGCAGCTCCAGCTCCACAAGGTCATCGGGGTGAGTTAGGGACATGAAAGCCGTCTGCCTCCTCTCCGGTGGCATGGACTCTTCGACACTTGCCTATCTTGCCCGGGACAGGGGCTACAGCGTCCTTGCACTCCACCTCAACTACGGGCAGAGGACCGAGGAGAAGGAGCGGGCCTCTGCAAGGACCATTGCCCGGCTGCTTGGAGCTGCCGAGTTCCTGGAGATAGACCTGTCGTACTTTTCTGTCTTTGGGTCAAGCAGCCTCACGGATCGCACCATCCCTGTGGCACCCTACCGTCCGGAGGCAGAAGACATCCCCAACACCTATGTTCCGTTCCGGAACGCAAATCTCCTCTCCATCGCGACGAGTTACGCCGAGTCACGCAATGCGGACGCGATCTTCATCGGTGTCCAGTCGCAGGACTACAGCGGGTATCCCGACTGCAGGCCTGCTTTCATCGAGGCGTTCCAGAAGGTGATAGAGACCGGGACACGGAGCGGTAACCGTATCCGCCTCATGACCCCCTTCATCTCCCTGTCCAAGAAGGAGATCCTCTCCCTCGGCCTTTCCCTCGGTGTCCCGTATGAGCATACCTGGTCCTGCTACCAGGCCGAAGATGTCGCTTGCGGTGTCTGCGGGGCATGTCACTTCCGCCGTGCCGCCTTTGACGCCCTCGGCGTCAGGGACCCCATACCCTACAGGAGCCAGACATGACCGAGATATACCGCGGCAAGAGACTGGCGGTCGAGAGAAAAGAGTACGTGCTCCCGAACGGAAAACGGGTCGAAAAGGTCTCTGTGCACCCCGGGAATGCCGTCGCCATGCTCCCCTTCTTCGGGGACGGGTCATGCTGCCTCATCCGGCAGTTCCGGTTCGTCGTCGGCACATATATCCTCGAGGCACCTGCCGGAACCCTCGAACCCGGCGAAGACCCCCTCGAAGCGGCCCGCCGGGAGCTGATCGAGGAGACCGGGTTCGATGCAGAGACCTTTATTCCCCGCGGCTGGATCTACACGACACCCGGGTTCTCGGACGAGGTAATCTTCCTCTACGAGGCACGGGGGCTTTTTCCATCGTCCATCCACGAAAAAGACGAGGACGAAGTCATCGAGACCGTCAGGGTCAGGGCAGGCGACCTCCCCGCGATGGTCCGGGACGGACGAATCTCTGACGCGAAGACTATCAGCCTCGTCTGCCGGTGCATGGGGCAGGAGAGATGAGGGCTTTCGTCGTCCTATCCTGCCTCTGCTTTGCCGGCCTGCTGGCCGCCGGGTGCAGCGAGAACCTTTCCGGGCCCAAGGAGGGGTTTTTTGTTGATGACGCGGGCAGGCTCACCCTCCGGTGCCCTCCCTGCACCGTCAATGAGACGCTGGTGGAGCACAGCGGAAACGTATCGATCCACCGCGTGATCTTCGCGGGCAGGCAGGGGGACGTCTATGCCATTGCTGCTCTCCCACCTGCACCCGTGGCAGGGTTTGTGGTTGCACCGGGGGCCGGGGTGAAAAAGGAGGGATACCTGCCTTTGGCCCGGCAGTACGCAGAGAACGGGTACGCTTTCCTCATCCTCGACGTGCGGGGCAACGGCGGTGAGACTCCCGGTTACCCCCTCGACCTTGAGCGGGACTTCGAGAAATTCAGGGCGGGGGCCTGGCCCCAGTACTACCTGTCTGTCTGCGACATGTCGGCTGCCCGCACATTCCTCCAGGAGCGGTATGCAATTCCTGTCTACGCCATGGGAGAAAGTAACGGGGGGAGGTACGCGGCAATTGCGGCCGAGACCGACCCTGCGTTCGCCGGGTTCATCGGTATCTCGACGTCCGGGTTCTCCCGGTCTGGCGATGCATATTCAGGGGACGCCCGCCGGTTTCTCCTCTCCGTCGACCCCGTCACCCAGGCCGACCTTCTGTCGTCGCGGCCTTCCTGGATCTTCCATGCCCCTGCCGACCCGGTCATCCCGTTCTCCTATGGCCGGGAATTGTTCACGGCCCTTCCGGAACCAAAGATTTTCTTCCCGTTCAACGGGACGCACGGCTCAAATGCTGCCGTGCACGAGATGATACTGGGTAAATGTGCGCAAATTTATGGCACTGCGGGTTGAAATATAGTGAAGCTTTAAAACCGGGGAAGTGGGTGAGATGACCGAGACCCAGGAGATGGACGAGGGGCGCAGGAAGTACGAGTTCAAGAAAACTCTTGAAAAACTCCAGTCCAAGCAGGGGAGCGGGACAGAGCTCATTTCCCTCTATATTCCCCCCGACAAGCAGATCCATGACGTGGTCGCCCAGCTCCGCGACGAGTTCGGGCAGTGCGCAAACATCAAGAGCAAGCAGACCCGGACAAACGTCCAGAGCGCCATCTCTTCCATCCTCGCCCGGCTCAAGTATTACAAAACACCTCCTCCCAACGGGATGGCCATCTTCTGCGGTACAATCCAGCTGCAGGGGGACCGGACCGACCTCGAGTGCACCATCATCGAGCCCCCCGAGCCGCTCAACCTCTACATGTACCGCTGCAGCTCGGTCTTTGAACTCGAACCGCTCCAGCAGATGCTCGAGGAGAAGAACGTGTACGGGCTCCTCGTGCTCGACCGCCGCGAGGCATACTGGGGTTTTTTGCGGGGGAACCGCATCGAGCCCGTCGGAGGGGTCACCTCCACGGTTCCGGGGAAACAGAGGAAAGGGGGGCAGTCGAGCGTCCGTTTCCAGCGTCTTCGCGAGATCGCCATCCACGAGTTTTACACGAAGATCGGGGAACGTGCAAGCGCGATATTCCTCGCCGAAAAGGACTTCTTCGAACGTTTCCGGGGTGTCCTCATCGGAGGCCCGAGCCCGACGAAGGAGGAGTTCGAGGCAGGCCAGTACCTCCACCACGAGATCCAGAAGCGCATCATCGGCCTCTTTGACGTTGCCTACACGAACGAGAGCGGCCTTGCGGAACTGGTGGACGCGGCCCGTGATGCACTCAAGGGAGTCGAGGTTATCAAGGAAAAGGAACTGATGAACCGGTTCCTCAAGGAACTCGTGAAGGAAAACGGTCTTGCCGCTTACGGTGAAGAAAGCGTGCGGAAGAACCTTGCAACGGGATCGGTCGACACCCTCCTCCTCTCAGCCTCCCTGCGGAAATCGCGGGTAAAAGTCCGCTGCCAGGCATGCGGTCATGCCGAGGAACGGACGGTCCAGCTCGAACCCGGAAAAACCATCGCCGACATCCTCTCGTCCCAGACCTGCAGGGCCTGCACGGGACCGCTCATCGTGGACGAGGAGACGGACATCATCGAGGAGCTGACAAGGCTTGCAGACCAGACCAGCACGCGGGTGCAGATCATCTCTGACGACTTCGAAGAAGGATCGATGCTCTATTCCGCATTCGGGGGTATCGCCGCCATTCTGAGGTACAGGACGGGTTACTGATATGATGCTCTCCCGGCTTTATTCCACGATTGAGAGTGCACTGCAGGAGGTATGTGGCCAGAAAGACGTTCATCTGTCCGACGGCGGGAGCCATGCAGACCTCTCCAGCACCGTTTCGTTTTCCCTTGCAAAGAAGCTCCGCCGATCCCCGGCAGAAATTGCACGGGAGATGGCAGAGACGCTCTCCCGCCGCGAGGATCTTGCGGGCGTCAGGGTCGAGGCACTCGGACCCTACCTTAACTTCCACATCGGTCCGGAACTCCTCGAAACGGCGATTATCGAGGCCACGCAGCCCGGGTACGGGTCATTCCCGGCGCGGGAGGAACGCGTCGTCCTCGAACACACGAGTGCCAATCCCAACGGGCCGCTCCACGTGGGCCACATCCGGAACACGATCATCGGGGACACGCTCGCCCGGTGCCTCCGGAAAGCAGGCTATCCCCTCGAGGTCCAGTATTACGTCAATGACATGGGCCGCCAGATCGCGATCGTGGTCTGGGGGTTCCAAAACATCCCGGATACCCCGGTGCCGGGCGAGAAGGGGGATCACCACGTCGCCCGGATCTACATCGCTGCGAACAGGGAACTTGAAAAGAGGCCTGATGCCGTTGCCGAGGTGGACCTCCTGATGCAGCGTGTCGAGTCCGGTGACCCGCAGACCGTCCGGGAGTTCCGGTCAGCCGTTACTGAGTGCCTGGACGGGTTTTTGGTGACGCTCGCCCGCCTGGGCGCAAAGCACGACAGGTTCGTCTGGGAAAGCGACTTTATCCGGAACGGCGATACGCAAAGGGTCCTTTCCAAGGTATCGCACATGGACGAATGCCACGAGGACGGCAGGCTCTGGCTCGACCTCTCCGCGTTTGGTTTCGAGAAGGAGTACGTGCTGCGCAGGAGTGACGGGACGTCAGTATACGCGGCACGGGACCTCGCGTACCACATCTGGAAGGCGCGGAACTTCGACCGTGTCATCGATGTCCTGGGTGCGGACCACAAGCTGATCGGTGCACAGCTCGTGACCACGCTCCGCCTCCTCGGGGAACGCCCGCCCGAGATCGTCCACTTCGAGTTCGTCTCCCTCCCGGAGGGGTCGATGAGTACCAGGGCAGGCAAGTTCGTCTCAGCCGACGAACTCCTGGACGAGGTCACCCGCAGGGCCTACGAAGAGGTGACGTCCCGGAGGCCTGAACTCCCCGGGGCACAGAGGCACGAGATAGCACGATCCGTCGCCCTTGCTGCGGTCCGGTACGACATCGTGAAGATATCCCCTGACAAGAGCACGGTCTTTGACTGGAAGGAGGCCCTTGACTTCGAGCGGCAGAGCGGCCCCTACATCCAGTACGCCCACGCCCGGGCATGCAGCATCCTCGAAAAGGCCGGGTCGTTCGGGACTGCCTATGCACCGGAAGACCCCCACGAACACGCCCTCGTCCGCCACATCACCCGGTTTCCGCTCGTGATGGAAAACGTCGTGCGTGACCTCAAACCACACCTCCTTGCTGCGTATGCCCGGGAACTTGCAGACCTCTTCAACACGTTCTACCACTTCGTCCCGGTCTTGAAGAGCGGGGGTGTCCTCCGGAACTCCCGCCTCACGCTCGTTTTGGCAACCCGGAACACACTCGCGGAGGCGTTGCAGGCACTTGGCATCGACCCACTCACAACCATGTGATGCCCTGCGGCGCCAGGGTTACCAGTTCTTCAGAGATGGGTCTTCCGCTGCCCTCAAGCCATGCCTCTGGTGCAAGAAGGCTTTGAAGGGGCAGGAGAAATGTTACAAGCACCAGTTCTACGGGATAGAGAGCCACCGCTGTGTCCAGATGACCCCCACCCTGCGGTGTAACCAGCGCTGCCTTTTCTGCTGGCGGTCTTTTGAACACACCTATCCCGGCGGGAGGGACTGTACCCCTGCCGAGATCTGGGAGCGCCTCCCCGCGCTCCAGAAACGGGCTCTTGCCGGGTACAAGCCGTCGCCCTACGTCACGCCGGAACGTTTCACCGAGGCCCTGGCTCCGCGCCACGTCGCCATATCCCTCTCTGGGGAGCCGACCCTCTATCCCTCCCTGCCAGAGCTCATCGGCCTTTTTACCGAGAAGGGCCTCACAACCTTTCTCGTGAGCAACGGGACGAACCCGGACGTCCTCTCCCGGTGCAGACCCTTCCAGACGTACGTCTCGCTCACTGCACCGGACCGGCAGACATACCTTGGTCTCTGCAGGCCACAGGAGGACTTCTGGGACAGGATCCAGGAAAGCCTCCACCTCCTGGGAAAACGGAGGTCCGCGGTGCGAATTACCCTGGTGAAGGGGTACAACGACTTCAATCCGCTCTCGTATGCCCGGATGGTCCAGGACTCCGGCGCCACGTTCGTGGAGGTGAAGGGATATATGTTTCTGGGATACAGTAGAAAAAGGTTGGAAAGGGAGAACATGCCGAGTTTTGCCCACGTGAAGAAGTTTGCGGAAGAAATCGCCCGTGGTTCCGGGTACCGTTTCAGGGACGAGAACCCGGCAAGCCGCGTCGTGTGCCTGGAGCGTGAGGAATGAGGTTTGATCCCGGAGCCTGGAAGGCGCGGTCCCGTGAACATTTCGAGAGGGCCTGGCATGAGGGCCCCGGTGTCCTGACACCGCCGCGGGCCGGTGATCGGTACCCGCGGCTCCGTTACCCGGCACCTCTCCCCCATCCCGTCTTCGATATGGTCCACCGGCTGCGCGAGACCTACCTCCGCCTCGGGTTCGTCGAGACCTGCAATCCCATCATCGTCGAGGAGCAGGACGTGTACAGGCAGTTCGGGCCCGAAGCGAGTGCTGTCCTTGACCGGGTCTTCTACCTCGGGGGACTCGATCGCCCCAACCAGGGGATAGGGAGGGAAGAACTCGAGGGTATCGCGTCGATAACAGGAAAACCGGTCACCGCTGACGAGGAGGCAAGGCTTCGCCGAATCCTCCAGGACTACAAGAGGTCCGCTATCGACGGGGATGACCTTATCCACGCAACCTCGGATGCCCTCGGTATCGATGACGGCGTGACCGTCGAGATCTACGAGAAAGTCTTCTCGGCTTTCCGTGAGCTTTCCCCCCGGTCCTCCCGGTCCACGCTGCGCAGCCACATGACGAGCGGATGGTTCCTTACCCTCTCCGCCCTCTGGGAGAGGTGCCCGCATCCCCTGAAGCTCTTTTCCGTGGACCGCTGTTTCCGGCGCGAGCAGGAGGAGGGCCCGACCCGGCTGATGAGCTATCACTCCGCGTCCTGTGTCGTTGCGGGGGACGACGTCACCAACGAGGAGGGAAAAGCCGTTGCCGAGGCCCTCCTCTCTGCATTTGGGTTTACGGACTTCCGGTTCCGCCCGGACGAGAAAAGGTCAAAGTACTACATGCCTGACACCCAGACCGAGGTCTATGCACGCCATCCCGTCCATGACTGGGTCGAGGTGGCGACGTTTGGCATGTATTCGCCTTCCGCCCTTGCCGAATACGGGATCGGGATTCCCGTGATGAACCTCGGGCTCGGCGTGGAACGCCTTGCAATGATTGCAACCAATGCAAAGGATATTCGGGAAATGGTCTATCCCCAGTTCCACCCCGGTCCACTCCCGGATCTCGAGATTGCACGGGGAGTCACAGTACGCAGCGAACCTGTCACGGTGGAGGGAAGAATCCTCTGCCAGGCAATCGCCCGGACGGCACGGGAGCATGCGGCAGAGACCGGACCATGCTCGTTCGTTGCATTCGAAGGGCAGCTTGGTGCTGCCCGGATCCGTGTTCTCGTCGAAGAGCAGGAGGAAGGGGCCAAGCTTCTCGGGCCTGCATGCGGCAACGAGGTCTTTGTTTACCAGGGGTCCATCCTCGGTGTGCCGGACACTCCCCAGTGGGCTGTTGTCCGAACCGAGGGTGTTTCCTGCGGTATCTCCTACCTGGACGCTGTCAGCATGCTTGCTGCTGCCCGGATCGAGGAAGGGGCCGCCTGCGGAAAACCGGTTCACGTCCAGGTCAAGATGGCAAAACTCCCAAGCGACGTTAACCTGCGCATCGCCGACTACGTGATGCGGGATATCACCGACAGGAAGAAGAAAGTGGATGTCCGCGGGCCTGTTTTCTTTGCCGCGCGGTCGGAACTCATCTAGACGCCGACCCCTTTCCGACACCTTGCGGGCCGTTCCCTCCTCCTATCCGGGCGGGGGGGACGCCCTGTTTTCCTCCCGGGGCCTGGCAAGTACATTCCGGATAGCGTTGCTGTACTTTGCGACAAATGCTCCGATGATCGAGGTCACGATGACCATCGTGGCCACAGCGCTCGAGACTGCACCAGACCCCCAGAGGGCAGCGATGGCAATCGAGAATTCACCGCGGCCAATGGTATTTGCCCAAATCTCTACTCCGGAATTCCTGCTTCCATGGACGAAATGCCCGATGGCAATCCCGGACAGGTACTTGGAGAACACTGCAACGATACTCACACCTGCAATCGCCGCCACCGAGACTCCTTCGGCGAAGATATCGGTTGTTATCCCGAAGAAGACGAAGAAGACCACAAGGAAGACATCCTTGAAAGGCCTCGAGTGGACCTCGAAGGAGACGGGGTCGATCGTCCCGAGGACGGTCCCAAACGCGATCACCATGAAGGACTCGGGGATGCCCCACGCGCTGGCCAGGGCTGCGATGCCGAGCACCGCGGAGAACGTCAGGAGCACGGGGAGTTCGTCGTCCCGTTTCAGGATCGACGTGATGTAGTCCCTGCCCGTATGCGTGATCAGAATAAGGGCAAGCAGGAGACTCACCGTCTTTGCTAAGACGATGAGGGGGTGTTCCCCTGATGACCCGAAGAATGCGAGGACGAGGATGACAACGATATCTTCAAAGACCATGAGCCAGACAATGGTTTCTGCCTCCCTCATCAGGAGCTTCTTGTTCTCGACAAGTGACGTGACCGCCATTGCCGTGCTGCTGATGAAAAATGCAGCGGCAATAACAAGGGCGTCTGCAAGGGAAAAGCCCAGTGCATACGCTGCCACAAACCCGATGATGACGTTGATGTGGAGGTCCAGCAGCCCGCTCTGGGCAATGGCCCTGTGGTTGCTCCATATCCTGTCGGGCTTGATCTCGAGCCCGAGGAAGAAGAGGAGGAAGAGCAGGCCGAGATGGGTGAGGAACAGGGCGACGCCGTCCACCCCGACGAGACCAAGCCCGCTCTTCCCTATCAGGAGCCCTGCGATGATGTAGAAGGGTATCGAGGGGAGCGCCAGTTTCTTGGTGATCAGGGCGAGCACCAGGCAGACAAAGAGAGCGAGGACGACCCCTTCCATCAGGTCACCAGGATAACCTGCTCAAGCTGCTTCAGCTGATCTGCCTCCCCTATGGCAACGATCGCGTCTCCTTCCTCGAACGTAAAACCGGGCGGCGGGTTGATGATGTTTCGCCCGCCCCGGGATACCGCGATCACCGTTGCACCCGTTCGTGCCCGTATCTGGAGTTCCTCGAGGCTCTTTCCCGCGCAGTGCTTTCCGATGATGTAGGTATGCACGCTGATGCGGAGGTCCGAGAGTGCCGAGAATGCTATCTCCACGCTCTCTTTATCGGCCTCCATGATGGCCCCCGAGAGGATCGCTCCTATCCTGCGGGCTTCAGCGGGAGTCAGTTCGGCAACGCACGGTGTCGACGAGTCGTGCGGGAGCGTGTACATCTGGATATTCCCGCTTTTCAGGAAGAAGATGGCAACGGTATCCTTCTTTTCCGTTTCAAGCTCGTATTTCGTCCCTATCCCCGGCAGGTTGAGAGAACGGAGTGCCATAAACACGTTTCTCCCGCGGATCTTAAAAAGAATGAGGATATGCGGAGAACGGGCCCGGAGTCGCGCCTGCCCGGGAAGGCCCCTGCTGCACGTGCAAACGAGGGAGTGGGGACCCGGAAAAAAGGGGGAGTTGGCGGGTCCTTCCCCATCAAGGTGGCTTTTTGGAGGGTTGCAGAGGGAGGTCGTTTTCTTCCCGGCCTCCTCGATCCAGATGTCTGGCATACCTGTTTATAAACTCCTGCCGTGGAGGGTGAAAGTGTCCGGACAGCATGGCCCATCCCCCATGTATTAATGGCAGCAGCACCACACCATGGGTGATGCAGGTCCGCGTTATCGGTGTAGGCCGGGTGAGAGAAAATTACATCCGGGAGGGGATTCGGGACTACTGTACCCGGATCATGCCCTACATGCGGGTCGAGCTGCGTGACATTCCCGATGAAAGGATACCCGAAAGGATAGGGGAGCGGGAACGGGAAGATCTCCTCGCCCGGGAGGGTGCACGGATCCTCGCTGCCACAGAGGGTGCAGCCATCCGAATCGTGTGTGCTGTCGACGGGGAACCCTGGAGCAGCGAGGAACTTGCAGCCAGGCTGAAGAAGTGGGAACTGTCCGGGCAGTCAAGGGTCGCGTTCGTGGTCGGCGGACCCCTCGGGATTGGCAGTCCGGTCCTGTCTGCCGCAACCCACGTGCTCTCCCTCTCCCGGATGACGTTCCCCCACCAGCTCGCCCGCCTCATACTCCTCGAGCAAATCTTTCGTGCATGCCGGATCAACAGCGGAGAGGCCTACCATAAATAAATGAGGGGGAGGGGCGTCAGGGGATTATCTCGCATCCGTTGTACCGCGTGTGGGAAAAGTCATCCCTCCTTATCAGCCCCTTCCGGATACACTCCCTGACCCGGGGGAGCACTTCGAGGAGGCAATCGTGCAGGTTCTCAACCGTCTGGCACACGAGTTTTCTCATCTGCTCGGGCCATGGCCGCATGACCTGTGAATAGAGGCATCTTCCCCCGCAGAACCAGAGAAGATGGCATGACGAGCAGCCTGAGCCGACCGCGACACGGGGCAGGCAAAGGGGGTCGGCAGTTGCGATGTGCCCGACGTAGAACTCCTTCATCCCTGCCATGACCGGGCAGGGGCCGATGTGCCCGTCGGTCATGATGGTATAGTTGGCATGGCCCGAACCGCAGCGGAGGAGACTGGCCCGCCCATCCAGGAGATCCTGCATGGGCTGCAGGAAGGGATACCAGCGGCGGACTCCCTCCCCGGCTTCCATGCTTTCCACCCAGTCCCGGACCAGCCTCCGGATACCCGGGTTATAGCTGGTGCGGGCCCACTCGCAGAATGTTCGCATCGCGCCATACCCTGAAAAATCCGCGTCGAGCTGCCAGTGAATGGACCGGAACGGAAAGACAGGGTTTCCTGCAAGTGCCCGGACCGCCTCGCGGATGTCCGTGTCCTCCCCGACAGTCATCCGGGCGATGAGTTCCCCGCGAAAACCTCCCCGGGCAAGCTCCTGCACGTTCTCCATGACACGCCGGTATGTCCCCTTCCCCCGGTGCCGGTCGGTAAGCTCCTCCGTGCCGTCGAGCGAGACAAGGATGGTCTCGAACCGGTTCCGGTAGGGAGCAGGGAGACGGGAGAGGAGCACGCCGTTTGTCTGGAGCATGAACCTTTTGACAGGGGCATTGTCCATGATCTCCTCGATCAGGGCCACACGGAGCAGGGGCTCCCCCCCGTAGAACGTCAGGCAGGCCGAGGGGTCTCCCGCAAGGAAGGAGTAGAGGTCACGCAGGTCAAAAGAGAGTTCGGATGGGAGATCCCAGTCTATCTCCACGTCACGACCGCCGGACCATGGTGCATTGCCTTCAAGGACCCTGCCCCTGCAGTAACTGCAGCAGAGGTTGCAGTCATCGGTGAGGATGAGATGAAAAAAGACCATTATGATCGGAAAATGGTATTGCTTCTTATCGGTCCCTTCTCCGGGATACCGTGGCCGCGAGGGCAAATGCAGCAATCCCCAGCGACAGGATGGTGACAGGAGAGGCAAGGGGTGTTGCTGTCTTCCTTGGTGCAGTCGTCTGCGGCGGGACCGCCGTCTGGAGAAGTTCCGGGGAGCTCCGTGCCCTGTAGAGCGTCTCGTTGACCCGCTGCATCCCGGCTATGGCATTCTCCATCTTCGGATTGATCCGGACCGCTTCCTGGTATGCCTCGAGCGCTTCCTGGTACCGGCCGAGGTGGGAGAGGGCATCTCCCTTCGTTGTCCAGAGCTGTGCGTTGTATCGCGCCTCGTTGGGGTTGCGCCTCATCTCCCTCTCTGCAAGACGGACGACCTCGTTGTACACCTCCATTGCCTTGTCCGGCCGTCCCATCTTCTGGAGGCAGACCCCTTTTTCGTAGAGGGTGTATAAATCGTTGGCATTGATGGCAAGGGCCCGATCATACGAATCGATAGCCGCCTGGTACTGTTCCTGCGCCTGGAGCGCATCGCCCTTGTTCTTCCAGGCCACTGTATAGTAGGGGTCGATATCGAGTGCCTTCTGGAAGGACTCGACCGCGTCGGGGAACCTGCCGACCTTCATCTGTGCTATCCCTAGCCGGTTCCATATCTGGCTGCTGTAGGGATCAAGCTCGATTGCCTCCCTGTAGAGGTCGAGAGCTTCCGTATACTGCCCCTGCAGCACGAGGTCATCTGCCCTTCGCATGAGGCCCTGGGCAATCTCGGCCGGGGTGTCCGCAAGCACGGGGGCTGCCAGTATGACGAGGACTGTCGCTGCCGCTAAAAAGATCCCGATCCTGCCCCCACCCCATGCGGTATGTCCACTCCTCATATCACTGCAGTATTCATTGATGCCCGGCACTATATAAAACATAATTTGACTGCCGGGTTCATTTCCGCTGCCGCGTTTCCTTCCATGGGCTCTCCCAAAAACCCTGCATTTCGCAGTTTTTCCTCAAAGGTGCCATTGTGCACAGGACAGTCCCGGGACATCAGGGATTTTGGGCATATCCCTATCCAGATTCCTCATAAGCCGTTCCTATGGAAGGGTGTCCCAGGAACTTGGAAAAAACACCGTGCCCTTACAAAACCGGACCCTCTTCCGTGACCGCGAGAGATCTTTGGAGTAATGGGCTCGAGGAGATTCGAACTCCTGACCTCCGCCGTGTGAAGGCGACGTCATAGCCAGCTAGACCACGAGCCCGAGTGCATCGACCGGGAATTGAACCCGGGCTATAGGCTTGGAAGGCCTAAGTCATGCCACTAGACCATCGATGCAATGAGCCTTTTTATTTTGGAAATGATGCGTATTATGCTTTGTGTTCCCGCGCTCCCTTTGCCTCAAAAGCCCTTGAATCGGCCCTGTTTGGGAGAAAAGCCAGGTAGGTGCAGGGAGGCGGAACACCATCCGTCCAGTGATAATTAAAAAAAAGTGAGAGCCGGCACTATCCTTCCTGGTATCCCCTCATTTCGAGCTCGATCTTTTCGAGCGCTGCGATCCTCTTTTCCAGGGGCGGGTGGGTGGAGAAGAGCTCCATCAGCGTGGCTCCCGAGAGTGCGGGGATGATGAAGAAGGCATTTGCACTCTCGACCATTCTCTTCTGTTCCGGGGGAATGTAGTCCATCCTGCCGCTGATCTTCTCGAGTGCAGAGATGAGGTCTCCCGGACGCCCGGTTATGTAGGCACTTCCACGGTCTGCAGAAAACTCCCTGTACCGGGAGAGGGCCATGATCAGGAGCTGTGATACGAAGTAAACGATGACAGCCACGATACCCGCGATGATCCAGGGGTTGTCATCCCTGCGCGAGAACATGCTCGCAAAGAGGAAGTTGTTCATGATCAGCGCAGCGATCATCGCCACGAAACTTGCCACCGTCATGGTCAGGACATCCCTGTTTTTCACGTGGGACAGCTCGTGTGCAATGACTGCCTCGAGCTCCCGGGGGGAAAGGAGCCTCATGATGGAATCGGTGACTGCCACAACGGCATGGCGCGGACTCCTCCCCGTGGCAAACGCGTTCGGAACAGGAGACTGCATGATCGCAACCCTGGGCATGGGTAACCCGGCTTCGGTTGCCAGCTTCTCGACCATGGCAAAGAGCTGGGGATTCTCGTCCCTCTCGATCACCCTTGCCCGCGTGCTCCAGAGCACAAGCTTGTCCGAGAAGAAATACTGGACGAACGCCATCCCGAAGACGAGTATGACCAGGAACGGAAGTCCCACGCCGAGCATGGAGAGTACTGCGAGGAAGACCAGGTACACCAGGAACAGGAGGAACATGGTCAGCCAGATCCTCACGGTGAGTCCGAGATCGCGTTTCCATACTTTCATAAGTAACTTATTTGCCCTGCAAAATCTATAAATATTCTTCCAGCGGCATTCTGACCCCCCAAAAACCCGGGTTTCCCGGACGGATGAGTGCCAAGACCGTTCAAGGAAAGACGACACCATGGAGCTTGACGAGATAACTATCAGCAGGGCCATCGTGGCATCCCAGCTCGAGAAATTCCTCGATTTCATGGAGATGGACGTGGCCGTGGTCGGAGCCGGGCCATCGGGACTCACTGCAGCAGCCCTCCTTGCGGAAAGGGGACACCGCGTCGGCCTCATCGAGAAGAAACTCTCTGTCGGAGGCGGTATGTGGGGAGGTGGAATGATGTTTCCCCGCATCGTTGTCCAGGAGGAGGCCCGGCGGCTCCTCGACCGTTTCGCAATCAGGTATACACCCTACCGGGAGGGTTACTACGTCTCCTCCTCTGTCGAGGCCGTGTCAAAGCTTACGGCTGCTGCATGCGACGCGGGTGTCGAGTTCTTCACGCTCTTTTCCGTCGAGGACGTGATGATCCACGGCGACGGGAGGCTCTCGGGCCTCGTCCTGAACTGGACGCCCGTGGAGATGGCCGGGCTCCACATCGACCCCCTTACCATGGGCTGCCGGGTTGCCGTGGATGCAACCGGTCACGACGCCGTTCTCGCACGCCTCGTCGAGAGGAAGGGAGGGGAGATCCGGGTGAAGGGAGAGAGTTTCATGTGGGCACACCGGGCAGAGAACGAGATCCTCTCTCACACGCGCGAGATCTTTCCCGGGCTGGTTGCCTGTGGCATGGCCGCCAATGCAATCGCCGGGGAACACCGGATGGGACCGGTCTTTGGCGGTATGCTCCTCTCAGGGGAACGGGCAGCAGCACTTGCGGATTCGCTCCTTCGGACGTGATGCATCCCAATACCCTTTTTAGCCGATCCCCGCAATTCTCATGTATGAGTGAGATCGATCCGGATTCGCTCTCTGACCTCGCCTGCGGGCTCTTCTTCCACCTCTTGAACCGGGAGCTCCATGACCGGGGTCTTGTCCTCTTCTCCCTGGTCGAGAACCGGGTCGACTTCCGGGATGCATTTTTCGAGGTGTTCCGTTCCTTCTGCGCGGATTACCCGGACCTTGGAGAGGCAATGGAAAAGAAGTACGGCGGGCCGGAGGGGGTCTACGGGCTCATCTGCCGGGGCGAGGGGGTGATACCCGGAAAGACGACGACCATGCACTGGATCGTCCAGGATGCCCCCGGCGTCTCCCCGGATGCCATCGAGGACGAGCTTGCAGGGAAATGGCTTATCTTCGTCCCTCCCGCCGATATCGATTCTGCCTGGGCAAAAGTGCGGGATGCAACCTGCCGTGGAGAACTGGGGATATCGTCGAAGGTGAGCACCGCACGACCTGACCCCGACTCGCGGGACGAGCGAAAGGTCATCTATGTCTACACGCGCGACTGGAGGGACGAGGCCGACGTGATGCGGGTCCGCGAAAAACTGCGGGAACTTGGTTTTACGGAAAGAATCGGGTACAAGAGGAATATCGAGACTTACCGCGGTGAATACAGCGAGCGGGGGAAAAAGGTGACCTATTATTCGGCCTGATGGATCAGGCCTTGCGTTCCTTGTTCTTCGGGCGGAGGTGCTGGTATCCGCACTTGCGGCACCTCGTTGCGCGGATGGCGTTTCTTGCGTTGCATTTCATGCAGATTTTCACGTTGAGCAACCGTGCTTCAGCTTCCGGGAACCGTGCCATGATCAAACACCGCTGATTCAGTCTTTAAATAAAGGTCCTTGGATCACATAAGGATTTGCGTGCCCCCGCGGGGAGACCCGCAACTTCCCTACCCGCGGGCGACGAGGAAGTCCCGGAGCCGCCTGAGAGCCCGGGCCCGGTGCGAGACCCTGTTCTTCTCCTCCGGTGACATCTCGGCAAGCGTGCGCCCGCGCCACTCGAAGATCGGATCGTATCCGAACCCTCCTGTTCCCCGGGGCGCGACAACCCTTCCCTGTATCCTGCCGGAAAAGACGCGGATCTGCTCGCCGTCGGCATAGGCAACAGCTGTCTCGAAAAAGGCCTTCCGGTCAGAGACCCCCTCCATCAGGCGCAGGATTCCCTCGTTTCCGATCGTTTCCTGCACGAATGCCGCATACGGCCCCGGAAATCCGCGGAGTGCATGGATGTAAAACCCGGTATCGTCACAGATCAGCGGCCTTCCGAGGACGTGGTAGGCATATTCCGCCTTCTTTTCCGCGATCGTCCTCACGCTGTCGTCCCGAACCTCGGGGCACTCGAGTGCAACATGCGTCACCTCTGCCACCCCCTCGAAGAAGAGGCCGATCTCGCGTGCCTTGTGGGGGTTGTTCGTGACAACCGTGATCTTCACAGGTACCGCCCCCTCCGCTCGATCTCCTGTTCCCGCACAATGACTTCGTCGGCGAACGCACATTCTTCCCTGTAACCCCTCAGGAACGATCCCTTCAGTGCAGGGTGGTTGTCCGTCGTGCTCTCGAGCGTCTGGAAGAGGACATGGAGATCAACGCCGCGTGCTTCGAGTTCTCCCGAAACCTGGGCGAGCCCGAAATCGATGAGGAAGCACCGCCCTTCCCTGCAGATCATGTTGCTCGTCGTCAGGTCGCCATGGACGATCCCTGCTGAATGGAGCCTCCCCACCGTTTTTCCAGCAAGGTACATGTTTTCGCCGGAGAGCTGGTCCCTGACGAGGGTGCCTGCAACCCTTTCCATCACGATCGTGTCTGCCGTGATGTCCCGGATGATGGGTGTCGGTACTCCGTGTCTCCTGGCCATCGAGATGAGGCGTGCCTCTGCCCTCGTCCGTTCCGAAATGAGGCGCATGTCGAGTGAAGGCTGGCGGTAGGCCTTTTTCTGGCGCTGCTTTTCCACAACGTCGGGACCGACCCTGACGATGGCCTCTGCACCCCGGGCAACACCCGGTTCCCCGGTCCTCCGCGCTCCCTCTTCCGCCCCGCCGTCCCACCACGTGACCTCGACCTGGTCCGCCCGGAACACGGGATTTGCCCGGGTCTGTTCGGGAGGCATTGCCAGTCCCTTGCCGAGCATGAGCCTCCCGGTATAGGCAATCATCGCGCCGTTGTCTCCCATGAACTTCCTGTCAGGCACGTGGAGAACTGCACCCCTCTCGCTGCACATCGTGGCAAGCATCTCCTGCAGGCGGCGGTTTGCTCCGACACCCCCGACGAGCAGGACCTCGTCCTTGCCTGCATGGGCAAGCGCCCTCTCGGTCACCTCCACGCACATCGCAAACGCGGTCTCCTGGAGGCTGTTGCAGACGTCCTCGAGGGGGGCTGGATGGTCCTTTGCAGCGCTCACCAACCCCGAGAAGGCAAGATCCATGCCCTTGACCGTGTAGGGCAGCTCCACGTACCCGCCTTTCAGGGCGAGCCGTTCGACCTCGGGACCACCGGGATGGGGAAGACCCCTGCTCCGTGCAAACTTGTCCAGCGCATTTCCAAGGCCGATATCCAGGGTCTCCCCGAATATCCTGTAACGCCGGTTGAGGTACCCGATCACCTGCGTGTTTGCACCGCTGGCATACAGGACGATCGGGTCGCGGGCACCGGTGGCAAACCGGCCAATCTCCACGTGGGCGACACAGTGATTCACTCCCACGAGCGGGACATCGAGGGCAATTGCCAGCGCCCGGGCAGCAGTTGCAACGGTCCGCAGGCAGGGGCCAAGGCCGGGACCCATGGAGAACGCAACTCCCGCAATCCGCCCCGAAGGGGGCATAACGCGGGCAATGACCTCCTTCATGAAGGTGGCATGGTGCTGCGCAGCCTCCCGGGGATGGATCCCCCCATGAGGGGGCATGTAGGGCCTTGAGTAAAGGGAGACGAGGTCTTTGTCAAAAAGAGCGGCGGAGAGGTTCCAGGCTGTCCCTTCGATCCCCAGGACCGGGCCGATATCTGGCATGACGAGTGTTCCCGGGACGGTCCTGCCCCCCGAACCGTGCAGGTGTCAGGTGCCGGTGTCCCTTTCAGGCAGCCTTCCGGAACTCGGTATACCCGCACTTCCCGCAGGCTGCGCGGTCAGGGTGCTCGGCAAGGATGATCCCCGGGCCGCAGCGGGGACAGAACTTCCGGGAGAACGCGACTTTGCCACCGGACACAGAGTAATATGTCCCCCTGCCAGGTTTTTTTGCCTTTGCCTTCTTCTTTGCCGCCATGCTTTTACGCTCCTTCTTCTTTTGGTTTCGGGACGCCGCGCTTGAGGATGAACTCCCGCTCTGTCCTGTTCCTCAGCTCTTCCGTGTCGTAAATTCGTGCATTTCCTGTGCAGGAGGTCATCCCGAAACTCGTCTTCAGGGAGTCCAGCGCGACCTGGTTCTCCTTGGCATTCAGCATTGCCGCCAGCTTTCCCAGGACCTGCATGCGTGATGGTGTCGGACCATCGAAGCGAAGGACGAAATCAACCTCCCTTCGCCCGAGCAGTTCATTCCGGTTATCCCTGGTAACCTCGATCTCCATGGGTATCCTCTCGGTATCCTCTTATTATACGCCCCCGGGTTATTTATATCCTATCTCGCTGCCCTGGAAATGCCCCGGCGATATATTTTCGCGAGGCTTCCCGGGCGCTTTCCTTTCCGGATCGCAGGGGGGCCGTATCAAAGTTCCAGTTCGCCCTCGTCACCGGGAACAAAACACGCAAGGAGCCTGCGGGCCTCCTTTTTTGCGGACTCGTCTATCTCCCTGATGACAACCCCTTCTCCGGGCTGACCGTAGAGGATGATGCTCCCGGGAGCGAGAATGAGCGCGAGGGGGATGACGGCGAGGTCTTCTTCGCCCTCCACGACAATGAGGGCGGGAGGGGAGGAGACTGCGGCCTTCAGTGTATCGACGAGATCCCGCGTAATCGTGCCTGCGGGGTTTACTGCGCGCAGGACTCTGGGGAACACCGCGGGGACGCGGTTGCACGGTTTTCGCATCGTGTGGCCGTCGACAACCGCTACCCCGGGGACGATCCCGTGTTTCAGGGCATTGTGGGTGACGATGTCTCCCACTGTGCAGACAAAAGAGTTCCCGATTTCCGGGATTATGCAGCTGAAATCGGGTTCGAGCCTCCCAAAGGGGGCTTTAAAGTGGTGACGGTGACGGTCCGGGAGTCGGAGCATCAGCGGACCTTCAGGGCGTACCTTCCGGGGAGGGTGATATTCATCTTCCTGGCGATCTCCGAGTTCTTCGGGTCGATGATGACCAGGTACCCTGCCCAGTCCGTCGACAGGTTGGACGTCCCGCAGATGGGGCATGCCTCCCCTTCGACGACCCGGTGGCACTCCCTGCAGACCGTAACGAGCTTCTTCCTACCGGCTGCCACGCTCTCCACCGCCCTTCGCTTTCTCCTTCTCCTTCAGCATGTCCTCCTCGAGCCAGCGTGCCGTCCCGAGACCCGCCTGGCGCATGGTCAGGCCTATCTTGCTGTCCCGGGGCTCTCTCTCGTTCAGGGAGAGGGTGACCACGCGGACCCTGACAGGTTCCCCCACACCGATGAACCTCTTTGAGTCCTGGCAGATGAGCCGCGCGTTCTTCTCATCGTAGTTGATGTACTCGTCGGATATCTGGCTCACGTGGAGCATGGCATCGATGGGACCGAGGCTCACGAAAGCACCGAAACTCGTGGTCTCCACCACGAGGCCCTCGATCACTTCCTGGAGAGAGAGCCTGAGCACGACTGCCTCGAAGTCGACGTCGTAGTAGATGGCGCCATCCCCGGGTACGATCTCGCCTTCCCCTATCGTGATGACCCTTGTCACGGCGATGAATATCCCGATCTCCTTGTCGATGCTCCCCTCGAGGTGCTCCTGGAGGACGTCCAGTATCACCCGGGACAGCTCCTCGCCCATGCGGTGCGGTGGAACCCGCACCTTGTCAGACATCTCCATCTTGTAGTACATGCACCACTCTCTCCCGTTACCTCTTCAATAAACCAAGTTTCTTCTTGTGCATAAGGGTGATCACAGGAACTCCCGCAGAAAGCAGGAGGTCTCGCAGGCCCCTGTCATTCGTGACCACCATGCAACCGTGCTCCCGGGCGTACCTGAGTATCTTTTCATCCACGCTCCCGCCGGCATACCCGCTCGGTACCTCGTGACACCTTTCAGCGAGGGTCAGCGCGAACCGGGCAGCACTCCCCTCGCTCCCGTGGCCCCGGGAGAGTCCCGAAAGCTCGCGGAGTGCTTCTGTCAGTATCAATGGTTCATATGCCCCAATAATGTTTCCGAGCTCCGCGAAGACGTCCACCCTGAACTGCGAGGGGATCATCAGGGCATTGGAATCAAAGAGTACCTTCACTCGGTCAGGACGCCCATCCCGATCAGCCGCCATCTCCCTCCCACCTGGCGGCTGATGGCAATACGAGCACCGGTCTCTGCGCATACCGGCCTCTTGAGAGTGGTCTCGACAATATCCTTCCGCGTGTTGACCACGATCCCCACCGTCACCGCCGTCCCGACAGAGAGCATCAACGGTTCGTTGTGCTTGAGGGGTTCTATCTGTGTCTCGCTGCTGGCCCCGACCACGCGTTCCATGAGGGTGACGCGGAACCGGATCCTGTCCCACACCGGCGGGAGTTTCCCAGGGTGGCCGGCCACCTGGCCCGCAAGGGCATCGCTCTTTGTCAGTGCCGGGTCCAGTTTCGTCCCGATGCCGAGGAGCCCGCCCGGCGTTGCCTCGGTTACCTTCCGTGACCCTGCATTGATGGTCGTGATCCTGGTCTCTATGGGCTCCCACCGGACCCTGTTCTCTGCCTGGACCTGCAGGCCGGGCCGGATCTCGATGTCATCGGACTCCCGGAGGATTCCCCTGATCAGTGACCCCCCGATGACCCCGCCCTTGAGATCGCGCCAGTTCGAACCGGGCTTGTTGATATCGAAAGATCGGGCAAGCAGCATCAGCGGTTCTGCATTCGGATCGCGTTCGGGAACAGGGATGGTCTGGTCGAGGGCCTCGACGAGAGCTCCCATGTTGATGGCCTTCTGGGCAGAGACAGGAATGATCGGTGCGTTCTCTGCAATTGTTCCCCTGACGAAAGCCCGGATCTGCTCGTAGTGCCGGAGCGCCTCCTTCTGGGAGACGACATCGATCTTGTTCTGGACAATGACAATGTTGCGGATGCCGACGAGCTGGAGCGCCATCAGGTGTTCTTTCGTCTGGGGCTGGGGACACGTCTCGTTTGCAGCAATGACGAGCATTGCCCCGTCCATCAGGGCAGACCCCGAGAGCATCGTCGCCATGAGCGTCTCGTGGCCGGGTGCGTCCACGAAGGACACCGAACGGAAGGCAACGGCTTTTCCACCGCAGACCGGGCATTCCGGCTGTGTCCCGAAAGAGTCCGGACCCTCGCACCGTTCGCACCGGTAGAACGTGGCATCTGCGTATCCCAGGCGTATCGAAATACCTCTCTTTATCTCCTCGCTGTGGCGGTCTGTCCACATCCCTGTCAGGCCATAGACCAGTGTCGTCTTTCCATGGTCCACATGCCCCACCACGCCGATGTTTACGCTGGGAATTGTCACGTCATGCAATGCCAATCGAACCTCCCTATTCAATATAAAAACACACCTACTTAATACTCATTGAACGGGGATTTCTGCTTATAGCTCGTCCTTTCCGGCCATGCGGCACATAACGACCTGCAGATCTTCCCGTCGGATTACTCTCTTCCCATGGGCCGGGAGGTCATCCTTCTCCGCCCCCGTCGTTTCGGATAAAGACCCTTGTATGCCGGGGCGGGTAGAATATGAACTTATCCTCCCGGAGAGGATCATAAAAGAGCGTTCCTCCCTCCTCTCTCTTCGCGACCACGATGTACGAGTTGTAGAAAAGCCGCCGGACCTCAGGGTCCTTTCCGTGCCCGGAGAGGTTTTCCGGAAAGCCCGCGCTGCCTTTGGGATACACCCGTTCCTCTCCGGGACCGGAGAACAGGGATGCGAAGAAGACGTGGTAAGTATCCCCGCAATCGCTGACCACCAGCCATTTCAGGGGATTGATCGTCGGGACCGTTCCTCTCCCGAACCGGATTTCAGCAATGCCCCTGATTCCCGCACGGGCAACGATGACACCGCCGAGGAATATGCCGTAACCCTGGAGCCATTCCATCGTTGCCAGCCCGGAGAGAAAGAGGCAGAGAAAACCGATGCTTGTGAGGAGGAGGAGAATGCTCGGGCCGGGGAATATCCCAACCGTCATTTTCCTTTCCCTGAAAGGGTACAGGAGGGGGATGCCGGGAAAAGCGAGGAGGTCAAGGGTCACGTGGGTCAGTGCTCCCCCCAGTGCAGGAAAAAAGATCGTTCCCATGATCGCCGGGAGGGAGGGGTCCTGCCCGGTCGCGCCTGCCCATGCGATGAAACCCGCTGTGACTCCTGCCGCTATGACGGGAGTTCCCCCGAGGCTGTGGGTAAAACCCCCGTGAGTGAAAATAAAGAGCCTTGGATCGCGATCGGACAGGGCATGAAGGAGAACGTCGCAATCGGGGAGGACTGCTCCCAGAACCGCTGAGAGGAGAGCCGCTCCCCGGATGGGGGTGGAAAAAACCAGGATGGCGGCCAGGGCATGCGTGATACTGTCCACGGTTACGTTCCCTTCCGGTTGTTACCCGGAACACATTCCTTCAGGACGAGGCCCTGCGCCGGACCAGGACAACCGTGAGGTTGTCGTCGCTCCCGTTCTGGAATGCCTCATAAACGAGCTTCCTGCAGGCATCTTCAAGGTCGTCCCCCCGCTCGGTGACTATCTCCATGATGCGGGAATCCTGGATAAAATCCGAAATCCCGTCAGAGCAGAGGACAAGGTATCCGGGGGGGAGCGTCGCCTCGTGCATGCCCGGCCCGGGGTCGTGGAGGGTGAGCTGCCCGGGTTTGACACCGGCGGCGTCAGGAGCGGTGTCCCTTTTTTCTTCCGCGAGGAAGAAGACCTTGCGGGAACCGGGACTGCTGACAACGCACCCGCCATCCGGGCTGACAACGGCAACCCCCATCGCGACACCGGAGGGCTCGATCCCCGGGTTCTCTGCTTCGAAACTGTAGAGGGCTCTTTCGGCCCGTCCAAGGAGTTGCTCGAGCGTCCCGGCCAGTGTCTTTTCCCGCGCGGCCCCTCCCGTTCCGAGTGCTTCCACCGCAATCTGGGCTGCAGTCGGGCCTTCCTTCGGCCCGCCCATCCCTTCAGCGACAGCAAAAACGTGGATATCGCCGAGGTCG
Source organism: Methanolinea sp. (assembly GCA_029907345.1). GTDB lineage: Archaea > Halobacteriota > Methanomicrobia > Methanomicrobiales > Methanospirillaceae > Methanolinea_A. Next base: position 68,405 of record JARYMB010000003.1, read on the forward strand.
GCTGCAAGGAATGCGTCTTCATTCCTTTCCCGCAGGCCCTTTTCGGAAAAGCCGAAGAACTCAAGCTGACGCATCTTTTCTCCCTCCATGCGTGTGTTCCCCGAGCCTATTAAACATGTATAAACGTCCCCTCCTGTCTTGCCAGTACCACGAATTGCCATTTTGAAAATCCTGTTTTACGAAGTTTTAAGTTATATTATAAGAAGACAGTCTTTGAGAAGAGGCAATGAACCATGACTGTTGATACTGAACTCTCCCGGATCGGCATTTCGCTCCCGAAAAATCTGCTGGACAAGTTCGACGAGATCATCAATTACAGGGGATATTCCTCGCGGTCCGAGGGTATCAGGGACGCAATCCGGAACTATATCACCTACTACAAGTGGATGTCGGACGTGAAGGGAGAACGCCAGGGTGTCATCACCATGATATACGATCACGGTCAGCGAAACCTCCTGACCACCCTCACGGACATCCAGCACGAGTTCATGGGCATCATCCAGGCATCGCTCCACTCCCACGTAACCCACGACAGGTGCCTTGAGGTCGTGCTCGTCAGGGGGGATGGTTCGCAGCTGAAGGCCCTTGCCGAGCGCCTGATGTCACAAAAGGGAGTTGAATCCGTCAAACTGACGACGATACCCCTAAACGACTAACCCCCACCCTCACAACTCTGGTCCGTGTGGCTGATGGCCTCCTGGAACCCGGTTCCGGAGTAGAACTCTCTCTCCTTCTTTATCTTTTCAACCGTGTCCTCGAGGGCTCCCTCCCTTCTTCCACCCACGTTTTCGGCAGGGACGAGCTGGTCGACCCGGTAGAGGAGCCGGGTGGAGTCGAGTTCAGCAAATGTCTCCCCGCTTTCGACTGTGAGCGAAACGATGGTGCCGGTCGTCCCCGTCCGCGGGTACCGCACCCGCATTCCCACTGCTGCCTCACCAGTCTCCATACACATGTGACGGGTGCGTGGAAAATATAAAACTCTTCCCGCCCCCACGGGATATGATGGAGGTCGAACTTGCCCATGTGCGGAAGGTATTCTGCGAGGGGACCCACAGGGCAGAGGTACCGGGGGAGACGGAAAAAGCTGCACGGTCCCTGATGGAATCAGCCGGCGTGGAGAAGATACAGGATCTCACGCGGAAGGACCGTCTCGGCATCCCCTGTTTTGCCGCCCGGCGACGCCGGGCTCCCCGCGGGGGCAGTCCCCTCCTGCCGGGCATGGGACGGACCCGCCTCCTGGCCCGCGTATCGGCAATGATGGCGGCAATAGAACGGCATTTCGGTGAATACAGGGGTGAACCCCTGGAATGCACCAGTTACGAAGAGGCCACGATTCGCGGTGCGATCGATCCGCGGTCCCTCATCCTTCCCCGGCCGCCTGCCCCCGGAGAGCTGATCCACTGGTCTTCCGGAAAGGATCTCCTCACCGGCGAAGATGTCCTCGTCCCGAGCAACGCCGTCTTTTTTCCCTATGAATCGCGCGGACTCGCCATGCAGCTCTTCCCAGGCGACCCGGTCGGCCTTGCCAGTGGCAACGCACGGGAAGAGGCAATACTGCACGGGCTCCTCGAGCTCCTCGAACTGGACTCCCTGAGCCGTGCAGAACGCAGGAGAGACATGGGCAGGAGGATCGCGGTCGATACACCCGGACCTGTGCAGGACCTCCTCGATAAGTTCGGGAAAGCAGGTGTGGAGATCCACCTCTGGCTCATCGGGGGACGGACGCGGGTCCCTGTTGTTGCAGCCGCTGCAGACGACCCGGGGGCAAGGGACCCGGGCCTCCTCATCATGGGCTCGGCGTGCCATCCCGATCCCGCGATCGCAGTTGAAAGGGCACTTCTCGACGTTGCCTTCTCCCGGGCATCCTACCTCGCGGGCGTGCTCTCGTCACCTCGGCGTGACATGCTCCTTGCCCGTGCCGGGTACGAGCGCATGAAAAGGATCAACCACGAGTGGTTTGCTCCTGCCCCGGAGGTCGCTCTCTCCTCGGTTCCCGGTTGCAGTACCCCGTGGATAGACGAGGATATCGCGCTCATCCTCGATGACCTGCAGCGTTTTGCAGACCATGTCTGCGTTGTCGACCTCAAATCCGCCCCCCTCCCGGTCGTCAGGGTGGTCGTCCCGGGCCTCGAGGTCTCGCACCTCCACAAGGACCGCCGGGTAAGTGGCTGACGGGGGCATAACGGGGACTTCCTGCTCTACCACCTGCCCGTGCGTATGCTTCCTGCCACGGGGCGGGTATTTCAGACCATCACTTTACGAAGGAGCCTTGCGATCCTCCTCGTGCCCGCCCTCGGGCGGAGGCCTGCGGGAACCGGATACGGCTCGTCCCTCTGCAGGGCATCGAGAATATAAAAGACTGCCTTTCCCAGCGACGGGCCATAACCCCCTTCCAGGACGAGTGCAAGCGGGCATCCCGCGGCTTTTCGGACCAGGGAACAGAGGAGCCCGAAATCCTCGGGAACGAGACGCATCCCTCCCTTCGGGTCGTCAAACAGGGGGTCCTGCCCGGCCGAGATGATCACCGCGTCCGGGTCAAAATGGCTAAGGGCCTCGCAGAACACGCCCGAGAAGATGCAATGGTAGTCACCGATCCCTCCCCCGGCTGCCAGGGGGGCGTTTAGGGTAAAACCCATTCCCCTGCCTTCTCCCACTTCATCGATCCAGCCGGACCACGGGAATATGTCGGCCTGGTGGATGGAACAGAAGAGGACGCGGTCGCTCCCGTAGAAGATCTTCTGGGTCCCGTTCCCGTGGTGGAGGTCCCAGTCGATGATCGCGACGCGGTCCACCCTTTCAAGCGCCCATGCTGCAGCGACCGCGGCATTGTTGAAGAGGCAGAACCCCATGGCCCTCCCGGGTTCCGCGTGGTGGCCGGGAGGACGGACGAGGGCAAAACAGGACTCTCCCGAGAGGGCACGCCTGACCGCCGCAATGGACGACCCGGCAGCCAGTGCCGCAACATGGAACGACTCTTCGGTCACGTACGTGTCCATATCGAGGTACCTCCTGCCGCCGTACGAGCAGAGTTCCTGAATCGTCCTGATGTGCCGCTGCTCGTGCACCCGGGCGAGGTCTTCGAACGTTGCCGGTTCCGGGTGATGCCTCTTTACCGAGGGCGGGATGTGCGCAATTGCATCCAGAAGCCGCCTGCTGTTCTCCTCGTGCCAGCCCAGGTCATGGTGTGTGAACTCCTCCCCCGTGATAACCGAGCACCGGGCTGCCATTCACCCGACCGGGAGCCCCTGCAGGACCGCTTCCTCGGGGACCTCGAACTCCCTCCCTGTTCCTGCAATGCGGTATTTACCCTTCGTCCTTACCCCGTAGGGCGATCCCGTTGTCGCATACGGGACGATGAACGTGCCGTTCCGGCTCTCCTGCCTGTAGGTAAACTCCCTGCCGGTGTTCGTCACGACATCCACCTCGATTGTCCCCTCACCTGCGATGCGGGCACCGGGGACGTACTCAAAGACCTTGACGTACCTCATGTCGGTGATCAGGCCCTCCGACGCGTTGGCAGGTGCCTTTGCAAGGATGTTTGTGGGGGACTCGTGGACGAGCCGGTAGTGTCTCAATGCCGGCACCTTCCCGACCGGTATCCGGATGTCGGGGGAGATGACGAGGGCACGTTTACCGGGTGCTGCATCCCTGTTGTAGGTGTCTGCGGCTTCCCGTGCGGCCTGCGGGTCCATGGCGAGTGCCTTTGTGACAACCGGGTATGCGGCCCGGGTCTCGTCAACCTCGACGTAGTAGACTTCTTTCGCGTCTGCCATGGAACCGTCGAAGTTGTGGAGCCGCGATATCATGGTCACGAAATACGGTGCTTCGTACATCTCGACCGGGGAATACGTTCCTGTTCCCCCCTGGCCCGGAACGAGGATGATCTCGGTGTAAGGCGATATGCCTGCACTCGTGTTGAACCACGTCGCCATCGCCCAGAACTTGCCGATGTCCATCTCGACATCCGTCATGACGTAACGGACACCGAGGGTCTCGGCAATTGCACTGTTCCTCTCTTCGTCTGATGTCATGAAGAACGCGGCTGCACCGTTTTCCCCTGCCACGCCTGACTGGAACGGGTTTGCGTTCGGGATGCGTTTTGCGATGTACGTGATCAGGTGCCCGTAATCCCACCAGGACATGACTCCATAAGACTCCGGCGGATACCGGAAAGTATCCTCCTGGTAGATACGGTAGTAATCGACTCCCGGATCCGGCGTGTTCTTCTCCATCCACTCAAGGGACTCCCGCCAGTCGGGGTTCATGCGGAGCGCTCCGGAACCGGCCACGCGGAGCTCATAGGAGACCTGGAAATAAGCGAATATGCAAAGGATGAGGAGGACAACTGCAACTACCCCGACCTTCACGGGATCTCTCCTGCGGGCCGCACGTTCCTGTTTTGCCTGCTTCTTTCCCTTTTGTTTTCCACCCGGCTGGTCCGTGACAGGCCCGTCCCTTCTCTCCCCCCTTTCCGCGGTCAGGAAGGATGAGATATCCTTCCAGCCCCATCCGGCGATCCATCCCACGAAAAGTCCCGATAAAAGGGCAAGGGGGGCTGCAAAGTAGTATTCATACCTGATATGCTGCCATGTCGCGATGATGATGACAAGGGACCAGACAAGGACGACCAGGTGTTCATCCCTCTTCTCCTTCCAGAGCAGGATGCAGAGGAGAATGAGGCCCGCGGCCATGAGGAGCAGCCCGAGCCCGAAGCTGTCCCATGCATCCGCGATTGTCCATGACCGTGCCTCCTGGATGGTGAGGTAGAGCTGGTTCTGTCCGAAGAACTGGATTATACTCGCGATGAACGTGGAAAAGAGGCCGGGGAGGGCGACTGCAAAGAACCCGATCACCACCACGAAAAGACCGGCCAGGCCCGCGAGGTATTGCCCATTCCCCCTCTCCCGGAAGATCCTCCCGAGGACATAGAGGACTGCCGTCCCGAGGATGATGAGGAGGTAGGCCAGGGGATGACCCAGAGTATAGTAATCGAACTGGAACCCCTCCTTGTGGACCCCGAAGACAAGGAAACTTGCAGCAGCGATTCCGAACGTCACGGTATTGAGGAGAAGCAGCGAGTCCCCCCTAATCCCCCGGAAAAAGCCCCATGCAAACAAAAGAAACGTGGTTATTGCCACGATGAATGCAAAGAGGACCATCGTCGGCATCACGAGGAGGCCGAGGACGTAAGCGATACCAGAGGAAACGGACAGGAGAAGGGGTATTCGGAGTGTCTGGCGCCGGGAAAAGTCCACGGGGTGTTCCCGGACGTAGGAAAGGGCCCATGTATAACAGAGGATGAAGATGGTGCTGAAGAGTACTTCGGCGATGTGGTGGTCGAGGTATCCGTACAGGGAGCGGAAGAAAAACTGGCCACTGACGACCGCGATGACAAGCGCCGAAAAGAGACCTGCCATGGTCCCGGAGACCTTCTTCCCGAGGAGGAACATGACGGGGACCATGAGTCCTGCCATGACGGGTGGCACGACGAGGGCAACGGATATGATCCCGGGCCGGGTCGTTGCACCGAGCGCAAGGCACAGGGCTGAAATAATCCAGATGAAAAGCGGCCCCCAGTGGATGACCTGCCCGTACGGGTAGAGTGTCATGGCCTCGAACCAGCTGTAGGCTGGGAAATTCTGGATCGTCTGCTCGACCTGCCGGAGGTTGTACATCGGGTCGTCGCTTCCAACGAGGTTGAGAATGTCGGTCGTGCCAGCGGCTGCCGAGGGGAGCATCCGTATCCATATCATGAAGAGGGCCATTGCGGCCAGCAAAATGACAATCAGGTACTTCCTGTATCGCATAAAACCAGGGGAGTCCATTGTATCCTGTCCGTTTTCCTTTGAGGAGATATTTGTACCCGTTCATTTTAATCCTTTGGAATTTTCCAAAAACAGGGGTATTTTGAAAAAAACACGACGGGAAACAGACATTTGATCCCTTCCCTCGTTCTCAGGGGGCGTTGTATCCCGTCCACTAATCGACGGCCTCCCGGAGGATTGTGCGGATTCGATCAAAAAATGCCTCGTCCTCTCTATGTCGAACCGGTTCCTCAAAAACCGTCCACGGGAGCCGGACCGCGGGAGAGCTGCGATCCCCCTTGCGGTGCCTTACCGGATGCATTCCCTGATGAGTTCCCGTGCACGCCCGGCAAAACGGGGATAATCAAAGAGGGCCGCCCTCCTCTGGCATGCGTCCCGGAACTCGCGGGACCGCTCCCCGACTTCGCGCACGGCAGAGCATATCTCGCGTGGCTCGGGTGCAACGAGCCTTCCGCACACACCGTCGACAACAGTCTCCTGGTACCCGCCCTCGCGAACCGCAACGACCGGCTTCCCGCTGGCCATGGCCTCAAGAGGGGTAATCCCGAAGTCCTCGTCAATCGCGGTGGTGATGAAGCCCTCGCACCGGGAATAGAGCCCCCGCATCTCCTCCTCTCCCTGGACGTGCCTGAACTCCACGTTTTCCGGCGCGTCTCTGACAAGGTGCTCGTAACCGGGGTATACCTTCCCCACAATGACCAGTCTCTTTTCCGGCATCCTGCGGAACGCTTCAACCTGGAGATCCACGCGTTTCCACTTGTCGACCCTGCCGAGCGAGAGCCAGTAACCCTCCGGGGGTTCCCAGGAGAACCGGTCCGTGTGGACCGGGGGGTAGAGGACCCGCGCATCCCTCTGGTAGACCTTCCGGATACGGTTCCGGACCGTGTGGGATATACAGGCAATGTTAGTGACGTGCTTTCTGACGAAGCGCCGGTCCAGGTACCGGGCAAGCGCAAGCCCGGGCACATACACTGCCTTTTCCGGCAGGCTCTTTTCTGCAAGGAAATGGTAGTACATATCATAGAGCGCCCGCCGGGGTGTCAGCATGTAGTAGAGGTGGGGGACAGGCCGGGCAAGATACCGGACCGCCATATCGTCGATACAGATCACGAAGTCGTAGTCAAGGGATATTTTCCGGAAAAGGCGCATGCCACTGACCTGGCGGAGTGGTTCCGCCGGCAGGGAATGACCGAGGGAACGAAAATGGACAGTACGCCCGGCGTCATAAAAAGAGACGATGTCCTCGGAAAACGAGGGGACAACGATTTCGGCCCCCAGAGCCCGGGCAAGATCCACGATCAGCCTTTCTGCTCCACCCGTGACAGAAAAGTCACTCCCGGAAAGAATGCCTACCTTCATTCATTTCCCCCGAGGGAGCCACAGAGCGCCAGCCATTCTTCCCCGATTGAATCCCACGTGAGGTTTCCGGGGATGGGGTAGGTGGCCTTTCCCTGCATGCGCAGCAGGATCTCGCTTTTCAATTCCCCGACTGAACCAGGAGTAATAAAAAAGGCACCTGCATAGGAACTCATTCCCTCGACCAGGCCCCCGACTCTCGTTGCAATGATTGGCAGTCCATATGCCATCGCGATGTGTGCAACGCCGCTCTGTGATGCCCTCGTGTAGGGCAGGACAAGCATATCTGCGGCCGAGAAAAATAGAGGGACCTCGCTGTCGGCCACATACCTGTTTACAATGGTTATTTTGTCCCTGAGGGGCGACTCTTCCGCAAGCGAAAGGGATTCCCTGTCTTCCCAGGCTTCCCCAACGATGAGGAGCCGCGTAGACTGAACCACGTCCGGCGGAAGGCTTTCGAATGCACGGATGAGGTATTTTACCCCCTTGTAAGGACGCAAAAGTCCAAAAAAGAGAATGACGGTCTCCTCGGTGATACCCAGATTCCTCCTGGCCACCTCCTTCCCGAGGACTGGATACTGGTCATACAAGGCATGAGGGATGATCGTGATTTTCTCCCGAGGGATATGGTATACATCCATCACGAGATTCCTGTCTGCGCCTGAATGGACGACAAAGTGTGTCGCGAGACTTCGGACAATCCTTCCCGTCACACGGGAATATATCCTCACCGGAAGTATCGACTGTTCGAGAGAGTCAACAACTTCATGGTACTCGATAATGACCGGTGTTTTCCGGGAAATGAGAGCCTGGATCGCGAGGTACATGTGAGCGACACTGGACGTCCACCATTCCAGGATCACGATGTCAGCACAACGGGAAACCCGGGCAGCTTTTACCCATGTGAGCGGGTTGTACCAGTCAAGAAGTTCTCCCGCATCCACGCCTTCCACGAACGTTACAGCCGTCAGGTTCTGCCCCACGCGTTTCCATCCCGGGAAAAGTTTCCTGGGCAGCATGTGGCGGAAAAGGACTGCCCTTACAGATGCTTTCCGGGAAAGCGCGTTGGCCAGTCGGACCGTGTAGTAACTGATACCGGAGAGATAACGGAATGACGGACCGATGAGCACGACTTGCATGGGCCTTTTTTCTGCCTTCCCCTGCCATGAACCCGTCTTGTTATTCAGGGATCCGGACCGGGCCCTGTCATTTTCAGGGATCCGGTACGGGTTCGTGGTTGCCATTTCCCTTCACTCCACCGTCACGCTCTTGGCAAGGTTCCGGGGCTTGTCGATCTCCCGCCCCAGTGCCTCTGCCGTCCTGTAGGCGAGGAGCTGCAGGAGGACCGTCGAACCAAGGACCGCCGAGACGATATCCTCACCCGGGAGGGGTACGAGGACGTCCGCGATGTCACGCAGTTCCTGGGACTTTCCGTCCCCGATGACGATGAGGGGCACTCCTCTGGCCTTCATCTCCCTGATATTGGACACCATCGCCGGGAAAGACTCTGCCTGCGGACAGAGGGCAACCACAGGGGTCATCGGGGAGAGGAGGGCAAAGGGCCCGTGCTTGATCTCCCCGGCAGCGTATCCCTCGGCATGGATATACGTGATCTCCTTCATCTTGAGCGCTCCTTCCAGCGCAAGGGGAAAGAACGGGCCCCGGCCCACGAAGAAGATGGAACCGGCCCCTTTGCAAATATCAACGGCAGGGGAAAGGTCTTCCAGCAGAGCCTCCCCTATAGCCTCGTGACCCGTGAGAATCGACTGCCGGAGCCGGCCGCCGCTCATCACATCGGCGATGTAAAAGAAGACCGCAAGCTCGGCGATGAACGACTTCGTTGCTGCGACGCTGATCTCCGGGCCTGCCCGCATGTGGAGGGTATGGTCCGCAACGCGGGTTGCAGTGCTCCCGAGGACGTTCGTGATGACGAGTGTGGCATGGTTGTGCATGCGTGCTTTCTTGAGCGCTGAGAGCGTGTCGGCGGTCTCTCCCGACTGGGTCACCGCCACCACGAGGTCGTCTCCCGGGGGAGTGCGGTACCTGAATTCCGATGCAATCTCTGCGCGCACCGGAATGCCGCAGTATTCCTCGACGAGGTACTGGCAGAGGAGGGACGCGTTGTAAGACGTCCCGCATGCAACGAGCGTGATGCCGGATATGTCCTTCAGGAGGTCGGGCACGGGTTCTGCATACAGTGCTCTCACAGTGGTCGAAAAGACCGACTGCTGCTCGTATATCTCCTTGAGCATGTAGTGGGCAAATCCACCGAGGCGTACCTCTTCGACTTCCCAGTCCACTTTCCGGACGGGCCGGTCGGCCTTTTCTCCTCCATGCCATATGACCGGTCCCGTGGGGAGGAGGAGGGCAATGTCCCCGTCCTCGAGGTAGATGACCCGGTCCGTATGATCGAGCAGCGCTGTCACGTCCGATGCGGCGACACAGGCACGGTCCGCAATTCCGATGACCAGCGGACTCCCCTGCCGTGCCGCAACGATCCCCCCGTACCCTTCCGCAACGGCCAGGATGGCATAGCTCCCCTCGAGGCGTGGGAGGACGGCTCCCATGGCGGAGAGGAGATCTCCCCTGTAGTGTTCCTCGATGAGGTGGGCGATGACCTCGGTATCCGTCTCTGATCGGAAGGTATGGCCGCGCTCCATAAGCTCCTGCCGCAGGGAGGCATAGTTCTCGATGATGCCGTTGTGCACGACTGCAACGGAGCCGCGGCAATCGGTGTGGGGATGGGCGTTTGCATCGCTCGGTTCACCGTGGGTGGCCCACCGGGTGTGACCTATCCCGGTCCGGCCCTTCCGCCGCGAAACAGGGGGTTTTTCCTGGGAGATCCTGCCCTTCTTCTTCCAGACCCAGAGGTCACTGTCAAGGACGGCGAGTCCGAACGAGTCGTAGCCCCGGTATTCCAGGCGCTGCAGTCCCCCGATGACAAGAGGGGCTGCCCTTTTCTCCCCGGTATACCCGAATATCCCGCACACCTTTATACCACCAGGCCGCCGTCTCCCATCGCTACAGTGGAGGAAATTTCCCTGCTCCCGCGGATGACTACGCCGTTGCCCACGATCGCTGCCCTCAGTGTCGAAAAAGGCCCGATCCTGACCTTTTCCCCGACAACCGCCCCGAACCGGCCCCTCACCTGTTCCTCCCCGATCTCGAGGATGGGGGCTGCCGTGACGGTACTGACGTGGTCTTCGAACTGCGATCCCTCCGCGATGACGGCATCCCTGACAAGGGAGTGCGGGCCGATTGCGGCGTCATCGAGGATGATGCTGTTTTCGACCAGGCAAAAGGGTCCGACCCTGACCCTGCTCCCGATGCTCGAATGGGGCATGATGCAGGCATGCGGGCCGATCTCGCACCCCGGCCCGATGACTGCAGGACCGAGGATCGTGCATCCCGGATGGATACGTGCACCTTCTCCCACCCGGACGTGTCCCTGGAGGACCGTCCCTGCCGCGATCTCTCCCGCCTTTTCAGCCCGCCCTTTCGTGATAAGGAGCCGGTTCATCGAAAGGAGGTCCCAGGGGTAGATGGCGTCCTGCCAGTCAAGCGCCCGGACTGCCCTGATCTTCCTGCCGGATTCGAGGAAAGCGCTGACTGCATCGGTAAGGTCGGGTTGCCGGATGTAATCGAAGAAGTCTAAGTCGAGTGAGAATATGCCGGTCGAAATAGTAAAACCAGGTGCCTGCTCGGGTTTTTCGACGATACGGGTCACGTATCCCCGCCGTATCTCCACCACGCCGAAGTTGGAGGGATAGGGGTGGTCCTTGACGAGGACAGCGTCCGGCTTGTCCATGATACGGGCAATGGATGCACTGTCGATGTAGTTGTCGCCCGGGAGCACGAGGAAACGCCCCGAGAGGTGTTCTTTTGCCTGCACGAGGGCATGGGCCGTCCCGAGCGGCCTGTCCTGGACAACCACGCGCACAGGATGACCCCGTTCGTTGAGGTGGCTGATGACCTGCTCCCTGCGGTACCCGACCACGACGATGATGTCGCGGATTCCGCACGCGAGGAGGGACCCGATGACGTAATCGATGATGGGGACGTTTCCGACCGGGATGAGGGCCTTGGGGCGGCTCCGCGTGAGGGGCCGGAGCCTTTTTCCCTCACCTGCTGCGAGTATGACTGCCTGCATCCTGCACCTACCTGACCTTTGTACCGGGAGCGATATAACCCTCTACCAGGCAGTGGGGCCCGATGGCTGCACCACCGCCGATGACCGAGCCGACGTTGATCGAGCAGTTGATCCCGAACAGGGCCCCGTCGCCGATGATGGCCCCGAACTTCCTCCTCATCGTCGGGTGCCCCCCGACACGGATCTCCGCACGGTCATGACGCAGGTTCGCAACCTTCGTCCCTGCCCCGAAGTTGCAGCCGCTGCCGACCACCGAGTCGCCAAGGTAATTGAAGTGGGGAAGGTTCGTCCCGGGGAGGATGATCGAGTTCTTGACCTCTGTCGCGTGCCCGATGTGGCACCCGTCACCGACCGTCGTGGCGCCCCTGATGTAGGCGTGGGGGCCTATCCGGCAGTCCTTCCCGATGATGCAGGGGCCCTCGATGTAACTTCCCGCCCTGACGACGGATCCTTCCCCCACCTGCACCGTACCCTTCAGGACTGCACCGTCCTCGACAGTGCCCAGGATTGCAGGCGGGATATTCTCCATCATCTTCTCGTTTGCGGAGAGGAGATCCCAGGGGAAGCCCACGTCGAGCCACGAGCCGACCCGTACCGCCCGCAGGGCCTTTCCGGCAATCAGGACGGAAAGGGCATCGGTGAGCTCCCGCTCACCCCGCGGGGAGAGCCCCACACCTTCGATGATGGGGAAAATGTCCTCCCCGAAATGGTATATCCCGGCATTCACGAGGTTGCCGGCAGGTTGCCGGGACTTCTCCTGGAGCCCGGAGACGCTCTCGCCCTCGACCTGGACGACGCCGTAGTCCTCGGGGTGATCAGAGGGGGCAACGCCCAAGCATGCCGGCCCGGCATCGATGACCCTGCGGATGTCCCCGGAGGAGAGCACCATGTCCCCGTTCATCAGGATGAAGCCTCCCCGGACCCATTCCCCGGCAGTTGCGAGGGCATCGGCAGTCCCCCTCTGCTGCCGCTGGACCACGTATTCGATTGTGACGCCGAGACTGCTGCCGTCTCCGAAAAACCGGCGGACTTCTTCCTCCCTGTACCCGACCACGAGGAGGAACTCGGTTATTCCGGCATCCCGCGCCGCCACAACGAGGTGCTCGAGCATGGGCCTGTTCGCGAGGGGGAGCATGACCTTGGGTCGGGTGGAGGTGAGCGGCCGCATCCTCCTGCCCTCTCCTGCCGCCAGGATGACACACTGCATACCAGGTACCCTCTCACCCGCGCGATATCTCTTTTTTCCATTTTCTGACCCGGTCGAGCCCCTCGTCAAGGAGTGCCTTCGCGGCAGCCGGTGTTTTCCCCTCCGCCGTGACCCTGATTTTCGGCTCCGTGCCCGACGCCCTGACGAGGTACCAGCCCTCGTCTCTTTCCACCCTGATGCCGTCCGTCGGGACGGGGGGCCCGAGCACACGCAGGACCTCTGCGGACCGGGGGCAGGGAACGGACGTGCGCAGGACTGTATAGTGCGGTAATGCATCGATCTCCGCTGCAATGTCCCACTCTGACGCCATCCGGCAGAAGAGGGCTGCCGCATACGGGCCGTCAGGACACAGCGACTGGCCCGGAAAGATCCACGCTCCCGAGGGTTCACCCCCGAAGTCTCCGCCGGAGAGGAGGGCCTCGGAGACGTAACTGTCTCCGACGGGTGTCCGCGTGACATCAGCCCACTCCCCGATCACCATGCTCGCGTCCGTCGTGGTGACCACTTTCCGTGCTCCCAGGAAACGGGCAAAGAGGACGAGCAGGATATCCCCCGGGATGAACCGACCCCTGCTGTCAAACGCCATCATGCGGTCCGCGTCCCCGTCGTGGACAACGGCCCCATCCATGTCCCACTTGCGGATGAGCCCGCCGATATACGGGAGAGAATCTTCCGAAGGCTCGGAAGGGCGCGGGAAATGCCCCGTCGGGCAGCAGTTGACGGCCGTCACATCAACGCCGATCCCCTTCAGGACGTGGGGGCTCACCACGGAACCGGCACCACCCCCGCAGTCCAGTACCATCCTGACCTTCCTCCTGCAGCTGATCCGGTCGACAATGCCTGCAATGTAGGGGGTGAGGATATCTGTCCCGCTGATTTTCCCAAACCGCGGGACCGTGGCAGGACCAAAAACCTTGGCTCTCTCCCTGAGCCCTGCCTCGACCTCCTCCTGCCGGGCCCGTGTCAGGGACGCCCCTCCCGGGGAAAAGACCTTCATCCCGTTGTACTCCGGGGGATTGTGGGACGCGGTCACCATGCAGCCAAGGCCTTTCTCCGGGACTGCACGGGCAACAGCCGGAGTCGGGACGAGGCCCGCAGAGAGGATATCCGCACCGCGGGAGAGGACACCCGCTGCCAGCGCGTTTGCAATGACGGGAGAACTGGTCCGGGTATCGTGGCCGATGAGGACCTTTCCCGTCCTCTCCCCGAGGACGCAGCCGAGTGCCATTGCACAGTCGACAAGCTCCCTGCCAAAGACCGCCCGGATACCTGACGAGCCGAAATGCATCGGTAATCTGTCGCAGGGCGGAAAAATAGAGTTATCCTTTCCCGTAGGGGCACCAGTGGGGCAGGTTTTCGAGCGATGCGACGCCGGCAGTGGATGGTCCGACAAGGATAACGCTGCCTGCTTGTTCTCCCCCGAAAAGAACGCAGGCGTCCGGCGAGATGAGCCCTTCGCCCCCGACGAGGATGACTTCTCCCTTTCCGGGGACATCGGTATGTCGCGGAAACGATTCGAGTACATGGGGCGGGATATGCAGTCCGCCGACCACTTTGTCCCCGACCGTCGCGATGAGGTCCGCCCTGCATGCGGCATGGCATTCCGGCTCACAGGACAGGCGTACCCGGGAGATGCACAAAAAAGCGGTCATGACGTTGAGGATGGCACATGCCGCGGCCCTGTGCACCGGTTTATCGAGCCCTGCCGCGAAGAGAAACGGGAGACGCGTGGTCGCCCTCACAGGCTCGAACGTGACGAACTCCGCTGTCCTTCCCCCAAACGATGCCTCCATGCAGGCACCTTTCCCGAACTGGCACACGGTCCTTTCGGGATTGACCGAGAGGACGATGTTTCCGTCCTCGCACCCGCATCCGCGGGTCAGTTCCTCCAGTTTTCTGACTGCGTCCTTTACGATATCCATTCTATCACGCTTCACCGGGTGTCACCGAGGAAGACCCTGCACGGCGACCCGTCAAGCCCCTCCAGCCGGAGGGGGAGCGCCACCATCCAGTATTTTCCCGGTCCGACTGCCGAGAGGTCGAGGAACTCGATCACCGTAATGCCATGCCCAAGGAGCGTGCGGTGGACGGTGCCGTCCCCGTCATACGGCTCGATCGAGGGTGAATCGATCCCTGCGCACCTGATGCCGAGGCCCGCAAGTGTTGCAGCGCACCGCGGGGAGAGACCGGGGTAGTCTTCCCGGAACGTCCCTTCATCCGAGTACCACGTCCTGAAAAGGACCCTCTCCGTCCCGGGACAAAGATCGCACGTGTCAATCACGCTCTGCCTTCCCGGAACGCCGACGACCCTGCACTCCCCCACGAGGTTTTCGGGGGGTATCCTGTCGACTGTCGGGGAACCCCTGATGTAGTGGGAGGGGGCATCAATGTGGGTTCCGGTGTGCGTGGACAGGTGGAGATCCGAGAGGAGGTACCTCCCCCTGTCCTCCTGCCGGAACGAGGGCTCGATATCCCCGGGATAGACAGCGATACCCTCCTTCAGGGGGCGCGTCACGTCATGGTAAGCCATTGCCTGCCTGGCCCTCCCACCCGTGCTCGCCGACCAGGGGGACGAAGACGACACCGCCATAGGATGTCGTCGTCACCCTGCCCTCCCTCTTTTCGAGTTTCACGAGTTCCTGGAGGTCGCGGCTTCCCACCGGTGCGACCAGGCGCCCGCCCTCGGCGAGCTGATCCACGAGGGGGCCGGGAATGGCCGGGGCCGCCGCGGTGACGATGATCCCCTGGTAGGGTGCAGCCGGCGGGTGGCCGCGTGTCCCGTCGCCCACGATGACGTGGACATTCGGGATACCGGCCCGCTTCAGGTTCTCTTCCGCGATCCTCGCGACTTCCGGTATCCGCTCGATGGAGTAGACAACGGCACCGAGGGTTGCGAGGACCGCGGCCTGGTACCCGCTGCCTGCACCCACTTCGAGAACCCGGTCGCCCGGTGAGACAGCGAGGAGCTCGGTCATCAGTGCGACGATGTACGGCTGGGAGATTGTCTGCCCGTGGCCGATGGGGAGGGGATGGTCCCGGTACGCGTCACTCCCGTACCCGGCCGGGACGAAGAGGTGGCGGGGGACCTTCCGCATCGCCTCGAGAACTCTTCTATCGCGTATCCCACGGGCCGCTATCTGGGTTGCGACCATCGCCTCCCTCTCTCTTTCGTATGGATCCTCTGGCAGGAAAACCACCTCCTCCCCGCTCTCTCTTCCTTCCCCTAAGGAATGTCCCCTTCCTCTTCAATGTATGCATCCCGCGGCCGGGACGGACCGGACCTTTGCCTAGAACCCGCTCTTCTCGGCAGAGTCGATGGCTGCGTCGATCTGGGCCTGGAGAGCGTCAGGGAGACCTGCTATCTTCACGTCGAGGAAACCCCTGATGATGGTCGCGGTCGCCACGTCCTCGTCAAGGCCCCGTGACATCAGGTACTCGATCTCGTCGCGGGCGATCTTTCCCACGGCAGCCTCGTGCGAGAGCTCGGTGTCCACGACGTTACCCTTGATCTCCGGGATGGCGTGGATGACACCGTCGCGGAGGATGAGTCCCCTGCACTCGATGTGCCCCTTCGTATGCCGCGCCGCACCCTCGATCATCCCGCGGGAGATGATCGTCCCGCCTGTCGTGATCGCCCGCGTGACCAGCTCGGCGCTCGACCCCTCGGCCGCGAGGCGTGCGACGGACCCGAGATCCATGTACGACCCCTGGGTGCACACGATGATGCTGCTGAACCGTGCAATCGCGTTCCTGCCTGCGAGTTCGACAAAGGGCGCCATCTGGACCTTCCTGACCGGCTGCATGCAGACGTAGTTCGAGATGAACACGCCGTCCTCCTCCACCCGGGCTGCGCTCCGCGGGAAAACGCTGATCTCCTCGCCCCAGTTGTGGATCATCGTCGAGGTGATGCGGGCGCCCCTGCCCACGTAGAACTCGCTCACCCCGATGTGCGACCCCGTCTTCGTGTAGGAGGCACTGGCACATCCCGATATGATGTGCAGTTCGGCACCTTCCTCCGCGATGATGATGTTGTGCACGTGCTGGACAGGGGTCCGGGCCAGGAATAGGCATGCCTGGAGGGGGTATATGGTCTTGCTCCCCTTGCGGGCGATGATCACGAAACCCCGCGGTTCGGGCTGGTCTGCGACGTACTTCGTGTACTGGTCCTTGTCCTTTTTGACGAGGTTCCAGGAATAACCGGAGAGCCAGTCGTACTTCCGGAGCGCCTCGTGAATAGGCAGGACCTCGATTCCCTCGTTGAGGGAGGTCCACTGCCTGATCTCCTGGTCGACCTGGAAGAAGCTGCCCTCCCTGTTCTTCATCTCCACTTCAAGGCCCGTCAGGGTCAGCCTCTCCCTGTCTTCGGGCGAAAGTTCGCTCATCTTTCCTGGATCTTCTGGCATGCAAGGCACTCCTTGTACCCGGATGTCTTGATCACCTTGAGGATCTCGCGGGGGTTCCCGTGGCACCGGAAGGCGCCGTCGCACATCACGTGCCCGAAGTCTGCATCCAGGTAATCGAGGATGTAGCCCGTGTGCGTGATGACAAGGCCGCTCTTCTTCCTGTTCACGATGTGGACGTCCTTTTCGAGCAGGCGTGCAATCGCGTTTCCTATCAGGGTGATGTTCTCGAGGTCGACCCCGCTCTCCGGTTCGTCCAGCATCACGAAGTCGGGCTGCTGGACCATGAGCTGGAGGACCTCGCTCCTCTTGATCTCGCCGCCGGAGAACCCGAGGTTGATCGCACGGTCCATGAATGAGTCCATGTGGAGGAACCGTGCGTATTCACTGACCATCCCGACCCTGTCCCCGGAGGTGACCGCGAGCAGCTTGCCGAGTTTCAGGCCGGAGACGGTGGGGGGTCGCTGGAAGAGCATCCCGATACCCATCTTCGCCCGCTCGTGGATGGGCATGTTTGTTATGTCCTTTCCCTTGAACCGTATCGTTCCTTTCGTGACATCGAGGCCCGAAAATCCCATGATGGCACGCAGCAGCGTCGTCTTCCCCGACCCGTTCGGGCCCATGAGCACGTGCGTCTCACCTTCCCTGATGGTCAGGTTGATGTCATGGAGGACTTCCCTGTCCCCGATCTTCACATGCAGGTCTTCTATCTCGAGCATCTCTTTCCTCCTGGCATTCCCTTGCTGATACATCTCGAGGGGATAGGATTAAACGGTTGTGAACGTCCCCTCCTCGTCATGCAGGCAGGTTCCCCGGGGTGTCCGATAGATCGCCGGTCGATGCAAGCCATGCATACATGCCTTTCCGGTCGAACTGGTGCGAAGAAAGGGTGTTATAGGCATCGACAAGCCGGTTGTAACGGGTGACCGTGCCGGAGAGCCGGGACCGCATGCTGTTGTATTCCGTCACACCTGCATTGTACCGTGCAACGAGGGAATTATACCCGGCCACGTTGCCGTGCCTCCGCATCCCCTCCATCTCCTCCCTCGTGGCATCCAGCTCCGCTTTCTTCTGCAACAGGGCACCTTCAAGTTCATGGATGCGCACCCCGAGCGAGTCCGCCTCGTCCCTCATCTTGTCCATGGCACGGGAGAGGGCGCCTGTCTCCGGACAGCGGGTGTAGGTGAGCGTCCCGGAACCCACCGGGATGACGGTCGGGAACGATTCGAGGCGGACACCGTCGGCAAGTTCCCGGGGAGGCACCCCGACGAACGTGACGTTCGTTGTCTCGATGTATGCGTACCCCGTCTGCCTGTAGCCCGGGCCGCTGCACCCCACCCCGACGGCCATGTGGGCTTCCGGCCCGAAATAGAGGAGTGCCGCCCGGTAGCCCTCGCGGGCGAGAAGGGACGCAAGCAGGAGACTCTTGTCATCGCAGTCACCGGCACCATCCACGCAGACCTCGACCGGGAACCGCGGGTCAGACGACTGCTGAGTCTCGTACGGGATGGACTGGACAAAGACGGCGAGGAGCTCGGCGTACTCGTCACTGTCGAGGGCCCGGGTGTCCCGGACGTGCCGGAGGGCGGAGAGGAGATCCGAAAAGAAGCCTTCCTGGGCCGGGTCCTCCATGAGGGCACGGTAAATTCCTGCCCTCCATTCGTCCTCCGTGACGTCCTGGTCGTAGACCCTGGCGCCCTTGTCCGCGTTCCTGGCACCTGCATACACCGCCGGATCCACCGGAACGTCGATTGTTACGGAAAAGTCCTGGAAAGGGAAGCGGAAGACCGGGGGCCGGGGCATCGACCCTCCCTGCACCGGCACGATGGACGGGTAGACGACAGGCGGGTGCGCCCAGGGGAGAATGTCGAGGCAGCCGGCACCAGCAAGGAGGAGTGCGGCTGCCAGGAGAACGGGGAGCAGGGTGCGCTTACCCATTCCCCCTCACCCCGTCACCTTCCCTTCCAGGTATTTCCGAAGCGCTGCAATGGAGGGGAGGACCGCCGTCGGCGGTCTCCTGCACGCCGCAAGGGCTGCGGGCGAGTATTTCCCGGTCCTGACGAGGATGCCCGCCATACCGGCGTCCATTGCTCCCTGCACGTCCGAGATGGCGTCGTCCCCGATCATCGCCACCTCGCCGGGGTGGAGCCCAAGGGATGCAAGGGCCGCGAGAAAATAGGAGGGTGCAGGCTTTCCGACGAGTTCCGCCTGCCTGCCCGTCGCATACTCGAGCGCTGCGACGAACGGGCCCGCCGAGAGGGAGAGCCCGTCGGTGTCCCGGAAATAGCGGTCCTTTTCGAGGGCAAGCACGGGGGTTCCCGCGATGGCGAGACGGAAAGCCGCGTTCAGGGTGTCGTACGAGAAGCTCTTCCCGCAGTCCCCGACGACGATGCAGTCACACGCCTCTTCGCAGGGCACGATGCCTGCACGCGAAAAGTCCTCCTTTGCGTCCCCTGTCGTGACGAGGAACGCGCGTGACCAGCCCCTCTGCCGGGCGAGGGCTGCTGCAGCGACCGCCGGCGTCATGATGCTGTCCGGGCCGGCAGGAATTCCCATCTCGCTGAGCTTTCGCGAGATGCTCAGGACGGACTTCCTCGTGCTGTTCGAGATGAACCGGAAGGAGTACCCCCCCTCCTGCAGCCAGGAGATCGTGCCTGCCGCGCCCGG
This sequence comes from Methanolinea sp., assembly GCA_029907345.1. Lineage (GTDB taxonomy): Archaea > Halobacteriota > Methanomicrobia > Methanomicrobiales > Methanospirillaceae > Methanolinea_A. The sequence continues at coordinate 88,010 of JARYMB010000003.1, forward strand.
CACCGGGTCGTTGCCCGTGTAGATGACACCGTCAAGGTCGATGAGGAAACCGCGGAGATCTGCCATGCCACACCCCTTCCCTCTTCCTGCTTCACCCACGCTGATTCTGGCGGGCGGTTGGTGTATGTACCTTTCTCATCCGCGGCAATCATGAGAGTTCCGAACAAGGCCGGCTCCCCCATCCCGGCATTTTCACTTTCACCCTGCATGGTGAGCTCTCAAATGTATTCCCTTCCGATCTTATCCTGGCCATCCATGACAATTCCTCTGGTCTTTGAGACTGCCGGCAGGCTCTGGCGGGACCGCGTCACCGGGTCGCAGGAATACTCGGTCATCAAGAACGACAGGCTGCACGGAGCGTTCCTCTCCCGATCACCCCTGCCCGAGTCCGAGTACCGCGCCGCCGTCTCGTACAGGACGGCTCTCCTGCGGATGTTCCGGGACAGGGCCCTCGAAGATGTCTTCCCGGGACGCCCTGTGACGACTCCGGAGGGAGATACCTACTGCATATCACGCCGGCATCGAATCCCCCTCCCCCCTTGGGACGGGGATTTTGCCCGCCGGGCACTGCTTGCCGATCTCTCGCTCGTTTACGGAATCGGGAAGCATACGAAGCGGTACCTGAAGGGCCGGGGGTACCGGACCATCCCCGACCTCCTCCAGCACCGCCGGTTTTCCGCTCCCGCCCGGGAGTGCCTGCGGGTCCTGGAGGAGGGTTCGGCCTGCGACGTCCTCTCCCTTGTCTCCCGCTGGTACCCGCCCTCCCATTCCCGGCACCTTGCGACTGCCCCGCTTTTCGATCTCTCCGACTTCCTCTTCCTCGATATCGAGACCCTCGGGATATTCCAAAGACCCATCATCCTCGTCGGCCTCGCATTCGTGGAGGATGGCCGGCTCGTCACAGACCAGTTCCTCGTGCGGGCCATGGAGGAAGAACTTCCTGCGCTCCTCGCCGCAGGAGAGACCGTCCGGAAGAGAAAAGTCCTCGTCACGTACAACGGCAGGGCCTTTGACGTCCCGTACCTGCGGGAGAGGTGTGCCCTCTACGGCGAGGCGTTCCCGGCTGCCGTGACCCACTTCGACGTCCTGCATCCCGCAAGGAGACTTTTCGGGCAGAAATTTGCAGACTGCCGGCTCTGCACCCTCGAACAGGGGCTCTTTGGGATTACGAGGGACCAGGACGTCCCCTCCATGATGGTCCCGGAATTCTACGAGGCCTACGCGATCCATGAGAACCCCGGTCCGCTGGTCCCCATCGTGGAGCACAACTGCCAGGACCTCGTCTCCCTTGCCCGCCTCTTCTTTTTCCTCGTGGAGTCCGCATGACAGTTCCGGGAGATGTCCTCCGGACTCTCCGGGGTGATTCCCGCCTCGGGGACGGCTGGGTACACGCCGAAGAGATCCCCCCGCGGGAACCCTGTTTCGGGACGCTGAACCCTCCCTTTCCCGGGCAGATACAGGGTTTCCTCGATTCCCGGGGAATTCGCCTCTATTCCCACCAGTGCGAGGCGGTGCAGGCATTCCGGGATAAAAAGAACGTCGTGATCACCACACCCACGGCTTCGGGAAAGACACTTGCATTCGCCCTCCCCGTCTTCGAGGTTCTCCTGACAGAACCGGGCTCGACATTCCTCTTCCTCTACCCGACCAAGGCCCTTACCCGTGACCAGCACAAGGCACTCCGGGCCCTCGAGGGGGGGTTCTCCACAGGGGCTGTCAGTGCCGTGTACGACGGGGACACCCCGACGCCGGCGCGGGCACGGATCCGGCAGGAAGCGCGCATCGTCCTCTCGAACCCGTACGAACTCCACAATATCCTCTCCTGGCACCACCAGTGGAGCCGGTTCTTCTCCGGGCTCTCTGCCGTTGTCATCGACGAGGCACACCGGTACCGCGGTGTCTTCGGCTCGCACGTTGCCCTCCTGCTGCGGAGGCTCCGGCGGATCTGCCGCTTCCACGGCTCCGCCCCGCTTTTTGTCCTCTCCACGGCCACCCTCGCCAATGCCGGGCAGTTTGCGGAAAAACTCTGCGGAGTCCCTTTTACGCAGGTCACGCGTGACGGGTCGCCTGCCGGTCACCGGACAATCGCTTTCTACAATCCCTGCAGGGAATGGCCCGCCGGCCGGTCCATGCACCGCGATTCTGCGCTGATCCTTGCCCTCTGCACGCAGGCCGGCCTGCAGACACTCTGTTTCTCCGGATCGAGGAGGACCGCGGAGCTCGTCGCCACCTGGGCACGGGAATTCGCATCCGGGCAGCCCGGATACGCTCCTGCAGAAAAGATCGCCTCTTACCGGGCCGGGTACCTGCCGGAGGAGCGGAGGGCGATAGAGGAAGGTCTCCGGTCAGGAACACTCCGGGGCGTCGTCTCCACGAACGCTCTCGAACTCGGGATCGATGTCGGGACCCTCGATGCCATCGTACTCTCCGGATTCCCGGGGACGATGATGGCAGCGTGGCAGCAGGCCGGCCGGGCCGGCCGCGGTGCGCGCGATGCACTTGCGATTCTCGTTGCATCCCAAAATCCCCTCGACCAGTACTTCATGCGCCACCCGTCCGCGTTCTTCGGCGCCCCGATGGAGCATGCGATCATCGACCTCGAAAACCCCTACATCCTCTCCGGGCAGGTCCTGTGTGCCGCAGCCGAGCTCCCGCTCGACTGCGATGCCGAGCGCGACCTCTTCCCTCCGGCCCTCCCGGAAGTCGTCTCCTCGCTCTCCGGGCAGGCCCTCCTCGGCAGGACGCGCCGGGGATGGATCTACGCGGGGAGAAGGCGGGCCGCAGACCTCGTCCCGCTCGAGGGGGGTTCCCGCGAGACCTTCACGGTCCTGTGCGACGGGCGCGTCCTCGAGACCCTCGACCGGGCGCAGGCATACCGGGAGGCCCACAAGGGTGCGATCCTCCTCCACCAGGGCGAGCAGTACCGGGTCGATGACCTCGACCTCGATGCGCGGACCGCCCGCGTGACTCCCGTGACAGTCGATTATTATACGCGGCCCCAGAAGTCGGCTGCCGTCCGGGTACTGGAGGTGAGGGCATGCAGGGATCTTTCCGGCGCCCGCCTCTTCTTCGGGGACGTGGAGGTGACAGAACACTATACCGCGTACAAGATGATCAAAAAGGAGAGCGTCATCGGTGTCGAGCCTCTCGACCTCCCCCCGTCCCGGTTCGCAACACGGGGTCTCTGGCTCGAGCTTTCCCCCGGCACCTGCGATGCGGTCACCCGGTCCGGCGGTGACCTCGCCGGGGGGCTCCACGGGATGGAGCATGCCCTCATTGCCGTCATGCCCTTCTTCGTCCTGTGCGACCGCTGGGACATCGGGGGGCTCTCGGTCCCCTGCGGCGGAGAGTCAGGGTACCCTGCGGTCTACATATACGACGGGTACGAGGGGGGCATCGGCCTGGCCGAAAAGGGATACGAGATCTGCGAGGATCTCGTTGCAACCGCCGGATCCCTCGTGGCCGGCTGCCCGTGCACGGACGGGTGCCCGTCCTGCATCCTCTCGCCCAAGTGCGGGAGCGACAACCAGCCCCTCGACAAGGGAGCGGCGCGCCGGCTGCTTTCCCTTGTCCTTGAAAACGGGTGAAAAAAAAGTGCGGGACCCTACTTTTTGTCTTTGAGCACGCAGATGGATGCAGGTTCCCGTATCAGGAGCGCGAGGCTCTCTGTGACCGAGAACTCGAGGCTGTCCCCCGCAGGCCCGATGTACCCGACCGTCATGTCCTGGCCGATCACAATCGATGCGTACCGTTTCCCGGTTGCCAGCAGCACACCCCCGCTCTTGAGGACAGGAGCCTTGAAGATGCCGTCCGTCACGATGGTCCGGATGTGCTCCAGTTCGGTGCTCTGGCCCTGGAGGTATCTCCGGAACAGAAGGTTGTACCGCGCCGGGGCCAGCGCAAGGGCATAGGGGCCGTGGTACCCGGCCTCGTCGAGGGTAATCATTGCCTGGATGATGTCATCCGCAGCTTTGCCCACGGTGTTCCACGAAGAGAGGGCATATGACCCTGTTGCCTCGTGGGTCGTCAGACCTGCAATCCCGGCCGCACCCTCAAAGATGAGGGCGTCTTCCTGCCGGGCACACTCGATCGCGGCCTGGGCAGCAGGGGCCGCCGAGAAGGGGAGCCCGTTCTGTTCATAGGACACGATATCCCGCAACCCGAGCGAGAAGCGGGTAGAGACCATGTGGACGGGAACGAACTGGCTCACGGCAAGGCACTCGCTCACGCGGCAGTCCTCGAGCGGGACAGCCTTGAGACCAAGGCCGTACGGTCCCTCGATCTCGAGAAGTCTCCGTCCTGCAAGGACACTCTTCGCGGAATCGACCATCGCCCGGTCAAGCAGGGCCCAGGTCTCCGCACTGATCGGGGCATCGCTGCGCCCCAGGTAGTGGCTGGACATGTCTTTTTATCACCCCTTCAGCGACCCAATCGTCAGGGAATTGTCATTCTTCTCTTCTGCCATGCCGGCTCCCTCCGGCTTTGCGCGTTTTGCAATCTCGGCCTCGACTTCTGCTGCCCCCCGGGCATAGAACTCCGGTTCGTCGGGCGCAAGTTCCTGCAGCAGCCTGAGAAATTCCCCGGCATGCACGCGTTCCTCGTTGGCGATGTCGATGAGCACTTCCCTTGCGAGTTCGTTGTCGATCGACTCGGCGAGCTGGATGTACATCTGCACTGCCTCGTACTCGGCTGCAACCATGAGCCGGATCGCCCTTACAAGCTCGGCTTGCGTGAGCTTCCGGTCACTCTTCATGACAGAGAACGGTGTACTGAATTCCGGCAATCACATCACTCCATAAAATATCTGGGGCAAAACCCTCAGTATCGCCATCCTTCTTCATTTTATTTTAAAGTGCTGGAAAAAGATCCCGGGGACGCGATTGCCGGACCATCGTGTGACCCGGGACCGTGCCCGCAGGAGGGAGGAGGGCCCGGTTCTGGATTCGCCCGTTTTACCCGTGTTTTTTTAGTCCCGGGAAGTGCCGGGATTGTCCTCTTCCCTCTCCCGGACCGATCGCACAATCTCCCGGGAACTGCAGACGGGGTCACCCCTGTACTGCCCGATCCTGACCAGCCGGGGAGAAAGCCCCCTCTTTTCCAGTTCCCCCCTGATCTTCTCCTCGTCGAAGTGCTGGTCGTACCCGAACGTGATGACATCCGGCCGGATCTCCTCGATGGGCCGGAACATGTCATGGGGGTCGCCGAGGACTGCATGGTCGACGACACGGAGGGCTGCGACCATTTTTACCCGCTGGCCCTCGGGGATCACGGGTTTTGGCTTGTGCTTCACGTTGCGGTCCCTGGCAACGATGACATAGAGCTCGTCTCCGAGGCGCCGGGACTCCTCGAGATAGTAGAGGTGACCGGGGTGGAGGATGTCGAACGTTCCGGTTGCAACGACACGCCTCATCCCACAACCTCCAGTTCCGCTGGTCTGCCATCCGCGTAGAAACACCGCCAGCTCTTTCTGTCGTAGGGATACCCCACGATGAGGTGGTACCGACCCGTCCGCGGGAAGAAGGAGAGGTCCGCCTGCGAGGGAGAGAGCACTCCGTTAGGGTGGCTGTGCGCACTCCCGGCAAGGTGCGTATCGAGCGGCATCATGTCGAGGAAGAGGGTCGCGCTCTCGCCCCCCGTCACCGTCCCGGGGAGAAGGGAAAACTCGGAGATGATCCCGCCCTCCTCGCGCAGGACCCCCGCGAATTCGCGGGGATGGCTCTCCCTCCCTATCTCCAGCAGGAGGTCAAGCAGCGCACGGCGAATCCCCCGGATGGTCATGTACCTCACCTGTTTGGACGGGCAAGTGCAAAAAACGATTGGCCCGTGACGTTCCCGTTCAGAACGGTCCGTCCTGTTCGAAGCTCCTGCCGTACCGGATGGCAAGTTCCGCCTTGAAGAGCTCGGCTCCAAGGTAGGCAGCATGGTCGAGGAGGGAGACATCACCCCCCGCAAGGATGGCAGAAAAGACGCTGTTCCATGACGTCCCCCGGTATGCTGTGCCATGGATGACGGCAACGATCTCCTCGCCCTCTATCCCGATCCGGAAGTTCCCGCAGGGGTCATACTGGATCTCCCCCGGTGCCGGCCCGGCCCGGATGCTCCTGCTGTACCCGAGGGGGGGTTCCCGCCTCCTCCTCTTCTCCTTGATGACCAGGAGGTCGATCCCCAGGTCCTTGGGGTAGGGGCGGTCCCGGGAAAGGACCATCATCTCCGTTGCCCTGCGCATCTCCCGGACCGAGCCCCGGGTCTTGTCGGAATGCTCGCTCGTGAAGATGACAGCCGCGCCGAGTTCCGCGGCCATGGCCGCAAGGAGCGCGTTCTGGCCGATGGAGTCTGCGTCCAGGAGCTCGACCACGTTTCCCGCCCCGAAAAAGAGGGGAGTGTCATATCCGGAGAACCGCCCGAGGGCCCCGACAAGGCCCGACCCTGCAGGGGGAAGGATCGGGTCGGCGAGCAGGCACTCGATACCTGCACTCCGTGCTGCTTCGAGGTTCGCGGAAAGCCCCCGCTCCCCGGGAACGACGACGGCCGCGATACCGGCATCCGCAACTGCCTTTCCCACCAGCGGGATGTTGACTTCCTGCAGGCTCAGGACAAGGTCCGCCCTCCCGAGGGCTGCCCCTATCAGGGCAGGGTCCTGGGAGTCGACGGAGAGGGGGCCGTCGATATCCTCCAGCCGCGAGAAGACCGCCCCAACGTCCCGCGGTGTCGCGTCGAAGGAGAACCCGAGGTCCACGATGTCTGCTCCACGGGCAAAAAAGTCCATGACCCTCTCCCGGATGTCAGGCACCCGGTGGGCGTCCATGATCTCGGCAAGGACCTTCATCCGCGATGTCCCGCCGATCCGGACACCCCTGATGACAAATGAAAAGTCTGATGCGGCCTCTGCCGCCGCGATGCGGGATTCGGCCTCCTCCCTTCTCTTTTCCACGAGGAAGTCGTCGGCAGGGATCGTCCGCGAGAGGGTAATCTCCGGGAGGAGGGAGAGGACGAAAGGGAGGTCTGCCGCGTGACGGGGACCGAGGTAAACGGGAACACCGGTCGCCTCCTCCACGCCCCGGAAGGACGCAACGCACATGCCGGAGACGATCGCCATGTCGTACCTGTCCTCCAGGATGAGTCCCTGCAGCTGGTCCGGTGTCAGGAACGAGGCGATCTCCCCGGTCACGACCACGCGGGCGTCAAGGCCCCGTGCAGCGTCTTCCACCACTGCCCGGGTTGCCCTGCCCGTGGGCAGGAGGATGCGCATAAATCTTCTTAATATCACGCAGGTCAAAAAGGGTATGATCAGATGCTCGCGTGCGACCTCCACATCCATACCGACCATTCCCGTGACGGGGAGAGCAGCGTGGAAGAGGTCATCCGCCGGGCGGAGGCTGCCGGGCTCGATGCCATTGCCATCACGGACCACGATACCGTGAGCGGAGCAGTGCATGCACTCTCGGTCCCGACCCGGCTCATCGTCATACCCGGCATCGAGGTCTCCACCCGGCAGGGGCACCTCCTCGTCCTCGGCGTGACCGCACCCGTGCCCCGCGGCCTCGACATGGCGGAGTCCATCCGCATTGCAAAGGAGATGGGGGGGCTGGTCATCCTCCCCCACCCCTTCCATATCTGGCGCCACGGGGCAGGGAGGAGGATAGATGCGTGGGTCCGCGACCTCGACGCAATCGAGGTCTTCAACAGCCGCTACATCGTGGGCTCGGCGAACCGGAAAGCCGAGAGGGTTGCAGGGCGGCTCGGCAAGCCGTGCGTGGGGGGATCGGATGCCCACAATGCCCGGTTCGTGGGATACGGCAGGACCCTCGTCGGGAGCGGGCGCAGCCTGCCGGACATTCTCGATGCCATCAGGGCGGGCAGGACACTTGCTTACGGGAGGATGACCCCCCTCCGGACGTACACCCGACAGTCACTGAGAAACACATGGAAGAGGATCTCGCACAGGATCACCCAGAGGTGACGCGTCTTGCGTTCCGGTGCGGGTACCTGGGTGACAGGTTCTCCGGGTCCCAGGTCCAGCCCGGTGCGCGGACCGTCGAGGGGGAGTTCATCGCCGCCTGCCTCCGGCTCTCTCTCTTCCCGGATCCCCGGTCGGGCCGCTTCCAGGCTGCAGGGAGAACGGACCGGGGGGTCCATGCCAGGGGCCAGGTCTTCTGCGTCTCGACGCCTTTTCCCGAACGCGCAATAAACCTGCTCCGGTACCATTTGCCTCCCGACCTCTGGGTGACGGGTTTTGCCAGGGTCGCTCCCGACTTCCATCCCCGGCACAGGGCGACCCACCGGACATACCGCTACTTCTTCGGCGAGACGTGCCTCGACGTGCAATCGATGGACAGGGCAGCCCGGGCATTCGAGGGGACTCTCGATTTCTCGCTCTTTGCCCGGCCGGACGGGAAGGACCCGGTTCGGACCGTCCTTTCGGCCCGGGTGTTCGAAGAGTCCGGGATCGTCGTCTTCGAGGTCCGTGCCGGGAGCTTTCTCTGGCACATGGTCCGGTACATGGCATCCGCTCTCCGCCTGGTTGGAACAGGGGAGGCCGACGAAAAACTCGTCTCCTCGCGCCTTTCCGGTGACGCCTGCGGGAGGCTCTCTCCTGCACCTCCCGGCGGCCTTGTCCTCTGGGACGTATCCTACGGGTTTCCCTTCCACCCCCTCGATCCCGGGAAAAAGTCACGCATGTACCTGGAAAGGGAGTACGTCTCTTCGCGGGTGCGGTCCTGCGTGGCAGGACACCTTGCAGCAGATACCTGCCCGTCCTGCAGCATGACCGTATCCGGGGAGGATGTCCCGTGACGAAATTTTCCTGCTCGCGCTGCGGGAAATGCTGCATGAGCCTCGGGAGGCACATCCAGGTCATCAGGACCACCTCTCCCCGCTCCTTTCTCATCAGCGTCCGGGTGACCCGGGAGACGCTCCCCGTGCAGATCGTCCCCTCCCTCGTCCCCCTCTATTCCCAAAAGGATCCCCCCGCATGGGAAGCAGGGTGGTGCCCGTTCCTCCGGCGTGAGGCCGACGGTCTCTTTGCGTGCACCATTTACCCGTTCCGCCCGCGCATCTGCCGCGAGTTCCGGTGCATGACGATGCGCATCCTCGATCGGTCGGGCCGCGAAGCCGGCCGGGTGAAGGGAAGGGCATCGCTCGTATCCGGTGACCCCCGCCTCGTGCAGCTCTGGAATGATGCCGTGGCACCCCTCGCAGGTCTCCCGGAAAAGGAGTTTGCTTCCCGTTGCCGCGGGATCCTCGCATCCCACGGCTTCGACGTCGAGATATTCGACGAATGAGGGGGAGAGAATCATCCCGCCGCCGGGTGCCCGCCTGCCCCTTCCGTCAGGTTGATGTATTTATGCGCATATGAGAAATATATGTGCACAGGCACAGGAGGCAAAAAATACCATGCCAGGACTTGATGGAACAGGTCCCCTCGGGAGGGGACCCATGACAGGATGGGGAATGGGGCGCTGCAGGCCTTACGGTGTCGCTCCCTTCTCCCCGCAGACCCAACAGCAGCCTGCCCCGGCAGCAGAACAGGGCACGCAGGAACCATCCGGACAGGGCAGTGCAGGTACGGCAGCCCCCCGGGGTTACCCGTTTGTGGCCCCACGGGGGTACCCGTTTGTCTATGGCCGTGGCCGCGGCGGAATACCCCGGGGCTGTGGCAGGGGATGGGGGAGGGGGCGCTGCTGGCGCTTCTTCTGGTGAATCCAGGAGACCAGATCCGACCACGAGAGGAAACACGGGCGATGCCATGTCTGACGACATGCGGGGGAAGACCTCCCATTCTTCCCCCTCTTCCGCTCACCACTCCGGAGCCGGGCCACGGCCAAGATCCATTCCCCTCCGGACAGCCATCCGGATAGCGCGCGAGAAACAGAGGTCACGGTCCTCCCGGAGGAAGATATTCCGCGAGGAGCCCGACCGGTACCTCGACATTGTCCGGCTGATGAAGGAATCCGGCGAGATCTAAGGAGGCCCTCCTTTTTCCGGAGCCCGGCGTCCTGTGGAGCTGTCTTCCCATTGAAAGATTAACCTCATATGGGCAGAAACCTAAAAGAAGAGCACGGGATCATGGCAACAGACGCTGTGGTGCGGGGCCCCAACCGGAGGCGGGGGAGGCCGAGGATGCCCAGGGCGCTGGGAGAGCCCACCTCTTCCCGCTGCTTTGCACCCGAGTGCGCACCGGACGAGGAGGGCCTTGCGATCACGCTCCTTCCCGAGGAAGTGGAACTCCTGCGGCTCATCGACCTCGAGGGGCTCGAGCAGGAGGAGGCCGCAGCAGTCCTCGGGGTCTCCCGACGGACCGTCTGGAGGGACCTGCACACCGCCCGGAGGAAGGTTGCCGAGGCCCTGACGACCGGCAAGTGCCTCCGGATGGACAGGTGCCCCCGCGTGGAACAGGGGAAGTGCCCGCGGAAGTGCCGCAGGGGGCTGCAGGAGATCTGAACCCATTGCAGGGCCCTTCAAACCGTTTTTCCTCTTTTTTTTCAGTAACCCGGAGATAATGCCTTTCCCGGACAAATGCAACAGGTTTATCCCATTCTACTCATATGAGAAATAATAGAGGGCGGGCAGGGCCTGTCGGCATGCCGGGATCTTTTCCGGGGACTCTTTCGGGACCTCCCCCTGTCGAGATATGCGTGAGGATGTCATGAATCACCCGTTTATTTCGGTCCGGAACCTCTCCATGGAATACTCGGGAAAGAAAGTCCTCGATAATCTCTCTTTCGAGATCTTCGAGGGCGAGACCATGGGGATCATCGGGCGCAGCGGCGCAGGAAAGAGCGTGCTGATCCACCTCCTCCGGGGGGTGGAAGATCCCCCGACAGCAGGAGCGATCATTTACCACGTGAGCATGTGCCCGCACTGTGCATACGTCGGGCTGCAAAGTGATGCAGGCAAACCCTGTCCGCGGTGCGGCACCACCCTCGGCAAGGCAGACGTGGACTTCTGGAAGCCGGAGAACGAGGCCCAAAAGAACCACATCATGCGGCGCACCGCAATCATGTTCCAGAGGACGTTTGCACTCTACGGGGATGACCGCGTCATCGAAAACGTCCTGCGGGCCCTCGACGATGTCAACTACGGGGAGGGTGCAATCACCCGGGCGGCAGACCTCCTGGACCAGGTCCGGCTCTCGCACCGGATGATGCACATCGCCCGCGACCTCTCGGGTGGTGAGAAACAGCGGGTGGTGCTCGCCCGGCAGCTCGCACGCGACCCCCTCCTCCTCTTTGCCGACGAACCGACGGGCACGCTCGACCCGCAGACGGCAGACGTCGTGCACCAGATGCTCCTCTCGGCATCGAAGGGCTCCGGGATGGGGATTGTTATCACGTCGCACTTCTCAAAGGTCATCGAGGACACGGCTGCACGCGCAATCCTCCTCGAGGAGGGCCGGATCGAGAAGATAGGTGCTCCAGGAGACGTCATATCCCATTTTTTGCGGGACTATTCGCGCGAGGAGGACGAATCTCCCGTCACCTTCGGCGAGGAGATCCTTGTGGCGCGGGACGTTGCCAAGCGCTACATGTCTGCCGACAGGGGCTTGATCCGGGCGGTCAACGGTGTCTCGTTCAAGGTTAACAGGGGAGAGATATTCGGGATCATCGGGAAAAGCGGTGCGGGAAAGACCACGCTCTCGCGGATCATCGCCGGGATCATCGAACCGACGGCCGGCGAGATGAACTTCCTCGTCGGGGACGAGTGGATCGATATGACAAAACCCGGAATAGAGAACCGCGGACGGGCCAAGGGGTCCATCGGGCTCCTCCACCAGGAGTACGATCTCTACCCCCACCGCACCGTCCTCGACAACCTCACCGACGCAATCGGCCTCGAGTTCCCCAAGGAACTCGCTGTCAGGAAAGCCAGGATCACCCTCGCGATGGCCGGCTTTCCGGAGAAGGTGAGCGGAGACATCCTCTCCAAGTACCCCGACCAGCTCTCCGAGGGGGAGAGGCACAGGGTTGCCCTGGCACAGGTCCTGATCCGCGAACCCCGCATGGTGATCCTGGACGAGCCGACCGGAACGATGGACCCGCTCACCAAGAGGGACGTCAAGCATTCCATCCTCCACGCCCGCCAGGAGATGGACCAGACCTTCATCGTGGTCTCCCACGACATGGACTTTGTCCGGGAACTCTGTGACCGCGTTGCCTGGATGAAGGGAGGAAAGATCGTGGCCATGGGGACAGTTCCCGAGGTGCTGCGTGCCATGCCGCCCGAGGAAGGCGGGGTTGCCACTCCGGGTGAGGCCCCCGGGCAGGTGACCTGAAACCTCCAATCCCTGTACCGGCGCAATTCTGCACAATTTACGGCTTTTCTCCCCAACTCCGTTTTTTCATGCCTTTTTTCCGGAAAAATACCCTTATGAATGATGGCCTCTAACCTGAGTGGCTGAAGTTTCATGACGGAGATTCCCCGGGAAGAATACATCCTGAAGTGCACCTCCGCGTGCGCCGGGTGCGGCGACTCCCTCTCCCTCCGCTACGTCCTCAAGGCAGCTGGACCCGATACGGTCCTTGTCGTGCCTGCCTGCTGCACGAGCGTGATACAGGGTATTTACCCGAACACCGCCTTCAACGTCCCCGTGTACAACGTTGCATTCGCCGCCGCCGCTGCATGCGCCTCCGGAATGAGTGCTGCACTCCGTGCCGCCGGAAAGAAGACGAACGTCATTGCCTATGCAGGTGACGGAGGCACTGTTGACATCGGGATACAGGCTCTCTCGGGCGCGTTCGAGAGGGGTACCGATTTCCTCTACATCTGCTACGACAACGAGGCGTACGGGAACACGGGAATGCAGCGCTCGGGAGCGACACCGCTCGGTGCACGCACGACGACCACGCCCGGGGGGAAGATGCAGCCCAAGAAGGATCTCGACGCGATCGTTGCTGCCCACAGGCCTCCCTACATGGCAACGGCCTGCCCGTCGTATCCCAGGGACCTGTTCCAGAAGGTGAAAAAGGCTCTCTCCTACCGCGGCCCTACATTCATCCACATCCTCTCCCCGTGCCCGCCGGGGTGGCGTTTCTCCACCGAAAAGACCGTGGAGATGGGGAAGCTGGCCGTCCGCACCGGGATGTGGATCCTGTACGAGCGGGAGCAGGGGAAGGTGACGATCAACGGTCCCTCGAAGGCGGCGATGGTAAAACCGCTCCCCGTCGGGGAATACTTCCGCGCCCAGGGCAGGTTCAAGGGTATCAGCGCGGAAACGGTTGCCCGGATGGTGGACGATGCCCGGGCCCTCGCCAGGCGCCTGCAAAAGGAGGAGGAGGGCATATGCTGACGGTTGCAACCGGGAACAAGGCTGTTGCCGCCGCCGTGAAGGAGGCAGCGCCCGCGGTCGTTGCGGCATACCCGATAACGCCCCAGACAGAGATCGTGGAGCAGATAGCAGAATACGTCTCTTCCGGGGAACTCAAAAGCCAGTACATCCCGGTGGAGAGCGAACACTCGGCAATGGCAGCCTGTATCGGGGCGAGCGTGACCGGGGCCCGGACCTTCACGGCAACGAGTTCCCACGGGCTGCACTACATGCACGAGATGGTCAACTGGGCTGCAGGGGCGCGTCTGCCGATCGTCATGGCCAACGTGAACCGTGCACTCGGGCCCGGGTGGAACATCTGGGCGGAGCATACCGACGCGTTCCAGGAGAGGGATTCCGGGTGGCTCCAGGTGTACGTGGGATCGGTGCAGGAGGCGTTCGATGCCGTCCTGATGGCCTTCTGCATCGCCGAGGACGAGCGCGTCCTGCTCCCCGTGATGGTGAACCTTGACGGGTTCCTCCTCTCCCACACGATGCAGCCGCTGGAGGTCGAAAAAGCCGGGGACTTCATCCCGCCGCTCCGCCTCCCGCATGCCATCGACCCCCAGGAACCCTGCGGGTACGGGACGCTCACGGGGCCGGACGAGTATTTCCGGCTCCGCTGGGACATCGAGCGGTCCATGAGGGACGCCGTTGACGTGATCCGCGGGACGCAGGAGCGCTTCGCAGAGAGGTTCGGGAGAAAATACGGGATGGTCGATGAGTACAGGTGCGATGACGCCGAGGTTGTCGTCGTGGCCGCAGGAACGCTCGGGCGGGAGGCGGAAGTCGCCGTCGATCTCCTCAGGAACGAGGGTATCCGGGCAGGGAGCATGCGGATCCGGTGGTTCCGCCCGTTCCCGCGGCTCGACCTGTCCGGGCGCGACGTGGTCGTGATTGACCGCGACTACTCGTTCGGGTTCGGCGGAGTCCTGGCAAAAAGCATTGCCGCAAAGGAAGGCGCCAGGCCCTTTTCCGTGATTGCCGGTCTCGGGGGGCAGGAAGTCACCTACGAGGACATAGCCGGGTTTGTCCGGAACAGGCAGCCCGGCAGGGAACTCTGGTTCGGGGTGAACGGCGATGTTTGAAGTCAGGATTCACTCGCGCGGCGGCCAGGGCGGTGTGACCGCTGCCCGCCTGCTCGCGCTCGCGGCTGTCCGGGACGGGAAGTATGCCACCGCGTTCCCGTTTTACGGTGCCGAGCGCCGCGGTGCACCGGTCGTCTCGTTCGTTCGGATCGACGATTCCCCCATCCGGATCTCGAGCCAAATCAAAAAGCCCGACCTCGTCATCGTGCTCGACCCGAGCGTGATGGACGTCGTCGACGTGCTGCAGGGGCTCAGGCCCGGCGGGCGCGTCCTCCTCAACGCCCGGGAACGCCGGGACATGAAGGGTTACCCGACGTTTACCGTCGATTTGACGGGAATTGCACTCCGGGAAAAGCTCGAGGTTGCCGGGAGCCCGATCCTCAACACGCCCGTGCTCGGTGCCCTCGCAAAAATGGGGATCGTCACCATGGAATCAGCAAAGTCCGCCATCACCGAGATGTTCTCCGACCCCCGCAACGTGTCTGCCGCAGAGGCAGCCTACAGGGAGCTGGTCGCATGAAACAGCGCCGCCGCCTCGCCATCAGCCGCCCGACAACCGGCGCCTGCGGCAAGACCGGGTCCTGGCGCGTTTTCCGCCCGCGGATCGACCGGGAGAAGTGCAACGCCTGCGGCATGTGCGCGATGTACTGTCCCGATGCGGCGATCAGCGAGGACCTTGAGATCGATTACGACTTCTGCAAGGGCTGTGGCATCTGCGCAAACGAGTGCCCGAAATCGGCAATAACCATGGAGAGGGAGGAAAAATAACCCTCCCCTTCCTTTCCGGCTGCCACCCTGAAACCGTCACCGGGGAGGATCCCGCTCCTACGGGAAAGAGGACTCCGGCAGCCACCCCCACCCTCTTGTTTCCTCACGTCTCTTCTTCGATGGGGCACTGGGCGATATACTCGAGGCTGAACTTGTAAAAGTGCGTGAATCCGCAGTTCCTGCAGCGCACGGTGAAATGGTTGCACCCGATGGAAAGGTCGTGGGGGCCCGTTACTCCGCAGTTCCTGCATTCTGCATCGGAAACGAGGGTCCAGAGGTCGTAGCACCCGATCCTCGTGAAACTTCCCGGTTTGCTCACGTCTTCGATGCGGGGGACGAAGATGCGGGTTGCCCCGCAGTTGCTGCAGATGACCTGGGCCTGGAAGGGAACCGCCTTGATGACCTGGTCTGCCTCCTTCCCGCAGTGGTAGCACGTCGTCCTGTAGCGCGTGAAGATGAACCGGTCCTGCATGGAGTCAGTATCGACCCATGCAGATATAAGTTTCCCCTCCTCCACGTCCTGCCGGGACATTCCGGGAAAGTTTACGGTATTTGGAGCGGGATACGGGTAAAAGCAATCAAAAAAGGGCACTGCCAATTCCCGGGAAAAAAGAGTCGTTGGAAAAATGGGGGGGGTGGGGGGGACTTTCCGGTTCTCAGAAGTCGCCCATGTCGCCGCCGCCCATTCCACCCATGCCACCCATGCCACCGGGGCCTCCCTGCGGCCCGCCTGCGGGTGGTGCACTCTTGGATGCGGCGATCACGTCGTCGATGCGGAGGATCATCGTTGCTGCCTCGGCGGCACTCGCGATCGCCTGGGTCTTGACTCTCAGGGGCTCGATGACACCCGCCTTGAGCATGTCCTCGGCCTTGCCCTCGAAGACGTTGAGGCCGTACGTCTTCTTGCCCTTCTCGTGGGCTGCCCGGAGCTCGACGAGCATGTCGATCGGGTCGAGCCCTGCATTCTCGGCAAGGGTCCGGGGGATGATCTCGAGGGCGTTTGCGAAGGCCTCGATAGCGAGCTGGGCACGGCCGCCGACGGTTGCGGCATACTCACGCAGGCGCAGGGAGAGCTCGATCTCGGGTGCACCTCCGCCGGCAACGAGTTTCTTGTCCTCGTACACGACCGAGACGACCCGGAGTGCATCCTCGATGGCACGCTCGAGCTCGTCGACGACGTGCTCCGTCCCGCCGCGGACCATGATGGTGACGGCTTTGGGGTTCTTGCAGTCCTCGACGAAGATCATCTCCTCGCCGGAGACCTTGCGTTCCTCGACAAGGCCCGCCTTGCCGAGTTCCTCCTTGGCGATGGCGTCGATGCTCGAGACCATGCTCCCGCCGGTCGCGCGGACGAGCTTCTCCATGTCGCTCTTCTTGACCCGGCGGATCGCGAGGATACCTGCCTTGGCAAGGTAGTGCTGGGCGATGTCATCGATACCCTTCTGGCAGAAGAGGACGTTTGCCCCGGACGCGACGATCTTGTCAACGATGCTCTTGATCATCCGCTCCTCTTCGTCGAGGAACGCCTGGAGCTGGTCGGGGCTCGTGATGTTGATCTCGGCGTCGACCTCGGTCTTCTTGAACTCGACGGGTGCATTCAGGAGGAGGATCTTCGCGTTCGTCACCTTCTTGGGCATGCCGGGGTGGACCCGCTCCTTGTCGATGACGACTCCCTCGATGATCTCGCAGTCATCGATCGAGCCGCCCACTTTCTTCTCGACCTTGATGTAGTCCTTGTCCACGGTCCCGTCCTCGTCGGCAACCATGGTGACGGCCTTGACCACGAGGTCGCAGATCTTGTCGCGGGAGCCCTCGGCACCCTTGCCGGTCATCGCGGTCTCCGCGATCTTCTTCAGCATCGCGGTGTCCTTCGGCTTTATGGTGACCGCGATGTTCTGCAGGATCTCCTGGGCCTTCTCGGCTGCCTGCCTGTAACCGTGGGCGATCACGGTCGGGTGGACGTCCTGCTCGAGGAGGTCCTCGGCCCTCTTGAGGAGCTCGCCTGCAATCACCACGGCTGTCGTGGTCCCGTCGCCAACCTCGTCGTCCTGGGTCTTTGCGATCTCGACCATCATCTTGGCGGCCGGGTGCTCGATGTCCATCTCCTTGAGGATGGTGACACCGTCGTTCGTGATCACCACGTCGCCGATGGTGTCAACGAGCATCTTGTCCATGCCCTTCGGGCCAAGAGTCGTCCGGACTGCGCTCGCCACTGCCTTTGCGGCAGTGATGTTCATGCCCTGTGCATCACGTCCACGGGTGCGTGAACTTCCTTCTTTCAGGATGAGAATCGGTTGTCCTCCGAGTTGCTGTGACATTGCTATTCACCACGTGTAGCGATAAAATTGGTTTGTGGTTCTATATAAAAATTGTTATTTACTGACGAGCTCGATGAGTTCTTCCCCGTCCTGGAGCGTCTGGAGGCGCCGTTCGCCGATGACAAGGGTCTTTCCGATCTTCTTCTGCTTGTGGTAGTCCGTGAGCACGCACATGGCATGCATCCCCGTGACCTGGGAGATGTTTCCTATCAGGGCAGCGCGCTTGACAACCTTCTGGGAGGAACCGTACCCCGTGAGGATGGACTCGTCCGATATCTCGATGAGGGCCTGGAAAGGCGCCCTGTGCATGGCGTGGAGCCTGACCCCGATCCTCTCCAGGAACCCCATGGGCGACTCCTCCGGCTCCTCTTTCTCGTCCGAGAAGATGGACCTGTACGCGAGCAGGTCGATGGCCCGGACGAGGGGTGAATCGAAGATCTCCTCGATCTTCTGGGCGACGTCGAGCGTCGTCCCCATCCCGCTCTCGTACTTGGAGATGGTCCGCCGCGAGACCCCGAGCATCGAGCCGAGGTCACCGAGCGAGAGGTTCCTCTTCTCGCGGAGCTCGCGCAGCACGTCGCCGTTGATGTTGACGTAGAGCCCGCCCGGTGACGCGTACACGAGCGGGGGGACGCCTTCGACGAAGGCATCGTACAGTGTCGCGACGCTGATGGCAAAGATGCCGTACCGGACGTAGACTGCACCTCTCTCGAGTTCCGCGTCGCGTGCCCTCTCCCCGATGATCAGGGGCGAGCCCTTCAGGTAACGGGCAACATGGTCGAGATCCCGTGCCGTGTCCTCGCTCACGCTGTCGATGTGGGTGACGGCCTTGATCACGAGGATGACGTTTTTCTTCCTCGCGACCATGTCGAAGCTCCGGGGCCTCATGCTGAACTTCTCCGAGACCCGGAACCCCCCCATCAGGAGCACGCTCGTGACCGTCGAGAGAAGGCGTTCCTGCGACATTCCACTACGAATGGGTTTTCCCTGACCCGGTATAAATACTGATGGGACGGGCCGATGTTCCGGATCGGGATCGACGATACCGACTCCCCGGCGGGGATGTGCACGACGTACCTTGCGGCAGTGCTTTCCCGGCGCCTCCGGCGGGCCGGCGTCCGGGTGATCGAGGCCCGCCTGGTCCGCCTCAACCCCAACGTCCCGGAAAAGACACGGGGCAACGCCGCAATATGCCTGGTTGCGGAGGGGTCCCTCCGGGTGGCCTTCCATCTCGCCTGCACGGCCGTCGAGGAACTCGCGGAGATGTCCCACGAGGGGACCCATCCCGGGGTTGTCGCCTGCGACAGGATCCCTCCCCCGGACTTTTACCTGCGGGCCGTCAGGGGGTTCTGCACACTCGGCGAGGCGGAGGCACTCCTTTTGGAGTGGGGGGCGCTCTTCAAGGGTTACAAGTCGGGCCGCGGCCTCATCGGCGCTGCGGCAGCCGTCTGCAGCCATTTCGACGACTTCACCTACGAACTGCTCGCCTACCGGAAAAGGGGCCGGTTCGGGACGCCCCGGTCTGTCGACCGGGAGAGCCTCTTTGCAGCGGACTCTGCCACGTTCCCCCACACGTGGGACACGGTCGACCGGGAGAACGACATCGTGGTCTGCGTGCCCCACACGCCTGATCCCGTCCTCTTCGGGATACGGGGTGAACGCCCCGGGTGGATTGCCCTGGCAAGGGAGAATGTGATATCCGAAACCCCTGCCTGCGAGCAGCTCTTTGTCACGAACCAGGGGACGGATGCCCACATCGTCCCGGGAGAGATCGGTTGCCTCGAGGAGGGGCATTCCTACCTCGTCAGGGGAACCGTGCTCTCTTTGGCCCGGACCACCCGGGGGGGTCACGTCTGCCTCACCCTGGCAGACGGGAACGGGGCGCTCCCCTGCATGGCCTACGAACCGACGAAGGGGTTCCGCGACATCGTCCGGTCGCTGTACCCGGGCGACAGGGTGAGGGCCGCAGGCAGTTACAAGAGGGGGAGCCTCAACCTCGAGAAGATCGAGGTCGTGTCTGCACCTCCTCTCCGCCTCGTCCGGCCGCCGATCTGCGAGAGGTGCGGCAGGCGGATGACCAGCGCCGGGACGAAAAAGGGGTACAAGTGCCGGCGGTGCGGGGGGAGGAAGGATGCACCCGAGGAGGTGCTCCAGCCCCGCACGATCTCCCCCGGCTGGTACGAGGTCCCGCCGAGTGCCCGCCGGCACCTCGCCCGCCCGCTCTGCAGGGGTGTGCGGGAAGATTTCCTCCGCCTGCCGCCCCCCTGAAGGCGGGACGGGTCTCCCCCGCGTATTTCCAGCCAAAAAATATCTCCTTTCCCCTCGATACACCTTTACCATGGAATGCGGGGAGTCAGTCGAGCAGATCGTTCTCCGGCCGAAAATGACCGTCGGGGAACTCGTTGCGGCCATGGGCCGGGCGGGAGCATACAACGGGGGCGCACTGGCGCGGGCGGCCGACATCTACGAGGCGATGCTCCGCGACAAGGCGGTGACCCGGTTCGTCGGGCTTGCGGGTGCGATGGTCCCTGCAGGCATGGGCAGGATCGTCAGCGACCTCATCGATGCCGGTTTCGTGGACGTGCTCGTCCCGACGGGTGCAAACATCACCCACGATATCATCGAGGCCCTCGGGTGCCGGCACTACCACGGGACCGCCTGCTGCTCGGACGTCGACCTCCGGAACGCCGAGATCAACAGGATCTACGATGTTTTCCTGCCGAACGAGTCCTTCATCCGGTTCGAGGAGTTCATGCAGGAGCGCTTCGGAGACCTCGCCCCGCAGGCCCCCCTCACTGTCCGGAAGTTCCTGGCAGAGGTCGGGAAATCGCTTCCCTCGGGCATCCTCGCGTCCGCGGCCCGGAAGGATGTCCCGGTCTTCTGCCCGGCACTGGCCGACTCCATGGCGGGACTCCAGTACTGGCTCTACACCCAGACGCACAGGCCCATCCTGGACGCGTTCGGTGACATGCAGGACCTGCTCTCCCTCTGTTTTTCGGCAGAATCGGCGGGAGCCCTCCTCGTCGGGGGCGGTGTTCCCAAGAACTACATCCTCCAGAGCATGCTCATGACCCCGAAAGGATTCGACTACGCGGTCCAGCTGACCGGGGACCGGCCTGACCTCGGCGGTCTCTCGGGTGCAACGCTGGAGGAGGCCCGGTCGTGGGGCAAGATCACGGCAAGCGCCCGGGCAGTGACGGTCTACGGTGACGCAACGATCACGCTGCCCCTCCTCGTGGCTGCGGTGCGGGAGAGGCTCGGGGTATGACGGATCTTGTCCTTGCCCTCGACGTGACCGACCCGCACCGGGCCGTCTCTGTTGCAGCGGCCTGTGCCCCGCACCTGGACGCCATCAAGGTGGGATACCCCCTCGTCCTCCGGTCGGGGCTCTCCGTTGCCCGCGACCTGTCCTCCCTCGGCCTGCCCCTCGTCGCCGACTTCAAGGTCGCCGACATCCCGAACACGAACAGGCTCATCGCCGAGGCGGTCTTTTCAGCCGGCTTTGAGGGGATCATCTGCCACGGTTTCTGCGGGGAGGACTCGGTCCTCGCCTGCGTCGAGACCGCGCACGGGCAGGGAGGCCGCTGTTTCGTGGTCGCCGAGATGAGCCACCCGGGCGCGCTCACCTTCTTTTCGGCCGGTGTCCCGGAGAGGATTGCCCGGATGGCCGTCTCCCTGGGGGCGGACGGGATCATCGCACCCGCGACCCGGCCCGGGAGGGTCAGGGCCCTGCGCGGCATTGTCCGCGACCGCCTCATCTGGTCGCCGGGTGCCGGGGCACAGGGCGGTGACCCAAAGGTTATCGCCCCTCTCGTGGACGGGATCATCGTGGGCAGGCAGATCTACCGGGCTGCCGACCCGGCCGCCGAGGCGGCGGCACTCGGGTTCCTCCGCCGATGATGAGAACCGTGAACTGACGGGATCACTCTCCCCGTGATGACCCCTATGAGTCCCTGAGGCGGATTTGGCCCAAACAAAGGGTTTAAATGCAAAAATGGCCATCATATTGTATGCAATGGAGCGAAGAACAGCTTATTTTAGCCCGATCACTGCGGCGGCTCGAGGACATTCCCCCCGCCGAGCGCCGTTACAAGTGCCATTCCTGCCACCTCGTTGTTGACGAGACGCCCTGTCCCGTCTGCGGCGATACGCACCTCGAGATCATGTGTCCCCTGGACCATTGCCACTGTTCCCACGAGATCGTCTCCAGCATCGAGTACTGCCCGCTCTGCGGTGCTCCGGTCTGTCCCGAGTGCGGGAGCCACGACGTCGTCCAGATCAGCAGGGTGACCGGGTACCTCCAGGAAGTCTCCGGCTGGAATGCCGGAAAACAGCAGGAACTGAAAGACCGGGTCCGGTACACGCTGGCATGAGATGCCGCATTCCCTGCCCGGAGACGGGAACGCTTGTTTCTCCGGGTCACTGATTTTTCGCATGGTATAATCTCCCGTGTCACCTGGAGAACGATAGCCCCCCAATGGTCGCGATGAGCCCCTCACTTTATCCTGATCACTGCAGGGACCCTGATGTAATCCGGTCGGTCGCCAGATCCGAGCGGATAGCCCCCGCGGTCCTGGCGGAGCATGTTGATGACGGGAGTGCAGTTATCATGCGGAGGAGAGACCGGTACATTGGTATCGGGAAGGGGCTTCGCATCAAGGTGAACGTGAACCTCGGCACCTCGAACATCCGTTCGGTCCCCGGCGACGAAGTCAAAAAGGCAGTCATTGCCGAACGATACGGTGCTGACACTATCTCTGACCTCTCGATGGGAATGCATATAGGTGAAGTCCGGCGCCTTATCTTCGAGCACACCACCCTTCCGATCACGACTGTCCCGGTCTACCAGGCTGCGGCTGAGCACGGGATAGGGGCAATGACCGCCAGGGATATCCTTGACACGATCCGCGGGCAGGCCCGCGATGGGGTGAGTTCCATGGTGATCCACTGCATCACCAACGATATCCTGGAACGGTGCAGGAAGCAGGAAAGGTTGCTGGGTATCGTCTCGAAAGGGGGTTCTATTACCGCGGCCTTCATGCTGCACAACGGCTGCCAGAACCCTTTCATCGAACACTTCGATGAAATACTCGGGATAATGCGATCCCACGGGATAGTCCTCTCCCTGGGCAACTCGGCACGGAGCGGGTGCATCGGGGACGGCTGGGACGCCGCACAGGAGGCGGAGTTGCAGGAAAACATCGCACTTGCTGAAAAGGCACACCAGGCCGGCGTCCAGGTCATCATCGAAGGGGCAGGAGGGCACATACGGTACGACAGGATCGCTCCCACCATCAGGCGGTACAAGGAAGCGTCCCGTTTTCCCCTCTTCGTCGCCGGGCCGCTGCCGACGGACATCGCACTCGGACTGGACCACATCGCCGGGTGCGCCGGTGCGAGTGCTGCCGGTGCAGCAGGGGCCGATTACCTCTGCAGTATCACCCCCGCCGAGCACCTCGGCCTACCCAACCCCGGACAGGTACGGGAAGGGCTCCTCGCATGGAGGGTAGCCGCTCATATCGGCGATCTCGCGAGGCTCGGCCTGGACCTGCGGGACCGCAGGATGGCAGAGAAGAGGGGCCAAATGGACAGGGAAGGGCAGATTCTCCTCGCCATCGACCCTGAGGCGGCCCAAAAATCCGGGGGTCCTGGTGAGGTATGCACCATGTGCGGGGACTTCTGTGCTTTGCGCCTGATGAGGAGATTCCTGCAGGAGCCGCGGTGACCTGGCCGAAAATTGCACGTTATTCAAAAGGTATTAGAGGAAAGGATTGAAACCATCCAGTCTGATGGAACGCCGAGCCCTCCTCCCGTCCCCCGGGATTGTGGCATCTCACGGACCCCCCCACCTCCCCTGGGGTGAACTTCCCCGTCACAATCCACCACTGCCATGAGGTACTACATCCGCACCAACACCCTCTTCCTCCGCGGGCACTTCCGCGCAGCGGGCACGGGGACTCCCGGGGGGCTCTGCACTGTCCCGACCATCGTCGTGCACGGCCCGCCCGGTGCCGGGGAAGGGCCGGATTCCCTGCGGATCCTGGAGCGGGCGGTCCAAAGGGAGGGGCTCCCCCCCGACTTCTTCGGGGTCTTTGCAGGTGCTCCCCCTTCCCGCACGTGCATCTTCCAGTACGATTCCCTGATGGTCTTCATCGCGCCGGGCCCGGGGGGTGGACCGGGCGGCGGCTTTTCCATCGTGATCTATTCCGGGGAGGGGTTGAGCGATGCGGCACTCCTCGGCGCACTCGTGACAGCGACTGCGGCACGCATGACCGTCCTCTGCGGGAAGAGCGGTGCCGGGAAGCCACAGAGCCCGCAGGACACCCTCGTTGTGGCATGCGAGGGAGAGGTCATGCACGCCGATGCCTCTCCCTCGTCCGGGATCGGGTTGCGCATCGGCGAGGCCGTCCGGTTCGGCATACGGACGGTGATGGAGCGGAGTGCGGGCAGCAGTGTTCCCAGGGACAGGCCGACCTTTTTCATCTACAGCCGGTACCAGGGAGACCACTGGGCCGAGTGGATCCCGGAAGATTGTCCCTACTACCCCTGCCACTTCCCCGGGCAGAGGTGCGATTTCTGTTACTGCCCGTTTTACCCCTGCGGGGATGAAAGCCTCGGCCAGTGGGTGCAGAGTTCCGCAAAGAACGGGCTTGTCTGGAACTGCAGCAGCTGTACCCTCCTCCACGAACCCGCGGTTGCAGACTACCTGCTCGCGCACCCGGAGGCAACGCTCCGGGAGCTGAAGGCGAAGAAGAGCCGGGAAAAAAAGTGATCGGGGTTATCCCTGTTCCACGCCGAGCGCCGAGAGCAGCTCGTCGAGAGGGATCCCGTGTGCCATTGCCGCTTCCCTGATGGTCTCGCCCCGGGCGATCGCGCACCCGACGCACCCCATGCCGAACTTGAACAAAACCTCTGCAGATTCCGGTTTCGTCTTCAAAAGGTCGTAAATTGTACTGTCTGCAGTAATTCCCATGGTATACAGGTTATCGATAGGTGTTTATAAATGTGCAGCACCGGGATCATTTTCACCCCCCGCCCGCATGCTTTATGGTGACCCGGCGGCATGAGTGATCTCTTGGAGATGTACGATGGATTTTTCCGAAACGGCAGAAAGAATCTCCCAGAAAGTGACGTCCCACGGCCACGCCGTGGAAAAGACCGCGATAGAGACCAAGCTCCGGCGCCTCGTCGAGGAGTTCGGTGTCCCGCTCGCAGAGGCCGAGCGGACGGTCACCAACGAGATGGCACGCGAATTCTCGATTTCGGGGCTCCAGTCCGGGGGGCCGGGCGAGGCAAAGACTCTTGACGCCCTCGTCCCCGGTGAGTGGGTCACGGTGGAATGCAAGGTCGTCGCCCTGACGGCCCCACCCTCTCCCTCCATCTCGCAGACCGGGATAGCCGCGGACCAGACCGCGGCCGTGAGGTTCGTTGTCTGGTCACGGGCAAATGCACCCGCACTCAAAGAGGGGAACTGGTACCGGTTCGAGTCGGCAGTCGTGGACCAGTACAGGGGCTCGGTCAACCTCAAGGTCCATTCCGGGACGACAATTAAGGAAGTTCCCGGCAAAGGCACCATCAAGCCGGTTCTTTCCCCGATCGCGGCACTCCGCCCGGGTATCGCCTCGGTCCGGGGCAAGGTGGTCCAGGAATGGGAGGCCACGCACGACCGGATCCTCCAGTCCGGGCTCATCGCAGACGAAACGGGGTCCGTCCGCTTCGTCACGTGGAAGGAGGAGGGGCGGGAACGCCTCAACCCCGGCACCGTCTACACGGTCTTCTACGCAACGGTCGACGAGTTCAACGGCCGGCTCTCCCTTACCCTCAACACGGCAACGGTCGTCCCCGAAGAGGGTGATATCGAGGTCAGCCGCGGCGATGCATCCTTCGAGGGCGCATTCGTGCACCTCGCGCCCGGGTCGGGACTCATCAAGAGGTGCCCTGTCGAGGGGTGCAACCGCGTCCTCTCCCGCCAGAACTACTGTCCTGTCCACGAGATCCAGCCCAACTTCCAGTACGACCTGCGGATCAAGGGGTGGCTGGACAACGGCGAAGAGACGCGGGAAGTCCTGATCCCGCGGGCCGGGACCGAGAGCCTCGTCGGCATGACGCTCGAGCAGGCACGGGAACTCGCCGAGAACACGCCGCTGGGGATGGACGAGGTCTTCCTCCGGTTCCGCGATGCCCTTCTCGGCCGCTACCTCTCGTGCAGCGGCCGCGAGATCGACGGCCGGCTCCTCGTTTCCGGGTGCACGCGGCTCCGTTTCCAGCCGGAACGGCTGGCTGACCTTCTCAACAGGGCGGGTGGGTCGGCATGACGAACGGGACGGAGACAACGCCGGCGCCGCGCAGGGAGGGGGGTTTCGAGAGGGAACCTGCCCGCCGGGTTTTCGCGGGTGAGTTGCGCGAGAGCAGGATCCACTTCAAGGAGGGCCAGGACGAAAAAAGCCCAAGTTTCGTCCTACTCCCGACCGGTGCACGCTGCAACCGCGTCTTCTTCGTCGGTACCCTGACGGAGAAGAAGAAGCAGGGCGAGCAGAACCTGTTCTACCGGGCCCGGGTCGTGGATCCCACCGGCACGTTCTTCGTGATGGCCGGGAGTTACCAGCCCGATGCCATGCAGCAGATCGCCCGGATCGAGCCGCCGTCGTTTGTTGCCGTCGTCGGGAAACCCAACGTGTACCAGACACCCGACGGGGCCGTCCTCATCTCGGTCAGGTGCGAGTCGATCACCCCCGTGGACAAGGAGACCCGCGACCAGTGGGTGCTCGACTGTGCAGCGGCAACGCTCGACCGGCTGGAGAAGGGGGCATCCACGCCCGACGGGGAGAGGGCACGAAAGGAATACGGGATGGACCCTTCCATCTTCCGGAAGATGGCGTACGAGGCCCTGGCCCAGCTCCGCCTGTAATACCCCATCCCCCGGACCCCGCAATCTTTATTATGCCGGACCGGGGGATACGATCGTTTTGGTGATTCCGACGTGAAGGACGAAGAGCTCCAGGAGCTGATCAGGAACCTCGACCTCAAAACCCTCAGGGAAGCAGCCAAAAATGCGGGGATCAAGCCGGGCCGCTGCCCGACGAAGGCATCCATCGCCCGGATGCTCCCGGAAGAGACCCTGAAAAAACTTGCAGGGAAATAAGCCCTGCGCCCCCCCTTTTTCCCGTTTTCCGAAAAAATCCCGCTTCGCCTTATTCCAGGAGATGAAACGCCGTTTCAGGTTTGCACCCCTCCGTCCCGGTTCGGGGAGGGCAGGGGTCCTTATCCGGAGGTCAGTTCGCGGGAAACCATCCGGCGGCCCGGTTCCCCGCCCCGGGCGCGGGGGAACGGGGGAGTTCCCGTTCAGGATCGCAATTGCTATCCGGGAGGCGGATGCGCTTTTCAGACCTTCCCGGTCTCCGTATACGTTTCCCAGGCCCCGAGGACCTCCTCGCCCTCCACGAAGACGAGGTCGTTTTTCCGGGCATAGGCGCGGGCCGATTCCTTGTCGAGCGCGTTCCCCGAGCGATCGTCAAGCATCTCGCAGATGGTGACCGCGGGGGGCACCCCTGCCATCACGGCGAGGGCGATCGAGAGCTCCGTCTGGCCCCGTCTCTGGGAGAGGAGGGTGTCTGCCGCCCGGAGGATGGCCACGTGGCCGGGTGACCGGAAGTCCGCGAAGAAATCCGCTCCCCCGCCGTTGAGCGATTTCCTGACGTGGGCTGCGATCGCGTTGATGGTGAGGGCCCGGTCCCTGTCGGTGACCCCCGTGTACGTGTCCCGGTGGTTGACCCAGAGCGAGAAGGAGGACCGGTTCTTCCGGTCGTACGGGACCTCGCCCCGGAGGCGCGAGAGGCAGGGGTCGCGGGAGAGGAGGTCGGTTGCAAACGGCAGCCCGAGCACCCGTGCCGCGACCGGGTGGATGGCCGTGCAGATGAGCCCGCCGCCGTCCCGCCGCATCCTCGCGACGTGCGCCGGCATCACCGCGTCGGACCGGATCGCAAAGTCAGTCTCCCCTTCCCTCTCGTCGAAGTCGTAGAGCAGGATGAACTGCCCTTCCCTCAACGCCCTGATCGCGTCTGTTATCACTTCTCCACCTCCACTTCCAGTTCGTCGCCGTCCCCGATGCCCAGGGTCTCCCGCAGGCCCACGGGGGCCACGATCTCCACGATATCCTCGGGGTAGTGGGTCCTGCCCGGGACAACGATGCCGCACTTCGTCTCCCCCACCCGGCAGGGGAGGCAGCGCACGGACCCAAACGTCCTTTCGTCTGCCACGAACCCCTCGATGGTGATCCACTCGAGAGCCTCGAGCCTCTTCCTGACCGGGAGGCTGCGGGGGTCGAGCCGGATGTTGAGGGTGCCGGGGTAGGGGACGAACCCGAGGCGCCGCGAGAACTGGATCCTGTAAGGCTCAAGGCTCATGTAGTACCTCCCCTCGCCGAGGCCGGTGATCACCTGCCCCCGGAGCGTGTACCTGTGGTGGTCCTCCCCGAATATGCGGCAGTAGTCCTCGTACTCACGGCGGAGGACGTTTTCTCCCGCCGGCGTGACCATGACGTCCTGGCCCTCGGGTGTGAGGGCCCGTTCCACCATCTTCTGCCTCTCCAGCGACTGGAGCCGGCGCGAGGCTGTCTGGGGACTGATCCCGAGGAACGCTCCGAGGGACTGCGAGGAGACGCGGACCGGCCCCTGGCAGCCACCCATGCGCGCGATGGCCTTGAGGCACTGGAGGTCCCCGGGCATGATCATGATATCAGAATTGAGATGCATACTATTTATGGCTATCCCGGGGAGCGGGGCCCGGGGATTTTTTCGTGAAATGTCGAATTCCCATTCGTTAATTATAATACCCCCGGGCCCGCATAATGAGCCATGAAATCTGATTTGCGGAACCGCCTGGCCGAGAAGATGGCCGGCGAGATCACGCTTTCAGACTCGCCCGGAAAGGCACTGAAGAAGTGGAGGATGAGCTTCAACATCCCCCAGGCGGTCCTTTCCGAGCACCTCGACGTCTCCCCTTCCGTGATTTCCGACTACGAGAGCGGAAGGCGAAAGAGCCCCGGAACGGCCGTCGTGGGCAAGATCGTGGACACGATCCTCTCCATCGACGAGGCAAGCGGCGGGAAGTACATCAAGAAGTTCGGCAAGATCCTCTATTCTGACGTTGACGACGATGTCATCTACGACATCCACGACTACCCGTCGCCTGTTCCCCTGACGCGGTTCGCGGAGCTGATCGCCTGCCAGCCGGTGTGCGGGTCGCTTTCCCAGGCAATCTACGGGTACACCGTGATAAACAGCCTCAACGCGATCACCCAGCTCTCCTCGAACGAGTTCAACCGGATCTACGGCTGGAGCACGGAACGTGCCCTGATATTCACAGACGTGACGTCCGGCAAGTCGCCGATGGTCGCGATCCGGGTCACGCCGTTCAAGCCCCGGGCCGTCGTCCTCCAGGGGATCGAGCCGGCCCTCGTCCACCCGCTCGTTCCGAAGATGGCGGAGAAGGACAGGATCACGGTGCTCTGCACCGGGATGGACGTCGAGCAGATCGTGCATGTACTGAGGGAGGAACAATGGTAGGAATCATCACGTATGGCGTGTACATCCCCCGGTTCCGGATCAGGGTCGAGGAGATCGCCCGGGTCTGGGGTGCAAACGCCGATGACATCCGGGGAGGGCTCGGGGTCCACTCGAAGTCCGTCCCCGACCTCGACGAGGACACGGCCACGATCGCGGTCGAGGCGGCGCGAAACGCCCTCCGGCGGAGGGAGATCGACCCGCGCGAGATCGGCGCCGTGTACGTCGGGAGCGAGTCGCACCCCTATGCCGTCAAGCCCACGGCCTGCACGGTCGGGGAGGCGATCGGGGCGACGCCCGTCATGACGGCTGCCGACTACGAGTTCGCCTGCAAGGCAGGGACTGCTGCCATCCAGACGTGCATGGGCCTTGTCGCGAGCGGCATGGTGCCGTACGGGCTTGCGATCGGGGCCGATGTCGCCCAGGGCGCCCCTTCCGACGCGCTGGAGTACACGGCTGCCGCCGGGGGTGCGGCGTTCCTCATCGGGAACCGTGACCCGATCGCCGTCATCCACCGGACGTGCTCGTTTACGACCGACACGCCGGACTTCTGGCGGAGGGAGGGGCAGGACTACCCCCGCCACGGCGGGCGGTTCACGGGCGAGCCCGGCTACTTCCGCCACATCGAGGGTGCAAGCCGCCTCCTGATGGAGCAGACGGGAAAGGGCCCGGAAGACTACACCTACGCGGTCTTCCACCAGCCGAACGCGAAGTTTCCGCAGCGGGTCGCAAAGACGCTCGGGTTTTCGCCCGACCAGATCCGGCCGGGCCTCGTCGTGCCCTCCCTCGGCAACACCTACAGCGGCTCCTCGATGATCGGGCTTGCCGCAACGCTCGACCAGGCAAAGCCGGGAGACACCATCTTCATGGCATCGTTCGGATCCGGGGCAGGGAGCGATGCGTTCGACATCGAGGTGACCGATACCATCGCGTCAGGGGAGTTCTGCCGCGGGGCTGCCCCCCCGGTTGCAACACTCCTGGCAGACCCCGTCTATGTCGATTACGCGCAGTATGCGCGGCACAAGGGAAAGATCGTGATGCAGAAATGAGGGACGTTGCAGTTATCGGGATCGGGTGTACACCGTTCGGCGAGAAGTGGGGCTCTTCGTTCCGCGACCTCTTCGTCCAGGCAGGGACGATGGCTTTAGAGGACGCCGGTGTCGCCGGCGAGGAGATCGGGGCCATGTACGTCGGGAACATGAGTGCCGGCAGGTTCATCGAGCAGGAGCACGTCGGGGCACTGATTGCAGATTATGCGGGGCTTGCCTCGGACCACATCGCCTCGACGCGGGTCGAGGCCGCGTGTGCCTCGGGCGGTCTCTCCTTCCGCCAGGCCTTCATCGCCGTCGCCTCGGGCATCGAGGACATCGTTGTCGCGGCCGGGGTCGAGAAGATGACGGATGTCGGGACAGGTGCGAGCGTGGACGCCCTCGCCGGCGCTGCCGACCGGGAATGGGAGGGGTTCGTCGGGGCCACCTTCCCCGGCCTCTACGCGATGATCGCAACCGACTACATGAACCGGTACCCCTTAACGAGGGAGCAGCTCGCGGAGGTCGCCGTGAAGAACCACTACAACGGTGCGAGGAACCCGATCGCCCAGTTCTCCCAGGAGATCACGATCGAGACGGTGCTCTCCTCCTCGCTCGTTGCCGACCCGCTCCGCCTCTTCGACTGCTCGCCCATCACCGACGGGGCAGCGGCCGTCGTGCTCGCCCCGCTCGAACGGGCGAGGGAGTACACGGACACGCCCGTCCGCGTCCTTGCGAGTGCCCAGGCGAGCGATACCATCGCGCTCCATGACCGCAGGGACATCAGCACGCTCGATGCCACGGTCGCTGCCGGGAAGAGAGCATTTGCGATGGCAGGGCTCTCGCCCGGGGACATCGACCTCGTCGAGGTGCACGACTGCTTCACCATCGCCGAGATCTGCGCCATCGAGGACCTCGGGTTCTGCAGGAAGGGCGAGGCGGGCAGGCTGACCGCGGAGGGTGTGACGGCCCTTGGCGGAGACCTGCCGGTGAACACGTCCGGCGGGCTCAAGGCGTGCGGCCACCCCGTGGGTGCGACCGGGATCAAGCAGGTGTGCGAGGTCGTGCAGCAGCTGCGGGGCGAGGCGGGCAGGCGCCAGGTGGACGGGGCCCGCATCGGGATGACCCACAACGTCGGCGGGACGGGGGCCACGGTCGCCGTCCACATCCTGGGGGTGTGAGGCATGTCTGTTGCACGATTCTGGCGGAAGATCCCCCAGCGCTATAACCTCACAGGGACGCGGTGCGCCACGTGCGGGCGGTACTTCTTCCCGCCCCGGTACCTCTGCCCCGACTGCCGCCGGGCAGGAAAGATTGGAGAGCACAGGTTCTCCGGAATGGGAAAAGTCGTGACCTACACGGTCATCCGGACGGCGAGCGAGCAGTTCGAGCAGATGACTCCCTACGTGCTCGCCATCGTGGAGCTCGACGAGGGTCCCCGCCTGACGGCCCAGCTCGTCTGCAGCCCGGACGAGGTTCGGATCGGGATGCGGGTCCGGCCGGTATTCCGCCGGATCTCTGCCGACGGGGAGTCCGGCGTCATCCACTACGGGACGAAGTTTGCGCCCGAAAACCCCTGACGGCGCAGGCTCTCTCCCGGTGAAGGGGGGGTTATCCCCCTGCTTTTTTTTTGGGTCCGGACCGTTTCGTCCCCCAGAAGAGTGTGTCCTTTCCCGTGGACCGGGGCTATTGGGGACTCCGGCGGTGCATTCGGCCCGGGGGACGCTCATGAATTGTCCCCATCGCGATACCCTGCCCGGCTTTCCACGCAATCCTTTTCCAGCTATTGTAAGTATATACAATTGCATGACATCAAAGAGCATGCTCATCCAGGTACGCATACCGCTCCGCCTGGTCCGACAGCTCGATCGCATGACGCAGGAGGGACTCTATACGAGCAGGAGCGAGGCCATTCTTGACTCGGTCAGGAGGCTCGTGCTTGGGTACGAGAGGGCTGACCGGTTCCGGCTTGCCCTCATCCGGAGCTTTTCCCGAAAGCCGGGTACCAAATCCGTGGAAAAACTTTCGGAAGACCTGGATCCGGGCGAGGTCGCTGCCGCAATCCGGAAGGCGTACCCGGGAAAAACGATCGACATGATCATCGAAGAGGCGAGGAGATGATCGTCCTCGACACCGACGTTCCCGCCATCTTCCACTTCTTCGTTACCGATCCCCGGTACCCGCCCCCGCCTCCTTCATGGAGGCAACCCGGGCAAAAGATCGGGGGACGACACTTTACAACCTCCTTGAGCTCTCCGGGATCCTGTGCTCTGCAGGGAAAGCAGGAACAGCAAGGAAACTCGTGGAGACCTATGCAGCGGCCTCGGATATGACCATCCTCTATCCTACCCTTCCGACCCTCTCCGCAGAACTCTTTTTTGCCGATTACACTGCGGAACTCATGGATGTCATGGAGAGGGGTCTGCGGTATGGAGATGCCAAGATCCTCTGGGTTGCGGAATCAAACGACGCGTCTCTTCTCGTAACCTGGAATACCCGGCACTACCAGGATAAAACGTCTCTTCCCGTCATGATACCCGCGGAATGCCTTGAAAAAAACCTGTGATTTTTCCCGGAACGCGCCAGCATTCGGACGAAGAGACCTCTGTGATATATCCCGTACCAGGCGGTTCACACCAGGAATGAATGCGTGGTCGATCCAGGAGGCGGCGGGGCCATCCTCACGCGGGTGCCCGGAGGCGGGACAGGTCCCCGTCCCTCTCACTCCGGCTGCCCGCATGGCGAAGAACTGAAAGAAAGGATTCCCGTCGGGGCACCCTTTCCCCCTTCCGTTGTCCTGTGACCCGGTAAATACGAGACCCGGGAACCGGTGCGGGTTTTTTCACCCCCTGAGAGATCCACCCCCGGAATGTACGGGGTGGCATTTTTTATCCTCCCCTTCCATACTCCCTTATGCACCGGTTGTCCCCCTGCCTTGCGGTTGTATCCCTTGCCCTTCTCTTTCTTTTGGGCATTGTCGTGACAGCCGATGACTGTATGAGCTGCGGTCTCCCGGACTTCTACGATCCCTTCACCCCCGACACGGGCCCTGCGACAGGTCCGTCTGGCGGCGGGGGTTCGCCGGGCGGAAACACCGGGCCTTCTTCCGGCGGAGGTTCATCGGATGGTCCCTCCGCAGGATCCGGTTCGGGCGGCACGAGCTCCGGCGGGTCCGGGAGCCAGGCCTCCGGGTCGTCGGGGGCATCTGCAGAGGCTTTCCTCCTGGAGGCCCGGTCCCTCTTCCAGAAGGGCATGTACAACGAGTCCCTTGCAGCCTACAACCGGACGGTCGCAGCCGACCCTGCATCCTTCGCGGCCTGGATGGGAAAGGGGAGCGCCGAGACCGCCCTCGGCATGTTCGAAAGCGCCCTCTCTTCGCTTGACCGGGCTGCAAAGATCAAGCCGGGTGACCCTGACCCGTGGGTGAGCCGCGGCGAAGTCCTGCTTGCGGCCGGAGACCCTGCGGCTGCAGCTGCCGCATTCGACCGGGCGCTCGTCATCCACCCCGGTCTTGCCTCTGCACTGGACGGAAAGGCACGGGCGCAAAACCTGGAACAGCTCCTTTCCTCCCCCGTCCCCGAAGAGACCCCTGCACCGGGAAAGACCCCTGCTGGGCAGCCCGGGACCCCCGTTCCCGGTAACGCGACGCCCGCAGGCACCGGTGAGCAGGCCCAGAAGAGCCCGCTCGCACCCGTCTCCCTTGCCCTTGCCTTCCTCGTTCCCGCCGTTCTCGCCTCCCGGCGGCGGGGCTGAGAATTTTTTTTCTCCGGATTTTTTTTTTCGCGGGCCGTGTGCGTTGCGTATATTCCCTTTGTCGTCATCGCGGGAGAATGAGGTGGATGAGGCTTATCCGGCCTTTTTCCCGTTCCGGGTTGGTTGATCCAGCAAAGAAATAGGGGCTTATACACGATTGACCGGCGGGGAACCTTCTCCGGCACGCCCTTTGGGGGAGGTGGTGTGATCCCCGTGCGGGAGATGGGGACAGGCCCCCGCATGTTCTCCAATCCTCCTGCGATCGCGAGGAACTCCCTTTTTCTCCCCCATAAAATCGGGGAACCCTCTTCTTCAGGGTTCAGCCCGACGGAGAAACAGCTCAATTTCTGCCTGGAACGCCTCGAAATCCCCCAGGTGATCCACCAGGAGCCGGTATGCAGTCCGGTCGTTGATTGCCCCGTAGCGGTGGACCATGATGTTCCGGAACGCTTTCATGCCCCTGACTTTCTCTGCGACACCCGCCGAGATGACGTGGTGGGACACGAGGTGGTCCAGGATGTCCTCGTCGTTGCCCGGCACCCCGAGCACCAGGTCCGCATTCACCACTGCACAGATATCAAGGACATTTTCGATGGCATATTCGATCTTCTTATAAATCCCATCTTTCACGAGGCCCATCCCGAGGAACTCGTCCACTGTTGCGGGCATGTGGCGCATCACGACCGTGATACTGTCCCTGATTTCTGCGAGTTTAATGCGGATGAGGTCTTTGCGGACGGATGGTTGCGGTCGTGGCGTCATGAGATTGCTTTCTCCCCGGTGTAGTCATCCAGCCGGTGCTTGAACGCATCGTAGTCCCGGATCGTCTCATACGCAACGTCATAGAGGAAGGAGAGGTCCGGACAATAGAGGATCTTCCCCCTGAGAGCACGGATGCGGATGTACAGGGGCAGTTGCTGAAAAATGGTCACGTCATACCGCGAGCTGCCGAGGGCGATCAGGCACCTGTAACGAAAGAGGGATGCCTCCTCCTGGTCCCCGTCGTAGAAAATGGCAATATCGACATCAGACCCCGGCCCGGCCCTTCCTTCTGCCACCGACCCGAAGAGGAGGATAAACCGGACGTTGGAGAAACCCGGAACTTCGGATAGTCGTGCAATGATCTCCTCCCCCTGCAGGTCCATCGTGTCCGTCCCCTCTCAGCCTCTTGTTTTTATCGGACAATAGTTATCTCTTTTCCCTCTTCGCCTTTTTTGATGAAGTGAATGAAGCTATCCGGCCTTTTTTCCGTTCCTGTCAAAAACGGGTCTCCCTCCCCGGGGATTGACCCATACACGTCATGCAACGCCTCAACCCCGAGAAACGTTGCAACGAGACGCCCTATCCGGGCAAGGATATCCTCCTTCTGCACCGGAATCTTTTCTCCCTTCCAGGAGGTGGGCACAGGGGGACAGAAAGGGCGCCTCGTCCCGAGCAGGTTTTTCGGGAACCAGGTCTTCTCCTCTCCATCCCGGCGGGAAGACAAAAGACCCTATCCCGTTTGGTTTTCCCTCACGACTTCCTTCATTTTCTCAACGAAAGTGCGAATCTCTTCCTTATAGGAGAGGAGAGCGACGAGGTCTTCCGGGGTTATTTCTCCGTATTCATGGGCCAGCCGGTTCCGGTACGAGACAAGGACTGACAGGGTCCGGAGAGTGTTTTTGTCGATGATCCCACCCTCCGCGAGGAGGGAGAAGGTCTGGCGATACGTACCCGGCATCCCGAGGTTTTGTGCAGCCAGAATCTCGGACCCCAGATCGATGAGGCTGTCCAGGAGGGAGAAGAGGACCATGGAAAGGGCATAAAAATGAACCCTGTCTTCAGCGAGGGATCGGTCATCGGGGGAAAAAAGGTCAAGATCCTTCATATACCGATCGATCTGCCCTGTTATCCTCCCGATCCGTTCAATGTCGTATCCCATTGCATCATACCCCCAGTATTTTTCCCGCATGGCGCTCGAGCAGGGGTTTGACATTCAAATATGACCGGATTGTCCGAACCCTCATCCTCTGCAGGCGAAGGTCCGGCGTGCCCCAGAGGATCACTCCCTCCTTGAATACCCGGAACCGGACTGCAGGGGGAAGGTCCTCAAAAAGCGAGATCGAGAGCGTCCGTGACGCATGGGAGAGGAGCAGATCCTTCTCTTCCCTTGACAGGGGTTCCTCCGTCACGATGCAGAGATCGATGTCCGAGAGGGGTCCTGCCCGCCCCGTTGCATGGCTGCCAAAGAGCAGAATGGCAATCACGCCATCTTTCGGAATATCCCTGATAACCCCGGCCACTTCGGGATGTTTCTCCAGGAATTCTTCTGCCCGGACCATGGGATACAGAATTATGGAGATGAGCACGTCATAATGCTTCCTGAATGGGGAACCCACGAAAAATGCCATGCTGCCTTTTTTTGGGGACTCGCAGGATATCACGGGATTCCTCACAATTTTTGGCAAAAAGGGGAAGCAGTCGGCCGGGACACCTGCCCTGCCAAAATGGCGGGAAATCCCGGCTATCCGGCCCCATGCTCAATCACCCCGGGCTGGCAGTCCCGGATATATGCATTCGCCGCCGGTACCTGCATGACAGGGAGATGCACATGCTCACCCGCCGCCATGGTTGTGGTACGTGGTGGGACGAGAGATCCCCCGGGAGATCCACTCCCCAAAACCCCGAGAATCTCCTTCCAATCCCCGTGCCTGACCACCAAAGCCCCATTTTTGCGCAAAAAACGCCGAAAGGTTTTTATTTCATAACTGAAATACGTATCGTCCGGAATACCGGATATACTCGGGCGGATCGGAAATCCGGGTACCCTGATCATCCTGATCACGGAAATCCGCCCCCGAGGACGAGATGATGCACCCCGACGAGAGACCTGATACCACCGCCGGAGACCCCGAAATCCGTATCGGAGAAAATGCCATTTCCTCGCTTCTTGCCCATTATTTCCAGTTCGAGGAGACGCTGGGCATGAACACGGCGAAGGGGGCGGTACCATCTCTCCCCCGTTCTTCCCGTTCCTCCCCCCACCCGCTTCTCTCCAGGGTCATTCCGGGAATGAGCTATGCAGAGGATACCGGAACAGAAGACCTTTCCTCACCGGAAGAGCTCCCCAAAAGGATCATCGCGGTCATCCCTGCCTACAACGAAGAGCTCACGATCGGGACCGTCGTGCTGGCGACCCGCCAGTACGTGGACCATGTCATCGTCGTCGACGACGGATCCACTGACAGGACGGCACGCATTGCAACCCTTGCCGGGGCCGAAGTCCTCGAAAACTCCATCAACCTCGGCAAGGCCCAGGCCCTCATGAAGGGCTTTGCCCGTGCCAGGCACTATGGCCCCCTCGCCGTCGTCATGCTCGACGCCGACGGCCAGCACAACCCTGCCGAGATCCCCGAACTCGCAAAGCCCGTGCTTTCCGGGAAAGCCGACATGGTCGTCGGGTCACGCTTCCTCAACGGAACGAACCGGATCCCGAAATACCGCGTCCTCGGCCAGAAGACCCTCGACCTTGCCACAAAGGTCGGCTCCGGCATCCCCTGCACGGATTCCCAGTCGGGTTTCCGCGTTCTCGGCCGCCGTGCCCTCGCCAACCTCGACTTCTATTCCGAGGGCTACAACATCGAGTCCGACATGCTCGCCCACTTTGCCGGGAGGGGACTGACCGTCGCGGAAGTTCCCATCGGTATCACCTACGATGTCACGAACGGCCACAAGAAGCATGCACTCGCCCACGGCCTGGACGTGCTCGGCCATATCATCGGGATCATCGGCTACAGGAGACCGCTGATCACGTTCGGGATACCGGGGGCGGTCATGACGTTCCTTGGGGCCGGGATGTCGGTGTATACCGTCACGGAATTGTATACCGGCGGGACCTTTCATTCCATCATGTTTGTTGGGGGAATTACCCTGCTGATCCTGGGACTGCTGCTGGTGACGACGAGCCTGATACTGAACAGTTTAGTGCAGGTCGTGAAGATGGGGAAGGCGTGACAGAGGACCCATGGGTTCGAAACGGATCCTTGTTACCGGCGGAGCAGGGTTTATCGGGACGAACCTGGTCCGCGAACTTGAATCCCGGGGTCACGATGTCTTTGCACTCGATCTCTTCAATACCGAACGCGAAAATTATGCCCGCGCCGACGTGAGAAGTTACCGCCAGGTCGAACGCATTTTCGAGAGACACTCTTTTGATTACGTCTACCACCTTGCTGCCGAATACGGCCGGTGGAACGGCGAGGACTACTACGAGAATCTCTGGCAGACCAACGTCATCGGTACAAAGCACATGATCCGGCTCCAGGAGAAGCTGAAGTTCCGGATGATCTTTTTCTCGAGTGCCGAGGTCTACGGTGATTACGATGGTGTGATGACCGAGGACGTCATGGAGAAAAATCCCATCAGGGATACCTACCAGATGAACGATTACGCCATTACGAAATGGGCCGGCGAGCTGATGTGCCTGAACTCGGCCAAGATGTTTGGGACCGAGACCGTCCGCGTCCGCCCGGTCAACTGCTACGGTCCCCACGAGCACTATACCCCTTACCGGGGGTTCATTCCAAAATTCATCTACCATGCTCTCTTTAAAAAACCCTATACCGTTTTCCGGGGGCACAAGCGGATTATCGATTACGTGGAGGATTCCTGCAGGACGTGGGCTAATATCGTGGACAACTTCATCCCGGGAGCTGTCTACAACGTCGCGGGACGGCCGGAGTGGGAAAGGGAC
The DNA here is from genome assembly GCA_029907345.1 of Methanolinea sp. Lineage (GTDB taxonomy): Archaea > Halobacteriota > Methanomicrobia > Methanomicrobiales > Methanospirillaceae > Methanolinea_A. The sequence goes on from JARYMB010000003.1 coordinate 126,561, forward strand.
ATCAAGGACTATTCAGACCTCATCCTCGAGGCAACCGGGAGGGACGATTCACTCGTGACCTACGAGGAGGCCGAGCCTTTCACGACAAAGGTCAAGACCATCGATTGTTCACGGGCCATCCGGGACCTCGGGCATGACCCAAGAGTGCCCCCGGAAGAAGGGATCAAGAGGACCGTTGCGTGGATGAAAAACTATTACAGGGTTGATGCATGATGGAAGAGTACCGTTCCGATTACGAGGACTCGACGATTCTTGTCACAGGGGGGGCGGGGGCAATCGGGGGCAACCTGTGCCGTGCCCTCTCGTCCCTCGGTGCGAGGAAGGTCATCATCCTCGACAACCTCAGCTCGTCGTACGAATGGAACATCCCGAAGGCCCCAAACATCTCGTTCGTGAAAGGGGACATCCTGGATGACGAGGCCCTCAAGCGGGTCTTCAAGGAGAAGCCCGCCTACGTCTTCCATCTCGCTGCCCACTTTGCAAACCAGAACTCGGTCGACAACCCCGAGACCGATCTGATGGTCAATGGCATGGGGATCCTCAAGGTCCTCCAGTATGCCCACATGGTGAATGTCAGGCGTTTCGTGTACGCCTCCTCCGGCTGCGGCGTCTACGGCCTCGATTCGAAGATGCCATTCGAAGAGCACGATGTTTCCATCCGGCTCCATACCCCCTACCAGGTCACGAAGCTTCTCGGCGAGCTCTATACGAACTACTTCTACAACCTCTACCACCTCCCGATCGTCAACGCCCGGTTTTTCAACTCCTTTGGTCCCGGTGAAGTCCCGGGCAAGTACCGCAATGTCATCCCCAACTTCTTCTACTGGGCCATGAAAGGAGAAGCGTTGCCCATCACCGGCGACGGGACCGAGACCCGTGACTGGACGTACGTGGGGGATATCGTCCAGGGCCTGCTTGCCATGGGTGTCCGGGAAGAGGCCGTCGGTGAGGCGATCAACCTTGGTTCCGGGATAGAGACCCGCGTCATCGACATGGCAAATTCCGTGCTGCGACTCACGGGGAGCAGGGCCGGGATCGTCTACAGGGAAAGGCGTGACTGGGACAAGAAGACGCACCTGCTCTCCTGCATCGCGAAGGGGCAGAGAGTCATCGGGTATAACCCGAGGACGACGTTTGAGGAAGGTCTTCTGGAGACCCACCGGTGGTTTGTCGAGAACTGGGAGAACATCGCGAAGAGTGCGGAATTCTGAAAGCCCGATGAAAATTCTCGTCGTTCAGGAATCGAACTGGATCGCGAAGGGACCTCACCAGAGCCATCACCTGATGGAACGTCTCGTCCAGCGTGGCCATGACGTTCGTGTCATCGATTTTGACATCCTCTGGCGCAGGGCGAAGGATAAGTCTCTCATTTCCGGCCGGAAAGTGATGACTGCACCCCCCAAGGTGATCCCCGGCGCAGAAATTACCGTCATCAGGCCTGCAATTATCCAGTTGCCCGTCCTCGAATATATCTCCCTCCTGTATTCCCATAGGAAAGAGATTATCCGCCAGGTGGAAGAATTCACGCCGGATATTGTCGTCGGGTTCGGTATCCTCAATGCGAGGCTTGCCATCACCCAGTGCCGGAAAAGGAACATTCCCTTTGTCTATTACATCATCGATGAGCTCTTCCGGCTTGTCCCCCAGGCATGGCTCCGGGGCATCGCAAAACACATCGAGCAGGAGAATTGCAGGCAATCTGACCTTGTCCTCTCCATCAACGAGGCTCTCAAAGAGTACACCCTTGCAATGGGAGCACCATCGGAAAAAGCACATGTTATTCCTGCCGGAATCGACCTTGAGTGGTTCAGCAGGTCAGACCGCGAGAGGAAGCGGAAGGAACTGGGAATCGGGCCCGGAGATCTCGTTCTCTTCTTCATGGGCTGGCTCTATGAATTCTCCGGCCTGAAAGAAACAGCGCTCGCCATGAGAAATGGCAAGGACACTCACCATGTCAAATTGCTCGCTGTCGGTGACGGGGAACTTCTCCCGGACCTCGGGGCGATACAAAAGTCAGACGGCATGCAGGACAGGATCATCCTTGTTGGATGGCAACCCTATTCGGAAATACCCGATTTCCTTGCTGCTTCAGATATCTGCATTCTCCCTGCATATAATAACGAGATCATGAGGAACATTGTTCCCATCAAGATGTACGAATACATGGCGGCAGGAAAACCGGTCATTGCGACAAAACTGCCGGGTGTGATGAAGGAATTCGGCACGGGGAATGGAGTTGTATACGTGGATCATGCGGGAGATGTCGTGCAGAAAGCCGTTGAGATATCGCACAATGGTGGCCTGACACACCTCGGCCGTATGGCCAGGCACCATGTCTCCCAGAATGACTGGGCGCGGATTACCGATGAGTTCGAACACATGATGAAGGGAGCACTCCATGCAGGCTGAATATTTGATAATAGAGCCAAAAGAGAGTGAATTTACATCTTCATCAATTACGAACGATAAATTACCTTTAGTTTCTTTCTGCATTCCAACAAAAAATAATGAAGATACATTAGAAAAATGCCTTGCAAGTATAGTAAATCAAAATTATCCAAACTTAGAGATAATTATTGTGGATGGCTATTCAACAGATAACACTATTTCAATTGCTAAACGATATACAAAGAATATTTTTTTTGATAGTGGAAAACTTGGAGAAGTCAGACAAAAAAGCATTAATTTTTCCAATGGTGAAATAATTGCATTGTTTGATTCAGATATTGTAATTCCTCATCGAAACTGGCTAATAAATGCCTTAAAATTCTTCAATTATAGTGATAATGTAAGTACAATATGGCCTAAAAATACTGCTTTACCGAATTCTTCCAATATTCAAAAATTATATTTCAATCTTTGGGAAATGCTTATTGAAAATCGAATAAAAACTGGAAAAGGTTTTTTGGGAGGCGGAAATAGTCTATTTTTAAGAAGATGTCTTGAAGAGATTTACGAAATTAATAAAGATATTCACTGGGGTGAAGATTTTGATCTATCGAAAAAATTAAGAGAGAAAGGCTATTCAGTAATTTTCCTATCAGATCCCCTTTATCACGATACCATGCGGACATTAAAACAATTTTATCAAAAACAATTTCTCGGGGCAAAAACCTTCACCCAAACTGGTTTTCACATGATGGGTTTATCAATAAAGGATGTTTTTTTTGAGCATTTTATAATAGGTTTTAAAGGTATGTTCATTGGATTACTTGTTAAACGGGATCTCTCCTGGCTCTATTATCCGTTTTTATTGTTTGCACGACTTTTGGCCTATACAATTACAACAATCAAAAACATATTTCAAAAAACCGAGGTTACTGAAAATGAGCAATAATATCGATTTTGAGAAATTAGAACGACAATATCATGATAGTGAGTCACAAGATTTTAAAAAAATCAAACTTATTGATTCTCTTATGCAGCCTTCTGATTCTTTATTAGATATTAGAAGTGGAGAGGGGTCATTTTTAGAACTGATTAAACCCAAATTCCAAATCATATATTCCATTGAAATTGATCCCATTGCATTAAAACTATTAAAAGAAAAATTTTCAACTGATCCGAAAATTATTCTTATACCAAAAACTGTTAACGATTTTTTAAAGGAAAATCCTGATTTATCATTTGATTATATTACATGTCTCGATGTGCTGGAACACATACCATTATCTGATTGTCAGATGGTTATTGAAAAACTAATTCGACTCCTTAAACCAGAAGGCCTACTAATTATGAGTGTTCCGGGAATATTCGAAAAAATTCGGATTTTTCTAGGAAAATCTCCAACACACCTCCATTCTCATTCATCTTACGGATGGGCCAAAATACTGGAAAAATCTGGTTTTTCAATAATGAATATCCAAACCGTTGAATTTCCAATTCTTGACAAGTATATATTCCGGAAATATTTTCATTTATTTGGAAAATGTTGTGTCATTATCGCAAAGAGGCCAGGGGATACCAATAAATGAAAATTCTCCAAGTTATTTCGAGTTTTCCTCCAGCGTATTCATATGGAGGTGCATTAAAAGTAGCATTCGAATTATCCCGAGAACTTGTGCGGAACGGGCATGAAGTTACGGTATGCACCACTGATGTTTATGACTCAAAATCCCGGTTAAAAAAAATTAAAAATCCAGAAACAATTGAGGGAATAAAAGTTTATCGGTTTAAAAATCTCAGTAATTGGTTATCTCGAAAAAATCTTGCTTGTTCCCCGAAAATGTTTTTCTTTTTAAGAGAGAACATAAAAAGATTCGATATTATCCATTTACACGAATATCGATCGTTCCAGGCAATTTTCACGAGTTATTTTGCAAGAAAGTATCGCATACCGTATATTGTCCAGGCACATGGCTCTGTATTGCCCTTTTTTGAGAAACAGATTCTGAAAAAAATGTTTGATTTCGTTTGGGGGAATAAAATTTTAAAAGATGCCAGGAAATGCATTGCTGTTTCACATGTTGAGAGAGAACAATATCGAAAAATGGGAATTCCCGATTCTCAGATTGATATTATACCAAATGGGATAAATCCAAATGAATTTAAGAATTTACCAGAAAAAGGGAAATTCCGAACTAAATATCATATTAGTCCTGATGATAAGATCATTCTGTACTTGGGAAGAATACATAAAAGAAAAGGCCTGAATTTTTTAATCGATAGTATTTTTCAATTATCTCAAATCAGAAATGATATCAGGCTTATTCTCGCAGGTCCTGATGATGGATATCTTGAAAATGTAAAAAAAATGATTCAAGAAAAAAATCTTTCTCCTGTTGTTATTTTTTCTGGTTTTTTACCTGAAAAAGAAAAATATGAAGCACTTACAGACGCTGACGTACTCGTATATCCAGGAATTTTTGAAATATTTGGGCTTGTTCCATTCGAGGCGATTCTGTGTGGGACACCCGTTATTGTTACCGATGATTGTGGATGTGGAGAAATTGTCAAAGAGGCCGGGTGTGGCTATCTTGTGAAATATGGGGATGTTAATAATTTAACAAAAACTTTGCAATTAGCCCTTGAAAATCCTGATGAAAATAGATCAATGGTAGAAAGGGGAATAAACTATATTCAGAATAATTTAGCATGGGAAAGTATTGTGGGTAAAATAGA
>JARYMB010000040.1 GCA_029907345.1 Methanolinea sp.
ACTGGCCCCGCCTGTCCTTTTCCGCCGACTTGACCATGTCCCATATTGTCAGGAGAGCAACCGAGACACCCGTGAGCGCTTCCATTTCCACGCCCGTCCGCCCGAGCGAACGCACGCGGACGCATGCCTCTATCGAGTCCCCACGGTCATGGAAATCCACCTCGATGCTGCTGACCGGGATGGGATGGCACATGGGGATGAGGGCGGGAGTCCCCTTCACGGCCAGCGTTGCCGCCACGCGGGCGGTCGCAAGCACGTTTCCCTTCACAACCGTCCCTTCCCGGATGGCACGGAGCGTCTCTTCCCGGAGGACGATCCTCCCGCAGGCAACAGCCTCGCGGTACACCTCGCCCTTGCCGCTGATGTCCACCATCCGGGCACGGTCGTCCTCGATATGCGAAAATTCTCTCATTCGGTCTCCTCTTTCCTGTAGAGTTCGGGCGGGATGCGATCGAGGAGGTCAGTCGGGAGCATGCCGCCGCCGATTGCTTCTTCGACTGCCATTCCCGCCCTGCCGTTCACGTACGCCGCGATGCAGGCAGCCTCGAACGCGGGCAGCTGGCAGAAGAGAGCCCCCGCAACACCCGCAAGGATATCGCCTGTTCCACCGACTGTCATGATTGGGGATCCGGTGCGGTTGAATCTGACCCTCTTACCGTCGGAGATGATATCGACCCTCCCCTTGAGGAGAACGGTCCCCTCTCCTGCCGCCTCCTTCACTGTCCTTGCCCTTCCGATTATGTCGTCGGGGAGGTTCTGGCAGAATGCCCTCCGGAACTCGCCGGCATGGGGCGTGTAGATGGTGTCGGCCGCGCGGGGAAGTGGACGCCGGAGGGCGTCGGCGTCCACGACGGCCTTTGAGCACTCATGGGCAAGATCGACCATGACCTTGTGGCTCCGGTCTCCGAGGCCGTTTCCCATGACAACAACATCGGCGGTCCGCGCCAGGTCACGGAGCCTTTCGAGGTGTTCCGCTGCGATCACCTTCCCCTCGAGCCGCTCGTAGATGAGATCCGGAACGGGTTCGAAGACGGGGGAAGCTATCCTCACGATGTCTGCACCGGCACGGAGGGCACCAAGCCCCGCGAGGTACGGTGCACCCTGGTACGGCCCTCCGCCGACGACGAGTACCTCTCCGCCGGCTCCCTTGTGCGCGGAAGGGTATTTCTTCCTGACGAGTGTGAGATCCCCCGGCCCGACGGTGACCTCTGCCGCAAGAGGAATTCCAATCGACGCCACGACGGATCCTTCCACTTTCGGCCTGTGGAAGGCAAGGATATGGTCCGGGACAAATCCCGGGGTCGGGACGTCTGCAGATACTTTCACGGCAGGAGAGAGTGATGCAAGCCCGACAAGTGTCCGGACAGGTTCCCGGGGCTCACCCCGGCTCCCGGTACCGAGAAGTGCGTCCACGATACAGCCGGCCTCCTCGAAGAGCCTCTGTTCTGCCGTGGCGTCCCCGGGGCACCGGACCGGGATGCACCGGACCGGGCAGTGTGCAAGTGCCCGGAGCTGGTGTGCACACTCCGCGCTCCGGCCCTCCCCGTCCAGGAAGAGGACTGTGACGTCTTCATCCTGGAGATGGCGTGCGGCGGCTAGCCCGTCACCCCCGTTGTTGCCCTTCCCGCAGAGGAAGAGGATCGGGCCGCGTCCCAGCGACCTGACAAACCCGGCCAGTGCATACCCTGCAGCCTCCATCAGCTGGAGGGAAGAGACGCCGAGCTCCCGGGCATTTGAATCGACTGCCCGCATCCTCTCCGCGGATATGATCCCCGTTTCCATGAACCCGCGGCATTCCGGCCGGACCATGCATCTCATCCTGTCGTTTCCCTGCATTCCCGTGTTAGTGGTAACTCTCCCGGGTATAATGAAGGTCTCCCCCGCGTGCCCCGCGGTTTGGAGGCAGGCGCGGGCATGCCCCGCAAGTGGGTTCCGGGCCGGAGAAAGGACGGATCGGGAGGGCTTTTTCCCTCCCGGGAGGGTCACCCTTTTTCTCCTCCATCGTGCAGTACTATTCCAATGAGCCTTCGGGATGACGCACGCGAGGTCGCAAGGGTGATCCTCTCGCACCACGAAGTGACCGTCATCTCGCACATCGATGCGGACGGGATCGCGGGAGAATCCATCCTTGCCCAGGCGCTATCGCGTGCGGAGGTCCCTCACAAGTCCGTTTTCGTGCGGCAGCTCGAACCCCTGACGATGAGGCAGGTGCCCGATGACGACAGCCTCAAGGTCTTCTGTGACCTGGGTGCCGGCCAGCAGAACCTTCTTTTGGAACGCGGGCTCTCCCGGGAGGAGGTGGTCATCATCGACCACCACGTCAGCCAGCCCTGCGGGAGGGATTACCTGCAGGCAAACAGCCTGCTTTCCGGGCATGGCAAGCTGAGTGCTGCCGGCGTCGCCTACCTGGTGGCCCGCGAGATGGACGGCGGGAACGCCGATCTCTCGCGCCTTGCCGTCGTCGGCAACGTGGGGGACATGATGGCCCGGGAAGACTGCGGGCTTACAGGGCCTGCCCGCGAGATCGCCATCGAAGGTGCGGAGGCAGGGTGGATCGAGATCGTCCCTCGCGACTTAAACTGCTACGGAATCTCGACCCGCCCTCTCCACGTCTGCCTTGCCTACAACGACGACCCTTACATCCCGGGAATTTCCAACAATGCAGGCGGGGCCCTCCGCTTCCTCCAGCGACTGGGAGTCGAACTCCAGACCCCTGATAAGCGGTGGCGCGTGTGGGAGGAATTCTCCCCCGATGAAAAGAGGCTGGTCACAAGCTCCCTCGCTCAGCAGCTGATCGCCTGCGGTGAGCCGACCGACAGGCTGTTCTGCGAGAGTTACCTCTTCCCGGCGGAGGCGGAACGGACGCCGCTCCGGAACGCCCAGGAGTTTGCGACACTTCTCAATGCCTGCGGGAGGTGGACGAGGCCGCGTGTCGGCGGCGCGATCTGCAGGGGGGACAGGGGGGAGGCATTCCGGGAGGCCGAGCACATGCTCTCCAACCACCGCGCCGTTATCAGGGAGCTCCTCGAGTACATCCTCGATACCGGCGTCCGGGAACTTTCCCATATCCAGTACATCCACGTCGGTGACCGCTATCCAGACACCATCGTGGGGATCGGTGCGGGGATGGCGCTGTCCCGCCTGAACATGGACAAGCCCATTCTCATTATGGTCGTGCAGCCCGAGGACACGTCCCTTACGAAGGTGTCCATGCGTACCACCGAGAGGGTCGTGTCACGCGGGATAGACCTCCAGCAGGCACTGACGGTCGCCTCGGCCGAGGTCGGCGGCGCGGGGGGAGGGCACCGGATCGCCGCCGGCGCGTACATACCACGGGAATCGGAGGATACGTTTGTCGAACGGGTCAACCAGCTCATCGGAGAGCAGTTCGCTCGCCCGGGTCAGGGTCATTGCTGACTACCAGTTCGGGAGAGGAGCAGGACGCGGCCTCTTTCCGGATGGCTGCACGCTTGTTTACTCCCGGACAGGGCGTGTGCGCCAGATCCTCGAGCCGGAGTCCGGGCAGAGGCTTGCGACAGTCCGGGCCTCCGACGGGCGCCTGACGCTCGGGATTGCCGGTGCCCGCCGGCTCATGGGAGCCATCCTGCCCCCGGCATACAGGGTCGGCATACTCCCCGATGTTGCGGACTTTGCCCGTTCCGGAAAGAACGTCTTTTGCAGGCATGTCGTCTCGGCCGACCCGGAGATCCGGGCAGGCGACGAGGTCATGGTCGTGACCGGCGATGACGGGCTCTGCGCCACGGGCACGGCGGTCCTCTCGGGGGCGGAGATGCTGGTGTTTAATTACGGTGTAGCAGTAAAAGTACGCCAGGGTGCAAATACGCATGATGCCGGGAAACATCAACCCGAGAAAGATGAAGCAGATGATGAAACAGCTGGGGATGCAGGTCGAGCCGATAGAGGACGTGCGGAAAATCGTCATCTCCACCGGCAGGGGTGATTATATCTTTGACTCTGCGGAAGTTGCCGTCATGACCATGCAGGGCATAACCACCTACCAAATCACGGGCAACCCGCACTTTGAACCGGCAGCACCCCAAATCCCTGACGAAGACGTCAGGATGGTCGCCGAGCAGGCCGGTGTCAGCCCCGAGGCGGCGCGGGATGCGCTCGTCCATACCGGCGGGGACATCGCTGCCGCCATCATCCATCTGTCGGAACATGTTTGATTCGGGCGACCGGGTCCTCCTTGTCGGCGGCGGGCGGACGTTCTTTGTCCGGGCCGGGACCGGTTCCTTTTCGACCGATAAAGGCGTCCTCGACCTCGATGCGCTCCTTTTGGCATCACCGGGTGACACTGTGCGGACGCACACCGGTGAGGAGTTCCGCGTCCTCGTTCCCCGGGCCCCGGACTTCTTTGCCCGTGCGAGCAGGAGCGGGGCACCCATGCTCCCGAAGGACATCGGCCTCGTCATCGCCTGCACCGGGATGAACAGGCATGACCGCGTCCTCGATGCCGGGACAGGGAGTGGGATCGCCGCCATTTATTTCGGGGGAATTGCCGGGGAAGTCGTGACGTACGAAATCCGGCCCGAGTTTGCCCGACAGGCCGAAAAGAACGTCGCCGATGCGAAACTCTCCACCGTGCAGGTCGTCTGCGGCGACGTGGCTGACGCTTCCGGCACGTACGACATCGTGCACCTTGACCTCCACGTCTCCCCTGACATCATTCGCCACGCGTGGTCCCTGCTTGTCCCGGGCGGGTACCTTACCTGTTACACCCCGTTCCTCGAGCAGCTGTTCACCGTCATGGACACCGCGGGCAGGCTCTTTTCCGAGGTCACGGCCCACGAGTGCATCGGGAGGGAGATCGCGAGGGGCCCGAGGGGGACGCGTCCCTCCACCCGCGTGTGCCACACGGGATACGTTACGGTGGCGAGGAAGTAAAAACGTGCAAATATCCTCCCAATCATGCAATAAACCGCTGGTTCTCCTGATAATGCAACCAGTTATTTCCTCCCCGAACACCTCCCAAAACGAACGATACTCACGAGAGCCTGTACGGTGGGGAATATCGGGAATCGGAGATATCAGGTGTTTCCTATTCTGAAAAACACCCTGATTGATGGGAAAAAAGAGAGAAAAGTTCTTATGTAACCGGGATCAAAATGTCTGGTTGATGCTGAGAGTATCAGCATAAAATGTAGGAGGAACATAATGAAGAAATTCGCAATTGCGGTCCTTGCCCTTGCCTTCCTCGCCGTAGGCATGGCAATGGCAGACAGACCGGTCAACCAGACATACGAGACTCAGGGAGTCACCACGAGTACTGCAGTGGTCGTCTCTGGCGCACTCACCAACGCAGAGAGCATCGTGTGGACAATGAGCAACCAGAATATCGCTGGAGCATCCCTCGACGATGGTGAGGTCCAGTACACGATGGCATACACCCAGTCCGTCCAGGGCAACAACGGGTATGCCGAGTTCAACGCTGGAAGTGCTCTTGACACTGCAAACAAGGTAGTCAACACCAACAACTACAAGACCACCAAGCAGCTCGACTACGTGTCCTATGACGATGCATACGGCCAGGTAGCAACTGCCGAGTCACTCACGCTCGACGGTGCAGGAATGAACACCACCACGGCTGACAAGTTCCTGTGCCCGTTCGGTGCATCCTCAGCTGACTTCCCGGCATTCTGCAACATCATCGAGGTCGGCAGCACCTTCTCCGGCACCGCAGTCTCCATGACAACGGTTGCTGACGAGAGGCACGTCGCCAAGTCCGCTGATGTCCCGGTCGTCGTTGACTACAGCGTCGGCCTGAGCGGCCAGGGCACTGCAAGCGCCTACTACCGTGCACACTTCCAGGAGGCCCGTGGAGACGACTCCGCCAACAAGTCGCTCGATATCGTCGCTTCCGAGAAGACCACCGCATCTGGTGTGATCACCAGCTTCACCAAGGCGATCAACTACCAGTCCGGTGTCCGCCGCTACTGAAATCTCCAGTAGAGCGACCTGAAAAAGGGGGGAGAAAAACTCCCCTCCCATTTTTTTATCTTTCTGTTCTTTTCCATCTGTCTCTTCCCCGGAATATCCGGATAATTCTCGAAAACACGGTAAGAACTCTTCAAAAGAAGAGAATACACCCGGCTTGTGGATCTTTCATGAACACCTGAATTATTGCTCCGTGCTTTTGGAATCCTGCTCGTGCTGCTTGCAGGAACCAAAAACTGAAAATTGAGAGCTGAAAGGTGATTACTCTTTAGAGAAATTGATTTCAAGGTCATCAAAACAGACAGAGAGTGGGGCATACTCCCGCTTTTCCTCCCTCACACTTAAACCGGTTCCTGAAAGGTATTACCAGAACCACTCATACAGGGACACGGCTGCATGACTTTCAATGGGAAAGACTATAATAGTCCCTCGACAAAATGCACAAATAAAAACAAGAGGTTCACCATGAGAAAAATTGCATTTCTTGTACTTTTCATCAGTCTGGTCGTTCTGACGGGCTACAGCGTTTCAGCCTTATTAGAGAACCTGACTCCCTCGTCCGGAGAAACATATGACGATGTGTTCAAGGCACCAAATATCACACCGTCCTCGGGAAGCTCCTTCGATGACGTGTTCAAAGCACCAACCATCAAGCCGTCCTCGGGAAGCTCCTTCGATGACGTGTTCAAAGCACCAACCATCAAGCCGTCCTCGGGAAGCTCCTTCGATG
>JARYMB010000041.1 GCA_029907345.1 Methanolinea sp.
AGTTCTGCGGGTTCTGCGGGGCCCCACTCCGGGAGGAAGAACCACTCACCTGCCCGGCGTGCCAGAAACCCGTGAAACCGGGGTCACAGTTCTGCGGGTTCTGCGGGGCTTCCCTGGAGCGATGATCGGGAGGAAACATTTTTTCCCCCGGAACCCGGATTTCACAAGGGAGAGAATATGCCTTTTTGCACGGCGTGTGGATCAGAGGTTTCCGCACAGGGCAGGTTCTGCCCCGCATGCGGAGCCCCTTTAAAAAGAGACGAAAAAGAGATGGCACAGGTGTCCGGTCAGCCGGAAGAGATACGGTGGACGGCAAAGGTATGGCCCCTCTATGCGGCGGACTTCGTGGTCAGCAGCCGGGGAGTCGGGCAGTCTGCATCGAAATCCACGAAAAAGCTGAACACAGGTCTTGCCATCGGGGGGATACTGACCGGGAGCCCGACAGCGGTGGGTGCCGGTATGATCGTGAAAGGCCGGGAGGACCAAAGTATTGAGTGGAACGAGGTGCGGAGCATCACTGTCGATCACCGGAAGAGGACGATAACCGTGAGGCGGAAAAGTCTTGTTTTCCCGATACGCCTCTATTGCACCGAGGAAAACTTCGGAGAGGTCCTCTCGATGGTAAGGAGATTTGCACCCCCCGGGACACTCCGGGAATGAGAGGCCGGCCGAATGAAGTCTCCCCGGTCAGACTCTTTGGCCGCACGACCCGCAGAACTTCTCCCCGCCCCTCAGCGGTGCACCGCAGTGCCTGCAGAGTAAGGGTGCACCTGCCCCGGCCACCCTTCTCCCGCATTCCGGGCAGAACGCATCATCGGGCGAGAGGAGAGCTCCACAGGAGGGACATGCGGGTGCAACGGGGGCAGAGGGTGCAGGGGGAGCAACCGGGGTCCCGCACCCTTTGCAGAACCGGGCACGGGGAGAGAGCGCCGCCCCGCACTTTGCGCAGGAGAGCCCGGTCACCGCGGACCCCATGGTCGCAGGATCGTACGTCTCGCGTGCAAGGACCCTCCCGTATCCTCCGGACTCCTGCCATTTGAGCAACTCGGCCGCACGGAGCACAGTCCAGGGGTGTGTCATGCCGAAAAAGGGATTTGCCTCCAGCACGAGCCTGAATGTCTTGTTCAGGGTGTCCTCGTTGAGGTTTTTGAACTCTTCGGCCTGTTCGAGGAACGTCTCGACGGGCGGGTTATCGCAGTACTTTTCCGGTATGCCGGCGAATTTCATGTTCACCGACGTGGCAACGCTGATATCCTGGCAGGCGAGCAGGCCGGCACGGTCGGCGGTGAATTCCGCCATCCTCGACCAGTAGAGGAGCGGCACCCTCACGCCGTAGGTGACCAGGTTTCCAACCCCGAGCGTGAGGTCCCCGACGACGCTGCCCAGCATCGTGAGGATTTCGGCAGTCTGCTGGTAGAGCATGTGCCTGCTCTTGATGTGTCCCATTTCGTGGCCGATGACGAACAGGATCTCATCCGGTTGCATCAGGTCAACCAGTTTCGTGGTCAGGACGATGACGGGATTCGTCACCCCGATAGTGAAGGCGTTGGGGTAGGGATCCTGCGCCATGTAAAAACCGATCGAGCCGGTCATGTTCAGGATATCGTAGGCCTCGCGGTGGAGGGCCATCAGGTCAGGGTAATTCTTCTCCGTGATGCGAAGAGAGCTTCCCGTGTAATACACGCGGAGGAAGTCCTCTCCTACTCTCTCCCAGACCTTCTTGATGGTGGTATCGAGCATGGGAGTCTTTTCGAGGGCCTCGAGCGCCTTATGATCGAAGGGGTGTTCATATTCGTCGTCGTGGAGGTTGGCGATCTTCTGACGCGCCATGGTGATGCATTTTCGCCGTGAGGTTTAAGAGGGCATCGTTTTTGTCCTCCCGGTTCCACCCGTGTCTCTCCCGCAGGGTGAGGGGCAGGCGGGGCATGGATTGCAGGGGGTTTTTGATGCAGCCCCGCGGAGCAACAGATAGTTGCCGGTCCGGGAGGAAAACGGAAGGAATGGACGGCAGCCCGGGAGAGGGTCCGGGATCATCGTGATCGATACTCCCGGAGAAAAGAGTTGACGTCCCGGGCGGCTTCCAGGGCTTCCGGGGCCCGATCATCGGGTTACAATCCCGTTTTCCGTCCGGCAAAGAGGTACGCGGTGACCAGGACAGCTGAGATGCCGGGACACGGGCTTAGCGGGGTTTTCGTTGCGGGCGGCTCCGGGAGGGACGGCTCCGTTGCCGGAGACGATACAGGCACCACGGCCCGGTAGCGTTCTGCCTCCTCTTTCCTGCCGAGAGAGTCGAGGATATCGGCCTTGAGGGTGTTTGCGTCCCGGTCCGCGGGGTCGAGGGAAAGCGCCCGGTCGACTGCAGCCAGGGCCTCCTCCGTGCGGTTCAGACGAAAGAGACTGTATGCCTTGAGGTACCAGGCGGCCATCCACGAGGGGTCGGCCCGGGCTGCCTCTGTGAAGGCTGCGGCTGCCTCTTCGTAGCGCCCGGCCTGGAGGGCGTTTTGCCCTTCATACACGGCAAGCGACGCATTGTCGATCGAGGAGAAGGCCTTTAACTCTGCTTCGGCGGCGGTATCATCGCCCGGGCCTGCTGACACAGGTCCGGCCAGGGCAAAGAGGACGAGAGCAAAGAGTACCGGTATGGCATGGATAAGGTGCATTCCCTGCATACAGACTGCTCAGCGGCAGAAGTAATATTGTTACTGGCAGCCCGCCGGGAGCAGGAGAGGGAAAGGCGCGGGGGTCTTTCGGCCGGAGGGTTGGGCGGGAAAAGTGAGGTCAGGACAACCGGTGTCCGCACGACCCGCAGAACTTTGCACCCGGGGAAACGGGTTGTCCGCAGGAGGGGCAGACGGGCCGGGAGGAAGGTGCCGGACTTGTTTTCGTGTCCCCCGCAATCTTCGCTCCGCACGACCCGCAGAACTTTGCACCCGGGAGAACGGTTTTTCCGCAGGAGGGGCAGACGGGCCGGGCGGGGAGTTCAGCCTGCCTGGGTACAGACTCCCATCCCCCTCCGGCGTGCCGGGTCACTGCCCGTCCTGCCTCCCCGGCGACTTTCCGTCCGGCAGCTGTGACCCCTGCCTCGACCGCCGCTTCGACCGCTCTTTGGCCTGCAGCCGGGAGTACCTCGCCAACCACGACTTTCCATTCGGCAGGGGGGCTGGCCGGAATTCCCGCGAGACTCTCTGCAGTCTTTGCAAGGGAGGCCGCGGAACTGACGGTTGACCTGACTCCCGGGACCGTTGAGGATATGGTATCCACGGCTCCTGATATTTTTTCCCAGGTTCCTGCCTGCCCCGCGGGGGAAGGGGTCAGGGGAGTTCCACATTTCGGGCAGAACTTCGCTTTCCGGGAGGAGACTGCCCCGCATTGTTTGCACGTGATCGCCTGCTCATTCATCGCCCGTATCACCCAGCACGTGTCATCGGAATCATATATCACTCTCTCCTGATAGAGAATGCCATCCACACTGCCATGCGTGCAGTCCCTGGCAGGAGCCCGCACCCGGGATCTGCTTCGCCGGGAATGAACTCAGATGGCGGATGCCATCCACACTGTTATCCGGAGCCCGCATCCCTGAAGATGTTTTCCCGACGGAATCCGGCAGGGATTCCGGGGCCCGATCCATAATCCGGGATCACAGTCCGGGTTCCTCCAGGCGCCCGCTGTGGGGTGGCGGAACTAACGCCAGGGAGGGTGCAGGGTCAGGGCCGTCCCCCCGTGAGTCCTTTGCTACCCTTCGGATCACCAGGGAACCGGCCATTTTTAAAAAAAAGGAGGGAGAAAAGAAGAGAGAAAAAAAGTCGTCAGAACCCCACCATCATGGACATGAAGACGATGGCGCCGATGATGAGGACGGCGACGACAAACCCGATCATGACCAAGGTGTTTGCCTCTTTGAAGGGGATGAGCCCGGCGTTCATCTTCTTTGCTGTCGTATAGGCATCGTACATCCCGTATATCCAGATGATAATGCCGGGAATGAGTAAAAGGAACATTCCGATGATGGTCCCGATGTAGATGGCGATACCCTTGAGCGTGTCACCGTTGTAAATCGAGCCAAGACCGGGGAAGAAGAAAGAGAGGATGAGAGAAATCGTGGGGTTTTTTTCTTTTGCACCTGCAGGGGAAGCCGCAGTACCAGGGGGCGGCGGGGGCGATGGGACCGCAACCGCTGCTCCGCAGTTTTCACAAAACCTGTCCCCTTCCTTGAGTGCAGCCCCGCAGGACTCACAGAATCGTGCTGCCATACAGTATCATCAGAATAAAATGATAAATAGTTTTTTCAGCGCTGCAGAGGCTGCGGTACCCCGAATGGGGAAAGGATGATCTGTTTTTTTATCAGTCCTCCCCGCCGATCGTAAAAAAGCAGGTGCACCTCTGATCGATTGCTGATTCCATCCGGATCGTCCCTCCATGCCCGTGGATGATGTTCCAGACGATAGCAAGGCCGATTCCCGTCCCTTGTATTTCTTCCCGCCCGGGGATTCCCGTCGGTATCTCCATCGGACGCCGGTGCGGGGTGGTGGCCCGGCAGGAAGTGATACCAGGGATTCTTCCCGGCATTCTGTGGGGATAGGGGGGGGCATGGTGAGGAAGGGATCGGTATCTGCGGGTGCGATGAGCCTCCTGTTGCGAAGAAAAATTCCAATCCCCGGCCGGAAAAATCCATGGGAAGTATCACTCCGAAAGAAGGGCCCTCGTCCTCGATCCCGACGGAACAGTATCACCGTGAAAAACCCGGGTGGTATCCCGGTTGGCAACCCTGCGGATAAGAAAGAGGTGACGCACATGAACGACGCGTCACCTCAGCGCCTTTCCTCTGATCGTGCCTCGTGAAAGAGGCAAAAGAGAATGGGTGCGGGAAGGCAATAGAAGGGAGAAACGACGTCAGAACCTTACCGTCCCGGCTATTTGGTGGTGATCTTCGAGCTTCACTTTTTTTCTGACAGGCAATGGATCCATGGTTGCTGGAAGAATAATACGTGGGATGTTGCATGGAATCCCCGGCTGTCAAGGGGCTCCGGCACGTCCTCCCTAGAGCCCTCACCCCCTCCCCCCTCCCTTCACGAGCCCGTACTCGATCTCGTAGTACGCGCCAGGCACGGAGATGACGTACCGCATCTTCTTCTGCTCCTCTGCCTCGGCAATCTGTTTCAACAGGGACGCCTGCTCATCCGGCGGATGCCCGGATAGCA
>JARYMB010000042.1 GCA_029907345.1 Methanolinea sp.
GACAATTTCATTGCAATGATTTATCTCAGGTGTGGAAAACTTGAATTCAACTTACCCACTTAAAATGACGAAGAGGGAATTTTTTCCTCTCAATGCTCTAGAGCGGGCAGGCTGATTCAGCCATCAGAAAAAAATTCTTGAAAATTCACTTCTTAACGGGATGTTCCCCATGCCTTCAGGTCGATTGTTATTGCAATGAACCTAATCATTCTATTTGTCGTGTTTTTCGAATGAGTTGCAGGAAAGGGGGAATTCGTCTCGACAACCCCGTAGATTTTTTCATTCGTCATATCACGCATGGCAGGCATCTTTGAAATTTTTAAGATTCTTCTTCCCTGTCAATCGCATCATTTATGTGAGAGTGCGCCCCACCATCGGGCATGCCTGACATAGCAGTTATTGTCTTTTCCCGGGGCGGGAACACGAGGAAGGTCGCGGATGCGATCGCGGCGGAGCTGGGCGTGCCCGTGCAGGACACGAACGCACCCCTCCCGGACGGTGCACGCCTCGTCTTCCCCGGCAGCGGGGGTTACGGGGGAAAACCGGGTGAACCCCTCATGCAGTTCATCGGGTCGGGGAATTTTTCCGGGCGGAAGGCCGCCCTGTCCGGCACGTCGGGAGGCCCCGAAGGCGCAAAGCACATGATGGCGGAAATGAGGGAGGCCCTCCTTGGGAAAGGTGCAACGGTCATCGGCGATTTCTCGTGCCGGGGGAAGTTCCTCTTTACCAACCGGGGGCATCCCAATGACGAAGATCTTGCAAATGCAAGGAAATTTGCCCGGGAGATGGCCGGGTCA
This sequence comes from Methanolinea sp., assembly GCA_029907345.1. Lineage (GTDB taxonomy): Archaea > Halobacteriota > Methanomicrobia > Methanomicrobiales > Methanospirillaceae > Methanolinea_A. The sequence goes on from JARYMB010000042.1 coordinate 798, forward strand.
GCGTGATCACTTTCCCCTTCATTTCCCCTTTTCAACCTTTTTTTGTCACTCTTTGTCATTTGAGGGAGGGGTTATGTTGCATGAGTGCATGGCCAGCCTGTTTTTTTTAGTTTCGAAGGAGTATCACCAAGAAAGAAAGATCGATTTTATAAGGAAACCCCCTCGTGAAACCGCCGCCGGGGCGCACCTTTCGGGATCGGCGGAGTTATCTTCACGCGGGGGTGTGGGAGAAAGGACGGTCCCCATAATCCTCACTAGTCCATTTGGATGAAAGAAGAGCCAGTTGTGAACCATCATGCAACCCGAAACGGGGGCGATCCCGGCAGGTTCAGGGCTTTGGAATATTCCGACGATGTATCGGTTATCCTTCCCGCAGTGGACCGGGAATACATCCCCCAAAAGTGGTGCGGGTGCGCCTGGAAGATCTCCTCAAGGACGGCAAATTATTCCGGTGTATGCTCTTCACCGGACCCGGTTCGGATTCCGGCCTGCCTCGCAGGGTCATGCAAGCGGTTCATTTCGCCGGGCACAAGGATGGCCGCTTCCCTGTTGCTAAAACCGGATCCGGCAGTGCATGCCGCAGTCATCCATCCCGGATGCGATTCACCGGATCGCCACACGTATCGCGATGGGAATTCCTTTTTCGCTTCACTTCCCGAGTATCCGTTTCTTCTGGTCGCAAAACTCCTCATCGGAGAGAACGCCCCTGTCCCGGAGGCCTTCGAGGCGTTCGAGGAGCGCTATCGTCGTTTCCGGCGCCGTGTCCTTTTCGCCCCCCCGGTTCCCCTTCCGGAACCGGACCTCCTCGAGGAACGCAGTTGCAAGGATTCCGGTCGGGACCGCGAACATCGCTATCCCGAGGATCGCGATGAACGACCCGAGGACCTTTCCCCCCGCCGTGACCGGGACGATGTCGCCGTACCCGACCGTTGTCAGGGTCTCGACGGCCCACCACATCGTTTGCGGGATGTTCGAAAAGGCTTCGGGCTGGGCCTCGTGCTCGAGGTAGAACATCAGGCAGGACGAGAAGACGACGAGGATGACGAGCACGCATGCCGCGACTGCGAGGACCTCCTTTTCCCTGACAAAGGCGTTCCTGACGAACCTCAGGGCCGAGGTATAGCGGCTCATTTTGAGCAGCCGGAAGATCCGCATCAGGCGGAGGATACGCATGAACCGGAGGTCTGCCGGGATGAGGAACGGGACGTAGAACGGCAGGACGGCGAGGAGATCCACGAGGGCAAGGGGGGTGACAGCATACTTCAGCCTCCCGGTGACGGCCGCTGCAAAGGCTGGGTTCCTTGTGCAGGTCCAGAGCCGGAGGACGTATTCCACGGAGAAAACGGCTACCGAGAAGACCTCAAAGCCGGCAAAGAAAGCCGGGTACGCGACTGCAATGCTCCTGACCGACTCGAGCACGGTTGCCGCGACGTTTGCGATGATGAGGAGCATCAAAAAGAGGTCGATGACCCAGGCGGCCCGTCCACCCCGTTCAGGGTCCCCTTCGAGCATGGAATAGACCCTCGCCTTCAGGGAGGACAAAACAGGTATATCCCGGTTTTCCGGCACGGTGACAGGCCTCATCCTATGTTTGCCGATGCTCCGTTATGTACCTGACGCCGTGCAGCACGAGGTTTTTTTCCGGCCGGGACTCACACCCCGCTCACATCGACAATCTGGTCCACGAATGTTGTCAGCTGGGTGAGAAGGTGAGGGTCGAGCCCCTTTTCGACTGCAATGAAAATCCCCGAAATGTCCATCAATCTCAGTTTATTGACCACGAAATGAACAAATTTGGAGATGTTTGCGGAGGAGAGGTAAATCATCATCGTGCTGACCGGGTCAAAGAGGATGCATACCTTCTTCCCCTGTATCTGTTTGAGGGTCTCGGTCACTGCAATAGCCATATCCGTAAGGTTTGCCGGGCTGTTGACATACCGGACCCGGGCGTCCGGGGCCTGTTCGGGTTTTGCCGCAGTCCCGGTCACGGCGTCGATAAAGCAGACTCCCGAAATGTCGACGCCGTTTTGCTGGTAGAGTTTTTTGAGCACTGTATGAGGAAAATTAGTGGTGATTATCACACTCTTGTAACCATCGGCTGCAATTTCTTTTACAATTTCGATGTTTCTTTCCCGGACCCTGCCTGCCGATGTCAGGACGAGGAATATCTTCTTCTGTTCGAGATCCTCCGATCTGAAATAGTCTGACATGGCTTTACCCTCACTTCAGTAAAAACCGCACAGGGAAATAGCCCGGCCTTTTTCATTCTGTCCACCTGCGTCCTGTTTTGCGATTTTTTTTGTGAACAGGAATCACGGTCCGCCGGGGTATCTTTTCTCCGACGCCGGGACATGCGAAGAAAAGGAGAGATATCCCGGGGATCCGAAAGATCTGTAGTCCCGGATCGCTCCTGCCGTCAATCCGCCGGGCAGCGGGCGTTTTTTTCAGACCACGGTCCGTTCCCCGTCCTGCACGATCCTGACGCCGTCAAAATTTTCGGCAAACCACCGGTGGTTTTCGGTGTGGACCGGGACCAGCACGTCGGGGTCAACCTGGTCGATGATCCACGCGAGGTCATCCGCAGAGGCATGGCCCGATGCATGGTACCGGGGGTCGAACTCCAGGGAACCATCGTCCCTGACCGCAAACCCCCGTGCCTCGAGGCCGAACCGGCGGATCCACTGCCAGAGCCTCCGGAAGTCGATCTCCATCTCCTCGGAGAATGCCTCGCAGGCAGAGTAGATGTAGAGCCCGCCCTCCGGCCTGATGTCGAGCAGGTGCCTGACGTCGAAGAAGGAGAAGCAGGCGATATACTCCTCCGGGTAATTGCGCAGTTCCTTGTGCGATATGTACTGGTGCGACGCCCTGCCCATCACGACCTCGGTCTCCCATTTCCGCTTTTTCGTGTCGGCCAGCTCCGCGTAGACCCCGAGTCCCGAAAACCTGCAGGTACCGTCCGCGCACTCCAGTGCATGGAGGAGGTAGAGGTCCTTTGCGGTCACGACGAGGGTACGGCCGGTCTCCTGCGCTATCCGGGAAAAAGTGTCCATCCGCTCGAAGTTCCGCGGCGAAAAGTCCGCGATGATGAGACTCTCCTGGTCTTCGGCATCCGCAAGGCAGGTCTCGTAAACCGTCTGTTCGCTCGTTACTGCCGCGGAGCGTTCGCGCGGCCCTGCACGGGTCCCCTCAATGATGAGGACGGATGCGTCTTTTGCATGGTGGAGGAAGTCCCGGGTCTTCTCCCCGAGCCTGCCGTGGAGCCGGATGTCGCCCGTGTAGGCGATCGTCGTGTCGCCCCTGAGGATGTACGCGGTCGCCCCGACGATCGAGTGGTCCACCTCGTACGGCGTGATCGCGAACGGGAGGGCGACGTTGTCGAGGGAGCGGCAGGGGGCCGGCTCAAACTTCTTTGCACCCGGACCCTCCTGCCCGGGCCGGGAGGAGAGGAATGCAACGAGTTCGTCCCGGGGGCGGGTGGTGCAGATGCTCTCCCGGCACGTATGGGGGAGTTTCCTGTTTGCCCCGAGCATGAGCCCCGACTCGTCGAGGGGGAGTCTTGGCGATGCGTAATAAGCGTCGGTATCGATCGCGGAGGCGCCCGAGTCCTGCATTCCCTTCAGGATGGCCAGCGAGAGGGGCGATGCCACGATCGGGATGCCGAGATCGAGGAGGCCGATGTTGCCGGTGTGGTCGACGTGGGCGTGGCTGACGAGGACCGCGGCGACCTCCGGCGCCGGGTAGGCGTCCACCCGCAGGTCGGAAGGAACGAGGTCTTTGCGGTAGATGTTTAACTTCGGGATGAGGCCGAGGTACATGAGGTCATGGATACCGCGGAGGTCCCGGTTCTTCAGGAACTCCTCGAAGTACATCCCGTATTTCCCGAAGTTCTTCCCGAAATCGAGGAAGAGTCCCTTCCCCTTCTCCTCGACATGGATCTTGTTTCCCCCGATACCCTGTGCACCGTCAAGGACCGTGAGAAAGGTCATTCCTCTTCATCCTCCGCGGAATGGAGCGGCGTGATCTTTATCTCGTCGCCCTCCAGCGTCCACATTTCGAATGTTAACTTCGGGCGCACCTTTTTTCCCGGACCAGTCTCGTCCCCGCCCGCGATATCATTTTCCATTCCTTTCCGCAGGGGGTCCTTTCCGCTGCTGCCCGGTTCGTCGAAGGCAAGGTTCCTTTCCATGTCCTCGCCGAGCACGGCCCGGAACGCCTCCTTGTCCCCGTTGATGAACCTGACCATGAGGTCCCTGGGCAGGGGGAGTGTGTCTTCCTCTTCCCCGGTCCCGGTGTCCTGATCGCGGCCCGGTGC
>JARYMB010000043.1 GCA_029907345.1 Methanolinea sp.
CCTATCCCCGTTGAACCCATGAAGGCCATTGCCGTCATCGCGGTATCAGCCGGGATGTCATGCGGTGAGATTGCAGCTGCCGGAATTATACTGGGTGCAATTTTCCTGCTCCTTGGCTTCACCAATGTTCTCGAAATAATTGAACGGTATATTCCGCTTCCCGTGGTCCGTGGTATCCAGCTGGGATTAGCCCTCATCCTCCTCAAGACTGCAGCGGGATACCTCATTCCCGATCCGGTACATTTCATACTGGGTGCAATCATCATTATCGCAGGATTTCTTGTGGCATTGCACTTCCGTGTCCCGGATCCCTCATCGATTGCGGTCATCATCGTTGCGCTCGCTACCGGTATTCTGGCACAGGGCTTTCCTCCGCTTACAACGATGTCCCTCTCTCTGATTTCCATCCCTGCAGGATCCGAAGTGATTACCGCGTTACAAGAACTGGTCCTCCCCCAGGTCATCCTCACCATCACCAACGCAATCCTTGCAACTTCGCTCCTTGCGAAGGATCTTTTTGCGGCCGATATCAGGCCAAAAAAGCTTTCCCGCACTATTGGGCTCATGAACCTTGCCTCTGTTCCGTTCGGCGGAATGCCCATGTGTCATGGGGCTGGGGGAATGGCCGGGGAGTACCGGTTCGGGGCAAGGACCGGGGGTGCAAATATCTATGCCGGGATAATTTTGATCGGGGCCGCCCTGCTCTTTGCCAGCCCCGCATGGATCGGGCTGATCTCTTCCGGTTTCTATGCAGCCCTCCTCCTCTTCGTTGCGATAGAACTGGCAAGGCATGGATTGAAGACCGGTTCCTCCCTTGTGACCGTTACCACCGCAGTACTCTCATTCCTCGTCTCGATGACGGCAGCCTTTATTGGAGGGATGTGCCTCGCTTATGGGATCCCTTACCTGATGAAAAACATCAAGCAAAAAAGCGGGTGATAGGTGCCGGAATACTTCCATCTGGTTCGTACCATGGACATGTGATGGTTTCCGGCATGACTCCTGGTGTTTTTTACAAAGTGACGTACAAGGTCATACATGTTCCTGGAATGCATGACCATAAGGTAATGGGAAGAGGAAATATATAAAATTATTTTATCAAAAAGGTAAATTAACTAAATATAATTAACCTTTCCCGGTTCCCTTGAAACGATCATCAGACAGGGTCGTCCTGAAACAGGACCCGCCCGAAGGATACCACCCGGTCCGCTCCAGGGGGAATGCATCGTATTCGGGAAGGTAGGGCTTGATATCAAGCAGGGGTGTGCCATCAAGCATGTCCACTCCGCTGATTTTCAGGCAGGTATCTTCCCTGCCAAGGAGGGACACGGTGGATATCCCGATGGGATTGGGACGATTGGGGGCCCTTGTGGAAAATACACCATGCAGGTGAGTGTCAAGAAAAGGGACCAGTTGTAGACTGCACGCACCTGAACGGTGAAAGTAGTAGATGAGAATGATCCGTGAGAACCCCTCGATATCCATCAGCCCGTCAGCAAATTCGGGAAAAATTTCGATTGTACCGGTAACCTCCCTGCCTCCGGCCGGCTGAATTGGCATTCCCGCCGGATCCGGAAAAGGAGTATGGATGACTCCGATGGGTTGGAATACTATACTCTCTCTCATATCCTCTCCCCTTTACTTGGTAATTTCGCGGTGGGAAAATGACAAGTGAACGTCTTCATCCCCGTTACCAGTCTCCTGGTTGATGTGAATGCAAACACGATCTCCCATGCAGAGGGATTGGTACCATCCAACTAACCTGGTTGAGCAGTTTTCCCTGTTTTTGAACCCCCGGATTCGATTGCATCAATCGTTCCATCCACGCCAGACCCTGCAATCCGGTATTCAACAACCTCCTCCATGATGCCAAAAAACCTTTACTTTTTGAAATGTCAGGCTTGAATAGTAAAAGCAGGGTGGATAAAAAGGAGGATATCTAGGCCATCACCACGCCGCTTGCCTTTAACTCTGCGGGGACGTTACCGTACCCGAGTGCCGGATCGATAACTTCCTGTCCATCTGCGGTCAGGATGTCGTGGCCTTCCCGGCTAACAAGGATCTTGATGAATTCAAGTCCCAGATCCGGGCTTCGTGCATTCTTAGGAACGGTAACACCGTAAATAATCGGGGTTGCAGTCTCTGTCGCCGTTGTGGTACCGCTGATACGCTTCACTTTTACGGTTGCATATGAATCTGCATATTCCTGTGCCGAAAGATCCATTCCAACCGGGAGTTCGATATACGGCAGACCATTCTGGATGGCCACACTGCTGTATTCAATTGCATAATCAGCTTTCCCTCCCTTGAGGATGGCGACGACATCCGGGCCTGATTTGCCGATGACGAGTTTTCCGTCGGGTGAAGGCCTGGTGACATCGATGGTATATTTCCCATCTGAGAATGTCCTTGTCATCGTGCTGTGCGAACCAAGGAGGCTCGAAAAGATGGTATCAACACCATATACCCTTTCTGCAAGCTGGATCGACATCACGGCACGATACCCTGCCGGGTCGGTGTTGGGATCGCTGATGACGTATTTCACATCCGGGGTGTTCAGGATTTCATACCAGTTGTCGGAAGTGATCTTGTCATTGTACTTGCTCTGGTTGGTATACACTATCACCATGTGGTTCTTTGCAAACGTGACGTAATAGTCTGCATACTTCGGATACATCAGCGTTGGGATGAGATAGGCATCAGCAGAAGCAAGCACATCGGCTTTCTTGCCTTGCTTTGTGATCTTCTCGATCATCGTGACGCTCCCCCCACCAAAGAGCTGTACATCGACTTTCGGGAACTTATTCTCGTATACTGCCTCTATCTTGGCAAAGGGTGCATTGAGACTTCCCGCATTAAATACCGTCATCGGTTTGAGTCCGTTTGCATCACCCGTGCAGACACAGCTGAACTTACTGCCCTGACCGTTCATTGCGGAAAAAAGGTTCTTGCCATACTTATCTTTCCCGTAATTGTCGATATCAGCCTGGGTTTCCGGAGAGATCATGAAGTCAACGAAGTTATTCGCCATCTCGATCTCCTGTTGTGTGAACATGGGGTTATAGACCGCAATCACAGAGTAAACGTTCAGCAGGCTGGCACCCTCCGTAACAATGGGTTCGAGATCGAGCTTGCCCTTGTATGCAAGGTAAGTCCCTTCATCGGTCAGGGTATAGGCACCTTTCTCGGATGCAAGCTGGAGCGTCTCTCCCATACCCCTGCCTGCCTCAATATACCATTTACCGGACTTCTGGACATCCCTGGTATAATTATACCCTGCAGATTTCCATACGTTCTGTTCGGCAGTATGGGTGCCTGAGGCGTCACCACGGGAAACGAATGCCACGCCCGGGGTATTTGCCTTCCCCTTGGAGAGAATGGTGGCAAATGCCTTTTCAGGAGTCATCCCCTTCACGCCGGCAGGATCACCGGGCGGTCCCACAATAATAAAGTAGTTGTAGGCAAAGCAACGGCGGTTCAATCCATACCCGTCCTCCATGTAGGTGGTCTCCTGGCTGGGAGAGTGAACGGCAAGGACATTACAGTCGCCACGCTTGGCAACCTCAAGGGCCTTTCCGGTACCCTGCGATGTGATAAGAAGTTCGGCGTTATACTTCTTCTCAAATTTCGGTTTCAGGTAATCGAGGAGCCCGGTATCGTAAAGGCTGGTAGTGGTAGCGAGGAGCACTTTTGTCTTCGGCCCGACCGGAGTCGGTACGGTCGTCGGCACGGTCGTCGGTACAGGTGTCACAGCACCAGTCTCTGCCGGAGTAGGCGTCGCAGTCGGAGTCTCGCTTCCTGGTCGGGTGGTAGTACATCCCGCAAAAGATGCAAAACTCACGATCAGGAGGGACATGATTACGAAAATGCAAATGTGTTTTTTCAAATCCACAGACATACGGATAAATGTTCCATTGGGAATAAATGAATGTTGTTATTTTTCACATAATGTTAAATCAATTGTATTATCAATTGATCATACCAGATGCTCCCCATTTCGAGGAACATCTTTGTCAGGTCGAGGAGGGCATGCTCGTCATCGACGCAGAGGACAGAGATCATGGTGTGACCACCCCGGATATGGGGGAATGCTGGAAGGACAACGTTACACCTGCCTTAATCAGTTCACCTGCAGCATGGCAAATACCTTTCTTCAGGAGACGGGGAATGGGAAATAAACCGGATCAGGTATTCCCCCTCCACAGACAGCCCGCAGACGCATGACCAGTTTTTCATCCCCTCCTCATGCGTGTCGTGCATGCAGCACACGGCTCACCCTTGTGTCCATGAATGAAATGCTGCATCAGTGAGAGAATGAAGAACAGGTGTTAGTGCACACCACGGGAGGCCATGTGGCCGGAAGGAGCGGACGACCGGGGCGCACCAATGCCCGGAATGGCGGGTTTTTTCCGGGGCACCCGTATTTTGCCGGACTCCGGGGGCAGGGAGGTGAGCCTGCAAGCGAGGAACCAGGCATCCCTGCAAAGAGTATTACTAGTAGATAATCATCAGGGAGAGGTTTTCGGCTCTCCCCTTATCCGGGATGAGAGACATGAACCGGTCAGAGCGGGTGAGGGTTGACCAAAACCAGAACCTTAGTACGATTAGGACAAATCCGGGACCCGCGCGAGGACTGCGACCAGAGCCATTCAATGGTCCGGAATACGACCCGGAACCGGAACCGTCTGAATGCCGGTCCTCTCCAGCAGCAGGGTGGAGCCGCCGAATCGCTCCAGTACCGGTTCGGTATGATGAAGGGAAAGAGCCAGACAATCCAGACCGGTC
>JARYMB010000044.1 GCA_029907345.1 Methanolinea sp.
GGTGACCGGTGGTAGGGAGCGGTCCCGACGACCTTCCCCTCCTTCACCACGAGGTTGAAGGAACACCCGGTCCCGCAATAGGGACAGGTTGTCTGTACGTACTTGACGTCCATTGGAAAACCTCGAACAGAACAATGTCTCCAGCGAACCCTATTTAACGATGCTGTTTTGAAGCGAAAAATCGATGAATACTGGTGGGTAAACTGTTATCAGGGACAGTATCCGGACAGGGAAAACCTGGTCGGAGGAAGGGGATCGGATAATGAGAGGTTTTTTCGTCGAAAGGGGCGCAGGGAAGGGGATGCGCCCGTGAGGCCGCCCCGGGTGCCCCCCATGCTTTCAGCCCTCGTGCAGTCGGGGGTCCTTGCTGTGGACGGGCACGTCTTTTCCCGCCTTGATGCATGCCCCCGCTGCGGGGGAAAGGTATCCGGGTACGACACGAAGGAGAGGCGCTTTGCCGTCATCATGGACGGCGGTGAGAAGAGGCCGGTGAACGTGCGGGTCAGGAGGTACATGTGCACGGACTGCGGGCAGATCTCTCCTGCAGAGGCACCTTTCTACCCGGAGACGCGCCTTGGGTCACCCATCGTGGACCTCTGCGTCGTCCTCTCGCGGAGCATGACGCCGGGCCGCGCTGCACGGGTTGCAGAATGCCTCTCCCTTGCCATCGACCCGGGCACGATCCGTGCCTATTCGCGCCGGTCATTCCCGGAGATCCCGGTCGACACACTCTTTGGTGTCCCGGTCCCGCGGTCCCTCCTTTCCCTCTCCCTCATGGCGACTGAACGTCAGTAAGGGGTGTCCCGTCGTACGGGCAGAATGCGACTTTCCCGTCCGTCGTTGAAAAACCGCAGGCGGGACAGGAACGCACTTTCCTCTCCTTCCAGACCTGCGGGATGAGCGGGATGAAGAGGAAGAGGAAGAAGAACGGGAAACCCCAAAGCCAGAGGATGACAGTGGCAAGGAGCGAGCCCGCGAGGAGCAGGACGCTCACCACGTAAGGTTTCGTCTCATCACCTCCCGGACAGCATGGGCGGGCAGGGCGGATGCAGCCTCCCCGAGGTCCCGTCCGAGGTCGCGGGCACCCAGCAGGGAGACGAGCAGCCGGGAGCCCGTGCCTGCCGCAATAAGGGGATCCGTCCCTGACTCCCGCTGCACCGCCTGCACGGCGACTCTCACCATCTCCCGCTGTGTCTCCCAGAAAGAGGCTGCAACGGCCATCGCCCCCTCCTCCCCTATCTCCGACAGGTCGGCACACACAACCCGTGCCAGCCGCCGGAGGCAGGAGACCCTGTCCTTTCCATGTCCGTCCGGTGTATCGCAGGTATACTCTTCCTCGCCGATATGGCCGAGAACGAGGTGGGCATCAGCGCTCGTCGCGAAGTACTCGGAACTGACAGGCGTTTCGATGCCGTTGAGGGAGACGTTCCTGATGACTGCCGGGACAGGGGTCCGGAGGAGTCCCGTGTAGAGGAGGTACCCCTTCTGGAGCCGGGCGAGGTCGGTGAGACCCCGGAGGCTCCGGGGAGAAGAGAGGGGGACAATGTCGGTCGTGGTGCTCCCCATGTCGACCAGGAGACCGCCGGGGTAAAGAGAATGGAGGTATACCGCGGCTGCGAACCAGTTTGCGGCTGCAAGGGCTGGCGCCGGGGAGTCATGGAACCTGCCGTCGGTCCCAAAGAAGAGGGCCCCCGGAAAAACGTCCCTGACAGTCTGGACAATCCATGCAATACCCTCCTGCTTGGTGGAAAAACAGTCAGCAAGTTCCCCGCTCATGACGACAGCGGCCCCGTCTCCTCCCTCGTCCCTGTAACGGGAGAGAACGTCCCGGAGCGGGGCACCCTTCCAGAGCGGACAGTACAGGGTATGGATACCCGAACCGGTCGCGAGCTTGACGTTTGCCCCCCCCACGTCGATGCCGATCACAGGAACTCCACCGCCCCGTGGCTGTCAAACCGGGCCCGCCGCTTCATGTGGACGGACTCCGGGCCCCCGCCCTTCGATGCCTGGACCAGGATGTCGGCGATCTCCTCCTCCATGCATGCAGCAATCCCGACGATGCTCGTCGTCACCCGGGGGTTGACGTCCACCACGTAGGGCCTGTCCGCAAGGACGATATCGATCCCCACGTACCCCTGGCACCCCAGGACCTGGACGGCCCGGACTGCCGTCTCCACGATCTCGGCATGCCGCGGATGGTCGATAGGGGTCTCCCCGCCCCTGTAGCAAAACTCCCCGGAGGGGCTGACCTCCACGTCCTGGCTGTTCACTGCGAGGAGGAGGGGTGGCCTGCCGGTATAGTACGAACATGCATCGCCGACGACCCTGCTCCCGACCAGGCTCACGCTCAGGTTTTCCCCGTCGATGAACTCCTGGGCGACCTCGCCCGGACCCGGCGGCAATTCGGAGAGCCGGACATTGACCGACCCGCACCCTGCAACGGGTTTGATGACCTGTTTTCCGGGTTGCGGTTCTCCCGGCACGGGGATTTTATGGCGAGCCAGGATGCGGCCGCACTGGACCTTGTCGGCGCAGATTGCCGCATTCATGCTCCCGCAGCCTATGTTATGCGTGAGACGTTCCAGCACGGAGGTATACCCAAAAAGGAGGTGGTCAGGGGCGATCACGAGCCCCACGTCACATCCGGGGGCAAGGCGGCGGATCTCGCCGAGGAAATCGCTGCCATCCGGTGTGACCACCTCGTACCCGCACCGCGCGAAACTCCGGGAGAGGACATCCAGCATCACGCGTCCCTCGGGGGCAAGGCGGGGATCGTGGAACGTTGCATACTCGGCGAGGAGCGCTTTCATGCCGGGTACATGCGTTTCCTATTCAGATAGGCATGACGATCGATCAACTATTTCTCCCCTTCCTCCCAATGGGATGGTGACATGAAACCCCGAATCCTCCTCACCAACGATGACGGGATCAATTCTGCCGGTCTCTGGGCTGCCTACGAGGCCCTCTCCCCCATCTCGGAAGTGACCGTCGTGGCACCGGCAACCCAGCAGAGTGCCGTGGGGCGATCGATCTCCATCTTTGAGCCAATCCGGGCCCACGAGGTGGAGATGAACGGTGTGACTGCCTATGCCGTCGGGGGAAAACCGACCGATGCCGTCATCATCGGTCTCTATGCCCTGGACATCCGCCCCGCGATGGTGGTGAGCGGGATTAATATCGGGGAGAACCTTTCGTTTGAGTCCATCATGACATCCGGGACGGTGGGTGCAGCTCTCGAGGCGGCAAACCAGGGAACGCGGGCGATCGCATTCTCACTCCAGGTGGAGGACCAGGGCGACAAGTTCGACGATCCGCGGAGGCACCGGCAGAGTTTCGAGGCCTCGAAGAGGGTTGTTCGCGAGGTATGCCGGACATTCCTCGAGAAGCCCTTTCCCCGCGGGGTCGATGTCCTGAACGTGAACATCCCCTCGGTCGTGAAGGGGGGATACGAGGTCACGCGCCTCGCGGAGAAACTCTTCGCCACGGGCGTTGAAAAGAGGCTTGACCCGCGGGGAAGGCCGTACTTCTGGATCAACGGACCCCTCATCTCCGATGCGGGGGAGGGGACGGATGTGCATGCCATCCGGAAGGGAAACATCTCCCTCACCCCGATTACGCTCGACTGCACGGCGACCGGGGCACAGGAAGATCTTTCCCGGCTTTTTCCCCGTTCGGGGAAGGAGGAGGAGGAATGATGAACGCGGCAGAGAGGGAAAAGGCAAAGAGGAACGCCGGGATGAAGGCTGCAGAGTTCGTCCGGGACGGTATGATAATCGGACTCGGGACAGGCTCGACGACGTACCATTTCATGGTCCGGCTTGCGGAAAGGATAAAGGCCGAAGAGATGTCCGTGACGGGGATCCCCACATCCCTCCAGACAGCCATCCGTGCCCGCGAGCTTGGTATCCCGCTGGCAACGCTCGATGACCATCCCGATCCGGACCTCGCCGTGGATGGAGCGGACCAGGCAGACAGGGACCTTCGCCTCATCAAGGGCCGGGGGGCAGCCCTCACACGCGAGAAGGTTGTCGCAGCCGCAGCGGCACGTCTCGTCATCGTTGCGGACGAAGAAAAGTACACCGAGCGGCTTTCGGGCACGGTCCCTGTCGAGGTCATCCCGTTTGCTGCAAGACCCGTGATGCTTGCAGTTCTGGAACTTGGCGGGGAACCGGTGATCCGGGAGGGAAAGGCAAAGGACGGGCCGGTCATCACCGACAACGGCAACTACATCATCGATTGCACGTTTTCCCCGATACCTGACCCTGCAGGCCTCGAAGAGGAGCTGACCCTGATTCCCGGTGTTCTCGAGTGCGGGCTGTTCTGCCGCTATACACAAAAGACGACACTGGTTGCAGGGAATGCGGCGGGGACGAGAATTATTGGGAAGAACTGAATTCAGGAGATGTATTCGCGGACCTGCCTGATGAGCATGAGCTGGTTTTCCGCCTCTTCCTTCTTTTGCTGCTCGATGCTGTCCATGATCTCGTGGATGGGACGCGAGAGCCTGTAGATCTTGACGGGTCTTCCCTTGTTCTCGGCCTTCGTCTCCCTGTTCTCGACCCATTTCTGGTCGATGAGGGAGGCCATGGCGATGCTGACCTCGGGCTGCCGGAGGTCGGTTCCCCTCTCGATATCCCGGGAAGTCGCCTCGTGCGTGTGGGCAAGGTATATCAGGACCTTTGCAACGTTCTTCTTGAGACCTACCTGCACGAGGAGGTCAGCCATTTCCTCTTCCCGGGGTGTGAAATACATGACATTTCT
>JARYMB010000045.1 GCA_029907345.1 Methanolinea sp.
ACGAAGGGTTTCATAGAAAGTCTATGTTTCTTCTTTGAATAAACCAATTCAAAACGAAGAAAGAATGTCATGCACTCGTGCAACTTACCCACTTAAAATGACGAAGCGGGAAAAAAGGAATATCAGAGATGCCTGAAAAATTCCTCCGGGTCTATCTTCGCAAGCCTGAGAATCCCATGAAGCGTCCCGGGTTTCAGCTCGTCGTGCATAGGCACTACGGTCCCGACTTTCATTCCCTTATCAGCCTTGGAAAGGCGGACATGACTCCCCGAATACCCGGAAACAGTAAAACCAAATCTATTACAGAGGATTTTTACTACTTTTTCACCCGATATGCCTCTATGTTTTGGCAGCCGGGATCACCTCGAACGTGGTGATGATCGATCTCCGGTCTTTTGTGAGAGGGAATTCTTCCAGATACAAAGCTGTTGCTTCCTTTAAATTCGACACCGCTTCCTCGATAGTTGTTCCCTGGCTGACGGTACCGACTTCGGGACATTCGGCAACATACATATCCTCTTCTTTGTGAAGGACTGCGGTAAGGATATACATGACCTTCTCAAATCAACTATCTCTCGTCTCACTACAATAGGTTTTGGATACAGAAGGAGGCGACCAGATTATCGGGGAATTTCATGTGGACGAATGAAATTCGAAAAAATCCAGCACCCGCAATTGTTCCGTCCCCATTCATTCTTAGCATGCTATGATCCCCATGTCGATCGCGGAACTGAGGGAATGGCCGCCAGGTGGAAGAGATTTATACATCATCCGACATCTTCCTCCTCGTATCAGGAAAAGTAGAGTAACACTATCTCATTCTTCAGCATTCACGAAGAATCATGGATATTTCCCTATTAATCCCCGCCAATGACTCCCGATCTTCAAATGGGCAACAATGCTCCATCAGATTCACACCATTCAGTCAATCCTATCTCTTTATAATGCGAATACGTGTGAACCGCCCTGTTTCCGGGAAACCGCGGGCAGAACAGCGCGTTCTTTCATTCCATCGTGATAAGCGGATGCTCTCGTGATCCCGGGACCAGAGCGGTAGAACTGATCAAATGGAAGACGCGAGCAATGCAGACCACATAAACCCGCAGAAACGAACACACCAGACACTCCCGGGGAATTCCGGATGACCCGATGGACACCCGCCTGTGGTCGATGCATCACGCAGATCGTCTCGGCTTTCCGGTCGCCGGGGTAAACATCCCACGGCCCGCTTCCGATTGGATGGCCATCAGCAAAGGCAGGATCATGCTCGTCCGGGTCAGGAGGAGTGATATCGATTTTCTCGTCGAGTTTCCTCCCAAGACCACACGGATCACCCATGCGGCATTCCAGCGGGAACTCTCTTCGCTGCTTGGATGTCCTGTGGATATGGCATCCCTGCATGGACTCAACGACCGTTTCCGTCAGAGAGTGACACAGGAAGCGATCCCCTTATGAGGACGGATCGGGACCGGCTCCCGGTATCCCTGCATCTATCCGCCGGATCCATGAAAAGCTGCCGGACACAGAGGAAGAATGCATTCGCTCCGGCCTGCTCCAGGTCTGGGTAATCTGTCACATCCGGATCATTGGGGAAGCAGCTAACAGCCTTTCACCCGAATTTCGTGAATCTCACCGGGTGATCCCCTGGCAGGATGGTAGAGGAATGCAGCATGTTCTTTCTTCTCCCCCACTATCTTGGTAGTGATATTCCCGAAGTCTGGAATACGGCCACCATCGATCTTCCGGAGAGGGAGCAGGAAATCCGGATGATCCTTGAAGGAGATCCCGGATAACCGGTCAATGGGCATTGAAAAAGAGGCTCTTTGTTCTTCCGGGGGATAATAAAAAACGAAAGGGGAAGCGGTATTGCCCCCCTGCACGACGGGGAAATGGGGATATTTTGAGAAAAAACCGGGTATTTTCCCTTTTTTCCCGGGGCACAATGAATGCCAATGACTGCCGAAATTACAAAGCCCCAACTCTATACGAACCAATAGTAACACGATATATGAGCCTTGTGGGACTCCGATATGCCCACTATCGACAGGAATACCATTCAGGTCCCTGCTGGAATTACCGATGGAATCTTCCCATCCCGTCAGGGCAGCAGATGCTTCCTGGTCGGGTGATGACAACCGGAATGTGGTTTAGTAATCCATATTTTTCCTTTTTCCCACAGATACCACGCAAATGACCATGCGATTCTGTATTAAGCGGAATATGATGCGGTATTCACCCACTCGCATTCGATACCTCGGCTTCCCGGGAGGACAGCCTTTTATTTTCTTGACATCATGACGACGAAAGGGATCCATTGCATACTTTTCCAATGCAACCGCAATCCGTATTCTTATTGCCTGGGGAAGAGCAGTAAATGCTTTCTCTGCATGGTGGGTGAATTGGACCAAATAAACCATTATTCACCGGAGGGATCTGATCAGCTGGTCATCACCCAGATCTTTCAGAATGTCCCGGAGATTCCGGACACGGCCAGACTCGATATCCCCCTCGCTTTCCTTGATATCTTCAATCTCACCGGGAGAGAGCGGTTCATCATCATATGCCGCATCTGCCAGCCTGTCGATGAGTTCATCGTACGTCTCCCGGGGATGTATCTTCAGGGCATTTAATTTCTCCTTGGTCTCTTTCCGGAGCTGGACTGTCGTCATTGCCATACAATACTATAACTAACTACAGGTAGTTATAGTTATGGATGTCCTGCACGGCGGGAAACGGGGATATTTTGAGAGAAAGCCGGAGGTTTTTCCCGCCCGGCGGGAGAGGTGTCAAATCAGGATCCTATCTCTTTTGCAGACACCGGAGGAGAGAAGAGATCCTCCCGCTCGCACCCACCTCCCCGAAGATCACGCTCCTCTCCTTCGCCGGCGAAAAGGTCCGGACGGCATCCGCGATCCGCTCCCTGTCCGCCCCGACGAGGACATTCCATCCATTCTATCCCGTACTCCGACCCACGGACCCGACGGGATATCCCATCAGGGCAGCAGACGCTTCCCGGCCGGGTGAATCAGATAGGGAAAAATGTAGAGATTTTCCCTCTCCATTCATCCTATTCACTTACAACTCACTCGTGGTAACCAGATCAACTCTGGAGCCCGGGGCAGGAATATAAAGAAAGGGGCTCTTCGCTAATCTGAGTGGGTAATGAGAACCCAATGTGGGGGCTGGTCGCCCCCACACCCCCACATAAGGATGGTTCCGCCGCCCCTAAAAGGTGCGCCCCGGCGGCGGTTTCACGAAGGGTTTCATAGAAAGTCTATGTTTCTTCTTTGAATAAACCAATTCAAAACGAAGAAAGAATGTCATGCACTCGTGCAACTTACCCACTTAAAATGACGAAGCGGGAAAAAAGGAATATCAGAGATGCCTGAAAAATTCCTCCGGGTCTATCTTCGCAAGCCTGAGAATCCCATGAAGCGTCCCGGGTTTCAGCTCGTCGTGCATAGGCACTACGGTCCCGACTTTCATTCCCTTATCAGCCTTGGAAAGGCGGACATGACTCCCCGAATACCCGGAAACAGTAAAACCAAATCTATTACAGAGGATTTTTACTACTTTTTCACCCGATATGCCTCTATGTTTTGGCAGCCGGGATCACCTCGAACGTGGTGATGATCGATCTCCGGTCTTTTGTGAGAGGGAATTCTTCCAGATACAAAGCTGTTGCTTCCTTTAAATTCGACACCGCTTCCTCGATAGTTGTTCCCTGGCTGACGGTACCGACTTCGGGACATTCGGCAACATACATATCCTCTTCTTTGTGAAGGACTGCGGTAAGGATATACATGACCTTCTCAAATCAACTATCTCTCGTCTCACTACAATAGGTTTTGGATACAGAAGGAGGCGACCAGATTATCGGGGAATTTCATGTGGACGAATGAAATTCGAAAAAATCCAGCACCCGCAATTGTTCCGTCCCCATTCATTCTTAGCATGCTATGATCCCCATGTCGATCGCGGAACTGAGGGAATGGCCGCCAGGTGGAAGAGATTTATACATCATCCGACATCTTCCTCCTCGTATCAGGAAAAGTAGAGTAACACTATCTCATTCTTCAGCATTCACGAAGAATCATGGATATTTCCCTATTAATCCCCGCCAATGACTCCCGATCTTCAAATGGGCAACAATGCTCCATCAGATTCACACCATTCAGTCAATCCTATCTCTTTATAATGCGAATACGTGTGAACCGCCCTGTTTCCGGGAAACCGCGGGCAGAACAGCGCGTTCTTTCATTCCATCGTGATAAGCGGATGCTCTCGTGATCCCGGGACCAGAGCGGTAGAACTGATCAAATGGAAGACGCGAGCAATGCAGACCACATAAACCCGCAGAAACGAACACACCAGACACTCCCGGGGAATTCCGGATGACCCGATGGACACCCGCCTGTGGTCGATGCATCACGCAGATCGTCTCGGCTTTCCGGTCGCCGGGGTAAACATCCCACGGCCCGCTTCCGATTGGATGGCCATCAGCA